>NZ_VCHX02000169.1 GCF_005768555.2 Streptomyces sporangiiformans
GAGGGCCGAGGGGCAGTTCACCCCTCGGCCCTCGCCGACCGCCCGCTCCGGGTCCGTCAGCACCCTGCCGGGACGGTTTCCCGCTCCACGACGCACTCCGCCCTGTCCCTCGGGCGGTCACCCGCCGTGTTGTCCTCAGCTGTCCGTCAGTCCCGTCCCGGCACGATGCGGCGAGCATCGCGGTCGGGCGACGCGCCCTCGGGCATCCCATCCGGGGAAACCCGCCCCCGTCTAGGAACGGTCCTCCTTCAGGCCCAGTTCGGTGAACCGGTCACGGACCCAGGCGAGTTCGGCGGCGATTGCGCGGGCGAGATCGGCGGGCGGCTCGGGGAGCACGGACCAGGTGTAGGTCTCGACCTCGATGTGGTCACAGTCGGCCGAGAGCGGTTCGAGCAGTCCGGCGAGGACGCGGGCGAGATGGCCGGCCGTCGTACGCAGGGGCGGTGCGGCTTCGGCGTGCAGCGGGGCGTGGAAGTGGACGCGCCACGAGCCGGTGTCGGCGGGCAGTCTGCCGTCCAGGGCGTCCGGAAGATCGTCGACTCCGTGGACGCCGTCGGCGGTCGCCGTACGGGTCTGGTGCAGGAACCGGGGTTCGGCGAGCCGTCGCAACGCCGCGCGGGCGGCGGGGTCAGCGGGGTCGAGGGCCTCGACGGCGCAGGATGCCTGGAGTTTGACCACGGGCAGCCCGGCGTCCGCGAGCCGCCGCAGCGCCGCGGCGGGGTGCTCGAACTGCACGGCGAGGTGGCAGGCGTCGAGGCAGACGCCGAGCCGGTCCGGATCGAGGCCGCCCAGCTCCCGCACCGCCTGGCTGGTGGTTTCGACGGCGCAGCCCGGTTCCGGTTCGAAGCCCACCCGGACGCGGCGGCCGGTCCACGCCTCGAGCCCGGCGAGTCCCACGGCCAGCCGGTCCAGAGCACGGCGGGCGGCCTCGGCACGCTCACCGGGCCAGGGCCAACGCCAGGCCAACGGCAGCGTGGAGATACTGCCGCGCTCGGCGTCGTCGGGAAGGAGATCAGCGAGCACGCGGGCGCAGTCGAGGGTGTACTGCAGTCGGCCCTCGTCCGCCCAGTCGGGGACGTACGCGTCCTTCTTGACGACCTCCTGGTGGAATCCGGCGTACGGGAAGGCGTTGAGGGTGACCGTCTCCAGGCCGCGGGCCCGCAGTTCGGTCTTCAGGCGTGTGAGCGAACCCGCGTCGGCGACGAGTTCGGTGACGACGCCCCGGGCCAGCCACAGGCCGATGCCGAGCCGGTCGACCTCGAGCCGCTCCCGTACGGGTTCGGCGTAGCGGGCGAGTTGATCGATGACAGCGTCCAGGTTCTCCGCCGGATGGACGTTGCTGCAGTAGCCGAGGTGGACGGTGGAGCCGTCGGGATGCATGAAGCGCATGGGCCGCTCACGCTCCCCCGCGCCGTGCGGAGTTGCCCTGGAAGGTGGACGTCTCGTCGGGCTTGACCTCGTCGAGCGCGGGATCCAGCTCCAGGCGGTCGCTCCGCCCGTGGCCGGCGAAGAGGCAGGCGGACGATCCGGTGACTCCGAGTGTGCGGACGCCCAACGGGCGTTCGGCGGCGGCTGCTCCCGCGATCACGTCACCGGGGACACTCAGCGCGGCCGGTGCCCGAACGAGGAGGGCAGGGTCGGCGAGGTGCACGGCAGACCGGGATCCGAAGCGGAGAGCCGCTTTCCGATCTTTCATGACCGCACTTTACTCACGGTGCTTGAACTCTCAGTCAGCTACTGTCAGGTAGGACGAGTGACAAAGACGACACTGATTTCCACTTTCTGGAACGGTCAACCAGGAGTAGACAGTGGGAATTTGAGCAGGGGTTCCGCGCGGCGTTCCGTAACTCCCGTACGCCCGCTCACGGTTGCTGCCGCAGCCATTCATCTCCCCCGCGAACTGGCCGCGTTGTGCGAGTCAGGCGATGTCGCCCTCAGCCCGCCGGAACAGCCTCGGGCTCTCCGGTGCCCTCCGCCGTGTCCCCGACCGAAGTCCTGACCGTCGCCGTCGCCTCGTCCGCCGGCCACCCGCCCTTCGGCGTGAGAGCCACGCCGCGCCACCAAGGCTCGGACGGAACCGTCTCGGCGGTCGGCTCGAAGGGCTCACCGGGGCGCGGCAGCGCGATCCGTGCGCCGGCCGAGCGGGCGGCGGTGATGGTCCCCTCGCCCGGCTCGGACCAGGGGTGCGCCGCGAGATTGAAGGTCGCCCAGTGGATCGGCAGCATCACGCCGCTGGGCCGCCCGCCCTGGAGGTCCAGGTGGGCCCGCATGCCCTCGTCGGGCGTCATGTGGATGTCCGGCCAGTATTCGCTGTACGCGCCGATCTGGATCATCGTGGCGTCGAAGGGGCCGTGCTCGGCGCCGATGTCGCGGAAGCCGGGGAAGTAGCCCGTGTCGCCGCTGTGGTAGATCCGGTGTTCGTCGCCCGCCACGGCCCAGGAGGCCCACAGCGTGTGCTGGGTGTTGCGCAGGCCACGGCCGCAGAAGTGGCGTGCGGGCGTGGCCGTCAGGGAGAGTCCGCCGACCTTCGTCGACTCGTTCCAGTCCAGCTCGCGCAGCCGGTCCGCCGAGACGCCCCAGTGCTCCAGGTGGGCGCCGACGCCGAGCGGCACCGCGAACACCGTGTCCGTGCCGGCCAGGGCCTTGATCGTGGGCAGGTCCAGGTGGTCGTAGTGATCGTGCGAGATGACGACCACGTCGACCGGGCCGAGCGCGGCCAGCGGCAGGGGCACCGGATGCAGCCGCTTGGGCCCGGCGAAGCTGAGCGGTGAGCACCGCTCGCCCCAGACGGGATCGAAGAGCACACGGTGACCGTCGATCTCCGCGAGCACACTGGAGTGCCCCATCCAGGTCAGACGCACACCATGGGCCGGGGGCTTGGCGAGGTCGGCCAGCGTCGTGGCGTGCACCGGCACCGTGCCGGACGGGGCTCGCCGGGCACGCTCCTCCTTGCGGAAGAAGACCTTCGCGAACTCGAGCATCGAGCCGGAGGACGGGCTCCGGGGAGCCTCGGGATTCCGGAAGACTCCGTCCACGAAGTTCGGCGATCTGCGGATGCGCTCCATGCGCTCACCGGCGGGATCCGCGCCGAAGGCGGCGGGCTGCAGCGCGCGGAGCCCGGAGCTCAGGGCACGGAAACCGGTCACGGTACCTCCAGGTGGAGTCGTCTGGCTTTCCATTATGGGCTCCGCCACCGACAGCGCCGGGTCGGGCGCATGACAGCGCGATGCACAACAGACCTTACTGAATATCCGTTCAGCAACGTTGACAGTTCCACGACCCGCTTCCCACACTGACTCACTGTTCAGTAATCGCGTGATCAGCCAGTCGCGTCAGCCTTCCCGAGGAGACCTCATGCCGGCCCCCGACAGCAGCCCTCTGATGTCGCTGACCTGGACCGATCATGTCACCGGCCGCCAGGGACACCTCGTCGTCGACCGGCTCGTCCGCGGTGTCTCCAGCGGCGGGCTGCGGATGCGGGACGGCTGCACGCTGAACGAGGTCGCGGGACTCGCCCGCGGCATGACCATGAAGGAAGCCCTGCACTACAACCCCGAGGGCCGCTACGTTCCGCTGGGCGGCGCCAAGGGCGGCATCGACTGCGATCCCCGGGCCCCCGAGGCGTACGACCTCCTGGTGCGCTACCTGCGCGCCATGCGCCCGTACATCGAAACCCTCTGGACCACCGGCGAAGACCTCGGCCTCACCCAGGACGTCGTCGACCGGGCCGCCGCCGAGGCGGGACTCGTCTCCTCCGTGCAGGCCGTGTACCCGCTGCTCGACGACGAGCCGACGGCGCGGCGGCGGCTGGCGGACGCGTTCGCGGTCGAGGTGGATGGCATCGGTCTCGACGAACTGGTCGGCGGCTGCGGCGTCGCCGAATCCGTCCTCGCCTCCCTGGACCGGGCCGGGCAGCCGTACACGGAGACAAGGGCGGCCATCCAGGGGCTGGGCACCATGGGCGGGGCCACCGCACGGTTCCTCGCGCGCGCGGGGCTCTCGATCGTGGCCGTCGCCGATGTGAAGGGCACGATCGGCAACCCCGAGGGACTCGACATCGAGGCGCTGCTCGCCGCCCGCGACGCCTACGGAACCGTCGACCGCACGGCGCTGCGTCCGGCCGACCGCGAACTGCCCGGTGACGCCTGGCTGTCCGCCGATGCCGAGGTGCTGGTGCCGGCGGCCGTCTCGTACGCCATCGACACCGCCAACGAGGCGCGGGTCACGGCGCGTTGGATCGTCGAGGCCGCGAACATGCCCGTACTGCCGGAGGCGGAGGAACGGCTCGCCGCGCGTGGGGTCACCGTCCTGCCGGATGTCGTCGTCAACTCCGGGACCAACGCCTGGTGGTGGTGGACGCTGTTCGGGGACATCGGGGCCGACGCGGACGAGGCGTTCACGTATACACGCCGCTCGATGCGGGACCTGATCGACCGGATGCTGGCCCGCGCGGAGGCCGACGGGACGACACCGCGGGCTGCCGCGCACGCCATCGTCGCGGACCGGCTGCCCGTGATCTCCGAGCGGTTCGGCTGGTATCGGTGACGCTGACTGGACCAGGAGTCAGCAACGGCGCGCTACGGCAACAGCGGGCTCCGGCACCGGCGCGCCCCGGAGGCGAACCGAGCCTTAAAGTAGGCAGCGTGGCGAGGGTGCGGTTGAGCGTGGCGGAGCGGCGTGAGGAACTGCTGCGGGCCGCCATCGAGCAGATCGAAGCACGGGGCGTGACATCCGTGCGGATCGCCGACGTGGCGACCGCGCTCGGGGTGAGCAACGCGCTGGTGCTGTACCACTTCTCGACGAAGGAGAAGCTGGTCGCCGCCGCGTTCGGATACGCGGCCGAGGGAGATCTCGCCCATCTGCGCAAGCTGCTCGGCCGCCGCACGACGGCGCTGCGCCGGCTGCGGGCGGCCGTCCGCTGGTACGCACCGACGGGTCAGGCCAAGGGCTGGCGCCTGTGGATCGAGGGCTGGGCCGCGGCCCTGCGCGAGCCGGCGCTGCGGGACGTCACGCGTGACCTCGACAGCCAGTGGAAGGCCGCGATCGCCGAGGTCATCGCGGAGGGCGTGGCCGCGGGCGAGTTCCGCTGCCCGGATCCCATGGGCACGGCGCTGCGCCTCACCGCGCTCCTCGACGGTCTCGCGGTCCAGATGACGGCGTACCAGGGCGCGGTGTCCCGGACCCGTACACAGGAGTGGGTGGACGAGGCACTCGCCCGCGAACTCGGCCTGGAGCGCGAGGCGTTGACGGCCCCGGGCCGCCGGTGAGCCTCACCGGCGGGCGTCACCACCGCCGGATCCCACAGGAGGGTACGTCTTCCGCAGGCGCCTTCACATCGCGCCGGCGCCTGGCACGAGGAGATCACTGTCCCACCCGGCATGGACAACCTGACGCCGGAACTAAAGGCCCTGGACCACTTCCTCGACCAAGTACCGTGACCTGCGCCAGGCAACTGGGAGGCTCGGTCTCCTGCCCCGCACCCCTCAGCTGCCCTGAGAGCCTGTGTCTGAGCCTGGCATGCCAATAACGATCGGCCGATCACGGGCTCACTTTGGGACGTGGCACATGCCGGTAGCCAGGGTGTGGCCGTCCGGGCTGTGGTCATCTGCCAGCGGCTGATCAGCAGGTCCGTCGGTAGGGGATGTCGCGGATGTGCGTGCGCCATTCGTCCGGGGTCAGGCCTGCCCCGGCGCGGTCGCATGCCAGGGTGGCTGCCTGGCCTGTGGTGATGTCGTATGTCTGCAGCGGTACGTGCTCGCCTGCCGCGTAGAGGGTTTTGCTGTCGGGGCTGAATGCCAGGGACAGGAGGGCTGTGCCTGGGGTGGGGAGGGCGGAGCCGATGGGGCGGCTGGAGTCGGTGTCCCACAGCCGCAGTGTGCCGTCATCGCCGGCGGCGGCCAGGGTGCGTCCGTCCGGGGAGAATGCCAGTTCCGACACCTGCCTGGGCGGGCCGTCACTGACCGCCCGCCTGGGCGGGCCGTCACGGACCGGAGACGCGGGAAGGATGCCGAGGGGCTCGTGGGCGTCGCCGTCCCACACGGTTACCTGACCGGATTCGTCGCCTGCTGCGAGGTACGTGCCGTCCGGGCTGAATGCCAGTGCCGTCGTCGTGCCGGAGGTGAGTGCGCGGCGTGTGATCCGGCCGGACCGCAGGTCGAGGAACTGGCCGTGGTCGGTTGCCAGGATGCGTCCGCCGGGTTTCACCGCCAGGGTTTCACCGCCGATGCCGTGGATTTCGCGGGTCTTGTTCCCGCTGCGCAGGTTCCAGAATTCGAGCCGTTCGTCCTCTGGTATTCGGGAGGTCACCAGCGACGTTTCTTCTGGGTGGAAGGTGAGGCCGTTGACGGCCATTGCGGGAAGGCTGGGGTTGTCGGGGTCGGTTCCGGTCACCGTCAGTGACTTGGTGATGCGGTGGCCCGGAACATCCCACAGGGACAGCCTCTCCGGCGGGACGGACTGGGTCGGGTGGCTGACGCCGTAGGCGAGGACGCGTCCATCGGAGCGGAAGGCCATGTGCACGGGGCAGGGCAGGGGACTTTGCCGCCCTTCGGGGGGAATGGGGCAGGCGGCCGACGGCAGGCTGGCCATGTGGTTGCCGTTACGGCCGTCGTGCAACTGGATCTGCGCCCGACCGGTATCGGTGTCCTGGTGGGCGATGGCGAGTGTGCTGCCGTCCGGGCTGAAGGAGGCCGATGCGGCGGGCCGGCTCTGCCAGCGGGAGTCGACGACGCCGTCGAGGGAGAGGGAGCGCACCACGGTCTGGGACCCTCCGGCGAAATAGCGGATGCGGCGCTCTTTCATGTCCAGCCTGAGTTCACTGACTGTCTCGTCGGAGTGCGGATACCGGAAGACAGGTGCTGCGGGCGCATCGGTCCGCCACAACAGGACCTCGTCGGGGTCCGTGGCGGCCATGAACCTGCCGTCCGGGCTGAACTCGAGATCTTCCAGTCCCTCGTGCTGGAGCTTGGGGAGTTCCCGGCCCGAAGCGATTTCCCAGCTGCGGATTCCTGCTGGGCCGCGCAGGACCACATGTCGGCTGTCGGGGGTGAACTGGAAGTCTTCCTCGGAGCAGTTGGCGGCGGTCGTCTTGGGGGCCCACTTGGACGGCAGTTTGCGACGCCGGGGGATGTCCCAGATCTGCAGGCGGGTGCCGGGCAGGCACAGCGCCATCAGACGGTCGTCCGCGCTCACCTGAGCATCGGGGAATGGGTAGTTTTTTACCCAGCGCTGTTGGTGCAGCCGCCGCATGGCCCAGTCCGAGACATCGTATGGTTCCCCGGGGCCGAGCTGGGGCAGGACGCTGTCCATGCGGCGCTCCAGTAGCACGCGCCGGGTCTGCATGTCCCGGATTTGGATTGCCGCCTGGGATCCTCGGGTGTTGTACAGGACGAGGGTGCGGCCGCTCGGACTGATCTCGGCTCCGTCGGCGGCCGGCAGACGCTGCGCCTCGATACGGCCGGCCCGCATGTCCCAGATCCTCACCTTGCCGTCGCGGTTCAGCAGAGTGAGTCTTCGCAGGTCGGGGCTCATCACGCCGGCGTGGGCAAGGTTGCCGCTCAGCCCGGGTAACGAAGCGGTCCGCTGATGGGTGCGCACGTCCCACGTCACGGCCTGCTTCGCTCCGGCGCTGACCAGGGTGCGGCCGTCGCCGCTGAGGTAGCGCACGACGGCCGGATCGGTATCTGGGTCGGTGAAAGCGTCCTGCTCCTGCTGCACCGCGGCGCTCATCAGCGCCGAGCGGCTCTCGGGGAGGTCGGCCAGAGTCCAGGAAGCGATGCTCAGCCGCATCGCGGTGACCGGGTCCGTCGCCCGCAGGCTCTCGGCCAGAGCCGCGATCCTGCGGGCCTCGGCCTGCAACCGCTCCCGCTTCTCGGACTCGCTCTGCTGCCACGCGATCGCGCCCGCGACAAAGGCGAGCGCCATCATGAGGGACAAGCCCACTCTCAACCGGCGCAGGCGTCGGCTGGTACGGGCCGCAGCGCGTTGTTCCTGTTCGCGCGCGGCGAGGCTGGTGGTGAGGAAGGCGTGCTCCAGGCGGGTCAGGTCTCCGGGAGGCGCGTCGCCGAAGTGTTCCTGGCTGGTGGCCAGGCGGCTGCCCCGGTACAGGGCGCCCGCATCGTGGCCCAGTTCCTCCCAGGCGCGTGCCGCCTCGGTCAGTTTCCGGTGGGCGCGCAGGCGGTCACGGTCTTCTTCGATCCACCCGCGCAGCCGCGGCCACGCGCTCAGCAGAGCCTCGTGGGCGATCTCGACGCTGGTGTCATCCAGGGTGAGCAGGCGCGCCCGGGCGAGGGCTTCCAACACCTGGCCGGTCTCCTGCTGGCCGGCGCCTTGCAGTTCTCCCCTTTCGGCGGGTCGGCGGGTGTCGGGGGTACCGTCGCCGGGGGCGACCAGGCGCAGCAGCACCCGGCGGGCCGCGGCCGCCTGGCCTTCAGTGAATGTGTCGTACAGGTCCTCGGCGGTCTTGGCGATCGCCCCGTCCAGGCCCCCGGCGGCCTCGTAGCCGGTCAGGGTCATGGTCTTGCCACGGCGGCGGCGCCAGGTCTCCAGCAGCACGTGCGAGAGCAGCGGCAGCCCGCCAGGCGCGTCGGCGACCTCGTCGACGAGGCGAACGGTCAGGGCGCGTTCCACGATCAGCCCGTGCGCCTGGGCCGGTTTGACGATCACCGCGCGCAGCGCGTCGGCACCCATGGGCCCCACCGGCACGGTGGACTCCCGTATGGCTGCGGCCAGTTCAGGATGGGTTAGGCAGTGGGCGTAGAAGTCGGCGCGTACCCCGAGGACGACGCGCAGCCGGCTTGCGGGCTCTGCGGCGGCGAGCAGGCGGGCAAGGAAGTCGGCCCGCTCTGCGGTGTCGTGGCAGAGGGTGAAGACCTCCTCGAACTGGTCCACGACCAGCCAGGTGTCCTGCTCGCCCGGGGCTGGTGAGCACACTGTGCCGTGGGTGCGCAGCGGATGCTCGCCCGGGGTGAGGATCCGCACCGCCGCCGGCCGGTGCGGTCCGTCGAGGCTGCGCAGGCGGGGAATCAGCCCCGCCCGCAGCAGGGATGACTTGCCGCTGCCGGACGGCCCGAAGACCGCGACCACGCGGTGCTCCGCCACCGTGCGGGCCAGCGCATCGGTCATCTCGTCCCGGCCGAAGAACAGCTCCGCATCGCCCACGTCGAAACGGGCCAGGCCACGGTAGGGGGAAGGGACGGTCTCGTCCGCCACCAGGTCGGCCGCCCGGGCCTGCTCCGTGACCGCCTCGCGCCAGCGCCGCTCCCACTCCTGCTCATCGCCGCCGCACACTCGCACATAGGCCAAGACCACCGGCAGGGAGGGCAGTTGCTCTCCTGCGGCCGCTCTCGACAGGGTGGTTACCGAGACCTCCACCTGCCGGGCCATCTGGCGGTAGGTGATGCCGCCTGCTTCCTGACGCAGCTTGCGCAACTCGAACGCAAAACGCTGCACCGGCCCCAGCCCCGGATCGAGGTCCGTCTCCGGACGCCCCATATCGCTTCCTTCCCCGTGCCGTCCGCGTGAGCAGCAGCGGCGTCTCATCCCAACACGCGCGCCACCGCCGTGAAAGGCGCCATCTCGCCAACCCGGGCTTGTGACCTGCTTTGTTTCACGCCCGGGACACGGCTGTGCAACAACCCGGACCCCGGTGAACTCGATCCAGGACGCCCCCAACGGCCGCCCTGGCCCGCGGGCCGGCGTTCCCCTACTAGGCCCGTCGTTGGGGCCCAGCCTGGACTTGCAGTCGAGGAAACCAGACCGAGAAGGGTGCCGCCTCACGGTGTGTGGCGTGCAGCGATCTCGAGCAATCTGATCTGACAAGGAGATGACCATGCGCTTGCTCAATCGGGGTGTCGCGCTTGTCGGCGCGTCCGCCGCCCTGGTGCTGGGTGGCACTCTCGCCATGGCGCCGACCGCGGCCGCCGGAGAAAACAGCCCGTATGCCTACACGACAGATCCCAGCCCAACCGGTGGTAGGGCGCGCTTCATCGCTAACGGAGACATCATTCAGGCGTGCGACCTGCACACCGACAACTACTACGTCTGGGGTCAGCTCTACTACTTTGCGGGCGCGTTCATAGAGAGCGTCCGGGAGGAGACCACGGGGGACTGCGACGGCGACAGCCACGACATCGAGGAGAACCGGTTCGTCGAGGTGGAGACCTGCCTGGGCGACAGCACCGGTGCCAACGTGCGGTACTGCACCGCGCCCGCCGGCTGGACTGTCGGCATCTCGTGATCAAGTGCGCTGGGCGGCGGGTGTGGGTGCTCCGGTGGCGCCCACACGCGCTGCTTTCCCTGGCTGTCCTCGGCTGCGTTACGGGATGCACCACGGGGGGCGCGTCAGCTCCCGCGATGCCGCCGGTGGCCGGCACCCCCACTCCGGTTGCCGGGACGATTGCTCGTCTGCCGCTCGACGCCTATCTACCGGACGCGAAGCAGGAGGCCGCGCTGGGCCGCGCCCGGATGCGGCTCGCGAACGACTGCCTGCGCGGCTTCGGTCTGGCCGCGACCGGGGAAGTCCCCCTCTCGGGCTTCCAGCAGGCCCGCTGGCGCCGGGGGCAGCTGCTCGACGAGCGCCTGGCGCAGAAGCACGGCTTCCACTACACCCGCTACCCACAGCTTCCCAGCAGCCGGACGAAGACCATAGCCCCACCGCGGTCGCAGCCCAGTTCCGCGACGGTGGCGGTGCTCACCGGCCGGGTCGCCAGCTACCGCGGCAAGCCAGTACCGGCCGGCGGCTGCCGCGCCACCGCGGACGCCCGGCTGGCCGCCGGGATCACCTGGCCTGTGGGCCCCAAGGGACAGCGGCTCGGCGACTTCGGTGCGACGAACAACTTCACATTGTCCCTGCAATACCAGGCGTACGAACGGGCACTGCGCGATGATCAAGTCGTCCAGGCAGCCCGGCGCTGGAGCGCCTGTATGAAGGACCGCCACCATCTTGCCTTCGATACCCCAGGGCAGGCCGCCACCGACCGGCGGTGGGCCACCAAGACGGTGGGAACGCTGGAACGCAGGGTCGCAGTTGCCAGCGTGCGCTGCCAACTCGACGTCAACTACCTTGGTGTGCAGCAGGCGGTGCAGGCGGCGTACGAGAAGGAAGCGATCCGCGCCCACATGCACCCGCTCCAGGCGATCCAGAAGGCACTGCACAAGGGGATGGCCAACGCCAGGGCCGTGCTGGACAGTACGTCGCCCTGAGAAGCGTTGTGCTTCTTCAGCCCAGGGGTGCGCCGCGCTCCTGGGCCCAGGCGTAGAAGGGCTCACCGACGAAATGCGGCGTGCCGGGCTGTCGGCTCGAGCCGACAGCCCAGGTGATCAACGAGGACCTTCCGCAGTGCCACTGACCAGTCCCGAATGTACGGACGCACGCGGCGTATGAG
Source organism: Streptomyces sporangiiformans (assembly GCF_005768555.2). Taxonomy (GTDB): domain Bacteria; phylum Actinomycetota; class Actinomycetes; order Streptomycetales; family Streptomycetaceae; genus Streptomyces; species Streptomyces sporangiiformans. The sequence goes on from NZ_VCHX02000169.1 coordinate 11,385, forward strand.
GAAGGCAGTGAGCGCCGATCCATCACATCGAGCGACGGGAAGCAGAACCGTCAGAGCGCGAACGATCTATGGGCAGGTTCCTGTACCTCTGGTATCAGTCTGAACCCTCGTGACGGCTCGTCAGTATATCTGGCGGGCCGTTTCGGCTTATTGGACGGTCCCAGCTCGGCAGTCGTCGTTGCCTGCCGGTCGTACGGTGACTGCATGGGTAGGGACGGGGCACCCCGGCTGAGGCCGGTCGTGGTCGCGGACGGCGATACCGGTCCGCGGTTGTGCCGTGGGTGCGGGGGTCCGCTGATGCCGTCGGCGAAGGCGCCGGCGGTGTTCTGTTCGACCGCCTGCCGGTCGCGGCACTGGCGGCAGATGCGGAGTTCCCCGTCCCGGGGACGCCTACGAACGCCTGATGTCCCACGCCGAAGCCCACATCCAGTGGGCGTTCATCACCCTCATGTCCCGTCGTCCGGCCCGGCAGCTCCGCCGCACCGAGGCGGTCCCGGACACCCTCGCGACAGCCGCCTGAAGATCCCTCCACTGCCGTTCGGCTGCACGCCCATGCGACGCCCGCCCGAACGGCAAACCGAGGTATCACCATGCCTCATGGCCCTGGGACCTGCAGAAAGGAGATGTGACACAGCTTCTGAGGCCGGGCCCAACTCCCCCTGCCCCTGCCCCTCACACCACCGACTCGATCCGCATCTTGATGTCGTACGGCGACAGGTTGCCCTTCGCCACCACACGGTCGCCGGAGGACTCTCCCCGAAGCCGTCGCCCGATCCACGGCACCAGGTACTCGCGCGCCCAGTGGATGTCGTCGCGCCGCACCTCGAGGGTGCCGCGCGGCGGCAGAGGCGGCCAGGGCTGGTCGGGATCGGCGGGCACTTCCAGGCCGAGGACCTGTCCGGCGCGGAGCGCGACACGCGTGTGGCCCTCCGGCGACAGGTGCAGCCGGTCGTTGTCCCAGGCCCGCCGGTCCTGGATGGTCTTGAGCGACCACAGGTCGAGCACGGGACAGCCGTACCGGTCGGCGATCGCCCGCACATGCAGGTTGTACGTGGCGATCTTGCCGCGCAGATGCTTGAGCACCGGTACGCCACGGGTGTCGAAGCCGGTGGTCACGAGCACCCTGCCGACGGCCGACGTGAGTTCCGCGACGGCCCGTTCGAAGCGCTCGGCGACCTCGTCGGGGTCGCTGCCCGGCCGGATGATGTCGTTGCCGCCCCCGCAGAAGGAGACGAGGTCCGGGGCGAGTTCCTTGGCCTGGGGCAACTGGTCCTCGACGATCTGGTCGAGCAGTTTCCCCCGCACGGCCAGGTTCGTGTACCCGAAGTCGCCCTCGGGCCGCCGGTCGGCGAGGAGCACCGCGAACCGGTCGGCCCATCCCACGAACGCCCCATCGGGGCCCGGATCGCCCACGCCTTCGGTGAAGCTGTCCCCCACCGCCACGTACGACCCGATCACTGATCTGCTGTCATTCTTCGAATCGTCTGCCACATCGGGCCATGATTCACCTTTCGGTGTGACCTACGCGACCGTAATAAGGGGTTGACGGGCGGTGAGATAAGCCACGCGTCAAGTGTTGGTCAACTCGGAATACACAGCTCCCACACCCGGAAGTCCGTGATCCGGAAATGACTCCACACGGTCCGGAACGCGAAGTGCCCGCTCGTGTACGGCTCCGGGTCGAGGTAGTCGAAGACGAGCCGCCCGTTGTTCCACCACTGGACCGTCGAGCCGTTCGACACGATCCGCACGTGGTGGGGCTCGTTCGCCACCAGCAACGGCTCCGTGTAGTCGCGGATCAGCGGACGGACGCCCGCGTCGCCCACATAACGGCGCAGCCGCGTGGTCGTGTTGTAGTTCGCTCCATAGCCGGAGTAGTACGTCTTGAGGTAGTCGTACTCGTCGAGCGCGCCGCGGCGCTCGGTGGCGAAGATGTCGTCCGGGGAGCGGACGTCGACGGCGTTCCAGAAGTTGTTGAGGTCTGACACCCGGTCGTTGACGCCCGCGGCGGAGACCGGCGTGGCGGTGTACTCGAGGACGTACGGCCGCCGCCCCTCGATCGGCCGCCTGAACCAGATGGTCGCGCCGCTGGGTACGTCGATCTCCAGGACCCCGCGGGACGCCGTGACGTTGCCGCCGTCCTGCAGCTCGGTGACCCACTGGCCAAGGCCGTGCCGGAAGTCGTCGCGGGCGATGAGCCGTCCTCGGCGGTGGCGGACCGTCGCGCTCGCGCTCTGCGCGGGGACGAGGGCGGCCGCGAGGGCGGTACCGGCCACCAGGGTCCCGAAGGCTCTGCGGGTCGTCATCGGACTCCTTCTGTACGACGGGTCATGGCGATCACGGGGACGCGCAGTCGCAGGTCCTCGCCGCCGAGGCGATAGAAAGCGCTTGCCGAGACCATGACCACTGTGACGGCAGACCGCCACCGTTGTCGATCCCCCAGCACGCGGAACGGGGACCACTCGGCTGCCCGAGTGGTCCCCGTCGCTGTGCGGGAGGTGTCAGACGGTGACGCCGTGCGCGCGCAGGAACGCCACCGGGTCCACGTCCGAGCCGTAGTTCGCAGTGGTGCGGATCTCGAAGTGCAGGTGCGGACCGGTGACATTGCCGGTCGCGCCGGAGAGGCCGATCTGCTGCCCCTCGGTCACGGACTGCCCGGCCGAGACGGAGAGGGAGGACAGGTGGGCGTACTGCGCGTAGTGGCCCTCGTTGAGCTTGATGACGACCTGGTTGCCGTACGCGCCGCCCCAGCCGGCGGAGACGACGGTGCCCGCACCCACAGCCTTGAGCGAGGTACCGGTAGGCACCACGAAGTCGACACCGGTGTGGTAGCCACTGGACCACATGGAGCCCGCCAGGTGGTACGGGGTGCCGACGCCCGCACCCGCGACGGGCAGGGTGAAGCCGCTTGAAGTGCTCGGCGAGTCCGCCGGCTTGGCAGCCGTGGTCGTCGTCGCGGACGACGGGGCGGCGGCCTTGCTCTTGGCGGCACCCGAGTCGGCGGCCTTGCTCTTGGCGGCACCGGAGCCGGCGGCCTTGCTCTTGACTGCACCGGAACTGGAGGCGGCCTTCTTGCCGATCGCCAGCTTCAGGCCCGGGTGAATGAGCGCCGGATCGTCGCCGATGGCCCGGCGGTTGTCCGCGTAGAGCTTCTTCCAGCCACCACTGACGTGCTGCGCCTTGGCGATCTTGAAGAGGGAGTCACCCTTCTTCACCGTGTACGTGCGGTTCGCGGCCTTCTTCTGGGCCGCCACCGGAGCGGACTTGGCGGCCTTCTCCGAAAAGGATTCGGCCTTCTTGGAAACAGATACAGGGGCGGTCTCGGGAGTAGCGGCGTGGGCGCCGGTCGCCCCCAGAAGCGGCAGCGCGAGCGCGGCGCCACCCGTTCCGGCGACGGCGATCGAGCGGGTGAGACGCTGGGACTTCGGACGGCGGTGCTTACCCTTCGCGGGCATGGCGAATTCCTCTCCGGCGCCTGCGAGGTGAGCTGTCGGGTGCGAGCTGGAGATGCCCGGCCACGTTTTCGCGCGGCTTTACCCCTAGCCAGTTCCGGAGACCGGAACAGGCGTTGTACCTGTGGGTCCCCCGCTCCTGCCGTACACGGGTCAGTGTGTGCGGATTCCGGGCGGCGGCAGGATTGGGCGTCCGTCCGGATTGGTGGCGAACGTAAGCGAACAAGACGCACAGGGACAAGCTTTGGGTTGCCTATGTGTCCCATTCTCTTGATCCTTGACCGATATCTCGGTCACGGTGCGTCAATTGCCGATCTCCGTGAATTCCCGAAATCCCCGAGAACACAGTTGAATTACGTGAACATGGCGACAGCGGACCGTCACGAATATGACGCTGCTCACGGCCTACCGACCCAGTGGCCTCCATTCCAGGGCGAGTTTGAATGAAGGCCACCAATGTGGACATAACACTCACATACGACGCAGGCGGAAAACTGCCGCATCGAGGTCACCGCGCAACCCCGTCCGCAACCCCTGATGCAACAGCACCGCACCTCGGTGTACTTCGCCCGTTTCGAGGCATTCGTACACTGCAGTCGGGTCGAGTCCGCGCAGTCGCACCGACCCGACGGGCTCGCCATGGCGCTGGGCCTGCAGCCAGGCAAGGACGACGGCCCGGTCCCCGTGGACGTACTGCACCGCGCTCAGCCCGCCCTCCGGCGCCCGCAGCCGGTAGAGGTCGCCGCGCTGCACGACGGGCCGGATCTCCTTGTAGAGCTCCACCCACTCCCGCGCCTCGGCGAGCTCCTCCTCACTCCACTCGGTCAGGTCTCCGCCGACGCCGAGGACCCCCGCCATGGCGCTCACGAATCGGAAGCGCAACGAGCTGACGCGCCCGTTGAGCTGCGTGTTCGGGCTGTCGGTGACCCAGGCGGCCATGACCCGAGCCGGGTGCAGCTGACTGAAGCCGTGCTGAAGGGCGAGCCGGTCGAGCGGATCGGTGTTGTCCGAGGTCCACACCTGGTCCGTACGGGCCATGATCCCGAGGTCGATCCGGCCGCCACCGCCCGAGCAGGACTCGAAGGCGACACCCGGATGCGCGGACCGCAAACGGTCCAACAGGCCGTACAGCGCATGCACATGATCGACCCACAGCCTTTGCGGATACGGCTCGTCCGGCCATCCGGCGTCCGTGAAGCAGCGATTGAAGTCCCACTTCACATAGTCGATGGGCGCGCTGGACAGCAGCTCGTCCAGTCGCTCCCACAGGTACTCCTGAACGTCCTCGCGCGCGAGGTTCAGGACCAGCTGATTGCGCAACTCCGTGCGCCTGCGCCCCGGCTGGAACTGCACCCAGTCGGGATGCGCGCGGTACAGCTCGCTGTCCGGGTTGACCATCTCCGGCTCGACCCAGATGCCGAACTGCATGCCGAGCGCGTGCACATCGTCGGCGAGGGGCTTGAGTCCCGCCGGGAAGCGGTCCACGTTGGGCGTCCAGTCCCCGAGCCCGGCACGGTCGCTGGTCCGCGCCCCGAACCAGCCGTCGTCGACCACGAACAGCTCCACGCCCATCGCCGCCGCCCGACGCGCGAGTGCCCGCTGCTGCTCCTCGGAGATGTCGAACTCCGTGGCCTCCCACGAGTTGTAGAGCACGGGCCGGTCCTGCTCGGCGTCCGGAATCACATACGCCCGCTGGTAGGCGTGCCAGGCACGGCTCGCACCGCCGAAGCCGCCGTCGCTCCACAGCCCCGCGAAGACGGGCGTGACAAAGCTCTCCCCCGACGCCAGCCGCACCAGGCCCGAGTCGTCGTAGCCGGCCCCGCCGGTGATCTGCACGCGCGCGTCCGGGAGTTGGGCCACGGCGATCCGCCACGATCCGGACCACGCGAGCGCGCACCCGAACACCTCGCCGCGCTCCTCGGTCGCCTCCTCGTCGAGCGCGACCCACGGCAGATGCTGATGGCCGGTGTGGCCGCGCCGGCTGCCGATGACCTTCTCGCCGTAGGTGAGGTCCGTTCGTACGAGCCGGGACTCGGCCGCCCAACGCCCGTGCAGCTGCGACAGCCGCCAGCCGTCCCGCTCGGGCAGCGTCCAGGTGGCGGAGTCGGCGCGCAGGACCTCGACGGCGGGCCCTTCGTTGACGAGGGTCACCCAGCGCTCCACCACGTCATGGCGCATCCGGTAGTGCAGCGTGATACCGAGCCCCGCGTCCAAGAAGCGCAGGCGCAGTTCGTCGCCGTCCGTTTCGTACGTCTCGAAGCGCCACTCCGTGCCGCGCCGCTCGTCCGTGCGCACGGACAGCGCGGGCCGCACGAAGCGGGGGCCGCCCTCGACCGGGTACTCCTCGTATCCGTCGAGCGGGGACTCGAAGGGCCAGTACTGCGGACCGGGGTGGGCGGCGAGCGCTTCGGCATCCGCGAGCGCGATGCGCGGCCCCCAGTGCAGATGCGTCAACTCGTCCTCGTCAGTGACCCGGAGGGCATAACTGCTCGTAGGCCCCGACAGAAGCCACGTGCGACCGGTCTCGCTGATCTCAATCATCAAACCCTCACAGATCCGAACAAGCGCGCTCAAGCCCGAACATCATCCAATCGCATGTGCCTCGGATGCAACGCCTGTGGACAACTCATTGCCCCAGGAATCTATGTCGTATGGTCGAGAACGCGCCCCGCCGACAACAGCGTCGGCCGCCGAATGGGAGGAGCCCCCGTGACGCAGCAGGTCCCGTCGACCGAGCCCGAGCTGACCGGAGTGCGGAACTTCCGCGATGTGGGCGGCCTGCCGACGGTGGACGGCCGACGAGTGGCGTACGGACGGCTGTTCCGCAGCGGCCATCTCGCGCACGCGACGCAGGACGACGCCGCGTTCCTCGCCTCACTGGGCCTGCACACGATCTTCGACTTCCGCAATGCCGCGGACAAGAGGCTGGAGGGCCCGGACGTCGACCTGCCGGGCGTGCGCAATGTGAACCTGCCGCTGACCGACCCGGCGCACGGCGCCGAGTTCTGGAAGATGGTCCGCGACGGCGACCTGGACCAGCTGCGCTCGATCCTCTCCGACGGCAGGGCCGCGAACCGGATGATCAGGTCCTACCGCGAGATCATCAAGGAGCGCACTGCCGAGCACAGCCAGGTGCTGCACGCGCTCGCCGAGGACAGCGTGCCCGCGCTCATGCACTGCGCGGCGGGCAAGGACCGCGCGGGCATCTCCATCGCGGTGACTCTCCTCGCGGTCGGTGTCGAGCGCGAGGCCGTCACGACGGACTATCTGAAGTCGAACGCCACGCACCGGCGCTACAAGGTACGCCGCAGCAGCACCGCGGCCGACGGCTACTCACCCGAGGTCATGGAGCTGCTCAACCCCCTCTTCGACGCCCGCGCCGAATATCTCGCGGCGGCGTTCGAGACGATCGAGGAGACCTGGGGCGGATTCGACGCCTATCTGGAGCAGGCCCTCGGCGTAACCCCCAAGACACGGGAGCGGCTGCGGCAGCGTTTCCTGGACTGACGCACCGGCGCCACGTCTGGCTCGGCACCACGTCGATGCCGGGCCCCGCGTTACCGGTTCTGCGCGCCGAGCGTGAACAGCAGGTAGATGAAGGCCGCGAAGAGATGCCCGACGGCCACGTAGATGATGAGCCGCACCCACAGACCACGCGGCAGCTTCTCTTCCATGTTGCTCATACGTCGTCTCCTGTGGACGTCGGGCCCAGGCACAGCGTGGCCGTGGGGCTCTGCAGCAGGGTGTGTACGAAGAGCAGGTCGGCGCCCTCCCGGTCCGCGGCCGCGATCCGGTGCGGGGTCAGCGAGTCGAAGTGCGCGCTGTCGCCGGGCGCGAGCAGATGCGCGGTGTCGGCGAGACGCAGCCGCAGCCGTCCCTTGAGGACGTACAGCCATTCCTCGCCCGGGTGGACACGCACGATGTCGCCCTGCGCCCCGTACGGGACGTGCACGCGCAGGGACTGCATGCCCCGCCCCGCCGCGCCGGCCTGCCAGTACGTCCAGCCGCCGGCCCGCGTGGGTTCCATGTCGGCGGCGCGCACGACGGCGTCCCGGTCGGCGACCGTCTCGCCGAGCAGCTCCGAGACGGTCGTACCGTAGGTGCGGGCGAGCGCGAGGAGCATCGGCAGAGACGGCTGGCGCCGCCCGGTCTCCAGACGGGAGAGGTGGGCGGGCGACAGCCCGGCGGTACGGGCCGCTGTCTCCAGGGTGAGTGAGGCGCGGCGCCGTAGCTCACGCAGCTGCGGCGCGACGGCGGGCAGCGCGTCGGCCGCCTCCGGCTCGGCAGGGTTCGTACCCTCGGCAGGCGTCATGCCTCCGATTCAGTCAGAGGCTTGCCCCAGCGGCAAATTTGTTGCCTCTGAGGCAAAAGACCGACAGCGGCTTCGGCCACCGCCTCTCAGCGGTTCGCCACCGCCTGCTTCACCAACGTCTTCCCGAAGTCCCACATCAGCCCACCACCGTGGTGCGCGTCGTCCATCACCTCGGTGAAGGCGTCCACGAACCGGTCCACGTCCCGCTCGCCGATGATCAGCGGCGGGATCAGCTTGATCACCTCCAGGTGGTCACCCGAGACCTGAGTGAGGATCCGATGCCGCTGGAGCAGCGGCACGACCACCATCTGCGCGAACAGGCCCTTGCGCGCGGCCTGGAGCATCGTCCAGCGGCTGCGCAGTTTCAGCGACCTCGGCCTGCCGAACTCGATGCCGATCATCAGGCCCCGGCCGCGTACCTCGCTGAGCAGCTCGTACTTGTCCACGAGCGCGGAGAGCCGGGACCTCAATCGCTCTCCCATGGCGCGGGCGTTCGCGACGATCTCCTCGTTCTCCATCACGGAGAGCACGGCGAGGCCGGCGGCCATGGCCTGTGCGTTGGATCCGAAACTCGCGGAGTGCACGAGGACGCGGTCCATCGACGAGTAGACCTTCTTGAAGATCCAGTCCTTGCCGAGGGTCGCGCCCACGGGCACATAGCCGCCGGACAGTGCCTTCGCCACGCACACCAGGTCCGGCTCGACACCGTCCTCGTGCTGGTAGGCGTAGAAGTCACCGGTGCGTCCGAGGCCCGTCTGCACCTCGTCCGCGATGAGCAGCGCCTTGTGCCGGTGCAGCAGCTCCTGGGCGGCGAGCAGATATCCGGGCGGCGCTTCGTGCACGCCCTTGCCCTGGATCGGCTCGACGATCAGCCCGGCGACATCGCCCTTCCTCAACTCCTTGGCCAGGGTGTCCAGATCGCCGAGTGGAACCGCGGTGTCGGGCAGCAGCGGCGCGAAGCCGTCGCGGAACCCTGACTCGCCGTTCACGGACAGCGAGCCGGTGGTCAGGCCGTGGAACGCGTGCGAGCAGTACAGAACGCGCGGCTTCCCGGTCGCGTACCGGGCGAACTTCAGCGCCGTCTCCACGGCCTCCGTACCGCTGTTGCCGAAGAACACCCGGTCCAGATGCGGGCTGTGGGTGAGGAGTCGCTCGGCGAGCAGGCCCGGCAGCGGTTGGCAGTCGAAGCGGGTGAGGTCGGCGAGCGAGGCGTCGAGGACATCGTGCAGCGCCTTGCGGACGACGGGGTGATGACGGCCCAGGCCCATCACCCCGAATCCGGCGAGCATGTCCAGGTAGTCGTTGCCGTCCGCGTCCCAGAAGTGCGCGCCCTCGGCCCTCTCGTAGATCTTGTCGAAGCCGATGGTGTGCAGCATGCGCGGGAGCTGGTGGTTGAGGTGGCGTGCGTGGAGTTCGTAGCGCTCGGCTCCCCGCGCGGCGAGGAGTCTCCCGAGATCGAACTCCTCGGACTGCGCAGAGGGTTCCGCGGTCGTCATTCCTGTTTCTCCTTGGACATGTGCTCCTGGGTGGCCAGACCCGCGCTGATCCGTCCCGCGATCTCGACGGGCGTGAGCCCGATGTCGGCCAGCACCTCCCCGCGCTTGGCGTGCGCGAGGAACTGCTCCGGAATGCCGAAGCGCCGTACGGGAACGTCGACTTCGGCATCGCCGAGCGCGAGGGCGACCGCCGCGCCCACGCCGGAGGCCCGGCTGTTGTCCTCGACGACGGCGACCATGCGGTGCTCGGCGGCGAGGCCGGGCAGCGCGGGGTCGACAGGCTTGACCCAACGGGGGTCCACGACCGTGCAGTTGACGCCCCGCGCCGCCAGCAGCTCGGCCGCCTGGAGGCACACCGGCGCCATCACGCCGACGGCGACCAGGAGCACCTCGGGCCGCTCGGCCCGGTGCAGGACGTCCACACCGCCCACGCGGTCGACCGCCGGGACCGCCGGTCCGACGGACTCCTTGGGGAAGCGCAGCAGCGTCGGGGCGTCGTCCACGGCCACCGCCTCGCGCAGCTGGGCCCGCAGCTGGTCGGCATCACGCGGCGCGGCGATCCTCAGCCCCGGCACGACCTGCAGGATGGACATGTCCCACATGCCGTTGTGCGAGGGACCGTCCACTCCCGTGACACCGGCCCGGTCGAGCACGAAGGTCACGCCGCAGCGATGCAGCGCGACGTCCATCAGAAGCTGGTCGAAGGCACGGTTGAGGAAGGTCGCGTACACCGCGACGACCGGATGCAGACCACCCGTCGCCAGCCCGGCGGCGGACACCGTGGCGTGCTGCTCGGCGATGCCGACGTCCCACACCCGGTCGAGAAACCGCTCCGCGAACTTCGCCAGCCCCACCGGATGCAGCATGGCCGCCGTGATCGCCACGACGTCCTCGCGCTCCTCACCGATCCGCACGATCTCGTCGCCGAACACCGAGGTCCAGGTGGGGCCGCCCGAGGGCGCGAGCGGCTCGCAGGTGAGCGGGTCCATCACGCCGACCGTGTGGAAGTGGTCCTCCTCGTGCGCGAGCGCGGGCTCGCAACCGCGCCCCTTCTCGGTGAGGCAGTGGACGATGACCGGCCCGTGGAACCGTTTCGCGCGCCGCAGCGCCGACTCCACGGCCGCGACGTCGTGCCCGTCTATGGGACCCACGTACTTCAGGCCCAGGTCCTCGAACATGCCCTGCGGCGCGAACGCGTCCTTGAACCCCTTCTTCGCGCCGTGCAGCGACTCGAAGAGCGTGTTCCCGATGACCGGCGTACGGAGCAGCACGTCCTTGCCCCAGGCCAGTACCTTCTCGTAGCTGTCGGTGGTCCGCAGCGTCGCCAGATGGTTGGCCAGCCCGCCGATGGTCGGCGCGTACGAGCGTTCGTTGTCGTTGACGACGATGATCAGCGGCCGGTCCTTGGCGGCCGCGATGTTGTTCAGCGCCTCCCACGCCATGCCGCCGGTGAGCGCGCCGTCCCCGATGACCGCGACGACGTGCCCCCTCTCGCCCTGTACCTCGCGGGCCTTGGCGAGCCCGTCGGCCCAGCCGAGCGCGGTGGAGGCGTGGCTGTTCTCGATGATGTCGTGCTCGGACTCCTCACGCGACGGGTAACCGGACAGGCCGCCCTTGCCGCGCAGTTTGGAGAAGTCCTGTCGTCCCGTCAGCAGCTTGTGTACGTAGCTCTGGTGGCCGGTGTCCCACAGAATGCGGTCGACGGGCGACTCGAAGACCCGGTGGAGCGCGATGGAGAGTTCCACCACCCCCAGGTTGGGCCCCAGATGACCTCCGGTCCTGGCGACCGCGTGCACCAGGAACTCCCGGATCTCTTCGGACAGTTGGCTGATCTCTGCCTCGGACAGCGCCTTCAGGTCACGTGGTCCCCGGATACTCTCCAGAATCGTCACGCTCGGGCCCCCTCTCGGTCCGTGCCGTTCCACTCGGACTTGCGTCGTCTGCCTCCACGCCGGGCAGGCACCTCTCATGTGCTGCGCTTCCGGCGGGGGGTCCGGGGGCTCGCGGCGGCGGCCGCCGATGTCACGGCCCCCGGGAAGACGCAGTCAGCTCACAGTGACGGAGGGCCTCCCCGGCGCTGTGCTCCCCGGCTCGCCTGACGCGGAGCCGTCCGCTTCCATCTGCTCGGCGATCTTCATAGCCTCGTCGATCAGGGTCTCGACGATCTTCGACTCGGGCACGGTCTTGATGACCTCGCCCTTGACGAAGATCTGCCCCTTGCCGTTGCCGGAGGCGACCCCGAGGTCGGCCTCACGGGCCTCGCCCGGGCCATTGACGACGCAGCNCCCGAGGTCGGCCTCACGGGCCTCGCCCGGGCCATTGACGACGCAGCCCATGACCGCGACGCGCAGTGGCACCTCCATACCCTCCAGACCGGCCGTGACCTCGTCGGCCAGCTTGTAGACGTCCACCTGGGCACGGCCGCAGGACGGGCACGACACGATCTCCAGCCGACGCTGCCGCAGCCCCAGCGATTCCAGGATCTGGATGCCGACCTTGACCTCCTCGGCGGGCGGCGCGCTCAGGGACACCCGGATGGTGTCCCCGATGCCCTCGCTCAGCAGCGCACCGAAGGCGACCGCCGACTTGATGGTCCCCTGGAAGGCGGGGCCGGCTTCGGTCACCCCCAGGTGCAGCGGGTAGTCGCAGGCGGCGGCCAGCTGGCGGTAGGCGCCCACCATCACCACCGGGTCGTTGTGCTTGACGGAGATCTTGATGTCCCGGAAGTCGTGCTCCTCGAAGAGCGACGCCTCCCACAGGGCCGACTCGACCAGCGCCTCGGGTGTGGCCCTGCCGTACTTCTTCAGCAGCCGCTTGTCGAGCGACCCGGCGTTGACTCCGATCCGGATCGGAGTGCCGTGGTCCTTGGCCGCCCGCGCGATCTCCTTCACCTTGTCGTCGAACTGCTTGATGTTGCCGGGGTTCACCCGCACCGCCGCACAGCCCGCCTCGATCGCGGCGAACACGTACTTCGGCTGGAAGTGGATGTCCGCGATCACCGGGATCTGCGACTTGCGGGCGATGGTGGCCAGCGCGTCCGCGTCGTCCTGCGTGGGGCAGGCGACCCGGACGATCTGGCAGCCGGACGCCGTGAGCTCGGCGATCTGCTGCAAGGTGGCGCCGATGTCCGACGTACGGGTCGTCGTCATCGACTGCACGGACACCGGCGTGCCTCCCCCTACCGCCACCGGGCCGACCTGGATACGCCGCGAGAGACGGCGCTCCGCGATCGGCCGGACCGGTACCTCGGGGACACCCAAGGAAATGGCGGTCACGACGTCACCCGTGGTTTCCGGAGACGGTCTCACGGACGGCGCGCAGGGACTCCTTCAGCGAGCCCATGGTGGCCATGACCGCGGTCGGCTCGTAGCCGCAGTGCGCCATGCAGTTGGCGCAGCGCGGGTCCTTGCCGCGGCCGTAGGCGTCCCAGTCGGTCTCCTCGATGAGTTCCCTGTACGTCGTGACGTACCCGTCGCTCATCAGATAGCAGGGCTTCTGCCAGCCGAAGAGCGAGTAGTTGGGGATCGCCCACGCGGTGCACGGGAAGTCGACCTTGCCCTCGAGGAAGTCGAGGAACAGCGGCGAGTGGTTGAGCCGCCAGCGCCGCCGGTTGCCGCCCGCGAAGGCCTTCTTGAACAGCTCGCGGGTCTGCTCCACACCGAGGAAGTGCTCCTGGTCGGGTGCCTTCTCGTAGGCGTACGCAGGCGAGATCATCATCTCGTCCACCTTCAGGTCGTCATTGAGGAAGTTGAGGACCTCGATGATCGTCTGCGGGGTGTCGGTGTTGAAGAACGTCGAATTGGTCGTCACCCGGAAGCCACGCCGCTTGGCCTCCTTGATGGCCTCCACCGCCTCGTCGAACACACCCTCCTTGGCAACGGACTCGTCGTGCCGCTCGCGCAGACCGTCGATGTGCACAGCGAACGCGAAATAGGGCGATGGCTTGAACTTGTCCATCTTCTTGCGCAGCAGCATGGCATTGGTGCACAGAAAGACGTACTTCTTCCGCCTCACCAGCTGGCGCACGATCTCATCGATGTGAGGATGCATCAGAGGCTCGCCGCCCGCGATGGACACCATCGGGGCACCGGACTCCAGCACCGCCCCCACGGCCTGGGCCACCGGCATGCGCTGCTTGAGCACTCCGGCCGGGTGCTGGATCTTGCCGCAGCCCTCACACTTCAGGTTGCACGCGTAAAGCGGTTCGAGCTCGACGATCAGCGGAAACTTGTCCCGCTTCCGGAGTTTCTGTTCAGCGAGATACGTCGCCACCTTGATGGTCTGGCGAAGCGGCATGGCCATCTGGCTCACCTCCTGGGGAGCAGCAAATTACGGTGCCATTCGAAGAAAGCGGGGAGAACGGCACGAAGAACACGGAAGGCTGATATTCCACCGCGCACCGTGCCGATCCGGACGAGTTCATGTTCTGGAGCGTCCACCACCACTCGTACGGCCGCAACCGGGCGTGCGCCCGCGCGGACGGCGCTGTGGAGCGTGGCCGCCGACTCCATGTCGACCGCGATGGCACCGGTCGCGAGCAGATCCGACCGCTCGTGTCCGCGGACGACGTGGTCGGAACCGGTGAGCGGTCCGGTGTGGACCGTGTGCCGGGGCACGGCACGCACCAGCTCCTTCACGAGCAGGTCGGTTCCCACGCACGGGGTTCGTCCGCGCGCGTCGCAGGTCTCCTCGGCGACGACCAGATCGCCGGGGTGCATGCCGGGCGCCAGTCCGGCGCAGAAGCCCGTGGCCAGGACGGCCGCGTCGGCCAGCGCCGGATCGGCGAGCGCCCGGGTGACCGCGCGCTCGGCGGCCATGGGGCCCATGCCGGTACGCAGCACGGTGACCGGGCCGTCCGCACCGCCGCCGCGGTCGCCGCTGCGCAGGGCCAGACGCTCGATGCCGAGCGCGCAGGCGATCAGCAGCGGGGCGGCGGCGGGTGTCGTACTCATCGACTCTCCGTCGCCTGCCGGCCGGCGAACGGTTCGCCATGGACGTACCGGCCGAGCGCGGTGAGCGGGAAGACCTGCCGGTAGAGGTGGTAGTTGATGGAGAAGTCCCACGGGAAGCCGGTGCCGGTGAAGTACGGCTCGTCCCAGGAGCCGTCCGCCCGCTGGGTTTCCGCGAGCCAGGTGATCGCGCGCTCCACGGCCTTGGACTCCCGCTCCCCCGCCGCGAGCAGCGCGAGCAGTGCCCAGGCCGTCTGTGAGGCGGTCGATGCGCCCCGGCCGCTCCACTGGGCGACGTCGCGGTAGGAGCGCAGGTCCTCGCCCCAGCCGCCGTCGTCGTTCTGCACCGTCTCCAGCCAGGCCACCGCCCGACGGATCGCCGGATGCGAGCCGGGCAGCCCGGCGGCGGTGAGCGCGGGCACCACCGACCCGGTGCCGTAGACGTAGTTGACCCCCCAGCGGCCGAACCAGGAGCCGTCCGCCTCCTGTTCGGCGAGCAGCCACTCGATGCCCCGGCGGGTGCGGGGATCATGGGAGAGCCCCTCGACGGCGAGCATCTCCACGACGTGCGCCGTGACGTCGGCGGACGGCGGGTCGATGACCTCGCCGAAGTCGCAGAAAGGCAGCCGGTTGGGGAAGGCGCTGGTGTTGTCGACGTCGAAGGCGCCCCACGCGCCGTTCTTCGACTGCATGCCCAGGTTCCAGCGCACTCCACGCCCGATGGCCTTCTCCACGCGCTCCGGATCGTGGTGCTTGACGCGGCGCAGCGCGAGGACGACCTCGGCGGTGTCGTCGATGTCGGGGTAGTTGTCGTTGTGGAACTCGAACGCCCAGCCGCCGGGCGGAAGCTGGGGTCTGCGTACGGCCCAGTCGCCGGGCCGGCCGATCTCCTCACCGAGCATCCAGTCCGCCGCCTTGACGAGCTGCGGATGGTCGGCGGGCAGGCCGGCGTCGGCGAGCGCGATGGTCGCCAGGCAGGTGTCCCACACCGGCGACTGACAGGCCTCGATCATCCGGGCCCCGTCCTCGCGCCACACCGCGAACCGGTCTAGGGACTCCAACCCGGAGCGCATCACCGGGTGTTCGAGGTCGTAGCCGAGCAGATGCAGCGCGATGACCGAGTAGACGGCGGGCGGCTGGATGCCTCCCCAGCAGCCGTCGTTCTCCTGCCGCTCGATGATCCAGCGGGCGGCTGTGTTCATCGCGGCCTTGCGCAGCCGGCGCGGCGCGACCTTGCGGTACGCGTGCAGTGCCTTGTCCAGCCGCTGGAAGATCCCGTCCCAACTCGCCACCGGGGCAAGCGGCTTGACGGGGTTGGGGTCGCGGGCGTCGGTGTGCAGCTCGTCGAGCGGGAAGGGCGCGGGACGTACGGGCCGCTTCGCGGAGACGACGGTGAGCGGCACGATGGTCTGCCGCGCCCAGCACCCGAAGTCGTAGATGTTGAGCGGGGCCCACTTCGGGAAGTAGATGAGTTCCGGGGGAAGTTCGGGCAGGTCGTCCCACTTCCACCAGCCGAACAGGGCCAGCCAGATCCGGGTGAAGACCCGGGCCGCGGCGATGCCGCCCTGGTCACGGATCCACGCGGCCGCCCTCTCCATGTGCGGCTCGTCGGGCGCGTCACCGGCCAGCCGCAGGGCGACGTATGCCTCGACGGTGGTGGAGAGTTCGCCGGGGCCGCCGTAGAACGTGGCCCAGGTGCCGTCCTCGCGCTGCTCGCCGCGGATGAAGAGGCCGGCGGCGTGCGTGGTCTTCTCGTCGCGGATGCCCAGGAACTGGCGCAGCAGCAGGTCTTCGGCGTCCATCGTGACGTTCGTCTCGAGGTCGCCCTTCCACCAGCCCTGGGGGGCCTGAGTGGACAGCAGGAAATCGGTGGCGCGCTGTATCGCGCGCGCGGCGGCGTCTCGGGTATCGGCTGCCCCGGTCGCCGTGGGAGTCGTGGTGTGGATTTCGCTGGCCGAGGCAGCGCGGGGCGGGAGGGCCCCGGTGCTTCCGTCGGTCGTCGCTGTCATGGCTTCCCCTTCGTGCAGTGGCATGTCTCTGCTGTGGGTCCGCCGTCGGCCGGTCCGCTTCTCCCGCAGGACCGGCCGGCGACTACGCGAGGTTTATTCGACCGATAGTGATCATCTCTTTCGTACGACGACGAAGTCGGCCAGCTCCACGAACTGGGCCCGTACCTCTTCCGGCATGTGGATCGTGTCGAGCGCCTCGATGGCGATGGTGTGCTGGCGGCGCGCCTCCTGGGCGGTCCACTCGCGGCCGCCCGCCTCCTCGATGAGCGCGGCTCGCGCGGCGAACTCCTCCTCGGAGAAGTTCTCGAATTCGGTGCTCTTGGCGTCCTCGGCGAGCAGTTGGCCGAGGCGTTCGGAGGCCGGGCCGCCCGCCGCGAGCGCGGCCACGACCGGCAGGGACTTCTTGCGCTGACGCAGATCGCTCCACGGCCGCTTTCCGGTGGCCTCCGGGTCGCCCCAGATGCCCAGCAGATCGTCCACGGCCTGGAAGGCGAGGCCGAGGTGGTATCCGTACTTCTCCAGCGTGTCGGCCGTGCGGTCGTCACCGCCGCCGAGCACCGCTCCGATGGAGCAGGCACAGGCGAGCAGGGCGCCCGTCTTGTTGCCCTCCATCTCCAGGCACTCCGAGACGGTGACCCGGTCGCGGTGCTCGTACGAGATGTCCTGCGCCTGACCGTCGATCAGTGCGCGGGTGGCGGTGGTGAGGCGGCGCGTGGCACGGCCCGCCTCGACCGTCCCGAGTTCCAGAAGGATCTCGTTGGCCAGCGCGAACAGGGCGTCGCCGACGAGGATGGCCTGGGCGGGGCCGTGCACCTTCCACACGGTGTCGCGGTGGCGGCGCTGTTCGTCGCCGTCCATCAGGTCGTCGTGCAGCAGCGAGAAGTTGTGCACCAGCTCGACGGCGACCGCACCCGGCACGCCCACCTCGGGGGCGGCACCGGCGGCCTGCGCGGACAGTACGGCGAGCGCGGGGCGCACGGCCTTGCCGCCGTCGCCCTCCGCGGGGTTGCCCTCGGCGTCGATCCAGCCGAAGTGGTAGGCGGCGACAGTGTCCATGGGGGGTGCCAGGCGGCCGATGGCCGCCCTCAGTACCGGTGTGGCCAGGGTCCGGCCGCGCTCCAGGAGCGCGGTCACGTCCACCGCGTCGGCAGCCTTCGATGCCGGGGGCACAGTGGGCACAGTCTCTCCTCTTGTTGCGGTACTGGGAGTGCGGGAGCCTGCCGCGCTCAGATCGAGCTTCACGCCGCCTCCTCGAAGAGTTCGAAGAGGTGATCGCGGGGCCGGCCCAGGGCGCTCAGCGCGGCGCCCGCCGCACTGACACCGCTGCGGACCGCACTCTCCATGGTCGCGGGCCACCCGGTGGCGGTCCACGCCCCGGCCAGGTACAGGCCGGGTGCCTTGGTGCGGGCGCCGGGCCGCAGCCGTCCGACGCCTGGGGTGGGGGCGAACGTCGCCGTACGCTCCCTGGTCACAAAGAAGTCCCTGACCTCGGCGCCGCGCGTGCCGGGCAGCAGCCGCTCCAGCTCCGGCAGATAGCGCTCGCGCAGCGCCGAGACGGGTTCGTCGATCTCGTCCTGAGCGGCCGACTGCGACAGCGCGAGGTACTGGCCCTCCGAGAGCCCGGACGCCTCGGTGCGGTCGAAGACCCACTGCACCGGGGTGCCGAGCGCGGCGAAGAAGGGCCGCTTGAGCACCTTGCGGTCGTAGACGACATGGATGTTGAGGATCGGCGCGGTGCCGATCTCCAGCAGCCGTTCGGGCGCGTCGAGTGCGCCTTCGGGCAGCAGATCGTGCGCCTCGCGCTGTGGTACGGCGAGGACGACCGCCTCCGCGTCAAGCGTCTCGCCGGGAACCTGAACGCTCCAACGGCCCTTCCCGTTGGGCAAGATGGAGGTGACGCGGGTACGGAGTTCGGTACGGACGCCCGAGGAGTCGAGCGCCTTGCGGGCCAGCCGGTCGTGCAGCTCACCCAGCGGGACGCGTGCCCAGCCGATGTCGGCCGCGCCCGGTTCGGACAGCAGGCCGGTCTTGAACACCATCGCGGCGAGCCCGAGCGACGCGTCGCCGGCGACCGCGTTGAGGGTGGCGACTCCGACGAGGTCCCACAGCGCTTCGACGGCACGCGCCGACTGACCGTGCCGGGTCAGCCAGCTGCCGAAGTCCTCGGAGTCGAGGGCGGGATCGGCGAGGTCGAGTGCCTTGAGCGCGAGCGCGGCACGTCCGACCTTGGCGCGCTCGGCGAGCGAGAGATGCGGGTAGGTGGCGAGGCTGCGCCCGAGATGCAGCGGTACGGGCAGCGCGTCGCGTCGTAGTCTGCCGAGCCGGCCCCCCGCGGGTTTCGTCACGTCGAGAACGGGCACGTCGAGACGATCCTGCAAGGGCGCGAGCGCCGCTGCGTCGATGCGCTCGAGGAACCAGCGGTACGCGGTGCAGCAGCGCAGATACACATGCTGGCCGTTGTCCACGGTGAGCACGCCCCGCTGGAAGGAGAAGGCGAGTCCGCCGAGCCGCGGCCGGCCTTCGAGCAGCGTGACACGTACGCCCGCGTCGGCGAGCGCAAGGGCGGTGGTGATCCCCGCGAGACCTCCACCCACGACGACGGCTGTCCTCTTTTCTTGAGGCTCGGTTCGCCTCCGGGGCGCTACAGCCGGTGTCGAGGCCGCGACCGTGCTCGACCCTCCTTCGTCGGGCCTCCGCGCCCCCCCAAGCTCTCGGCTTCGCTCGAGCAGGGGGGACCCCCATGCGTCCTCGACACCGGCGCGCCCCTTCGGCTCACTCGCGGAACAGCCTGGGCTCTCCGCGTCTAGCCCCTCGGGCTGTGTGGTGTCGCTCATCGTGCGCCCTCCCCCGCGGCCCGGCCGTGGTGATGGAACGGTGCACGGCAGGCCGTCGCAGTCAGGGACGCCGTCGCCGACCGGAGGGTTGCGCGCCGTTTCCCGGGAGCTGCGTCACCGTGGCCCAGGGTGTCCATCAGACGCGCCTCCTGACGGGCCGGCGGGACACATGCCGGGCGTCGAGGCCGGAGAGGCCGCGCACGGCGACGTACGCCTTCTCGCGCCCGGGCAGCGAGACGCGGCCCCGCAGAACCGCCTCCGGTTCGCGCTCGATGCGGTCGAGGAGACGTCGGTAGATGCCGGCCATCGCGGCGACGCAGGCGCCGCTGCGCCGGTCCAGCATCGGCAGCAGTCGGTAGCCCTCCGCGAAAAGCGTGCGGGCCCTTCGCACTTCGAAGTGCACGAGGCCCGCGAAGTCCGAGTCGGCCGGTGGACGTGCCTCGTTGAACCCGGCGGAGCAGCCGAACTTCGCGAGATCGTCCGCGGGCAGATAGGTGCGCCCTCCCTCGGCGTCCTCGCGAACGTCCCGGAGGATGTTGGTGAGTTGCAGCGCGAGGCCGAGCGTGTCGGCGTACTCGGGCGCACGCTCGACTCCGCGCGCTCCCGGTTCGGTGCCGAACACCCCGAGCGAGAGCCGTCCGATCGCCCCCGCCACACAGCGGCAGTAGATCTTCAGGTCCTCCCAGGTCTCGTAGGTCTCGCCGCGTACGTCCATCAGGACGCCGTCGATGAGTTCGTCGAGGCCGCCGAGCGGGATCGGGAAGTGGTCCGCCGCGTGACGGAGGGCGACCGCGACCGGGTCGATGTCGTCCTCGTCCACGGAGCCGTCGCGGACCCGGGCGAGCAACTTCCGGGTGTCTTCCAGACGGGCCGCCTTGACCTCCGGTGCGAGCGCGCCGTCGCCGATGTCGTCGACACGCCGCGAGAACGCGTAGAGCGCCGACATCGCGCGGCGCTTGGGCGTCGGCAGGAGCCTGATGCCGTACGCGAAGTTACGGGCCTGCTGTCCGGTCACTGCCTCGCAGTAGCTGTATGCGGCGAGTACCGGTGCGGACACGTGCGATGGAGACTCCACGGTCCGGATCACCCCTCTCCTCGCAGAGTCACGCCCGCCTCACGCAGCAGCCGGAGCTTGCCGGGCTTGGGCGGGCCGGGAAGTACGTCGTATTCGGCGGCGGCAATCGCGTGGATCGCCGCCTTTCCCCCCGCCACGAACCCTGCGAGCAGCAGCCTGAGTCTGCCGTGGACGCTACCCACCAGGGGGGTACCTTCATTCAGGAGGTTCCGGGCACGTTCTGCTTCGTATGCAACCAGTGCGCGCACCGACGCGCCTGCTGTGGCCGTAGCGAGATCCGCCTCCTGGACATGGAACCGTTTCATGTCCTCGGCGGGCAGATAGACGCGGTCGCGCCCGAGGTCCTCGCTGACATCCTGGAGGTGCTCGACGATCTGCAGGGCCGTGCAGACGGCGTCCGAGCGGCGGACGCGCTCAGGGGTCGAGGAGCCCGTGACCGCGAGGACGAGGCGGCCGACCGGGTTGGCGGACAGTTCGCAGTAGGCGAGCAGGTCGTCGTAGGTCTCGTACCGCTTGACCAGCTGGTCCTGACGGTTGGCCGCGATCAGACCGAGGAACGGCTCGGGGGTGAGGCCGGCGCGACGGACCGTCGGCTGGAGGCGGCGCAGCAGCGGGTGACGCGGGGTCGAGTCGAACACCTTGCGCAGGTCGGCCTCGAAGGCGTCGAGCAGGACCATCCGGTCCTCGGCCTCTTCACGAGACACCCCGAGGAGGCGGGCATCGGCGCCGCCGGGCGCCAGGTCGCCGTCACCGATGTCGTCGACGAGACGGGCGAAGCCGTACACGGCCATGAGATCGGCGCGCCAGGGCTTGGGCAGAAAGAACGGCGCCACGGGAAAGTTCTCGCCCGCGGCCTTGTCGAGGGTGGTGCGCTCCGGGCCGCCGGCGCGCGCCGTCCCGGCTGCCGTCACCGCTCGCTGCCCGGTACGCGGACGGCACACGCGTTGTGGAGCTGGAGAGTTCCCGTAGCCATTGCCGTCACATCTCCCGTTCTACACTGCCGACCCAATACATCCCATTTCGGACACGCCGCCCGGCCACTGACGCGACACGCCAGTGCCGGTGTCGCGCATTATCGCCCTACTTGCCGCGAATCAGCACCGGTACAGCTTACGTTGTACAACGTGACATGACGCGTCAGGGTGTCCTGCACATCACAACAACACACCGATTGCCGCCAAGATTCCTAATGTGGTGGAGAGTTGGATCGTTCTTTGCCCAGTGGATCTCCCCTGGGCGCCTCTTTGCCCGAGAGGACTCCGCCGGAGGCGTTCCGGTTGCGCGGCAGGACCCCGCCGGAGGCGTTCCGGCGGGGCCCAGAGGTGGTGCCGGGGCCTACTTCCCCGTGAACTTCTCGTACTCCTTGAGGACCTCGTCGGTCGGGCCGTCCATGCGCAGCTCGCCACGCTCCAGCCACAGGACGCGGTCACAGGTGTCGCGGATCGACTTGTTGTTGTGGCTCACCAGAAAGACGGTGCCGGCTTCCTTGCGCAGCTCCCGGATGCGGGCCTCGGAGCGCTTCTGGAACTTGCGGTCGCCCGTGGCGAGGGCCTCGTCGATCATCAGGACGTCGTGGTCCTTGGCGGCCGCGATGGAGAAACGCAGGCGCGCCGCCATGCCGGAGGAATAGGTGCGCATCGGGAGCGTGATGAAGTCCCCCTTCTCGTTGATGCCCGAGAAGTCGACGATCTCCTCGTAGCGCTCCCGGATCTGCTCGCGGGACATGCCCATCGCGAGGCCGCCGAGGATGACGTTCCGCTCGCCCGTGAGGTCGTTCATCAGCGCCGCGTTGACGCCGAGGAGCGAGGGCTGGCCGTCGGTGTAGACCTTGCCCTTCTCGGCGGGGAGGAGTCCCGCGATGGCGCGCAGCAGGGTGGACTTGCCGGAGCCGTTGGAGCCGATCAGGCCGATGGCCTCACCGCGATAGGCGATGAAGGAGACGCCCCGAACGGCGTGCACCTTGCGGACACCCCGCGCCGCGTCGTCGGAGCCGCGCTTGAGTATGCGGCTGAGGGCGGCGGTGGCGCTGCCCTTGCCGGTCTTGGCTCCGTTGACGCGGTAGACGATGTGCAGCTCGTCCGCGATGACAGTGGGGATCCGGGACTCGGTGTCCGGCCCGGTGGTGTTCTGCTCAGCCACGGCCGTACCGCTCCTCCGCCTTCCAGAAGTACACGAACCCGCCGATGGCGACGAGGACGGCCCAGGCACCGGCGACCGCCCACACGTGCGGGGGCAGGTTCTCGGAGCCGTAGCCGTCGATCAGTGCGAAGCGCATCAGGTCCATGTAGATGGCGGCCGGGTTCCACTGGAGGACATCGGCGATCCACTCCGGCTTGCCTTCGAGCATGATCGGGATGGAGAACATGACGCCGGACCCGTACATCCACGTGCGCATCACGAACGGCATGAGCTGTGCGAGGTCGGGGGTCTTGGCGCCCGCCCGGGCCATGATCATCGCGAGGCCGGTGTTGAAGAGGAACTGCAGGACCAGGACCGGGAGGATCAGCAACCAGGACAGCCTGGGGTAGCTGCCGAATCCGACCGCCACGGCGAACAGCACGAGCATCGAGAAGAGCAGCTGCTGGAGCTGCTGCAGCGAGAACGAGATGGGCAGCGAGGCGCGCGGGAAGTGCAGCGCCCGCACCAGACCGAGGTTGCCGGAGATCGCGCGTACGCCCGCCATCACCGAGCTCTGCGTGAAGGTGAAGACGAACACACCCGTCACCAGGAACGGGATGTAGACCTCCTGGGACATGCCACGGTCGGCGCCCAGGATCAGGCCGAAGATCAGGAAGTACACGAGCGCGTTCAGCAGCGGCGTGGCCACCTGCCACAGCTGGCCGAGCTTCGCCTGGCTGTACTGGGCGGTGAGCTTCGCCTGGGAGAAGGCGAGGATGAAGTGACGCCGTCCCCAGAGCTGGCGGACGTACTCGACGAGTCCTGGCCGGGCACCGCTCACGGCGAGCCCGTACTTGGCGGCGAGGTTCGCCGCGGAGAGCCCGTCATCGGGCGACGGAGGGGCGCTCACCGCGACTCCTCCGCCGTCATGCGTTGTCTCACTCACAAGTGGAAACTTTCGTCCTCAAAGTGCGCGGCCGGATCGGCCCCGGGCAGGATCCCGGGACCGGGTACGGCCGCATGCTCTCAGATATCGAGCTTGTCAGATGACGGGTGGTCGGCCCAGTCGCGTCAGGCGCCATACCGTACGCCACTTCATGGGACGGCGGGGGCCGCACGCGGTCGTCCAGCCCTCCTTGAAGCCGCCGAACCAGGCTTTCAGAGCAGGTCGCGAGGGGCGGCGGGCCAGGGTCAGCAGCATCCAGACGCCGAGGTAGACCGGCACCAGGAGGGTGGGCAGGTTGCGGCGCGCCAGCCAGACCCGGTTGCGGGCGACCATCCGGTGGTAGACCGCGTGCCGCGAGGGGGCCGTCGTCGGGTGGTACAGCACCATGTCCGAGCGGTAGTCGATCATCCAGCCCGCGTCGAGGGCCCGCCAGGCGAGGTCGGTCTCCTCATGGGCGTAGAAGAACTCGTCGGGCAGGCCGCCGACCTCGGCGAAGACCTTCGTGCGGACGGCGTTGGCGCCGCCGAGGAAGGTGGTGACACGCGAGTTGCGCAGCGGGTCGGAGGCCCGCAGGCGCGGGACGTGACGGCGCTGGGTGACACCGGTGTCCGGGTCGGCGATGCGGAAGCTGATGATGCCGAGCTCCGGGTCGGCCTCGAAGGCCTCGCGGCACAGCTCGGCGGTGTCAT
Organism: Streptomyces sporangiiformans; assembly: GCF_005768555.2. GTDB lineage: Bacteria > Actinomycetota > Actinomycetes > Streptomycetales > Streptomycetaceae > Streptomyces > Streptomyces sporangiiformans. Next base: position 35,265 of record NZ_VCHX02000169.1, read on the forward strand.
GGCGGGCGAGCAGGCCGTCGTCGTCGAGGAAGAGGAGCACATCGACGTCATAGCCGTCCGCGCCGCCGGCGCCGAACGCCTCGATGCCGACGTTGCGGCCGCCCGGGATGCCGAGGTTCTCCGGCAGCTCGATGGTGCGGACGCCTTCGGGGACGTCCGGCACCGGGGAGCCGTTGCCGACCACGACGACCTCGACCGGGTCGCCGTCCTGCTTGGCGACCGAGTCGAGGAGGGCGCGGAGTTCATCGGGGCGGTTGCCCATGGTGATGATCACCGCGCCGATCTTCATGCCCGTGCTCACTTCAGCCTGCTCGAAGCCAGGATGGACACCAGGTGCAGCAGGGTCTGCAGGATCGCGATGCCGGCCAGGACCGCGATGCCCAGACGGGTCCAGAACAGGTCGCCGCCCACCAGGTCGAGGATCGCCACGAACAGGATGAACAGGCTGGCCTCGACACCGCCGACCAGGCGGTGGAACTTGAGCGCGGCCGCGGCCCGGCGGGCCACGGCGATACCCGAGGAGCGGGGCGTGGCGGCCTCGTCCTTGACGGCGGGCAGTCCGCTGCGGGCACGGGCCACGTCGACCAGGTCCGTCTCGGCCTTGATCAGGATCGCGCCGAGCGCGGCCAGCGTGCCGAGGAAGGCCCACAGCCACTCGGGGCTCTCGGAGCCGTCGAACAGGTCGGCGCCGCGCAGGCCGAAGCCCACGAGGAGGGCCGCCTCGGACAGGTAGTGGCCGATGCGGTCCAGGTAGACGCCGGTGATCGAGGTCTGGCCCCGCCAGCGGGCGATCTCGCCGTCGACACAGTCGAGCAGCAGGTAGATCTGGATGAGGACGGCGCCGAGGAGCGCCCCGGCGAGCCCGGGCACGAGGAGTGCCGCGCCCGCCAGGATGCCCGCGACGACCATCAGATATGTGAGCTGGTTGGGCGTGATCCTGGTGTTCACCAGGTACCGGTCGCAGCGCAGCGAGATCTCTCGCATGTACAGGCGTCCCGCCCAGTGCTCACCACTGCGCCGGTCCTTCACCCCTTCGGGGTGCACGACGGGGCGCAGTTCAGCTACCGATGGCCTTGGCATAGTCGGCGTATGCGTCCTTGATCTGATCGGTGTTGAGGTCGAGGTGTTCGAGGATCGTGTAACGGCCGGGCCGGGTCTTCGGTGCGAACTCCACGACCTGGACGAACTCCTCCACGGTGAAGCCGATGTCCTCCGGGAGGACGGGCAGCCCGTGGCGGCGCAGCACCTCGGCCATGTACACCGACTCCTCGTGCGCCCCGCGCAGATACATCGCGAAGGCCGCGCCCAGGCCGCACTGCTCGCCGTGGCTGGCGGCACGCTTGGGGAAGAGGATGTCGAAGGCGTGGTTGATCTCGTGGCAGGCGCCGGAGGCCGGGCGGGAGTCGCCCGCCACCGACATGGAGATGCCGGTGAGCACCAGTCCCTCGGCGAGCACCTGGAGGAAGGCGTCGTCGCCGACGCCGCCCGGGTGCCGCAGCACGGCCTCGCCCGCCTGGCGTGCCATGGCGGCGGCCAGACCGTCGATCGCCTCGCCCTGCTCGCGGTTGGCGAGCTCCCAGTCCGCGACCGCGGAGATGTTGGACAGGGCGTCGCCGATACCGGAGCGCACGAAGCGGACCGGGGCCTCGCGGATCACGTCGAGGTCGATGACGACCGCGATCGGGTTCGGTACACCGTAGGAGCCGCGGCCCGCGTCGTTGTCGAGGGTCGCGACGGGCGAGCACAGACCGTCGTGCGAGAGGTTCGTGGCGACGGCGACCAGCGGGAGGCCGATACGCGCCGCGGCGAACTTCGCACAGTCGATGATCTTGCCGCCGCCGAGACCCACGACCGCGTCGTAGTGCCCGGACTTCATGGCGTCGGCGAGCTTGATCGCGTCGTCGATGGTGCCGCCGCCGACCTCGTACCAGCTCGCGCCCGGCAGGGCCGGAGCCAGCCGCTCACGCAGCTTGGCCCCGGAGCCGCCGCTGATCGCGACGGCCAGCTTGCCGGAGTGCGAGATGCGCTGGTCGGCGAGGACCCCCGCCAAATCGTCCAGGGCGCCCGGACGGATGTCGACGACGACCGGCGAGGGGATGAGCCTCGTCAGTACTGGCACGCGATCACACGTCCCTTGGCGAGGTCGTCGTGGTTGTCGATCTCGACCCAGCTGACGTCGCCGATGGGGGCCACGTCGATGCGGAAGCCGCGGTTCACGAGCTCCTGGTAGCCGTGCTCGTAGAACTGCTGCGGGTCGGTCTCGAAGACCGTCTTCAGCGCGTCGGCGAGCTCGTCGGCAGCCTCACCCTCTATGAGGGTGACGCCGATGTACTCACCGGTGGCCTCGGCCGGGTCCATCAGCTTGGTGATCTTCGTCATGCCCTTCTCGGGGTCGACGACGACCTTCATCTCCTCGTCGGCGAGGGACTTCACCGTGTCGAGGGCAAGGATGATCTTCTTGCCGTCGCCGCGCGCGGCGAGCAGCGTCTTCTCCACGGAGACCGGGTGCACGGTGTCGCCGTTGGCGAGGATCACCGAGTGCTTGATGGCGTCACGGCCGCACCAGAGGGAGTAGGCGTTGTTCCACTCCTCGGCCTTGTCGTTGTCGATCAGGGTGATCTTGACGCCGTACTTCTTCTCGAGCGCCTCGCGGCGCTCGTAGACGGCCTCCTTGCGGTACCCGACGATGATCGCGACCTCGGTCAGGCCGATCTCGGCGAAGTTGCCGAGAGTGAGGTCGAGCACGGTGATGCTGTCCTCGTCGCCTTCGGGTCCCACCGGCACCAGTGCCTTGGGCAGGGTGTCGGTATAGGGGCGCAGACGCCGTCCGGCGCCGGCCGCCAGCACGAGGCCGATCATGCGGGTTCTCCTTCATCGTGTACGGCGGGTGCGCCACGTCGGTGGGCGGTCACCCAGAAGCGGATGCTCTCCACGAGCACCACTAGTGCCACGGCCGCGGCGAGCGCCGCGAGCGCGAACGTGAAATCAGTGGCGGCGAGCAGCGCGGCCAGAACGGTGACCAGCAGCGTCCTGCCTTCGTGCCCGCCGATCGCCCGCACCAACCAGTGCGGCGGTGCGCCGGTGTTGCCGCGTATGCGGTACACCGTGTCGTAGTGATGGTAGGCGACGGCGGCCACCAGGCCGAAAGCCGCGGGCAGGGCTCCGTTCACCTCGGCTTTGGCGGCCAGTATCAGTACGGTGCAGTATTCGGCCGCCCGGAAGAACGGCGGAACAAGCCAGTCCAGGGCGCCCTTGAGGGGCCGCGCGAGGGCCACGGGCGACAGGAGTACGTACCCGGCGGCGCCCAGGACGGGCCACCAACTGCCGTACGGGGCAAGCCAGGAGACCAGCACCACCAGGGCTCCGGCGGCGAACGCGACGTAGGCCGGGCCGAGGCTCGCGGCGCCGGGAGCGGTGGGGGTCCCCCCGCGCGAGCGAAGCCGAGCGCGGGGGAGGGTCAAGGCCGCGGCGAAGGGGCCGGAGTCCGTGAGGTCGGCGAGTGCCTGGGCCGCGCGGTCGGTGCGCTGTGCCTTGCGGGTCAGCGACCTGAGCACGCGTCCCGCCGTGGTGTAAGTGGCCGCGAGCGCACAGCCGATGAGCAGTGCGTAGAAGGTGATACGAGGCGTCGTGGCCGCCGTGAGCACGGCGATCATCGCCCAGCGCTCGCCGATGGGCAGCACGATCATCCGGCGCACCCAGACCGTCCAGCCGACGCTGTCGAGTTTGTCCGACAGGGCAGCCGTGGGGCTGGTGTTGGCGGTGGCGTCGTGGTTCGCCTCGTTGAAGGAGAAGTCGACGACGTGCCGGCAGGTCTGCAGGATCATCGCGCCGAGGGCGAGGGCCCATACGTCGTCGCCGCCGCGGGCGGCGCCGAGGGCGAGGCCCGCGTAGTAGGCGTACTCCTTGGCGCGGTCGAAGGTCGCGTCGAGCCAGGCGCCGAGCGTCGAGTACTGCAGCGAGTAGCGGGCGAGTTGTCCGTCCGTGCAGTCCAGGACGAAGGAGAAGAGGAGCAGCAGACCGGCCGCGACGAAGCCGGCGCGGGTGCCGGTCGCCGCACAGCCGGCCGCGATCAGCGCGGTGAACAGCGAGGCAGTGGTGACCTGGTTCGGGGTCAGACCGCGGCGGGCGCACCAGCGGGCGATGTAGCGGGAGTACGGGCTGATGCAGTACGTGGTGAAGAAGCCGTCGCGGGACTTCACGGCCGTACGCAGCCTGATCGCCTCGTCGTCGATGGCGACCACGGACTGGCGGGCCTCGTTGCGGGCCTGGGGGTCCCGGGGGACGGCGGCCACGAGTTCGCCGAGATCGGGGCGGTGCAGTTCGGTGGTGTCGAGCAGCTCCGCGACGCGGTCGGCGACGATGCCGACCACCACGGAGCCGTTCGACGCGTCACCGGCGGCCGCGTGCAGCGCGCGGGCGAGCGCCGAACGGGCCGCGGGCCGGACGGTCACTGCTCCGGGGATCGCGGAGGCGTCGAAGCGGGGGTCGGTGAGCCCGATGCGCAGAGCGTGGACATGCCCCACGAAGCGGGTGTCGACGACGGCGACCCGCTGGTCCGCGGGCACGGCGGCAAGGAGCGTCTCGGCGTCGGCCGCGTCGGTGGCGACCCGCACGTCGAAGCCGAGCGACCGCAGATCGCCCTCGAGGGACGATCCGGGAACCGGCTGACCGGTGAGGATGGCGGTCGACAGACGAACTCACTCCCTGGGTTCCGACGCGTCCATGGCGCCGGGCATGTGCGTGATGGGGCACCCAGGCCGGGGGCGGCCGGGCGGCGTGTCGGCAGAGGCTATCGGATGATGAGAAGCTGCCGTTCACCGCCCGTTAACGGCCCGATCAGCACGGGCTGAGTGCTGCGCCTGCTGCGATCATCATCGTGGATCCGGGGCCCGCGCCCCAAATCGCGGACGCAGAACAGAACTTTCCGGGGCAAGGTTCGCACTCCGGACCGGAACCGATGGGCCCGGCATAGGGTGAACGACCATGACATGGCTGATCACAGGTGGAGCTGGATATATCGGGGCGCATGTGGCACGCGTCATGGCCGACGCGGGAGAGCGGGTCGTCGCGCTCGACGATCTCTCGGCCGGCGTCGCACACCGACTGCCGTCGGACATAGCTCTCATACAGGGCTCATCGCTCGACGGTGATCTGCTGAAGCGGACGTTCGCCGAACACACGGTGACGGGTGTGGTGCATCTCGCCGCCCGCAAGCAGGTCGGCGAGTCCGTCGCACAGCCCGCGCGCTACTACCAGGAGAACGTCGGCGGCCTCGCGACCCTCCTCGACGCGGTCGCCGAGGCGGGCATCGGGCGGTTCCTCTTCTCGTCGTCCGCCGCCGTCTACGGCAATCCGGATGTGGAGCTCATCACGGAGGACACCCCGTGCGCCCCCATGAGCCCGTACGGCGAGACGAAGCTCGCCGGCGAGTGGCTGGTGCGGGCGGCGGGCCGGGCGCACGGCATCGCGACGGTCTGTCTGCGCTACTTCAACGTCGCGGGGGCGGCCGCGCCCGAACTGGCCGACACCGGCGTCTTCAACGTGGTCCCGATGGTGTTCGACCGGCTCACCCGCGACGAGGCCCCGCGGATCTTCGGCGACGACTATCCGACGCCGGACGGCACCTGCGTACGCGATTACATCCACGTCGCCGACCTCGCCGACGCGCACCTCGCGGCGGCCAGGCGACTGGCCGCGACGGGCACCCCAGGCGTGACGGGCGCCACGGACGCGACGCGCGACCTGACGGTGAACATCGGCCGCGGTGAGGGTGTCTCGGTACGCGAACTCGTGACCCTCATCGGCGAGGTCACCGGCGACACCCGCGCCGCGCTCGTCGAACCACGCCGCCCGGGCGACGCCCCGCGCGCGGTCGCCTCGGCCGCGCGCGCCGCCGAGGAACTGGGCTGGACCGCGCGTCGCGGGGTGCGCGAGATGGTCGAGTCGGCCTGGCAGGGCTGGCGCCTCCATCACTCCGGCTGATCACGCCAGTGCTCTGACCTGCGGATCGTTTCCGCAGGTCAGAGCATATGACAACGGTGTTCAGTGCCGCGTTGCACATACCCCCCACCGGTAGTTCACTGGGGGCCGCCGAAAGGGTTTCGGGGCCGATCCGGGAGGGCGGTTTTCATGGGGGCAGGACACGACCACGGTCATACGCACGGCGTCGCCGCGGGGGGCACGGCGGCAGCCGCCCACCAAGGGAGACTGCGCGCCGCGCTGGCGATCACGCTCACCGTCGTCGCGGTCCAGATCGTCGGCGGCATCCTCACGGGTTCGCTCGCGCTCATCGCGGACGCCGCACACATGACGACGGATGCGCTGGGCCTGGCCATGGCGCTGCTGGCGATCCACTTCGCCAACCGGCCACCGAGCGGCAGCCGCACCTTCGGCTATGCGCGCGCCGAGATCCTCGCCGCGCTCGCCAACTGTCTGCTGCTGGTCGGCGTCGGCGGGTACGTCCTGTATGAGGCGATCGAGCGTTTCGTGGCGCCGGCGGAGACCAAGGGCGGACTGACCGTAATATTCGGCCTGATCGGTCTGGTCGCGAACATGATCTCGCTCACGCTGCTGATGCGGGGCCAGAAGGACAGCCTGAACGTGCGCGGCGCGTTCCTGGAAGTGCTCGCCGACACGCTGGGCTCGCTGACCGTGCTGGTCTCCGCGGTCCTCATCATGGCCACGGGCTGGCAGGCCGCCGACCCCATCGCCTCGATCGTCATCGCTCTCATGATCGTGCCGCGTACCTGGAAGCTGTTGCGCGAGACGCTCAACGTGCTTCTGGAGGCAGCTCCCGAGAACGTGGACATGGCTCAGGTGCGGTCCCACATCCGGGCGCTCCCGGGTGTCGAGGACGTCCACGATCTGCACGCCTGGACGATCACCTCGGGGCTGCCCGTCCTCTCCGCGCATGTGGTCGTGGACTCCGGGACACTCAGCGCCATCGGCCACGAGAAGTTGCTGCACGAACTGCAGAGCTGCCTCGGGGATCACTTCGACGTGGAGCACTGCACCTTTCAGCTGGAACCGGGCGGACATGCGGAGCACGAGGCGAGGCTCTGCCACTGAAGCCCCGATGGGCAGCAATTGCCGGGCGGAGTCATCCGTCTCGGTGCTACCGTGGCCGGCGATCGAGGAGGTGGGTTGATGACTGTCGCGTTCGGCGCTGCTGTGCGCAGCGACTCAGGCATCCCCATCTCCCGGGCCCGCGGCTGACGTTCAGGGAATCGTCGGCCGGGCCCTTCACTCAAGGGTTTTCACGTTGACCGACAACGCCTTCTTCACCCTGCACCACGGACTTCCGCGCCAGGGCCCCGGCTCCGACGCCACCACCCGTCACCTCCTCTCGCTCGCGGGCCCACTGCCCGCCCGGCCGCGCGTACTCGACCTGGGATGCGGGCCCGGCCGCGCCGCGCTGCTGCTCGCCGCCGAGGCGGGCGCGGAGGTGACCGCCGTCGATCTGCACGAGCCGTTCATCGCCGAGCTGCGGGCGTCCGCCGAGGCGCGCGGGCTCGCCGACTCGATCCGCACGCTCAACGCGGACATGGGCGAACTCCCCTGCCCCGACAGCTCGTTCGACCTTGTCTGGGCCGAGAGCTCGGCCTACTCGATCGGCTTCGACACCGCGCTGCGCTCCTGGCGGCGCCTCCTCGCGCCCGGCGGCACTCTGGTGATCACCGAGGGCGTGTGGACCACCGACTCGCCCTCGCCCCGGGCCCGCGCCTTCTGGGAAGGCCAGTGCGAGTTGCGCACGACCGAGGGAAACAGCCGGGCCGCCGAGGCCGCGGGATACACCGTCATCGGCGTGCACCCCCAGCCGGAGTCCGACTGGGACGAGTACTACGGCCCGCTGGGCGCCAAGGCCGACACCGCGGACCTCGCCGTGCCGGGCATGGCCGAGGCCGTGGCGGGTGCCCGCGAGGAGATCACGCTGCGCCGGGAGCACGGCGACGAGTACGGCTACACCGGATACGTACTGCGGCTGCCGGAGGGCGCGCCCGGCTGGCTCACCCGTCCGGAGACCACCGCCGATCGCGCCGAGGTGCACGCGGTCAACGCCGCGGCCTTCCCGACCGAGGCGGAGGCGGACCTGGTGGACGCGCTGCGCGCCGACTCCGGGGCGTGGCTGCCGGGACTTTCGTACGTCGCCGAGGCACCGGACGGCACGGTCGCGGCGTACGCGCTGATCACCCGCTGCCATGTCGACGGGGCGCCGGCGCTCGCCCTGGCGCCCGTGGCCGTGCGGCCGCCGTATCAGCGGCGGGGCGCCGGAGCGGCCGTCGTACGCGCGGTGCTGCGGGCGGCACGCGCGCGTGGGGAGCGGCTGGTGCTCGTGCTCGGCCATCCCGAGTACTACCCGAGGTTCGGTTTCATGCCCGCCTCGGGGTACGGCATCCGGGCCGGGTTCGAGGTCCCGGACGAGGCGATGATGGCACTTGTCCTGGGCGATTCCGCGCCGGTGCCGACGGGCACGATCAAGTATCCGGCCGCTTTCGGCGTCTGATCGACGGCTCCCGCATGTCCGGTTCGTCCGCGCGGCGGAACCGGACATGCGGGACACCGCGTGGTGCCAGGAGTAGCGGTTTCTTACGGCAGACTTGAGGTTCGAAGACCGATGCGAAGGATGGGTATGCCGATCACTCCTGCCACCGCGACGCACAGTTCGTCCACCGGCACCGCCGAAGCCATCTTGCTGGAACTGGTCGATGAGGACGGCACGACGATCGGCACCGCGGAGAAGCTCGCCGCCCATCAGCCACCCGGGAAGCTGCACCGGGCGTTCTCCGTCTTCCTGTTCGACGAGCAGGGCCGGCTGCTGCTGCAGCAGCGCGCGCTCGGCAAGTACCACTCCCCCGGTGTCTGGTCCAACACCTGCTGCGGCCACCCCTATCCGGGTGAGGCACCTTTCGCGGCCGCCGCGCGGCGCACGTACGAGGAGCTCGGTGTCTCTCCGTCGCTGCTCGCCGAGGCGGGCACGGTCCGCTACAACCACCCGGACCCGCACTCGGGGCTGGTGGAGCAGGAGTTCAACCACCTGTTCGTGGGCATGGTGCAGTCTCCGCTGCGGCCGGATGCGGAGGAGGTCGGCTCGACGGCCTTCGTGACGGCCGCCGAGCTGGCGGAACGGCACGCGCGGGACCCGTTCTCCGCGTGGTTCATGACCGTCCTGGACGCGGCGCGCCCGGCGATCAGGGAGCTGACGGGTTCGTCCGCGGGCTGGTGACCGCCGGCACTTGTCAGGCCTGTGCGGGTTTGAGCGGCAGGGCGGCCCAGATCACCTTGCCGCCGCTCGCGGTGTGTTCGACGTCGCACACGCCGCCCGCCTCCGCCGCGATCTCCCGCACCAGAAGCAGACCGCGGCCGCCGGTCCGCCCATGGTCGGCCTCCAGGGCGGTCGGGCGGTAGGGGTGGTTGTCCTCGACGGAGACGCGCACCCAATCGGCACCGACGGCGACCTCCACGGCCAGCATCGGGGAGAGGAGCGCCGCGTGCCGGACGGCGTTGGTCACCAGCTCGGAGACGATCAGCAGGAGCCCCTGGGCGAGGTCGTCGGAGATGGGCACGCCCTGCCGGGCCAGCAGGTCACGGACGGCGTGCCGCGCCTGCGGCACCGAGACGTCGACGGCGGGAGCGGTGAACCGCCAGACGCCCTCGTACGGCAGCGGGCCAGGCGGTGCCCCGGCGGGTGGTACGTCCCCGCCGCCTTCAGGGCGTGGGCCGGGCCCACGCCCATGATCGTCCATCGTCCGGTCCCTACCCTTGCGCTCGATTGTCACCACACGTCGAGTGTTGGTAACGCGCTGTCCCGACCGAGGAACTGAACAGAAGTCAGCGAGTATCGACGGCTTCCGACCGTCCATGTACGACACGGTCGGACGAGAGACCGCCGCTGCCCTTCTTGTGTCGAATTCAGACTCTTCGGGTTGTACGGTTTGGCCCAGGACGAGACCAACGTCACGGTGCCGACGGCACGGCACCGTCTGTCTTGATCGTGCGACCGTCCCTCTTGATCGTGCGTTCGAGCGTGCGGATACCATCCGGCTCATGGAGCCGCAGCTGCTGCACAGCGTCGCCGACGGGGTCGCCACCGTCGTGATCCACCATCCGGCGAAGCGCAACGCCATGACGGCCGGTATGTGGGAGGCGCTGCCGCCCCTGCTCGACGTGCTGGCCGCCGACCCCGCCGTGCGTGCGCTCGTACTCACCGGCGAGGGCGAGACCTTCTGCGCCGGGGCCGACATCTCGGCGCTGCGGGGCTCCTCGGCCCAGGCGCAAGGGCTGGCCGTGCGCGCCGAGGACGCGCTCGCCGCCTTTCCCAAGCCGACGCTCGCCGCGGTGCGCGGCTACTGCGTGGGCGGCGGGTGCCAGCTGGCGGCGGCGTGCGATCTGCGTTTCGTGGACGAGGGCGCGCTGTTCGGGATCACTCCGGCGAAGCTGGGGATCGTGTACGCGGCCTCCTCCACCCGGCGGTTGGTGTCCCTGGTGGGACCGTCCGCCGCCAAGTACCTGTTGTTCTCGGGCGAGTTGATCGACGCGGAGCACGCGCTGCGGACCGGTCTCGTGAACGAGGTGCTGCCGGACGGCGAACTCGGCAAGCGCGTGGCGGAGTTCACTCGGGTACTGACAGCACGCTCGCAGCTGACGCAGGCCGCGGCGAAGGAGTTCGCGAACGGCCGTACGGACCGGGACGCCTACTGGGCGGAGCAGGCGCGCGCGAGCGGCGACACCGCGGAGGGAGTCGCCGCCTTCCTGGAGCGCCGGCAGCCGGACTTCACCTGGACTACGCCAGGATGAAGCGGCTCTTCGAGCGGAACTCCTCGACGAGATGCGCGGGTGCCTTCCGCGGGGACCCCGCGTCGTAGGGCGGCTGCGGGTCGTACTCCGTCAACAGCTGTACGGCTTGCGCGTGTTCGTCGCCCGCGATCCTGCCGACCAGGGTGAGTCCCATGTCGATGCCGGAGGACACGCCGGCCGCCGTGACGTACTTGCCGTCGGTCACGACCCGCTCTCCGGTCGGCTCGGCGCCGAACCGCTTGAGGAAGTCGAGCGCCAGCCAGTGCGAGGTGGCGCGACGGCCGCCCAGCAGTCCGGCCGCGGCGAGCAGGAGGGAGCCGGTGCACACGGAGGTCGTCCAGGCGCTCGTGGCGTCGGCGGTGCGCAGCCAGTCGAGGAGCACCTCGTTCTCCATCTGCGGGGTCTGGCCGGGGCCACCGGGGGCCACGACGATGTCGGGGCTCGGAACCTCGGCCAGGGTCTTGTCGGCGGTGATCGCCAGGGCACCGGTGTCCGTGCGGACGGGGCCGGTGCGCTCGGCGACGAAGACGGTCTCCGCGTCCGGGAGGCGGCCGAGGGTCTCGTACGGGCCGACGGCGTCGAGGGCGGTGAAGCGGTCGAAGAGGACGATGGCTATCTGCATCGCAGGCCTTTCGTGGGTTCGGCGGGTGATCCGGTGACTTCGGCGGGGCGCTCGGCGGCTTCTGCGGGCGAGCGGTGGCTTCAGGGGGTGAGCGGTGGCTTCAGGGGGTGAGCGCGGGGCGGAAGCGGCGGCGGTACTCCGCCGGGGCCGCGCCGAGGGTGCGCACGAAGGCGCGGCGCATCGCCTCGGGGGTGCCGTAGCCGCAGGCGCGGGAGATCTCCTCGACACCGTCGGCGGTGTCCTCCAGGAGACGGCGGGCGTGCTCGAGGCGCACGCGGTCCACGAAGCGCCCCGGGGTCATGCCCGTCTCCGCCTGGAAGGCACGGGCGAAGTGGCGTGGTGAGAGGCTGGCGCGGGCGGCGAGGGACTCGACGGTCAGATCCTCGCCGGGGTGCTCGGTGATCCACTGCTGGACCTCACGGAGCGGTTCGCGCTGGGCCGTCTGAGCGGCGAGCTGGGCACTGAACTGGGCCTGGCTTCCCGGACGGCGCAGGAAGACGACCAGGTGGCGGGCGACGGTGAGCGCCACCTCGCGGCCGAGGTCCTCCTCGACGAGCGCGAGGGCGAGGTCGATGCCGGCGGTGACGCCCGCCGAGGTGGCCACGTTCCCGTCGCGTACGTAGATGGGGTCCGGGTCGACCTCGATCGCCGGGTGGTGACGGGCGAGGGTCTCGCAGTAGCCCCAGTGGGTCGTCGCCCGGCGCCCGTCCAGGAGGCCGGCCTCGGCGAGCAGGATCGCGCCGGTGCAGACGGACACCAGGCGCCGCGCGCGCGGGCCGCGTACGCGCAGCCATTCGATCAGGCTCGGGTCGGGTGCGCGGGTGCCCTGCCCGCCCGGCACGAGCAGGGTATGCGGGGCCGGGGCGTCGGCGAGCGCGTGATCCGGAGTGAGGGTCAGACCGCTGCTGGTGCGTACGGGTGCGCCGTCGAGTGAGGCGGTGCGGATGCGGTACGTGCTCCCGGAGTCGCCGACATATGTGGCAGCACCCGCGAAGACCTCCACGGGGCCCGTGATGTCGAGGCTCTGTACGCCGTCGAAGAGAACGACCAGGACGGTTCGGTGCGCCATGGTCTCGATTCTTGGCGGGCAGCGTGACGTCCGCAATGACGAGTAACCCACCTTTCCTGCCATCACGAATCTCACCCGACCCGCCGGCGAGGTGATCGGCAAGAGCTGAGGGCCGGGGACGCACGCACGCGCGCGTGCGTCCGTGTACGTCACGGTCGGCCAGGGCGGCCCGGGATTCGGGACCCGACTCCGAGGTACCCGGACGCCACCGGTCACGGACCAAAGGGCCGGAAACGAAAGGGGAAGACACGTGTTCCGTGCGATCGCAGACGTGTTGAGGCAGATCGGAGGCGCGCTCGCCACGGTCGTGACATTGCCGTTCCGGGTGCTGGCCCGGCTGTTCGGCGGTGCCTCCCACTCGACGCGACGCGCCGGGCGGGCCCGCCGGGTGTGACCACTCGTGTGACCGCGAACCGCCGTCGTAGCCGGGCGCACCGACGGTGTGCCCGGCCTTTCGTGTGCCGTGAGGCCGCCCTGATCCCCCGTTGTCGGTGTCACCTGCCACAATTGCCGCGCAACCTCAGTGAAGAAGGCGGTACGGGATCGTGACGACACCCCTCGTAGGGTCCATCGAAGGCAGGATCGCCGAGGAGCTCGGCGTACGGGAGCGGCAGGTCAAGGCTGCCGTCGATTTGCTCGACGGCGGCTCGACGGTGCCCTTCATCGCCCGCTACCGCAAGGAAGCGACCGAGATGCTCGACGATGCGCAGCTGCGCACGATCGAGGAGCGGTTGCGCTACCTGCGGGAGCTGGAGGAGCGACGGACGGCGGTCCTGGAGTCGGTGCGTGAGCAGGGCAAGCTCACCGACGAGCTGGAGGCGCGGATCCGCGGTGCCGAGACCAAGGCGCGTCTGGAGGACATCTATCTGCCGTTCAAGCCGAAGCGGCGGACGAAGGCGCAGATCGCGCGCGAGGCGGGTCTGGAGCCGCTGGCCGAGGGGCTGCTCAGTGACCCGGCCGTCGAGCCCCTGGCCGCGGCGGCCGCATTTGTCGACGCCGACAAGGGCGTCGACGATCCGCAGGCGGCCCTCGACGGTGCCCGCGCGATCCTCACCGAGCGGTTCTCCGAGGACGCCGACCTGATCGGCGAGCTGCGTGAGCGCATGTGGGTGCGCGGCCGGCTCGCGGCCAAGGTGCGGGACGGCAAGGAGGAGGCGGGCGCCAAGTTCGCCGACTACTTCGACTTCGCGGAGCCCTTCACGGAGCTGCCCTCCCACCGCATCCTGGCCATGCTGCGCGGCGAGAAGGAGGAGGTCCTCGACCTCGTCCTGGAGCCCGAGGAGCAGACGGACGGACCTTCCTCGTACGAGGGGATCGTCGCGAACCGCTTCGGGATCGCCGACCGCGGCCGGCCCGCCGACAAGTGGCTGACCGACACGGTCCGTTGGGCCTGGCGCACCCGCATCCTCGTGCACCTCGGCATCGACCTGCGCCTGCGGCTGCGGACGGCCGCCGAGGACGAGGCGGTCAACGTCTTCGCGGCGAACCTGCGCGACCTGCTGCTCGCCGCCCCCGCGGGCACGCGCACGACGCTCGGGCTCGACCCCGGATTCCGTACGGGCGTGAAGGTGGCGGTGGTCGACGCGACCGGCAAGGTCGTCGCGACGGACGTCATCTACCCGCACGTCCCGCAGAACAAGTGGGACGAGTCCCTGGCCAAGCTGGCCCGGCTCGCCAAGGAGCACACGGTCGAGCTGATCGCGATCGGCAACGGCACCGCGTCCCGGGAGACCGACAAGCTCGCCGGTGAACTCATCGGCAAGCACCCGGAGTTGAAGCTCACGAAGGTGATGGTGTCCGAGGCCGGGGCCTCCGTGTACTCGGCGTCGGCCTTCGCCTCGCAGGAGCTGCCCGGCATGGACGTGTCGCTGCGCGGCGCCGTCTCCATCGCGCGGCGCCTGCAGGACCCGCTGGCCGAGCTGGTGAAGATCGACCCGAAGTCGATCGGTGTGGGGCAGTACCAGCACGACCTGTCCGAGGTGAAGCTGTCGCGATCGCTGGACGCGGTGGTCGAGGACTGTGTGAACGGCGTCGGCGTGGACGTGAACACCGCCTCCACGCCGCTGCTCGCCCGGGTCTCCGGCATCTCCTCCGGGCTCGCCGAGAACATCGTGGCGCACCGCGACGCGAACGGTCCGTTCCGATCGCGGACCGCGCTCAAGGAGGTGGCGCGGCTGGGGCCCAAGGCGTACGAGCAGTGCGCCGGGTTCCTTCGGATTCGCGAAGGTGACGATCCGCTGGACGCGTCCAGCGTGCACCCCGAGGCGTATCCCGTGGTGCGGCGGATGGTGAAGACGGTGGGCAGTGAGGTCGCCTCGCTGATCGGCAACACGGGTGCGCTGCGTTCGCTGAAGCCGGCCGACTTCGTGGACGAGACGTTCGGTCTGCCGACCGTCACGGACATCCTCAAGGAGCTGGAGAAGCCGGGCCGCGACCCGCGCCCCGCCTTCAAGACGGCCACCTTCAAGGAAGGCGTCGAGAAGATCTCCGACCTGTCCTCCGGGATGGTGCTGGAGGGCGTCGTCACGAACGTCGCCGCCTTCGGCGCCTTCGTGGACATCGGCGTCCACCAGGACGGGCTCGTGCACGTCTCCGCGATGTCCAAGACCTTCGTCAAGGACCCGCGTGACGTCGTGAAGCCCGGCGACATCGTGAAGGTGAAGGTCCTCGAGGTCGACATCCCACGCAAGCGGATCTCGCTGACGCTGCGTCTGGACGACGAGGCTGCTCCGCAGGGGCAGCAGGGTGGGGGCCGGCCCCAGCGGGGCGGCCGTCCGCCCCAGCAGCGGGGCCAGCAGCGGCAGGGCCGCGGCGGGGGTGGCG
>NZ_VCHX02000172.1 GCF_005768555.2 Streptomyces sporangiiformans
GGACGGGGTCTGGGGCGGAGCCCCAGAAGGATGGGACGGGTAGGGGCGGCGGGGGCGAAAACCCTGGACCCGCACCGGTTACTTGGGCACCCGGAACGTTTCTCCATAGACCGCCCACTGCAGCGGAGCGTCCAGGCTCAGGTTCCCGTCGTACAGGAACCGCCGCTGAGCCGTGTCGATGCGGGTCGTGTCGCGATGGGAGTCCTTGGACTTCATGGCCTTGCGGCGGACGTCCAGGAAGATGTCGAGGTACGCCTTCTCCTTGCCGCCCTGCGCCGGGGTGTCGGCCTCGGACACGGCGCGCTCGCGCAGCCCGTAGAAGCCCCTGGGCCCGGTGCCGGGGCCGTGCAGGACCATCGCGTCGTAGTAGATGAACTGCCCGAGCGTGCCCAGTCCGTCGAGCTTGGCGAGGCGGACCGCCGGGTCGAAGTAGACGCGGTCGCGTTCCGTGTCCTGGGCCCGGCGGAAGGCCGCCACCTTCGCCTCCGCCTTCCAGGCGGCCGTGAAGCCCGGGTCGAGCCCCTCGTGTGAGTCCGTGCCGTCGACCTTGCGCAGGGCGGGAAGGTAGCGGGCCAGGCCGTTGTCCGGGTGGGCCTTCGTGTAGCGCTCGACGAGGACGAGGAGGTCGTGCGTGCCGGTGCAGAAGCCGATGATGCCCGCGGTGTAGCCCTGGCCGTCGCCGATGTCCTCGATGTAGCCGTACTGGGCGCGCCAGTCCAGCGTGGAGTTCTCCGCGCTCGCCACGAGCTTCTGGGCCAGCTCCTTCTTGTCCGGCGCCGCGAGACCGGGCGGCAGATCCGCGATCAGCTCGTCGTCGGCCGTGTCCTCGGCCTTCGCCTTGGCGTCCTGTCGGGCCTGCTGCGAGGCGGACGGCCCCCTGCCGGTGTCCTCCGACTCCGACTGCCCGGGCGTGAAGAAGTAGACCGCCGCCGTCGCGACGACGGGCACAACGGCGAACAGCAGGCAACCACCACGTCTCATGGCGCTCAGAGTACGTTCCCGACTTCGCCAGGGGCAGGGAGGTACCCCCGGCTAGGCTCACCGGGCAGCCCATGACCGTAAGGAGCACCGATGGCCGGCATCAGCCTGAGCAAGGTGGAGGAGACCGCACCCGCGCTGGTGTCCCTCTACAAGAGCGCCGGTGTCTCGCTGGACAAGCACGGGCTGAGCGGACAGCGGGCGGCCGTCTATCTCGTCGTCGACTACTCGGGTTCGATGAAGCCGTACTACAAGGACGGCAGCGTGCAGGCGCTCGCCGACCGGGTGTTGGGCCTGTCGGCGCACTTCGACGACGACGGGACCGTACCGGTCGTGTTCTTCTCGACGGACATCGACGCGGTGACGGACATCGCCCTGGACAACCATCAGGGCCGTATCGAGCGGATCGTCGCGGGCCTCGGCCACATGGGCAAGACCAGCTACCACCTGGCCATGGACGCGGTCATCGACCACTACCTGGACAGCGGCTCGAAAGCTCCGGCCCTGGTGGTCTTCCAGACCGACGGCGGCCCGATCAACAAACTCGCCGCCGAGCGCTACCTGTGCAAGGCGGCCAGGCTCCCGCTGTTCTGGCAGTTCATCGGCTTCGGCGACGCGACCAGCAAACAGTTCGACTTCCTCCGCAAGCTCGACGAACTCGCCGTGCCCGCGAAGCGGCCCCTCGACAACGCCGGTTTCTTCCACGCCGGTTCGGACCCGCGGCAGGTCTCCGACAGCGATCTGTACGACCGCCTTGTGTCCGAATTCCCCCAGTGGCTCTCGGCGGCACGGAGCCTGGGCATCGTCCGCTGACCAGCGGCGCGCGCCCCGTTGGCTTTGTGTGATCGTCGTGTCACTCTGAGGTGACCCGAGGTGAGAGGCGGCGTATGGACGCGCGATCGGCGGACCGGCAGGGTACGGGCGGGCGGCCGGCACAGACGGGCAAGGGCGAGCGGCTGGCCGACTGGGCCGACGGACGGCTCGGGATCTACGCACTGGCCAAGTCCCAGATGCGCAAGGTGTTCCCGGACCACCCGTCCTTCATGCTGGGTGAGATCTGCCTCTACACCTTCATCATCCTGATCCTCACGGGTGTCTACCTCACGCTGTTCTTCGAGCCGAGCATGGCCGAGGTCGTCTACAACGGTTCGTACGAGCCGCTGAACGGCATCGTGATGACCAGGGCGTTCGAGTCCACGCTCGAGATCAGCTTCGATGTGCGCGGCGGTCTCCTCATCCGGCAGATCCACCACTGGGCGGCGGTCGTGTTCGTCGCCGGCATGCTCATCCACATGATGCGGGTGTTCTTCACCGGCGCGTTCCGCAAGCCGCGCGAGCTGAACTGGCTGTTCGGCTGGACGCTCCTGTTCCTCGGGATCATCACCGGGCTGACCGGCTACTCGCTCCCCGACGACCTGCTCTCCGGCACCGGCATCCGCTTCGCGCAGGGCGCGATCCTCTCCGTACCGGTCGTGGGGACGTACCTCTCCTTCTTCCTCTTCGGGGGAGAGTTCCCGGGGCACGACATCATCTCGCGGCTGTACCCGATCCACATCCTGCTGCTGCCCGGGATCATGCTCGGCCTGGTGGTGGTCCATCTGATCCTGATCTTCTACCACAAGCACACGCAGTACCCGGGGCCCGGACACAACCAGAAGTCCGTGGTCGGCATGCCCTTCCTCCCGGTCTACATGGCCAAGGCCGGCGGCTTCTTCTTCCTGGTCTTCGGCGTGCTGTCGGTGATGGGGGCCATCGCGACCATCAACCCCGTCTGGGCCATCGGCCCCTACCGCCCCGACCTGGTCGGCACGGGCGCCCAGCCCGACTGGTACCTCGGCTTCTCCGAGGGGCTGATCCGGGTGATGCCGGGATGGGAGATCAACGCCTTCGGCCACACCCTGGAGCTGGGTGTCTTCATCCCCTTCTCCCTCTTCCCGCTGATCATGCTCGCGATCGGCGTGTATCCGTTCATCGAGGCGTGGATCACCGGGGACAAGCGGGAACACCACGTCCTGGACCGGCCGCGCAACGTCCCGACGCGCACCGGTCTCGGCGCGGCCTGGCTGAGTCTGTACGGGGTGCTGCTGATCGGCGGCGGCAACGACATCGTGGCCACGCATCTGCACCTGTCGATCAACTCGATCACCTGGTTCGTACGGGTCGCCTTCTTCGTCGTGCCGGTCCTCACCTTCATCGTCACCAAACGCATCTGTATGGGACTGCAACACCGCGACCGGGACAAGGTGCTCCACGGCAGGGAGTCCGGCACCATCAAACGGCTGCCGCACGGCGAGTACATCGAGGTGCACGAACAGCTCTCGCAGTCCCAGCGTTTCACCCTCACCCAGCACGAACAGCTCCCGCCCTACGAGGTGGGCCCACTCGTCGACGCGAACGGTGTCGCCCGCAAGGCCAAGCCCGCCCAGCGGTTGCGCGCCCGGCTGGCCCGCGCCATGTTCGGGCCGCAGACGTACATCCCCAAACCGACCCCCGAGGAGTACCACCGCGAGCTCACGAGCGGCGAGCACCACCACTGAGCCCGCCGCCCGGCTCACCGCCGAGCCCGCCGCCGAGCCCGCCGGTCCCGCAGAGCACCAGGGCCCGGCATACGTGCGGGGTGCCCCAGGCGGTGCGCAGCGCACGGGCCTTGGTGAGCCAGAGCGAGAGGTCGTACTCGGCGGTGTAGCCGATCGCGCCGTGCAGCTGCAGTGCCGTGCGCGCGGTGGCGTACGCCGCCTCGCACGCCGCGACCTTGGCCGCGGCGACATCGGCCGGGCGCAGGGACAGCGCGGCGCCGAAGAGCAGCGGGCGCGCGAACTCCAACGCCTTCTTCGCATCGGCCAGTTGATGCTTGACCGCCTGGAACGAGCCTATGGGCACGCCGAATTGCGCGCGCTGTCTGACGTACGCGACCGTCTTGTCGAGCAGCGCGAGACCTGTGCCCAGAGCTTGGGCGGCGGTGGCGAGGCGCGCCCGGGTGAGGGCCTCCTCGGCGGCCGCGACGACATGAGGGCCGGAGGCGAGCAGCTCACCGCCCCGGTCCAGCGCGGTGAGGCGCCGGGCCGGGTCGATGGACGCACACACAGGGCCGTGCCCGGGGGCGAGCCGCAGTGCGTCGCCCCCGACGGTGAGGCGGACCGTCGCCGCGTCCCCGTCCAGGGCCCGCTCGTCCGGCCCGGGTAAGGCCACCGTGGCGATCGTCTCTCCCGAGGCCAGCCCCGGAAGCAGCCGCTTCGCCGGCCCCGGGTCGGTGAGCAGCGAGGCCGCCGCGACCGTCTCCACCAGTGGCCCCGGCACCGCGTGCCGCCCCAACTCCACGAAGGCGACGGTCAGTTCGACGGGCAGCGGTCCGACCCCGTCGTACGCTTCGGGTACCGCGAGCGCGAAGACCCCCGCATCGGCGATACGGGACCACAGCGCACGCCCCGGCGAGTGGTCGCCTGCGGCCCAGGACCGGATGACCGACGGCGTGTCCGCGGCCGTCAGCAGGGCGTTCAGCGAGCGGGCGAAGGCGCGCTGTTCGTCGTCCAGGAGGAAACGCATCAGCGGCGTCCCTTCGGCAGACCGAGGAGGCGCTCGGCGATGATGTCGCGCTGGATCTCGTTCGTCCCCGCGTAGATGGGGCCCGCGAGCGAGAAAACGTAGCCCTCGCACCAGTCGGTGCCGGCCAACTCGCCCTCCGCGCCCAGCAGGTCGAGTGCCGTCTCGTGGAGGGCGATGTCGTACTCCGACCAGAAGACCTTGTTCATGCTGGACTCCGGGCCGATGCGTTCGCCTTCGAGGAAGCGGGACGCGCCCGCGTACGTGAAGAGCTGGTAGGCGCGGGCGCCGATCAGCGCGTCGGCCACGCGGTCGCGCAGTGCCGTGTCGGACGGGTCGCCGTGCGTGCGCCACAGGTCGAGCAGGCGGGCGGCGGAGGCCAGGAAACGGCCGGGGGAGCGCAGCGTCAGCCCGCGTTCGTTGCCCGCCGTCGCCATCGCGACCCGCCAGCCCTCGCCGACCCCGCCGATCACGTCCTCGTCCGGCACGAACACCTCGTCCAGGAAGAGCTCGGCGAAGGCCGGTTTCCCGTCGAGACGGCCGATGGGGCGGACGGTGACGCCCGGCGCGCGCAGGTCGAACATCACGTAGGTGAGCCCCTGGTGGGGCTTCGGGGTGTCGGGCTCGCTGCGGAACAGGCCGAACGCGCGGTCGGCGAACGCGGCCCGCGACGACCACGTCTTCTGGCCGCTCAAGCGCCAACCGCCGTCCGTGCGCGCCGCCCTGGACCTGAGGGAGGCCAGGTCCGAGCCGGCCTCCGGCTCGGACCACGCCTGCGCCCAGACGACCTCGCCGGACGTCATGGACGGCAGGATCCGGGCGCGCTGCTCCTCGGTGCCGTGGTCGAAGAGGGTCGGCGCGAGGAGGTTGATGCCGTTCTGGCTGACGCGGCCGGGCGCGCCCGCCGCGTAGTACTCCTCCTCGAAGATAAGCCACTTGAGGATGCCGGCGTCCCGCCCGCCGTACGCGGTCGGCCAGGACACCACCGACCAGCGGTCCGCGGCCAGTTCGGCCTCCCACGCGCGGTGTGCGGCGAAGCCCTCCTCGGTCTCGAGGGAGGGGAGAGCAGTGGCCGGCACATGGCTGTCGAGCCAGGCCCGGGCCTCGCTCCGGAAGGCGTCCTCGTCCGGTGTGAAGGCGAGATCCATCGGCGGCGGTCCTTAACGGTAGCCCTTCCCTAACAAGTGTTTGGTAGGTTAGCGTGGCGGTATGACAGCCGTCGAGGGTCCGGCTTACGTATCCGGTCATGGCCTGCTGAAGGGGCGGACCGCCGTCATCACGGCCGCCGCTGGCGCGGGGATCGGCGGGGCGACGGCGCGCCGGTTCCTGGAGGAGGGCGCGCGCGTACTGATCAGCGACGCGCACGCACGACGGCTCAAGGAGAGCGCCGAGGCGTTGACCGCCGAGTTCGGTGCCTCGTCCGTCGACTCGCTGCCCTGCGACGTCACCGACGAGGCCCAGGTACGGGCCCTGTTCGACGCGGCCGGAGGGCTGCACGGCGGCTTGGACATAGTCGTCAACAACGCCGGACTGGGCGGTACGTCGCCCTTGGTGGACATGACGGACGAGCAGTGGTCGAAGGTCCTCGACGTCACGCTGAACGGCACGTTCCGGTGTACGCGGGCGGCACTGCGGGCGATGCGGGCGGCCGGCCGAGGAGTGATCGTCAACAACGCCTCGGTCGTCGGCTGGCGCGCCCAGTCCGGCCAGGCGCACTACGCCGCGGCGAAGGCGGGCGTCATGGCGCTGACCCGGTGCGCGGCCATGGAGGCGGCCGAGTACGGGGTCCGGGTGAACGCGGTGTCACCCAGCCTCGCCATGCACCCCCACCTCGTGAAGGTGACCACCCCCGAACTGCTGGAGGAGCTCACCGGCCGCGAGGCCTTCGGGCGGTACGCCGAGCCGTGGGAGGTGGCCAACGTGATCGTGTTCCTGGCGTCCGGCTACTCCTCGTACATGACCGGCGAGATCGTCTCCGTCAGCAGCCAGCACGCCTAGGACGACAATGGAGCCGTGCCTACCAAGAAGAAGCCCCAGGTGACCGCCACGCCCGAGCGGCGTCGTGAGCTCCTCGGCACCGCCGCCGAGGTCTTCGCCGAACAGGGCTACAACGCCACCACCGTACGCAAGATCGCCGACCACGCGGGCATGCTCGCGGGCAGCCTCTACTACCACTTCGACTCCAAGGAGTCGATGCTGGAGGAGATCCTGCGGACGTTCCTGGACGAGCTGTGGGACGGGTACGACACGGTCCTGGACGCCGAACTCGGGCCCCGGGAGACCCTGGAGGCCCTGGTCACCGAGTCCTTCCGGGAGATCGACCGGCATCGCGCGGCCGTCGCCATCTACCAGAAGGAGTCCCGCCACCTGGCCGTCCAGGAGCGCTTCGCGTTCCTCGCCGAGTCGCAGCGCAAGTTCGAGAAGGCGTGGCTGAGCACGCTGGAGCGGGGCGTGGCCGCCGAGGTCTTCCGCGACGACCTGGACATCCGGCTCACCTACCGGTTCGTGCGCGACACCGTGTGGGTCGCCGCGTCCTGGTACCGGCCGGGCGGACAGCACAGCCCCGAGGAGATCGCCCGTCAGTACCTGTCGATGGTGCTGGACGGAATCGCCGTACGCACCTGAACGACCAGAACGACCAGAACGACCAGAGCGACGATCACGACGAGACCGACCAGATCTACGAGACCGACTGGGGAGTTGTCATGGCCGAGGCCTACATCGTCGAAGCGGTCCGTACGCCCGTCGGGCGGCGCAAGGGCGGCCTGAGCGCGGTCCATCCGGCCGACCTGGGCGCGCATGTGCTGGGCGCCCTGGTCGCGCGCTCCGGGATCGACCCCGCCGCCGTCGAGGACGTCGTCTTCGGCTGTCTGGACACCGTGGGGCCGCAGGCCGGCGACATAGCACGCACGTGCTGGCTGGCGGCCGGGCTGCCCGAGGAGGTGCCGGGCGTGACGGTCGACCGGCAGTGCGGTTCGTCCCAGCAGGCCGTGCACTTCGCCGCGCAGGGCGTGCTGTCCGGCACGCAGGACCTGGTCGTCGCCGGAGGCGTCCAGAACATGACGCAGATCCCCATCGCGTTCGCCTCCCGCCAGGCCGCCGAGCCGCTGGGCCTCACGGAAGGGCCCTTCGCTGGCAGCGAGGGCTGGCGGGCGCGCTACGGCGACCGGCCCGTGAACCAGTTCTACGGCGCGGAACTGATCGCCGAGAAGTGGGGGATCAGCCGCCGCGACCAGGAGGAGTTCGCTCTGCGGTCCCATCAGCGGGCGATCCGGGCGATCGACGAGGGCCGCTTCGCACGCGAGGTCGTGGCATACGGGGACGTCACAGCCGACGAGGGACCGCGCCGGGACACCTCGCTGGAGAAGATGGCCGGACTGGCGCCGGTCGTCGAGGGCGGCACCATCACCGCCGCCTGCTCCTCCCAGGTCTCCGACGGCGCCGCCGCGATGCTGCTGGCCTCCGAGCGGGCGGTCCGCGAGCACGGGCTGACGCCCCGCGCGCGCGTGCACCACCTCTCCGTCCGCGGCGAGGACCCGATCCGCATGCTGTCGGCCCCCATCCCGGCCACCGCGCACGCCCTCAAGAAGACCGGCCTGACCATCGACGACATCGACCTCGTCGAGATCAACGAGGCCTTCGCCCCGGTCGTCCTGGCCTGGCTGAAGGAGACCGGCGCGGACCCGGAGAAGGTCAACGTCAACGGCGGCGCGATCGCCCTCGGCCACCCCCTCGGCGCCACGGGCGTGAAGCTGATGACGACGCTGCTCCACGAACTGGAGCGCACGGAGGGCCGGTTCGGCCTGCAGACGATGTGCGAGGGAGGCGGCCAGGCGAACGTGACGATCATCGAGAGGCTCTGACGCCGGCCGCGCACAACTCGTGCAGCACGCGCTCGGCCTCGGTCATCACACGCTCCACCAGCTCCGCGCACGACGGCAGGTCCTCGATCACCCCGGCCACCTGTCCCGACGCCATCACCCCCAGATCCGTACGCCCCTCGACCATCGACGCGCGCAGCAGCATCGGAGTGTTGGCGGCGAGCAGGGCCTGGCTCCAGGACAGGTCCCTGCCGTGCTTCAGGGCGAGGCCGTCACGGATCATCTGGGGCCAGGTGAGCCCGGACAGCTTGCGGAAGGCGGCTGCCCGGCGCACCGACCGGGCGAAGGATCTCGTGCGGCCAGCCCCCTCGAGTGAGTCGACGAGGTCCGTGCGCAGCATGCGGTGAGGCAGGCCGTCCACGGCCGTCGTCACCGTCACGTCCTTCACCGTCGCCGCCAGGTACTGGGCCTTCACCGGGTCCGGGACGGTGGAGTCCGAGGTGAGCAGGAAGCGTGTGCCCATGGCGACGCCGGCCGCCCCGTACGCGAGGGCCGCCACCAGGCCCCGGCCGTCGAAGAAGCCGCCCGCCGCCACGACCGGTATCCCGACCGCGTCCACGACCTGCGGCAGCAGCACCGTCGTCGCCACCTCGCCCGTGTGGCCGCCGCCCTCGCCACCCTGCACGATCACCGCGTCCGCGCCCCACGCCGCGACCTTCT
This sequence comes from Streptomyces sporangiiformans, assembly GCF_005768555.2. Classification (GTDB taxonomy): domain Bacteria; phylum Actinomycetota; class Actinomycetes; order Streptomycetales; family Streptomycetaceae; genus Streptomyces; species Streptomyces sporangiiformans. The sequence continues at coordinate 9,060 of NZ_VCHX02000172.1, forward strand.
CGGCGTGGCGGCGGGCGCCGACGGACGGGATGACGACGACACCCGCGTCCTTCAGTTCGGCGATCAGGGCGCGGGAGGGCGCGAGCGCGAACGAGGCGACCCGCACGCCCTCCTCGATGATGATCCGCACCCGGTCGCGGGCATCGCCCGCGTCCGCCCGAAGGTTCACGCCGAACGGCGCGTCCGTACGGGACTTGACCTCCCGGACGGCACACCGCAGCTCCTCCACGGTCATCGTCGCGGAGGCCAGGACACCCAGGGCACCCGCGTTCGCTGACGCGGAGACCAGGCGAGGACCGGCGACCCAGCCCATACCGGTCTGGACGACCGGATGCCGCACCCCGACGAGTTTCGTGAGCGCTGTCTCCATCAGCTGCCGGCCCCACGCTCGACTTTGCCGGCCGGCACCTCACGGTCGCGCAGCCCCCGCGGGTCGATCACCTCGCGTATCAGCTCCAGCTCCTCCCGGGTCGGTTCGCGCGTATGGGGGACCTCGTCCGGGACCGTCAGGTCGAAGCCCGTCGCCTCCCTGACCTCCTCGACCGTGACGCCCGGATGCAGCGAGGCGAGCCGCATCGAGCGGCCCGGGGTCGCGAAGTCGAAGACGCCCAGGTTGGACACGACCCGGGGGATGCGGTGGTAGCGGGTCGCCGTGGGACCGGCCGCCGCCGCGCTGTCGTAGCCCACTCCGCTGATCACGTCGACCTTCTCGACGAAGACGCGCCTGGAATGCTTCGGGATCCAGTAACTGACGGGATTGTTCAGGGTGTTGACGGGAGCGCCCCGCACCCCGAGCAGCTGTCGCGCGGGCCGCTCCCAGTCGCCGATGCAGGAGATGTTCTGGTTGCCGAACCGGTCGATCTGGCTCGCGCCCATCATCACGTGCCGTCGGCCGCCGGTGACCATCGTGAGGTGCTGCCGGTAGGGCAGCCAGCCCTCCGGCGTGCCGTCCGGGCCCACCAGCATCGCCTCGCCGTCGGTGAGGAGCAGGTCGGGAGCGAAGGTCCGCCGGGCGAGCCGGGCGCCGACGGACGGGACGGCGCCCATGGGGCTGGCGAGCACCTCACCATTGCCCCGCCATGCCTCGGCGCAGGCGATCACGCAGTACTCGGCGCGGGTGGGCGGGAGAAGAGGGGCACGCGTCACCTCACTCATCGCCGCTCCTCGTGCCAGGCCTGAACAGCCGACTGGTAGTCCTTCTCGTTCCCGTACAGGAACCGCTCGGCGAACTCCGGCCAGGGCGTGGTCGCGTACAGCCGCTGGAAGCTCTCGTCCCGGTCGTGGTCGGGCACGCAGGACGTGAAGTGCGCGCCGCCTGGCGCCTCCACCACCCCCGTCACGCTGTGCCGCTTGACCAGCAGTGTCTGCGGGGCGGCGGCAGCCTTCGCCGGCTCGGCGGTGCCGATGGTGTCGACGAGCTGCTCGCAGGAGACGTACGCGGTGTCGGCCGCCTCGCAGAACAGGTCGTCGAAGTACGGATCCGGGCCCAGATACTGGCCGTTGCCCAGCCGGTCCGCGCGGTTCACATGGACCAGCGCGGCGTCCATCCGCAGCGCGGGCATGGCGACGAAGGTCTCGTGGACCCCCGTCGACTCGTCCTCGTACGGCGAAGTGACCGTCCGCAGCCCGGGGTTGACCCGCATCACGTCCGAACCGATTCCGGCCCGCACGGGCAGAAAGGGCAGCCGGTTCGCCGCGGCGTGCAGCCCCCACATGAACATCGCCTCGTCGATCTCCATCAGCTCGAGGGACCCGCTCTCGCGCGCCGCGCGGTAGTGCGGTTCGAGCGGGATCGAGTCGAGGGTCGCGAACGCGGCGACCAGCTTCCGTATCCTCCCGGCGGCCGCGAGCATGCCGACGTCCGGCCCGCCGTACGAAACGACCGTGAGATCCGTGATCCCGGAACGGAGCAGTGCCCTCACGAGCGCCATCGGTTTGCGGCGGGAGCCCCAGCCTCCGATGCCGATCGTCATCCCGCTCTCCAGCCGGCCGACGACCTCCTCCGCCGACATCGTCTTGTCGCTCACCGGTCCTCCCCCTCCCTGGACTTTCCGAACGTGTCCCGGACCCGGTCGGCCACCCCGCTGACGTTCGCCTCGAAGGTGAAGCCCTGCTCGAAGCGGTAGCTGCGGCGCACGTCGACCGGGTCGATGCCGTTGATGGCGGCCTTCGCGAGCCGGATCAGCTGCCCGTCCTTGGCCGCGATCTCCCGGGCCAACTCCAGGGCGGCGTCCGGAAGATCCGCGCGCGGCACGACCCGCCACACCGAACCGTGCGCGTGCAGCTCGGCCGCCGTGGCCGTGCGCGACGTGTAGTACAGCGCGCGCATCAGGTGCTGCGGGACGAGGCGGGCCAGGTGCGTGGCCGCGCCCAGGGCGCCCCGGTCCAGCTCGGGCAGGCCGAAGGTGGCGTCGTCGCTCGCCACGATCACGTCCGCGTTCCCCACGAGCCCGATGCCGCCGCCCAGGCAGAAACCCCGCACCGCCGCCACCACCGGCACCTCGCACTCGTACACCGCCGCGAACGCCTCCGCGCAGCCGCGGTTGGCCCCTATCAGCGCGCCATGGCCCGTCGCGCCCCGCTGGTCCGGCCGGTCCCGCTGCTGTCGCTGTTCTTGCTGGATCTCCTTGATGTCGACGCCCGCGTTGAACCCCCGGCCCTCGGCGCTCAGCACGACACAGCGGACCTCGGCGTCGCGGCCCGCCGCGCGCACGGCGTCGGCCAGCTCGAACCAGCCGCGCACCGGTAGTGCGTTCACGGGCGGGAAGTCGACCGTGACGACGGAAATCCCCTTTTCCGGGGACGAGGTGGAGACACCCATGGGTGCATCAGCTACCTTTCCACCAAACGTTTGTTAGGTGAGAAAGTAACAGCGAATGCCGACGAGCGGGAGGCCCTGTGGACAAGAGGCTCGTGGTGGTGACCGGCGGCACCAGAGGGGTGGGCGCCGGGATCGCCCAGGCGTTCGCCGAGGCCGGCGACGACGTGGTGGTCTGTGCGCGCAGACCGCCCGAAAAGCCGGTCGAGGGAGTCGAGTTCGCGCAGGCCGACCTGCGGGACCCGGCGGCCGTACGCGCCTTCTTCGACGCTCTTCCCCGGGTCGACGTCCTGGTCAACAACGCGGGCGGCGGCCCGTACGTGCCACTCGCGGGGACGGACGCCGAGCGGCACGCGCGCGTGATCGAACTCAACCTCACCGCACCGCTGACCGCGTCCCTGGCGGCGTACGAGCAACTGAGGCGCGCCCGGGGCTGCGTCGTGATGATCGGCAGTGTGAGCGGGACGCGGCCCTCGCCCGGCACCGCCGCATACGGTGCGGCCAAGGCGGGGCTGGAGAACCTGGCCAGGTCGATGGCCGTGGAGTGGGCGCCGGACGTCCGCGTCAACACGCTGGTCGTCGGCATGGTCCGCACCGAACTGTCCCACCTGCACTACGGCGACGAGGACGGCATCGCGGCCGTGTCCCGCACCGTCCCGCTCGGACGTCTCGCCGCCCCCTCGGACATCGGCGCGGCCGCCCTGTTCCTCGCGTCCGACGCCGCCGCGTACATCACCGGGGCAGGCCTGCTCGTGCACGGCGGCGGAGAGCGGCCCGCCTTCCTGGACGCGGCAACCGTCAACAAGGAGAAGTGAGATGACCGGAATCTGCGACGGCCGGGTCGTGATCGTCACGGGCGCGGGACGGGGCCTCGGGAGGGCGCACGCCCTCGCGTTCGCGGCGGAGGGCGCGCGCGTCGTGGTCAACGACCTGGGGGTGGGGCTCGACGGCTCGCCCGGCCCCGACAGCCCGGCCGCACGCGTCGCCGAGGAGATCCGCGCGGCGGGCGGCGAAGCCGTCGCGCACGGCGGCGACATCGCCACCTCGCAGGGCGCCCAGTCACTGATCGCCACGGCCATCGACGCCTTCGGACGGCTCGACACACTCGTCAACAACGCCGGGTTCCTGCGCGACCGGATGCTGGTGAACCTCGACGAGGACGACTGGGACGCCGTCCTGCGTGTCCACCTGAAGGGGCATTTCCTGCCGCTGAAGCACGCCGCCGCGCACTGGCGGTCCGAGGCCAAGGCCGGACGCACGCCCCGGGCGAGGGTCGTCAACACCAGCTCCGGAGCGGGGCTGGCGGGATCGGTCGGGCAGGGCAACTACAGCGCGGCCAAGGCGGGCATCGTCGGGCTCACCCTGGTGGCCGCCGCCGAAATGGGACGCTACGGAGTGCAGGTCAACGCCATCGCACCGGCCGCACGCACCCGCATGACCGAGCGGACCTTCGCACAGACGATGGCGGCGCCCGGCAGCGGCTTCGACGCGGTGGCGCCCGAGAACGTCTCCCCGCTCGTCGTCTGGCTCGGCTCCGCCGCGAGCACCGGTGTCACCGGCCGGGTCTTCGAGGCCGAGGGCGGCCGCATCACCGTCATGGAGGGCTGGCGCCCCGGCCCGACCGCCGACAAGGCAGCGCGGTGGACGCCGTCCGAGGCCGGGGACACCGCCCTCGAACTGCTCGCGGACGCGGAGGCGCCCCAGCCGGTGTACGGGGCGCGGTAGCGCGCCTCCGAGGTGCCGTGGCGCGCGTACGAGGCGCGGTAGCGGGCGCGTCCCGTACGTCACCGGGGGGACACGGCCGACCCCGCGCCGGCCGAACATCCGCGGCGTCCCCACAGCCGCCGTGTCCCTACATCCGCCGTGGCAGTGTCGACGCCAGCAGCGTCCTCACCCGGTCGTCCCGTATGTGCGTGACGGCCTCCTCGGCTGTCGCGCGCGGGGCGCTGTCGGGTCTCTCCTCCGTCAGCAGCCGCTCCAACACCTCTATGGCCCGCGGATCCTGCCGGATCGCCAGCCCACGCGCCGCCTCCGCCACCACCTCCCGGTCCGTGTCGTCGAGGAGCGCCGCGAGCGCGTCCCGCAGATCGGGGGTGTCCGTGTCGAGTACGGCCAACGCGGTCGCCGCCCAGTCGCGTACGTCCCTGTCGGCATCCCCCGTCAGCGCGATGAGCCGCTCGATGCCCTCCAGGTGATCGGCGGGCACCAGCCCGCACAGGGCCACGGCGACCGCTCGCCGTACACCGGCGTCCGGGTGGCCGCCATGGCGGAGGATCTCGGGGAGAGCGGCCGGGTCCCGATGCAGGCCGAGGGCCGCGACGACGGACCGCGACGTCACCGGCTCCCAGGTCGCGCGCGCCAACTCCCGCAGCACGGGGAGACTCCGGGCGGCAAAGGGGCCCGCGACTTCGTCCTGCCGCCGAGGTGGCCCGTCCCCGCTTCCCTCCGCCCCCAACCGCCCCAGCACATCCGCGCCGAACGCCTGCCGCAGTGGGTCCGTGCCCTCCCCGCACCACAGGGCCGCCGCCTCGAACGTCTCCGCGTCGCCACGCCGGGCGAGCACGGTCACCGCCTCCGACCAGTCGTCGTTGTCCGGGTCGCCGCGGCGCAGGGCACGATCGGCGAGTTCCGTGGCGGGGGAGGCGACACCGAGAGACGCCTCCAGGAGGGTGACGATGGCCGCGTGGCCCGTCTGCTGGTCGTTGCCGGACACAGGACGGCCGTCCTTCAGCAGTTCGACCTCGACCGTCACACCGCCGTCCTCCGGGAAGCGGCGGGTGACGAACTCGTGGCCGGGCCCGTGCACCTGCTCCAGACCGGCCCGCAGCTCCGCCTCCACATCAAGGGTCAGCCAGCGCCGGGCCTCGGCCAGCGCCTCGGACCGGGCCCGCGCGCCCCGCGCGAGCAGCGCGCGTACGCAGCCCGGGGAGCCGCGGCGCGCAGCCACGACGAGCGGGGAATCCCCGGTCGGACCCGGGCGGTTCGGGTCGGCGCCGTACCTGAGGAGCTCGGCCACCACGGGAGCGTGCCCCCGCTGAACAGCCCAGGTCAGGGCGGTGAAACCGAAACCCTCCAGCAGATCCGGCAGCGCTCCGGCCGCCAGCAGCGCACGGACGACCTCCGTGTGCCCGCCGCAGGCCGCCCCGCACAACGGCGAATCGGTGCCCGCGCTCAGCCGGTCCGGTGCGGCTCCCGCCGCCAGGAGGAGGCGCACCACACCGGGCTTGTCGTTCACGGCCGCCAGATAAAGGACGCTCTGGCCGTCCTCGTCCACCGACTCCGCGCTCGCGCCGGCGCGCAACTGCCGTACGACCGCGTCCTCATCGGCCTCGTACAAGGCCGTCAACAGACCGGCCGCCGGGTCTTGCGTGTCCATGCATCGACCTTCGCCCCGGACAGGCCGGCGAAGCAAAGACTTTTGCTGTGAATCTCCTCCCGATTCCCATACGTCGCACCGGCTACGTATCGCACTCCAGCACCGTGTGGCACAGAGCGCAGCGCGCCCGCACCCGGCCCCGCACCGGCACCCGGATCCGCTGATGGCAGGTCGGGCAGGGGAACGACACACGCAGCGGACCGTGAGCTTCGGGAGTGAAGTCGTACGGGACGCCCGTCGGCCGGCCGTGGGCGTGATGGTCCTGGACCGGGCGGTCCTGGGCGTGGCGGCGGTCCTTCGCATACCGGCGGCGGCCCGCCCAGCCGGCCGCGGACAGCGGAGGCTGCTGCTCGTCGTGGCGGGCCCGCGCCATGCCCTTCGTGTACGCCGTGTACGCCTGCGCACTGGTGAACCACGTGGAGGGGTCCTCGCCGAAGATCAGGGACCGCTTGGCCAGGACGTACCCGAACTCCTCCGGAGTCAGATAGCCCAGCTTCTGCGAGGAGGCGGCGTCCTCGCGGTACGCGTCGAGCAGCAGCCAGCCCGCGCCCAGATACGTCGTCGCGGTGTCCGTGAGGATCTCGTTGTCCCGCGTGCCCTGGAACGACAGATCCAGGCGGTGCAGATACACGTGCATCACCTCGTGCGCCAAAGCGGCGCCGATGTCCCTGCGATGCGAACGGAACCGGTCGTTCAGCTCGATGAAGTACTCGGGGCCCGCGGCGAGCTCGACATTCGCGGCGTGCTCCATCTCGCGGAAGCTGACGATCATGCGGGCGTCCGGCAGCCGGAAGTGCTGAACCAGCTCGCGGGCCACACGCTGCGTGCCCAGATACAGATCGTCCACATCGGCGAAGGCCACATCGGCGGGCAGCACGCTGGTGTCGAAGGTGTGGATGGTGTCGTACGAGAGCCGCTTGTACAGCGCCGTGATCGCCGCCCGCACCGTGTCCAGGTGCGGGTAGCCGTGCTTCACCGGCCCGCCGTTCGCCACGCCCGCACCCCCAAGAGGCCCAGAACCCGATTCCACTCTAAGTCGATGCGAGGGGAATTTCGCCGCACTGGTTCCTCGAGAAGGCGTGAGATCCACCCTTGCCGCCCTCAGCGTGGGATCTTCATACTGCTACGCGCTCAACCCCCCACGAGAGGAACTCTGTTGACCAGCAGAACGCTCACCTTCGTCAAGAGATCGGCGGCCATCGGTGCCGTCGCCCTCGCGACCGCCAGCCTCCAGCCCGTCGCCGCGCACGCCGCGCCCGCGCCGATCGTCGGAGGCACACCCGCCGCACAGAACGAGTTCCCGTTCATGGTCCATCTGTCCATGGGCTGCGGCGGCGCGCTCTACAAGAAGGACATCGTCCTGACCGCCGCGCACTGTGTCGAGTTCACGGGCAACGACACCAGCATCACGGCGACCGCCGGCGTCGTCGACCTCAACGCCCCCGGCGCGATCAAGGTCAAGTCCAAAAAGGTCCTCACGGCCCCCGGCTACAACGGCAAGGGCAAGGACTGGGCCCTGATCAAGCTGGCCCGGCCCATCGACCGGCCCACGCTGAAGATCGCGACCAACACCCGCTACAACAAGGGCACCTTCACCATCGCCGGGTGGGGTGACACCAAGGAGAACGCGGGCACCGGCTCGGACAAGCTGCTCAAGGCCAAGGTCCCGTTCATCAGCGACACCAAGTGCAAGCAGCACTACGGCAGCCGGCTCGTCGCCGGGCAGGAGATCTGCGCCGGGTATCCGCGCGGCGGCATCGACACCTGCCAGGGCGACTCCGGTGGCCCCATGTTCCGCAAGGACGACAGCGGGGCGTGGCTGCAGGTCGGCATCGTCAGCTGGGGCGACGGGTGTGCGCGGCCCGGTGTGCCCGGCGTCTACACGGAGGTCTCCACGTTCGCCTCCGCCATATCCCGGGCGGCGGCGACGCTGTAGGGGGCAGCGGGCGGGGACTGCGCGTCGTACCTCGGGTGCGGGTCGTCCCGTGGCTTGTCGCGCAGCTCCCCGCGCCCCTTAAGGTGGACGTCCATGACCACCAGCAACACCGGCCCCGGTGACGTGGACCCCGCCGTCCGCGCCGAACTCGCCCGGCTGCGCGACAGCATCGACAACATCGACGCCGCCGTCGTCCACATGCTCGCCGAACGCTTCAAATGCACCCAGCAGGTCGGCCACCTCAAAGCAGCCCACCGACTGCCGCCCGCCGACCCCTCCCGCGAGGCCCGGCAGATCGCCCGCCTGCGTCAGCTCGCCGAGGACGCCAAGCTCGACCCCGCCTTCGCGGAGAAGCTCCTCAACTTCATCATCGCCGAGGTCATCCGCCACCACGAAAGCATCGCGGACCACGCGAACACCACGAAGTGACAGCGGGAGCGGAGCCCCCTACCGGCCTCTCGGCACGTTCCGGCCTCTCGACACGGCGTTTCCACCCATTGTCCCCACTTCTCGCACACTTCTCGCACCGTTGTACGCACAACCCCTCGGCGTGCGCGCCGAAATAAGGCATCCTTCGCTGAGCACTCCTTGTCAGTTCACGAGTACTCCGTGTCAGTCGGTTCAGGCATAAGCTGGTTGTCCAAGCGAGGGGACTTCGCGCAATGCCGTCGGATGCCAAGATCCTCATCGTCGACGACCATGAGGACACGCTCTACGCACTGGAAAGCGCCCTGGCCCCGCTCGGCTACCGGCTGGCGCGAGCCACCAGCGGCGACGACGCCCTCAAGGAGGTCCTGCGGGGCCAGGTCGGACTGCTCCTCCTCGACGTGCGGATGCCGGGCGTCAGCGGCCTCGACGTCGTCCGCTACATGCGCCGCGTGGAGCAGACCCAGCGCATACCCATCATCCTGGTCACCGGCTTCGGCACGGACGCCCAACTCACCTCCACCGCCTTCCGGCTCGGCGTCGCCGACCTCGTCGTGAAACCCATCGACCCCTGGGCCCTGCGTACCAAAGTGCGGTACCTGTACGACTACCACCAGCGGTTTCTGTGGCTGGAACGGGAAGTACGGGAACTACGTGCCCTGGTGAAGGAAGGCGTGCCTCCCGAAGCCGACCACACGCGCTTCGACCCCCGCGTACCGCCCGGGCGCCCTTCCACCGCCCCGAAGCACGACCAGAGCGCGTAGGCCCCGCGAAAGGCCCACACAGGCCCCTGACGAGGCCGCTGACGAGCCCTCCGACGAGGCCGGAGGATACACACAAGCCCCCGAAACGGCCGGAAGACCACCGCGTACGGCCGCGAGACCAGGCCTCCTCTGTGCCGCGCCAAGCTCATCAGGCAGCATGTCACCCATGTCCGTACTGACGCGCGCCGAAGCGCAGACCCGTGGCCGGCTCCTCGACGTCCACCGCTACCAGATCGAACTCGACCTGACGCGCGGCGACGAGACCTTCGACTCCCGCACCGTCATCCACTTCACGGTGCGGGGCAACCACAAGGCCGCGGACACGTTCGTCGAGCTCAAGCCCGCCGAACTGCGCACCGCCACCCTCGACGGACAGCCCCTCGACCCGGAAACCCTGGACGAGAACCGGCTGCCCCTCAAGAAGCTCACCCCCGGCGAACACGAACTGCGCATCGACGCCGCCATGCGCTACTCGCGCACCGGCGAGGGCATGCACCGCTTCACCGACCCCACCGACGGCGAAACCTACCTCTACACCCAGCTGTTCATGGAAGACGTCCAACGCGTCTTCGCCGCCTTCGACCAGCCCGACCTCAAAGCCGTCTTCGAACTCGAGGTCAAGGCCCCCGAAAGCTGGACCGTCCTCGCCAACGGCATCACCGAGCACCTCGGCGACGGCAACTGGAAGGCCGCCCCGACCCCGCTGATCTCCACCTACCTCGTCGCCGTCGCCGCCGGCCCCTGGCACTCGGTACGCACCCAGCACCGCGGCCTACCCTTCGGCATCCACTGCCGCCGCTCCCTCGCCCCGTACCTCGACGCCGACGTCGACGAACTCCTCGACATCACCCGCGCCTGCTTCGACCGCTACCACGAGAAGTTCGAGGAGCCCTACCCCTTCGACTCCTACGACCAGGCGTTCGTCCCCGAGTTCAACGCCGGCGCCATGGAGAACCCCGGCCTCGTCACCTTCCGCGACGACTTCGTCCACCGCTCCGCCGTCACCGACACCGAGCGACAGATCCGCGCCATGGTCATCGCCCACGAAATGGCCCACATGTGGTTCGGTGACCTCGTCACCCTGCGCTGGTGGGACGACATCTGGCTGAACGAGTCCTTCGCCGAGTACATGGGCTACCAGACCCTCACCGAGGCCACCCGGTTCACCGGCACCTGGACCGAATTCGGCGTCACCCGCAAACCCTGGGGCTACGAAGCCGACCAGCGGCCCTCCACCCACCCCGTCGCCCCGGACCCGGACGCCGTCCCCGACACCGCCTCCGCGCTCCTCAACTTCGACGGCATCTCCTACGCCAAGGGCGCCTCCGCACTGCGCCAACTCGTCGCCTGGCTCGGCGAGAAGGACTTCCTCGCCGGCATCAACACCCACTTCGCCCGGCACAAGTTCGCCAACGCCACCCTCGCCGACTTCATCGACTCCCTCGCCCAGGCCACCGAACGAGACGTCCACGCCTGGGCCGACTCCTGGCTGCGGACCACCGGCGTCGACACCCTCACCCCGAAGGTCGCCCGCACCGACAACGGCACCTGCACCCTCACCATCGCCCACGACGGCACCCGCCCCCACCGCATCGCCGTCGGCCTGTACGACCGGGACCTCAGCGACGAAGGCCGCCTCACCCTCCGCGAACGCCTCGAACTCGACCTGCCCCAGACCGAGCCGGCCCGGCCCATCGGCAAGCGCCCCGCCCTGCTCCTCCTCAACGACGCCGACCTGTCCTACGCCAAGGTCCGCTTCGACCCCGAATCCTTCGCGACCGTACGCGCCGAACTGTCCGCCCTGCCCGACCCACTGACCCGCGCCGTCATCTGGAACGCCCTGCGCGACTCCGTACGCGACGGCGAACTCCCCGCCACCGCCTACCTGGAGGCCGCCCGCACCCACCTCCCGCACGAGACCGACCTCGCCCTCGTCCAGGGCGTCCTCGCCTTCGCCACCACCCAGGTCGCCAACCGCTACCTCCCCGCACCCGACCGGCCCGCCGCCCTCACCACCCTCACCTCCCTGTGCCGCGACCTCGTCCGCCGCACCGAGGACGGCTCCCACCCCGGCCTGCGCCTCACCGCCGTACGCCACCTCATCGACGTCGCCGCCCAACCCGACACGATCACCGCCTGGCTCTCCGAAGGCACCGTCCCCGGCGGCCCCGAACTCGACCCCGAACTGCGCTGGCGCATCCTCGGCCGCCTCGCCATCCTCGGCGCCATCGACGACAGCGTCATCGAAGCCGAACTCGTCCAGGACCCCAGCGCCACCGGCCAGGAGGGCGCCGCCCGCTGCCGCGCCGCCCTCCCCGACCCCGAGGCCAAACGCCAGGCCTGGGACGACATGTTCGCCACGGACGACCTCTCCAACTACCTGTTCACCGCCACCGCCCAAGGCTTCTGGCAGCCCGAACAGGCAGACCTCGTACGGGACTTCGTCCCCCGGTACTTCAAGGACGCGGTCGCCCTCGCCGCCCGCCGAGGCCCCGCCATCGCCGAAGCCGCGGGCCGCTGGGCCTTCCCCGTGTACGCCGTCTCCGCGCAGACACTCCGCCTCGGCGAGGAGTGCCTGCGCGACGCCGACCCCACACCCGCCCTCCGCCGCAAGCTCGCCGACCAACTCGACGACCTGGCAAGGGCACTTCGGGTACGGGAGGAGTAGCCCGACAGACGTGGAGCGAGGCGCGTCGCAGGGGGCGACCAGCCCCCCCGCGACCCGCACTCGCGGGTACATTCCTCGCACACCTCACAGACCGAGCGTCGTGACCTCCTGGCGGCGAGCGCCGCCGTACCCCCTTTCGGGTCCCGATCGTTGGGCTCTCCGGGCGCGTCAACCCACCACGCGAACAAGCCGGAAACCCCCGGCCGCGCGCCCCCGGAGGACGTCCATGCGCGCGCTCGCCTCAGGCCCCCAAGGACCGGACGCCCTGCGGCCGTTGCTCACGACCGTGCTCGACGCGCTGCGGGACGGCGCCACCGCACGAAGCGGCCCCCTGCCCGCCGGAGGCCCCGAAGCGGTCGCCGCGGACATACGCGCCGCCCTCGGAGACGTCCTGCCCGAACAGGGCGACGAGGACGCCCTGCGCGCCCTCGTGCACACCTTCGCGGCAGGCGCCGCCGACCCCGCCGACCCCCTGTGCACCGCGCACCTGCACTGCCCGCCCCTCGCCGTCGCCACCGCCGCCGACCTCGCCGCCTCCGCCCTCAACCCGTCCCTCGACTCCTGGGACCAGGCCCCGGCGGCCTCCGAACTGGAAGCCCTGGTCACGGCCGCACTCGCCGAGGCGGTGTACGGCAAGCGGGCCGAGGCCCAGGTCGCGTGGCCCACGGCCCAGGTCGCGCGGCCTCCTGCCCTGGTCGCGCGGCCCGCCGAGCCCGCCGCCCAGGACACGCAGCCCGCCGCCCAGGTCGCTCAGTCCGCCGCCGCCCTCGTCACCACCGGCGGCACCGAGTCCAACCAGCTCGCGCTCCTCCTCGCCCGCGAACTCCACGGCCGCGTCCAACTCGTCTGCGCGGACACCGCCCACCACTCCCTGCGCCGTGCCACCTGGCTGCTCGGCCTCCCCGAACCCATCACCGTGCCCGCCCCCACCGGCACCATGGACCCCGCCGCACTCGACGAAGTCCTGGGCGAACTGCACGGCACCGGCAGCCCTCTCCTCGTGGCCGCCACCGCGGGCACCACCGACGCCGGACACATCGACCCGCTCCCCGCCATCGCCGACCTCTGCCGAACCCACCGCGCCCGCCTGCACATCGACGCCGCCTACGGCGGAGGCCTCCTCTTCAGCGACCACCACCGCGCCAAACTCGACGGCCTCGCCCGCGCCCACACCGTCACCCTCGACCTGCACAAACTCGGCTGGCAACCCGTCGCCGCAGGCCTGCTCGCCGTTCAGGACCCGCGCGATCTGCGCCCACTGGAACATCACGCCGACTACCTCAACGCCGACGACGACACCGAAGCCGGCCTCCCCGACCTCCTCAGCCGCTCCCTGCGCACCACCCGGCGCCCCGACATCCTCAAGATCGCCGTCACCCTCAAAACGCTCGGACGGCAAGGACTCGGCGCCCTCGTCGACAACGTCTGCGCCCGCGCACAGGAACTCGCCGACCTCGTCGACGCACACCCCGGCCTCGAGCTCTACGACCGGCCCACCATCAGCACCGTCCTCTTCCGGCCCGCCCACGCGACCGACCACATCATCGCCGGCCTACGACGACAACTCCTCACCGAAGGCCGCGCCGTCCTCGGCCGCGCCCGCCTCGACGGCCGCCTCTGGCTCAAAGCCACTTTGCTCAACCCGCACACCGAGCCGGGCGACCTCGCCGCGCTCCTGAAACTGGTGGAAGGACCCCCACGCCGATGAGCCCGACGCCCACCCCCGACACACCCGCACAGCACCAACCCGAAGCACCCCGCGACCTGGTCGGCATCGGCATCGGCCCGTTCAACCTCTCCCTCGCCGCCCTCGCCCACCCCCTCGCCGAACTCGACACCGCCTTCTACGAACAACGCCCCGCCTTCGACTGGCACCCAGGCCTCCTCATCGACGGCGCCACCCTCCAAGTCCCCTTCCTCGCCGACCTGGTGACCCTCGCCGACCCCGCCAACCCCTGGTCCTTCCTCAACTACCTGCGCAGCCGCGACCGCCTCTTCCCCTTCTACTTCGCCGAACGCTTCCACATCCCACGCGCCGAATACGCCGCCTACTGCCGCTGGGTCAGCGACCACCTCCCCGGACTCCACTTCGGCCACCACGTCGAAGCCATCCACTGGAACCCCGAACGCGAACTCTTCGCCATCGACTTCACCCCACACGACCCCGAAGGCCCAGCCGCAGCCGCAGCCGACGCCGCAGCCGAACCCATCCGCCGCACCTACAGCAAGAACATCGTCCTCGGCATCGGCACCACCCCCCACATCCCCGGCCCCCTCCGCCCCCTCGTCGAAGCCCCCGCCGTACCCGTCATCCACGCCGCCGACTACCTCGAACACCGTGAGTGGATCCGCACCGCGGAACACATCACCGTCATCGGCTCAGGACAATCCGGCGCCGAGGTCNCCGCACCGCGGAACACATCACCGTCATCGGCTCAGGACAATCCGGCGCCGAGGTCTACCTCGACCTCCTCCGACACCGCCCCGTCGGCCGCGAGAAGATCCACTGGCTCACCCGCACCGAGGCCTTCGCCCCCATGGAGTACTCAAAACTCGGCCTCGAACACTTCACACCCGACTACACGCGCTACTTCCACGCCCTCGCCGAACCCGTACGCGACCGGCTCGTCCCCGCCCAATGGCAACTCCACAAAGGCATCGACGCCGACACCATCGCCGCCATCCACGACGAGCTCTACCGCCGCACCCTCCACGGCGACTGGCCCGACACCGTGCTCACCCCCGCCGTCCGCGTCCGAACCGCCGGCCGCGTAGCCCACACCAAAGTCGAACTCCACCTCGAACACGTCCAACAAGGCACCAGCACACGCCTCACCACCGACGCCGTCATCCTCGCCACCGGCTACCGCGAACGCCCCCTCGACCAACTCCTCGCCGGCCTCGCCCCCTACCTTCACCGAGACGACGCCGAACGCCCCCACATCGACGACCAGTACCGCCTCACCCTCGACCCGGCCATCACCGGCGCCGTCTACGTCCAGAACGCCGAAGTCCACACCCACGGCGTCGGCACCCCCGACCTCGGCCTCGCCGCCTGGCGCAGCGCCACCATCCTCAACTCCCTCACCGGCAAGAACCCCTACCCCCTCCCATCCCGCACCGCCTTCACCACCTTCGGCCTCGCACCACAACCCTCCGAGCACGAACCACAGCCCCAGATCCCCCACCCCAGACAGCACAAGGCCCAGGCACTCATCCCCCTCATGGAGAGCTGAGCACCCGGGCCAGGGACCGGACCGACTACGGGAAAGCCAGCGACCGGACTACGGGAACACAGGAGCCCCGTCCCGAGTCAGCCTCCAGTCCACCGAAGCGAACTCCTTCGGGTCCAGCGTGCCCTTCTCCGTCACCCACTCCGCGATCCGCGTACGGATCTCCGTCGACTCCGACCACACCTCCGTCGCCGACGCCACATGCGGGAACGCACCCCCGCCATTGGCCCGGTAGTTGTTCACCGCGAACACGAACTTCTGAGCGTCGTCCAAAGCAGCACCGTTGTAGGAAAGGTTCTTGATCCGCGAACCCGCCGCCTGCGCGATGTCGATCTCATACGTCAGCCCCGACACATAGTCGTAGTTGTAGTCCGGACGGTTGTTCGCGTTCGTCAGCTTGTCCACCTCCACCGCCGCACCGGCCGCCGTCCGCACGAAATACTCCGCCGAATACTCCAGGTACGCCCGCACCTGCGCACCCGTCATCACCTTCGCGACCAGAGTGTTGTCATACACATACAGACTCGACAGATCCCGGATCGTCACCTCACCGGCCGGAATCTCCGACGTGCGCGAGAACGGCGACGCCTGCGAAATCACCGGCAACGACGCGTACTCCGTACCCGCAAGCGCCGCCTTGACCACGTCCTCCTGCACCCTCGTGATCAGGTCGATGATCGGCGCGTCCTTGTACCGCGCCTCCACCGTCGTCAACGCCTCCGTCGCCGTCCCGACCACCTGGTTCACGTACGCCACGACCACGTCGTGCTCGTCCTTCAGCAACCGGGTGATCCTGGGGTCGTCAGCGACCGCGTTCGAGTTGAGCACCGACGCGCCGACCGACTCGACCGCCCACCGGCCCTTCTCGAAGACCAACTCGAAGTCGAACAGCGACAGCCGCTCCGCATACGCCAACGGCTCCGACAGGACGACCGTCTTCCCGGTCTTCTCGTTCGTCACCTTCAACTCGGGAATCTCCACATGCGCATGACCGACCAGGATCGCGTCGATCCCCGGCACCTGCTGCGCCACCAACGCCGCGGAGTTCTCGATGTACGGCAACTGATCACCGTACGAGGACGTGCCGGACGACCCGCTGTGCGCCGACACGACCACCACGTCGGCGCCCATCGACCGCAGCTTCGGCACCCACTTCGCCGCCTGCTCCTCCAGACCCGGGAACGTCAACTTCCCCTGCACGTAGGCCTTGTCCCAGATCGCGATCCCCGGATTCGTCAGACCCAGCACCGCTACCTTCACCGGCGGCAGCCCCCGCACAGGGAACTTCTTGATGAAGTACGGCGGGAACGCCGGGCGCAACGTCTTCGCATCCAGCGCGTTCGCACCCAGCAGCGGGAAGTCGCACTGCTCCTCGAACTTGCGCAACGTCTCGATGCCGTAGTTGAACTCGTGGTTGCCGAGCGCCACCGCGTCATATCCGATGGCGTTCATGGCCTGTGCCATCGGATGAACCGGACCACCCTTCGCCGTGATCGGGTCCACCTTCGCGTAGTAGTACGTCAGCGGAGTGCCCTGGATCGTGTCACCCGCGTCCAGCAGCAGCGTGTTGCAGCGGCCCTTCTCCTCACGGACCTGGTTCACCAGCGTCGAGATACGGGCCAGGCCCTGCGCGTTGCCCGCCGAGTCCTTGTACTCCGCGTCCTTGAAGTAGTCCCAGTTGAAGACATGACCGTGCAGATCCGTCGTGCCCATCACCGTCAGGGAGTACCGCTTCACGGGTCTGCCGCCCTTCCTCGTCTCCGCAGCCGGTGCCTCAGCGGCCTGCGCCTGCGCGGCCTGTGCCGACGGAGCCACGACCGCGCCCGTCAGCGCGACTCCCGCCCCGGTCACGGCGGACTTCTTCAGGAACTTCCGGCGGTTCAGCGGCAACGGCATGTCTGGTGCTCCTTGGGGGATGGTCAACAACGCGCGTAGATTCTGACCCGTGCATGACGCGCGACAACAGCCCCCGCAGGTTTCGATCTGATGACCAGCGCCGCCCGGAACCGGGCCGCCGGTGACAGAGTGGGACGTATGACCCCACCCACAGAAGAACCCCGCCCCACAGGCACCACCACCCCCTACGGCACTTCAGAAGCACCCCGCATCGCCGTACGCGGCGAAGCCCACCTCGAAGTCGACCCCGAAATGGCCCGCATCGGCATCACCGTCAGCGCCCGCGGCACCGACCGGCGCTCCGCACTCGACGACCTCACCCGCCGCAACGCCACCGCGCTCGACCTGGTCAAGACCTACGGAGAAGCCGTCGAACGCGTCGAAACCGGAGCCTTCTCCATCAGCCCCGAACTGACCAAACACGGCCGCGGCGAACGCATCCGCGCCTACCACGGCCGCGTCCACACCACCGCCGAACTCACCGACTTCACCGCACTCGGCGAACTCACCACACGACTCGCCGACCTCGACCTCACCCACGTCGAAGGCCCCTACTGGGCCCTCCGCCCCGACTCACCCGCCCACCGCCAAGCCCGCCAACAAGCAGTACGCGAAGCCGTCCAACGAGCCCGCGAATACGCCGAAGCCCTCGGCACCACCCTCACCGCACTCCTCGAACTCGCCGACATCGGCGCCGAAAACGCCCACCCCTTCGACATGGCGGCCCAATCTCGCTCGATGCGCACCACCGCCTACGCCGGAGCCGCCGAAGACGCCGCCGCCCCTCTCGACCTCGAGCCCCAACGCCAACACGTCTACGCCCAGGTCAACGCCCGCTTCACGATGGCACCACCAGAGCTGTGACGCCCGAGCCGCAACGAACGGCAGACGTCAACGCGCGTCCGGCATTTCGACTCAATGGAGGGATTCGAGTCAATGGGTGAATTCGAGGCACCCGAAATGCTCATCGGAGCGCCCCGCCGCACAATTCAACACTTGTCAATAGCCCTTCACGTAAAGGTTGTTGAGTAGTCATGCCCGGCCAATTCTCTACCCGCCGGTAAGGTCTAGGCTCGAATCATGCGCCGAGCAAAGATCGTCTGTACCCTGGGCCCCGCAACCGACTCATACGACCAGATCAAAGAACTGGTCGAAGCCGGAATGGACGTAGCCCGCTTCAACCTCAGCCACGGCTCCTACGCCGACCACGAGGAGCGCTACCAGCGCGTACGCAAGGCCTCCGACGAGTCCGGCCGCAGCGTCGGAATCCTCGCCGACCTTCAAGGCCCGAAGATCCGACTCGGCCGCTTCACCGAAGGCCCCGTACTCCTTGAACGCGGAGACGCCTTCACCATCACCGTCGAAAACGGCATCGAAGGCGACCGCCAGACCTGCGGCACGACGTACGACGGGCTGGCGGCCGACGTCACCCCCGGCGAACGCATCCTCGTCGACGACGGCAAGGTCTGCCTCGAAGTCACCGCCGTCGACGGCCCCCGCGTCCACACCACCGTCGTCGAAGGCGGGATGATCTCCGACAACAAGGGCCTCAACCTCCCCGGAGTCGCCGTCTCCGTCCCCGCCCTCTCGGAAAAAGACGAAGCGGACCTCCGCTGGGCCCTGCGCACCGGATTCGACGTCATCGCCCTCTCCTTCGTCCGCACCGGAAACGACATCAATGACGTCCACCGGATCATGGACGAAGAAGGCCGCCGCCTCCCCGTCATCGCCAAAGTCGAAAAACCCCAAGCCGTCGACAACATCGACGACATCGTCGCCGCCTTCGACGGCATCATGGTGGCCCGCGGCGACCTCGGCGTCGAAATGCCTTTGGAACAAGTCCCCATCGTCCAAAAGCGCGCCATCAAACTCGCCAAGCGCAACGCCAAGCCGGTCATCGTCGCCACCCAGATGCTCGACTCGATGATCGACAACTCCCGCCCCACACGCGCCGAAGCGTCGGACGTGGCCAACGCGGTCATCGACGGAACCGACGCCGTCATGCTGTCCGGTGAGACCAGCGTCGGCAAATACCCCATCGAAACCGTCCGCACCATGTCCCGCATCGTCGAGGCGGCCGAAGAGGACATCCTCGCCAAGGGCCTCCCACCTCTGACCGAACGCAACAAGCCCCGCACCCAGGGCGGCGCGGTCGCCAGGGCCGCCGCGGAAATGGGCGACTTCCTCGGCGCGAAGTTCCTCGTCGCCTTCACGCAGAGCGGAGACACGGTCCGCCGCCTGTCGCGCTACCGCTCGCCCATCCCGCTCCTCGCCTTCACCCCCGACCCGGCCACCCGCTCCCAGCTCAACCTGACCTGGGGCGTCGAAACCTTCCTCGGCCCGCAGGTCGGCTCCACGGACGCGATGGTCGACCAGGTCGACGAACAACTCCTCAAGATCGGCCGCTGCGAGAAGGGCGACATCGTCGTCATCACGGCCGGCTCCCCGCCCGGAGTCTCCGGCTCGACGAACCTGGTCCGCGTCCACCACATCGGCGAGGACGACGCCCCCAAGTAGTCGCGTCAGTACTTGGGTCCTACGTGGGTGTCCATGAGGGCGACGGAGGCTTTGCGGGCGACGGAGATGTTGAAGGGATCGCTGCCGCGGGCGAGGGTGGTCCACTCGACGCCGACCTTGTCGAGGGTGTCGGTGAAGAGCTTCCGGATGTCGTCCGACTTGTTGGCGAAGAGGTAGCGCGGATACTCATAGCGCTTCCGTTCGCCGGCCACGAGGCGCGTCGTCCAATTGGTGATGCGGCAGCCGTCGGAGTGGACGAGGCCACGGATGAACTCCCAGGGGTGGGCGTCGACGATTGTCTGTTGCCAGGGTTCGAGGGCGATCCGGCGGTCGTGCTTCCTGCCTGGGCCGTGTTGCGGGAACAAACAGTGCAGGTGTTTGGAGTACACCTTCACGTTGCGGCAGCCGGTCTTACGGACGCGGCACACGGAGTTGTCGGGGAAGACCGCACGCATGGCTTGCTCACAGTCGTCCATGAGGCCGGGCCACGATTCGGTGCAGGTGATCATAAGGTTGGGCACGCGGTGCTCGGAGTAGTGACTGATGTGGCCGTCGCCCAGGTAGAGCCCGAGCAGATAGCTGTAGGCCGACTCGTCGAGCTCTCGTCCGTCGCACCGGGGGCATCTTGGGTCGTGCCTCCCTGGGCACTCGCCGCGCTCTGCGCGGTCCAGGTGCTTCCAGTAGCTGACTGTGCCGGGTGGGATGTTGAATTGCCGCGCCACATCCGCGTTCCTCGTGCCGCCACGTAGCAGTGTGAGTGCCTTCTGTCGCACCTCAGTGCCATGAACGTCCATCCAGCCACTCTGTGTTACCGATCGCGACCGTGCGCAGCAAAAAGCGGATGTTCACGAGAATGGGAACATCCGCTTCGCAGTGCCGGGTATGGGATTCGAACCCACACGTCCTTTCGGACAGAGGTGTTTGAGACCTCCGCGTCAGCCAGTTGCGCCAACCCGGCTTGAGTGCTGTTTGGGAGTGTACCCGGTCACCACTGGTGGCATCAGCTAGGTACGCTCTTGGGAGCAGTACTTGCCTGCCCTGAAACAAGGAGCACCCGTGACCGCCCCCGAGTCGCCCCAGCCCGAAGACGCGCCCGACGACGACAAGTCGCACGTGCCTCCGCTGACGACCCGTGTCGTCATCGCCGAGGACGAGGCGCTGATCCGTCTCGATCTCAAGGAGATGCTCGAAGAAGAGGGGTACACCGTCGTAGGTGAGGCGGGTGACGGTGAGCAGGCCGTCGAGCTGGCCCGGGAGCACCGGCCCGACCTTGTCATCCTGGACGTGAAGATGCCGAAGCTCGATGGCATCTCGGCGGCGGAGAAGATCGCCGAGGAGTCCATCGCGCCCGTGCTGATGCTGACCGCGTTCTCGCAGCGTGACCTTGTCGAGCGTGCGCGTGATGCCGGTGCGATGGCGTATCTGGTGAAGCCGTTCAGTAAGAGTGATGTGGTTCCGGCGATCGAGATGGCGGTGTCCCGTTTCACGGAGTTGAAGGCGCTGGAGAAGGAGATCGTGGATCTCACGCAGCGTCTGGAGACCCGGAAGCTGGTGGACCGGGCGAAGTCCGTCCTGCAGACGGAGTACGGCCTTACGGAGCCAGCCGCTTTCCGGTGGATCCAGAAGACGTCCATGGACCGGCGGATGTCGATGCAGCAGGTCGCCGAGGCGGTCATCCTGGACGCCGAGGAGAAGAAGGCGGCGAAGGGCTAGTACGGGCGGGGTTTACGCGACGTACGGCGACGACTGAGGCCCGCACCCCGAGCAGGGGGTGCGGGCCTCAGCCATGTGGCGAGAGGGGGACTCAGTCCTCGCCGAGGTACGCCTTGCGTACCGACTCGTCGTGCAGGAGGTCCCGGCCGGTGCCGGAGAGCACGATGTTGCCGATCTCCATGACGTGTCCGTGGTCGGCGAGCGAGAGCGCGGCTTGGGCGTTCTGCTCGACGAGCAGGATGGTGGTGCCCTGGGCCTTGAGCTCGACGATGGTCGCCATGATCTTCTGCATCATGATCGGTGAGAGGCCCATGGAGGGCTCGTCGAGCATGAGCAGTTTGGGCTGGGACATCAGGGCGCGGCCCATGGCGAGCATTTGCTGTTCGCCGCCGGAGAGGGTGCCCGCGGCCTGCTTCCTGCGTTCTCCGAGGATGGGGAAGAGGTCGTAGGCGCGCTGGATGTCCTTGTCGATGCCTGCTTTGTCGTCGCGGAGGAACGCGCCGAGTCGCAGGTTGTCCTCGATCGTCATGCGGGGGAAGATGTGCCGCCCCTCGGGGGAGTGGGCGAGCCCGAGGGAGACGATCTGGTGCGCGGGGATCTTCTTCAGCGATTTGCCGTTGAATTTGATCTGGCCGCCTACCGGCTTGAGGAGGCCGGAGAGGGTGCGCAGCGTGGTGGTCTTGCCTGCGCCGTTGGTGCCGATGAGGGTGACGACTTCGCCGGCGTCGACCTTGAAGGAGATGCCTTTGACGGCTTCGATCTTGCCGTAGGCGACTCGGAGGTCTTCGACCTCGAGCAGTGTGGTCATCGGTCGTTCTCCTTGCCGGGCACGGCGTCGGCCTGGGCCGCGGCCTGGGCTTCGGCGGCTTCGACTTCTGCTACTTCTTCGTCGCCGGGGGCGTCTTCGAAGGGTTCGCCGAGGTAGGCGGCGATGACGCGTTCGTCGCCCTGCACGGTTTCGCTGTCGCCTTCGACGAGTTTTTCGCCTTGTACGAGGACTGCGACGCGGTCGCAGAGGTTGAAGATGAAGCGCATGTCGTGCTCGATGACGAGTACGGCGATGCCCTTGTCGCGGATGGCGAAGACGAGTTCTTCGGTGGCGCGTGTTTCCTGGGGGTTCATGCCGGCGGTGGGCTCGTCGAGGAGGAGCAGGCCCGGCTCGCTGGCCAGTGCTCGCGCGATCTCCAGCTTGCGTTGCTCGCCGTACGGGAGGTTGCGGGCGAGGTGCTCGGCTTTGCCGGCGAGGCCGATGAACTCCAGGAGTTCCATGGCGCGTTCGCGGGAGGCGGCTTCGGCCTTGTGGAAGCCGGGGCCGCGCAGGAGGGCGGACCAGAGCCCTTCCTTGGTGCGGGTGTGGCGGCCGACGAGTACGTTTTCCAGGACCGTCATGTTGGAGAAGAGACGGATGTTCTGGAAGGTGCGGGCGATGCCGGCCGCGGTGACCTTGAAGGACTTGGGCGGCAGGATGTTGCCTTTGTAGCGGACCTCTCCCTCGGTGGGGATGTAGAGGCCGGTGAGGCAGTTGAAGAAGGTTGTCTTGCCGGCGCCGTTGGGGCCGATCAGGCCGACGATTTCACCGCTGTTGACGGTGAGGTTGACGTTGCGGACGGCGGTGAGGCCGCCGAAGCGCATGGTGACGCCGCGTGCGTCGAGCACGGTTTCGCCGGGCGCGGGGGCGCCGGGGGTGGCGCCCTTGGTGGTGGTGTCGGTTGTCATGGTGGTCAGGCCCCTGCCTTGCTGAGGACTGTGGGTGCTTCCGCCTCTTCGTGGAATTCGAGCTGGCGGCGCCGGTTCGGGATGAGGCCTTCCGGACGGAAGCGCATCAGCAGGACGAGCGCGAGGCCGAAGGCGAAGAGTTGGTAGTCGCCGAGGAACTGGAGTTTGGCGGGGATCAGGTACAGCAGGGCGGCGCCGACCAGGGGACCGCTGATGGTGCCCATGCCGCCGAGTACGACCGCCGCCAGCAGGAACGCCGAGTTGGGCGGGACCACGTGGGCGAACTGGTACTGCTCGGGCGTCACCGTGTAGGTGACGTGTGCCTGGACGGTGCCGGCGAGGCCGGCGAGTGCGGCGCCGAGGGCGAAGGCGATGAGCTTGACGCGGAAGCCGTTGATGCCCATGGCGAGGGCGGCTGTTTCGTCTTCGCGGATGGCGATCCAGGCGCGGCCGATGCGGGAGTCGCTGCTGCGGCGGAAGACGACCACGACGACCAGCGTGATGAGGAGCATCAGCAGGAAGTAGTTGGCGAATCGCGCGATGGTGAATCCGGCGATGGTGTGCTCTTGGCCGAAGTCGAAGCCCAGGATGTTGAGGTTGGGGATCGAGGAGATGCCGTTGGAGCCGTTGGTGATGTCGGGGCCGGAGGTGCCGTCGGCGTTGAGGACGGCGAGTCGGAAGATCTCACCGAAGCCGAGGGTGACGATGGCGAGGTAGTCGCCGCGCAGTCGGAGGGTGGGGGCGCCGATGAGGACGCCGAAGATCATGGCCACGACAGCGCCGAGGAGGGCGGAGGCCCAGAACGGCAGGTGGATGTCGAAGGGGGAGGAGGGGGAGCCGGAGACCATGGCTCCGGTGTAGGCGCCGACGCCGAGGAAGGCGACGTATCCGAGGTCGAGGAGACCGGCGAGGCCGACGACGATGTTCAGGCCGAGGGCGACGGTGGCGAAGATCAGGATGTAGACGCCGATCGTCGCGTACTGGTCGTCGGACTGGGTGAAGGGGAACGCGGCGGCTGCGATGAACGCGCCGACCATCGTCACGTTGCGGTGTTTGGCGGTGAGTGCGGACACCCGGCCGACGAGTCCGGCCTTGGCGGCGGCGGCGAAGCTGAAGCCGGCGGTGATGAGGAAGCCGACGAAGAGTTCGTCGTATTCGGTGCCGATGCCGTAGGTGAATACGGTCAGGCCGAGGGCCAGTGCCGCGACGATGACGAGGATTTCGGCGTACGCGGGCAGCTTGCGCGCCGGGGTCGAGGTGCCGGAGGCGAAGGCTGCCTTGATGAAGACGCCGGTGTTGCGGGCGTTGTGGCGGAACTGTTCCCAGCCGGTGTCGTCGGGGTCGGCGGGGTCGGGGGCCGGCCGGTCGAAGGGCAGGGCGAGTGCGCCGATGAGGGCGGTGAGGGTGGCGATGGCCACGACCCAGCCGCCGGGCTCGAGGTTGACGAGGCCGCCGAGTTTGGTGCTGATCGCGATGACGGTGTACCAGGCGGTGGCCCAGGCGGCGAGTGCGGACAGCTTGATGGCGCTGTCGGCGCCTGCGGGGGCGAGCCAGCGCAGGCCTTTGACGCCGTAGGAGGCGAGGCCGAAGAGTCCGGTGAGGGCGCCGCCGATGAGGACGAGGACCTGCAGGCCGCCCGGGTAGCCGTAGACGGTGAGGTCGCCGGGGAATTCGGCGGTCCAGGTCCAGGCGAGGAAGGTGGAGATGACGGTGAGGACACCGCCGCCGGTGGCGAGGGCGCGGCCGATGTGCGGGGGGATCCCGACGAGGCTGGCCTGGCTTCCGGCGGGCATCTTGCCGGGGGTCTGGGGTGCTGTGGTCTGTGTGGTCATCGGTGTCACGCCCTGTCCGCGACGCGTTCGCCCAGCAGGCCCTGTGGCCTGAAGAGCAGTACGAGGATGAGGAGTACGAAGGCCCAGACGTTGGCCCAGGACTGGCCGCCGAGCTGCTCCATGCCGGGGACGTCGGAGATGTAGGCGGTGGCCATGGTCTCGGCGATGCCGAGGACGAGGCCGCCGATCATGGCTCCGTAGATGTTGCCGATGCCGCCGAGGACGGCTGCGGTGAAGGCTTTGAGGCCGAGGATGAAGCCCATGCGGAACTGGACTTGGCCGTACTTGAGGCCGTAGGCGACGGCTCCGACGGCGGCGAACACGGCGCCGAGGGCGAAGGCGACCACGATGATGCGGTCGGTGTTGATGCCCATGAGTTTGGCGGTGTCGGGGTCCTGCGCGGTGGCTTGCATGCCGCGTCCGGTGCGGGTCTTCATGACGAAGTAGGCGAGGATCGCCATGCTGATGGGGGCGGCGATCAGCAGGAAGACATCACCGGTCTGGATGGTGACGCTGCCGATTTCGAAGGGGCCGCCGTCGATCTCCGGGAAGTTGATCGATTCCTTGGCGCCGGGGTACCAGGCCCATACGGCCTGCTGGAGGGCGAGGGAGAGGCCGATGGCGGTGATGAGGGGGGCGAGTCGTGGTGCGGTGCGCAGGGGCCGGTAGGCGAATCGTTCCGCTCCTACGGCGACTACGACGGCGGCGATGACGGCTCCGAGGAGCATCAGTGGTAGTGCGACCCACATGGTGGTGCCGTCGGGCAGGACGTACAGATAGATCGTGAGGGCGCCGAACCCTCCGATCATGAAGATCTCGCCATGGGCGAAGTTGATGAGCTGGACGATGCCATAGACCATCGTGTAGCCGATGGCGACCAGCCCGTACATGGATCCCAGGAGCAGGCCGTTGACCAGCTGCTGCGGCAGTTCGTTCACCGCATGTCCTCCGAGACTTCGGATGTTCGACGAATGTGACCGGATGTGAGTCCGCGCGGGGCGCCAGTGGTGCGGCGCCCCGCGCGGCTCATGGAGTGGTGCGGGTGGGGATCAGCCTGTGTACGTGCCGGACTTCACCGGCTTCCAGGCACCGCCCTCGACCGAGTAGACGGTGAGCTGCTTGTTGGTCGCGTCACCGTATTCGTCGAAGGCCACCTTGCCGGTCACACCGTCGAAGGACACGTTCTGCATGGCCTCGGTGACCTTCGCGCGAGCGTCGTCCGGGAGCTTGCCGTCGTTGTCCTCGACGACCTTCTTCACGGCTTCGATGATCGCCCACGCCGAGTCGTAGGAGTAGCCGCCGTACGCCTCGTAGGCCTCCTTGTATCCGGCGGCCTTGTAGTTGGCGATGAACTCCTTGGCGGAGGGGAGGTCTTCGACCGGCGCGCCGACGGAGGTGGCGAGGTCGCCCGTGCCGCTCTTGCCGGCGAGCTTGATGAAGTCGGCGCTGTAGATGCCGTCACCGCCGACCAGCGGGATCTTCGCGCCCGCGGCCTTGATCTGCTTGCTCAGCGGACCGGCCTGCGGGTACTCGCCGCCGTAGTAGACGACGTCCGCGCCGGAGCTCTTCACCTTGGTGGCGATCGCGGAGAAGTCCTTGGTCTCCGGGTCGATGTGCTCGGTGCCGGCGATCTTGCCGCCGAGCTTCTTGAACTCGTCGGTGAAGGTGCCTGCCAGACCGGCGCCGTAGGTCTTCTTGTCGTCGATGACGAAGACCTTCTTCTTCTTGGCGTCGTTGTACAGGTACTGCGCGGCGAACGGGCCCTGGATGGCGTCCGTGGTCGCGGTGCGGAAGTACGACTTGTACGGGCGGACCTTCTTGCCGGACTGCCAGTCGGGGCCCTGGGTGAGGGTCGGGCCGGTGTTGGCGGGGGAGACCTCGACGAGCTTGGCGTCGTCGAAGACCTTCTGCATGGACTCGGCGACCGAGGAGTTCAGGGGGCCGACGGTGCCGAGGACGTCCTTGTTGGCGACGAGCTTGGTGGCGTTCTGCTGGCCGGAGGAGGGCTGCGCCTGGTCGTCGAGGGCGTCGATCTTGAACTTGATGCCGTCGACGTAGTTGTCCTTGTTGGCCTGCTTGGTGGCGAGGTCAACGGAGTTCTTGATGCCGAGGCCCAGCGCGGACAGGTCGCCGGTCAGCGGGGCGTCGACGCCTATCACCACGGTGGTGCCACCGCCACCGGAGTCCGAGCCGCCGTCCTCGTCGCGCGAGCCGCAGGCGGTGAGTGTGAGTGCTCCCGCCGCCAGCGCGGCGGTGATGGCGATGAGTGAACGTTGACGCACGATCAGTCCTTTCGAGGCGCGGCCCTTCCCCGTGGAACAGGCCGAGTCGAGCGCTGGGACGAAGTGTTTTCGAATCCGTAGCGCGGTGACTGGGCGTGACTCTAAGCGTGTGTGGGGAACCTGGAGGAGGGTCTGGCCCATGCTGTGACGCTCTTGTTATGACACGAGGTAATGCAGAGCGGTACTCGGTGGGCGGAAGGATGGAATTCCATCCGATTCGTCCCGTCCGCATCGTGAGATTGTGCTGGGCTCGCCAGGCTATTTCAGTCACGTCTTTACGTTTTGGTCATGACGT
Source organism: Streptomyces sporangiiformans (assembly GCF_005768555.2). Classification (GTDB taxonomy): domain Bacteria; phylum Actinomycetota; class Actinomycetes; order Streptomycetales; family Streptomycetaceae; genus Streptomyces; species Streptomyces sporangiiformans. The sequence continues at coordinate 36,532 of NZ_VCHX02000172.1, forward strand.
GGAGCCGTTGTCGCAGGCGTCTTGAATGGCCTTCGAGAGGTCGCGTGCATAGCGGTCGCCCAGGATGAAGCTGTGTACTTGTATTGCGCGTGTATTACGCAGAGTTACGTCCAGGAAAGGAAGTCTGGCGTTCGTCGGCACGTGCGAACAGTCCGTCACATGCAGGGTGATGAGGATCTTGTGGGGAAAGCCGGTCCTGGTGCGGAAGGGGAGGCGCGGATCCGACGTCAGCGAGAGGCTCGCGTAGGGCTGGGTGATCCGCGTCACGGTGACCGTGGGCCCGGAGTGCGTGGTCAGCTCCACGGCGATGCTGAAGCTCTTGGGTGCGGCGTCCTGGGGGGTGGGCTGTCTGCCGAGATAGGCGACGTCGACCACGTTGGAGGGGTACGGCGGAGGGGTGGGGGGCGGGTCCTGGGGCCGGGACGTGTAGAGGTAGCCGCCGCCGGCGAGGAGGGCGGCCGCCGACACGGACGCGAGGACGGCCCGGCGGTGGCGGGCATACAGCTGTGCGAGGCGCCCGCGCGGTGGTTCCGGCGCGAGGGGGTCGCCCGGCTCCAGGGTGTCCCACGCGCGTGTGCCCTCGCCCGGTTCGACGGGCCCGACGCCGCTCACTGCCACGGACCACCACTCGGACCGCCCTCGCGGTACCGGTCCTCGCAGCCTTCGCGTGCCTTGCGGTCGATCAGCCGATCCGCCGCTTGCGAGCCTCCGCGTCCCTTCTCGGCCCGGGCGGCGTCGACGACGTCCATCAGGATCTCGTACTGCCCGTTGGACAGACCCATCGACTGGTAGTCGCCGTAGGTGTCGTCGTCGAGTACCTGTCGCGACCAGTGCGCGACGATCCGCGTGCACAGGTCCTCGGGGGGTGTGGCCCGCGGTGACGGCGAGACGGAGCCGGTCCCTGCGGCGTCCTGCGTACCCGCCGCTGCGTCCTTCGAGTCGGACTGACCGCATCCGGCGGTCAAGGCGCCGGTCAGGAGCACCAGTCCGAGCCTCGACCCGAAGGCGGCCCCCGGCCAAGGGGCCTTTCCCGTTGTCATGCCTTGACGCTAAGGCGCCGGGTGCCCGGGGGCAACGGCCCTGTGGACAACGGCGGTTTCCGCCACGGCGGTTGGACGGACCTGGCTCGCGGGTGCGGGTGCGGGTGCGGGTGCGGGTCAGGTCGCGGCGCGCACCCGCTCCTCGTCGCTCGGGTTCACGTCGCGCAGCAGGCACGTCAGGCGCGCGCTGCACAGGCGCTTGCCCTTCTCGTCGCTGATCACGATCTCGTATGTCGCGGTGGACCGGCCGCGGTGGAGGGGGGTGGCGACACCGGTGACGAGGCCGGAGCGTGCTCCCCGGTGGTGCGTGCAGTTGAGGTCCACGCCTACCGCGATCTTGGAGCTGCCGGCGTGCAGCATGGAGCCGATCGAGCCGAGGGTTTCGGCGAGGACCGCGGAGGCGCCGCCGTGGAGGAGTCCGTAGGGCTGGGTGTTGCCCTCGACCGGCATGGTGCCCACGACGCGGTCCGCGGAGGCCTCGAGGATCTGGACGCCCATGCGCGTGCCGAGGTGCCCGGCGGAGAACATGGCGATGATGTCGACGCCGAGCGCCGCATACTCGTCGATGACCTCTTGCGGGAACTTCACGTGGTGCTGCTCGCCCATCGGGTCAAGCTCCTTCGTCGTCGATCGTGCTCACTAAGCGAACGCTCAGTTGGTAGTGGATTGTTCCAGACGGACGACGACGGACTTGCTGGCGGGTGTGTTGCTGGTGTCTGCGGTGGCATCCAGGGGGACCAGGACGTTGGTCTCCGGGTAGTAGGCGGCCGCGCAGCCGCGAGCCGTGGGGTAGTGCACGACCCGGAAGCCGGGGGCGCGGCGCTCCACGCCGTCCTTCCACTCGCTGACGAGGTCGGTGTACGAGCCGTCGGCGAGGCCCAGCTCGCGGGCGTCCTCGGGGTTGACGAGCACGACCCGGCGGCCGTTCTTGATGCCTCGGTAGCGGTCGTCCAGGCCGTAGATCGTGGTGTTGTACTGGTCGTGGGAGCGCAGGGTCTGCAGCAGCAGGCGGCCCTCGGGGAGCTTCGGATACTCGACGGGTGCGGCCGTGAAATTGGCTTTGCCGGTGGCCGTGGGGAAGCGGCGCTCGTCGCGCGGGGCGTGGGGCAGGGTGAAGCCTCCGGGCTCGGCCACGCGCGCGTTGAAGTTCTCGAAGCCCGGGACGACGCGAGCGATGCGGTCACGGACCGTCGCGTAGTCCTTCTCGAACTCCTCCCAGGGAGTGGGGGACCGATGTCCGAGGACGCGGCGTGCGAGGCGGCAGACGATGGCCGGCTCCGACAGCAGGTGCGGGCTCGCGGGCTCCAGGCGCCCGCGTGAGGCGTGCACCATGCCCATGGAGTCCTCGACGGTCACGAACTGCTCGCCGCTGCCCTGGAGGTCACGCTCGGTGCGGCCGAGGGTGGGCAGGATCAGGGCCCGCGCGCCCGTCACGGCGTGTGAGCGGTTGAGTTTCGTGGAGACGTGCACCGTGAGGCGGGCGCGGCGCATGGCCGCCTCGGTGACCTCGGTGTCGGGGGAGGCCGACACGAAGTTCCCGCCCATCGCGAAGAAGACCTTCGCCTTGCCGTCACGCATCGCGCCGATGGCCCGTACGACGTCGTAGCCGTGCTCGCGCGGCGGCGCGAAGCCGAACTCTTTCTCCAGGGCGTCCAGGAAGGCCGGCGCGGGCCGCTCGAAGATGCCCATGGTGCGGTCGCCCTGCACGTTCGAGTGGCCGCGCACCGGGCACACACCCGCGCCCGGGCGGCCGATGTTGCCGCGCAGCAGAAGGAAGTTGACGACCTCGCGGATGGTCGGCACGGAGTGCTTGTGCTGGGTCAGGCCCATGGCCCAGCACACGATGGTGCGCTGGGACGCGAGGACCATGCGCAGGGCCTCTTCGACCTTCGCCCGCTCCAGGCCGGTCGCGGTCAGCGTCTCGTCCCAGTCGGCGGCGCGGGCGGCGGCCGCGAACGCCTCGTATCCGTGGGTGTGCTCGCGGACGAAGTCCTCGTCGACCGCGCCGGCCGTCTCGAGGATGAGCTTGTTCAGGAGGCGGAAGAGGGCCTGGTCGCCGCCGATGCGGATCTGCAGGAACAGATCCGTGAGCGCGGCACCCCTGAACATGCCCTGGGGTGTCTGCGGGTTCTTGAAGCGCTCCATGCCCGCTTCGGGGAGCGGGTTCACGGTGATGATCCTCGCGCCGTTCGCCTTCGCCTTCTCCAGGGCGGAGAGCATGCGCGGGTGGTTCGTGCCCGGGTTCTGCCCGGCGACGATGATCAGATCCGCCTTGTAGAGGTCGTCGAGGAGGACGCTGCCCTTGCCGATGCCGAGGGTCTCGTTGAGCGCGGATCCCGACGACTCGTGGCACATGTTGGAGCAGTCCGGCAGGTTGTTCGTACCGAACTCGCGGGCGAACAGCTGATACAGGAACGCCGCTTCGTTGCTGGTGCGGCCCGAGGTGTAGAAGAGGGCCTCGTCGGGGGAGTCGAGGGCGGTGAGCTCCTCGGCGACGATGTCGAAGGCCCGCTCCCAGGGCACCGGCTCGTAGTGGTCGGCGCCCTCCGATAGATACATGGGCTGAGTGAGGCGGCCCTGCTGGCCCAGCCAGTAGCCGCTGCGGGTCGCGAGGTCCGCCACCGAGTGCGCGGCGAAGAAGTCCGGGGTGACCCGGCGCAGCGTCGCCTCCTCGGCGACCGCCTTCGCACCGTTCTCACAGAATTCCGCGGTGTGCCGGTGCTCCGGCTCGGGCCAGGCGCAGCCAGGGCAGTCGAAGCCGTCCTTCTGATTGACCCGGAGCAGGGTGAGCGCCGTGCGCCGCACACCCATCTGCTGCTGGGCGACGCGCAGGGTGTGCCCGATGGCGGGCAGCCCGGCCGCCGCGTGCTTGGGCCCGGCGACCTGCGGCGCGTCCTGAACCGGATCACCCTGGGGCGGCTTGCCGGCCATCTCGGCCCTCCTCTTCGAGCACATGTGTGAGGTACTCCTTTGATCCTGCCACGTGACGGTGACAACGACCTGGCCCGGGCCGCGGCGGGCAACGGGCGGGGCTCGTTGTCAGTGGGGCGTGGCAGGATCGGGGGCGTGGCAGAAACAGCATCGAAGAAGACCGAGAAGACCTCCGGCGGCGGGCGCCCGCGGCTGATGCTCATGGACGGGCACTCGCTGGCGTACCGAGCGTTCTTCGCGCTGCCCGCGGAGAATTTCACGACGGCGACGGGACAGCCGACGAACGCGATCTACGGCTTCGCGTCGATGCTGGCCAACACCCTGCGCGACGAGGAGCCCACGCACTTCGCGGTGGCGTTCGACGTGTCCCGCAAGACCTGGCGCTCCGAGGAGTTCACGGAGTACAAGGCGAACCGTTCCAAGACACCGGACGAGTTCAAGGGCCAGGTCGAGCTGATCGGCGAGCTGCTGGACGCGATGCGCGCCGAGCGGTTCGCCGTCGACGGCTTCGAGGCGGACGACGTCATCGCCACGCTCGCCACGCAGGCCGAGGCCGAGGGCTTCGAGGTGCTGATCGTCACCGGGGACCGCGACTCCTTCCAGCTGGTCTCCGAGCACACGACCGTGCTGTATCCGACGAAGGGTGTCTCCGAGCTGACGCGGTTCACACCGGAGAAGGTCTTCGAGAAGTACGGGCTGACGCCCGCGCAGTACCCGGACTTCGCGGCCCTGCGTGGCGACCCGTCCGACAACCTGCCGGGCATTCCGGGCGTCGGAGAGAAGACCGCCGCGAAGTGGATCAACCAGTTCGGGTCGTTCGCGGAGCTCGTGGAGCGCGCCGAGGAGATCAAGGGCAAGGCGGGGCAGAACTTCCGCGACCACCTGGAGTCGGTCAAGCTCAACCGCCGGCTGACCGAGCTGGAGCGGAACGTGGAGCTGCCCAGGACGGTCACCGACCTGGAGCGCGCCGCGTACGACCGCAAGGCCGTCGCGGTGGTCCTGGACACCCTGGAGATCCGTAACCCCTCGCTGCGTGAGCGGCTGCTGGCCGTCGACCCGGGGGCCGACGAGGCCGAGCCCCGGCAGGTGGTCGCCGAGGGCGTGGCACTCGAGGGTGCGGTGCTCGGCGCGGGCGAGCTGAAGCCGTGGCTCGCCGAAAACGGCACGGAGGCCCTCGGTGTCGCCACGGTCGACACCTGGGCGCTGGGTACGGGTCACGTCGCCGAGGTCGCGCTCGCCGCGGCCGCCGGACCCGCCGCGTGGTTCGACCCGTCGCAGCTGGACGAGGGCGACGAGAACGCGTTCGCGCAGTGGCTCGCCGATCCGGAGAAGCCCAAGGTGCTGCACAACGTCAAGGGCGCCATGCGGGTCTTCGCCGAGCACGGCTGGAGCATCACCGGTGTCTCCATGGACACCGCGCTCGCCGCCTATCTCGTCAAGCCCGGACGCCGCTCCTTCGACCTGGAGGCGCTGTCACTGGAGTATCTCGGCCGGGAGCTGGCGCCTGCCGCGGCGGCCGACGGGCAGCTCGCCTTCGGCGCCGACGAGACGGCCGAGGCCGAGGCGCTGATGGTGCAGGCCCGGGCGGTCCTCGACCTGGGCGAGGCTTTCGGCGGCCGGCTGCAGGAGGTCGGCGCGGCCGATCTGCTGGGCGACATGGAGCTGCCGACGTCGGCGCTGCTCGCCCGCATGGAGCGACACGGTATCGCCGCGGACCGGGCCCATCTCGAAGCCATGGAGCAGATGTTCGCGGGCGCCGTGCAGCAGGCCGTGAAGGAGGCGCACGCGGCGGCCGGGCACGAGTTCAATCTGGGCTCGCCCAAGCAGCTGCAGGAAGTCCTCTTCGGTGAACTGGGCCTGCCCAAGACGAAGAAGACGAAGACGGGCTACACGACGGACGCGGACGCCCTGGCATGGCTGGCCACCCAGACCGACAACGAACTGCCGGTCATAATGCTCCGCCACCGTGAGCAGGCGAAGCTGCGGGTCACCGTCGAAGGCCTGATCAAGACGATCGCCGCGGACGGCCGTATCCACACCACCTTCAACCAGACGGTGGCCGCCACGGGCCGTCTGTCGTCCACGGACCCGAACCTCCAGAACATCCCGGTCCGTACGGACGAGGGCCGCGCGATCCGCCGGGGCTTCGTGGTCGGCGAGGGCTTCGAGTCCCTCATGACCGCGGACTACAGCCAGATCGAGCTGCGGGTGATGGCCCACCTCTCCGAGGACGCGGGCCTGATCGAGGCGTTCACCTCGGGCGAGGACCTGCACACGACGGCGGCCTCGCAGGTGTTCGCGGTCGAGCCCGCCGCGGTGGACGCGGAGATGCGGCGCAAGATCAAGGCGATGTCGTACGGCCTGGCGTACGGATTGTCGGCCTTCGGCCTCTCCCAGCAGCTGAACATCGACGCGGGCGAGGCACGTGCCCTGATGGACGCGTACTTCGAGCGGTTCGGCGGCGTCCGGGACTATCTGCGTCGGGCCGTCGACGAGGCGCGGGCGACGGGCTACACGGCGACCCTCTTCGGGCGTCGCCGCTACCTCCCGGACCTCAACAGCGACAACCGTCAGCGCCGCGAGGCGGCTGAGCGCATGGCCCTCAACGCGCCCATCCAGGGCACGGCCGCCGACATCGTCAAGATCGCCATGCTGAACGTCGACCGGGCGCTGACCGAGGCGAACCTCAAGTCCCGCATGCTCCTTCAGGTCCACGACGAAATCGTCCTCGAAATCGCCCCGGGTGAGCGGGAGTTGGCCGAGGAACTCGTCCGTCGCGAAATGGCGGACGCGGTGCGCCTGAGGGCACCCCTCGACGTGTCCGTGGGCTCCGGCCACGACTGGGAGTCGGCGGCGCACTAGCCTCCGGCGGACCGGGGATGGGGCGCCCCTTTTTGAAAGGGGTGCCCCCAGGGCGCCGGAGAAGGGCCCCTGCCTGATGCGGGCCCGTGTCCGAGGACCCCGGACCCCTGTCACCCGCGTGGCCCCCGAGCGGGAGCCGCGGGGGCGGTGCGCCCGTCAGGATGCGGGCATGGGTCCTCACATACGGCACTGCCGCACGGCACTCGTCGCAGCGCTCGCGTCGGTACTGCTCACGCCGATACCCGCCCTGGCGAACGGCGCCGGCAGCCCCCGAACCCCGACCGGAGACGCCATTCGCCGCATTCCGGCGGACAGCGCGGGCCATCGCACGCTCACGGACCCCCTCGGTCATGGCCCCCTCGCGGCCGCCCCCTGCCGCTCCGCCCGCGACCCCGAGCGCGCCGCCCGCCTGTCCCGGGACATCCGGGCGGTGGTGTCGTCCAGGCACGGCACCGTCTCCGTGGCGGTGGCCGATGCCGCCGGACTGACCTGCGCGTACGCGAGTTGGCTGCGCTACGACTCGGCGAGCGTCGCCAAGGTGATGATCATGGAGGGCGTGCTGCGCCGGGCGGATGAACTGCGGCGCCGACTCACAAGCTGGGAGGCGGCCAACATACGGCCCATGATCGTCAGCTCGGACAACACCGCCGCCGGGCGCCTCTGGGCCGGCCTGGGGCGCAGCTACCTGAACCGTTTCCTCACCCGCGTCCGCACCCGCGCCACCGTCCTCGGCCCCGGCCGTTACTGGGGCCTGACCCGCACCACGGCCGCCGACCAGATGCGACTGCTGGGCGTCCTGACGAACCCCAGCTCATTCCTGCGCTCCCGCGCGTACGGCCTGAAACTGCTCAGCGAGGTCCGCCGCGACCAGCGTTGGGGCGTTCCCGCGGGCATGCCGAGCGGTATGACGGCGCACGTCAAGAACGGCTGGCTGCCCAGAGCGACGCACGGCTGGCGCGTGCACAGCGTCGGCGCGTTCACGGGCCAGGGCCGCAACACGTACCGCATCGTCGTCCTGTCCCACGGCAACCCGACCATGGCGTACGGCGTCCACACGATCGAACGCATAGCCCAGGCTGTGCATCGCGGGCTGGATCAGGGCCGCGACGGCGGCCCGACGGACAACGCCCTCACCCCGGAGAGCGAGATCAGCGAGGAGTCGGACGGCTCCGCTCCGTACGATCCGCTGCCGGGCTGGGACGAGCCGGAGCCGGACGCCACACCCTGACACCGACGCCGTACGCGAGCAGACCGACGGCCAGTCCGGCCCCCGCGCCGAAGCACACGGTGGGAATCAGCTCCCAGGGCTGGGCACTCGACCCCCAGTATTCCCACCACCGCACCGCCCGCTGCACCGCGGCCACCGCCGCACAGCCGCCGATCACCAGCCAGGCGAGCCACCGGTCCCGTACGGACAGCACCGGCAGCCCCACGGGTTCCGCTGCGGGCAGTCGCCGCAGAGCGACGCCAAGAAAGACCGCGATCACCAACGCGGCCACCGCCGAACCCCCGTACTGCAGATACCAGTACAGCGGCGAGCCCGCGATCTCCTGCCCCAGCACGGGGAACAACCGCATCCCCCACCGGTCGAGATGCGTGAACGCGTCCCACACGACATGCGTCAGCGCGCCGAGCGCCGCGGACACGTACCACCACAGCGCGAGCGACGGGCGGAAGGGGGCACGTGGCGCACCGCACCGGACCAGGGATCCCGTACGGCCCTGCCGGCCCGGCGGCAGCAACGCGACCAACGGCTCGCGCAGCAGCAGCCATGCGCCCACGAGTGCCCAGGTGATGAGGACGTCGATGGTGAACACTCCGGCGAAGGAGTGCGTGACGTCGCCGAACTCCATCGCCGCGGGCAGCGCGCCGGCCGCGTAATAGGTCAGATCGGGCGCGAACGAGCCGGCCACGAGTACCGCGGGGACCAGCGGGCCACGGCCGGTTCCATCAGCGCGTACGGCGGGCAGGACAGCCGCGGCATGGCTGAGAGTGAACGGCAACTGGGCTCCCCGCGAACGAAATTGACCGAGACTGACGGTCCCCCTGGGTGACCGAGCCTGGGCGATCCCTTGATCGGTGACGCCCAGTATGCGGGACGGGCGGCGTATGGTCCCGGACACCCGGGTAGGCGAAAACGGATCCGGCCAACCGGTGAAAAACGGGCACGAACAGCTGTCTGCGCGACAGAAGTTGTCGTAGGGTCACCTGGGTCGCCGTGCTGGGCAGTACGGCCGGGACCAACAAGGTAGTGCGCTGAGCGCGGCGCTCGTCGACGGGAGGGGTTCACGCAATGGCGGCGCAATTCGGCCGAAGGCTGGCCAAAGGAGCGGCAACCACTGCTGTGGCGGCGGCCGCGGTCGCGGCCCTCTCCGCCTCCCAGGCACCGGGCGTGACCGACACCTCGCAGGGCCGGCAGAACACCGGCTCGCAGCCCTCACCCGACGTCGGCGACGACACCAGCGCGACCGGCAACTCGCCGTACTACACGGACCTCCCGCCGCTCAACAGCCCTGCCCCGACGCCCGGCACGGGGACCCCCACCGGCACGGGCGACGTCGAAGCGGGTATACCGGCGACCGTTCTCGACGCCTACAAGAAGGCCGAGGCCGCGCTGCGCGAGGACAAGCCCGGCTGCAACCTGCCCTGGGAACTCCTCGCCGCCATAGGCAAGGTCGAGTCCGGCCAGGCCCGCGGTGGCCGAGTCGACGCCGACGGCACCACGCTCACCCCGATCCTCGGCCCCGTCCTCAACGGCAACGGCTTCCAGAAGATCACCGACACCGACGGCGGTTCGTACGACGGGGACACCGCCCATGACCGTGCCGTCGGGCCCATGCAGTTCATCCCTTCCACCTGGGCGTGGTCCGGCCGCGACGGCAACGGCGACGGCGAGAAGGACCCGAACAACATCTACGACGCGGCCCTCGCCGCCGGCCACTACCTGTGCCGGGCGGACCGCGACCTGTCCGTCGAGAAGGACCTGAACCGCGCGATCCTCAGCTACAACCACTCCACGGACTACCTGAACCTGGTCCTGACGTGGCTCGAGTACTACCGCAAGGGCACCCACGAGGTGCCGGACGGTACGGGCTCGCTGCCCTCCGGCCGCAGCGACGACTACAGCGGCGCGAGCCCCACCCCCACCCCGCCGTCGCGGACCCCCGGCACGTCGAAGCCGAGTACCCCGCCGTCAGGCGGCGGCTCCACGAGCCCGAGTTCGCCGGCCTCGCCGAGTTCGCCGCCCCCGTCCACCACACCGCCCCCGAGCTCTCCGCCCCCCACCGGCACCGACACGGTGGACCACCTGGAGAACGCGGGCACCGGCAAGCTCACCGCGACCGCGGGCGACGCCTTCACCGAGAGGATCGCCACGCGCGCCGAGACAAAGGCCGGAAAGGCCGTGCCGAAGGTCAGGGTCCGCTTCACGATCGTCGGCGACACGGACGCCGCCTTCAGCGGAGGCGAGAGTGTCGCCACGGTCCTCACCAACAGCTCAGGCGTGGCCACCGCGCCCGCGCTCAGGGCCGGCGAGAAGACCGGTGACTTCGCGGTCCGCGCCACCGTCGTCGGCCGCAGCGTGTCCGGCCTCGACTACGCGGCGACGGTGACCGCCCGCCAGGCCGACACCCTCGTGCGTACCAGCGGCACCGCGCTGACCTGCGTCGCGGGCGGCGAGTTCGCGAACCAGGTCGAGGTGAAGGCCACGTACAAGGGCGCCGTCGCCGACGGTGTCGCGGCCACCGCCACGCTCATCAAGTCGGCGGCCGACGCCACCGAGAACGACAAGGGCCCCTACTTCAAGGACGCGGACGGCAAGACCATCCGCACCCTCAAGGGCCTCAAGACGGACGCGAACGGGCGGCTGTTGCTTCCGAAGCTGTACGCGGACGACACGCCCGGCACGTTCCTGCTGCGCATCAACACCACCGGCGGCGCGACGCTGACGGTCGAGTTGACGGTGGAGGCGGCCGCCTCGTCGAGCCCGAGCACCTCGCCGAGCCCCAGCGCCTAGTAAACCCTGAGTCACTGGCGCCCCCTCCGCCGAGCCGGCGGAGGGGGC
>NZ_VCHX02000175.1 GCF_005768555.2 Streptomyces sporangiiformans
GAGGCCGTTCAGGCCGATAGCGGGGGTCTGGGGGCGCAGCCCCCAGGAACGGGATGGGACGGGTAGGGGCGGCGGGGGCGAAAAAACCCGTCAACCGCCCGCCCGTCGACCACCAACCGCCTCAGCCATCAGCCGCACCCCCTCCCTGATCCGCGCAGGCGACACATGCGCGTACCCCAGTACCAGCCGCACCGACTCCTCCTCGGCAGGCGTCTGCGTGAAGTCCCTCAGAGGGCGTACGGCGACACCGGCCGCGGCCACGCGTTCCAGGAAAAGGTCCGGTGGGCCGTACCGGAGGGGCAGCGCGGCGATGGCATGCAGCCCGGCGGCGATCCCGGACACCCGGGTGCCGGGAAAGTGCTCCTCCAGTGCGGCTACGAGGGTGTCACGCCGTTCCCTGTAGGCGCGTTGGCAGCGGCGCAGCTGGCGGTCGTAGTCGCCGCGTTCCATGAAGCGGGCGAGGAGCGCCTGGTCGACGACCGGATTGCCGAGGTCCATAGTGCGCTTGCGTTCGACGACCTCCTCGGTGAGCGACGCGGGCACCAGCAGCCAGCCGAGCCGCAGCCCTGGCGCCAGCGACTTGCTGACGGACCCCGTGTACGCCACGTGCTCGGGGTCGAGCCCCTGGAGGGCGCCCACCGGCGCCCGGTCGTACCGGAAGTCGCCGTCGTAGTCGTCCTCGATGACGATTCCGTCCGCGGAGCGCGCCCAGTCGAGGAGTTCCGCCCGCCGCCGCGCCGAGTACGCGATCCCCGACGGGAACTGGTGCGCGGGCGTCGTCACGACCGCCCGTACACCCGAGTCCCGAAGCGGCCCGGTCGCCAGCCCCTCGTCGTCCAGGGGCAGCGGCACGGTGCCGATGCCGGCCGACGTGTACAGGGAGTCGTGCTCGGGGCTTCCGGGGTCCTCCACGCCGATGGTGCGCATCCCGCGCGCGTGGAGCACGAATCCGAGCAGCGTCGTCGCCTGCGCCACGCCCGAGACGACCAGGACCCGTTCCGGGTCCGCGACCACGCCCCGGCGTCGGACCAGCAGTTCCGCGAGGGCCGTACGCAACCGGGGCAGCCCGCGCGGATCGGGATAACCCAGCGTGTGGTGCGGCAGTTCGGCGAGCACTCCGCGCTGCGCGGCCGCCCAGGCCGCGCGCGGGAACAGCGACAGGTCCGGGGTGCCGGGAAGGAAGTCGGCACGGGTGCCCAGGGAGCGGGGCGCGCGATCACGCGCGCGCGGATGGGCGGCCCGCACGGCGCCGCCCACCCAGGTTCCGGCGCCCCGGCCGCTGCGCAGATAGCCCTCCGCGGTCAACTGCTCGTACGCCTCCGTGACCAGCCCCCTGGACACCCCCAGATCGGCGGCGAGTTCACGGCTGGACGGAAGCCGGGTGCCGGGCACCAGTCGCCCGGAGCGCACCGCCTCGCGCAGCGCCGCCTGCAGGGAACGGCCACGCGCGCGTGCCGGTGCCGCGGCGGCCGGCAGGAGCAACTCCCAGGCGGCGGCCCAGGCCGCTGATCCGGACGCGGCCGGATTGGTCCCCGATGGCGTCATGAAAGTGGACCTTAAACCGGACCGGTGTCCTTCATAGCGTCGCCTCCATGAACGCCACCACCACCAGCGCCACGAGTGGCTCCGCGAGCGGGAGAATGAGCGGGTCGCTGCTCGCGGCCACCGCCTGTCTCCTCGTCGGAGGCTCCTTCACGGCCAACAGCGTCCTGGTCCACTACCCGTACGCGGGCGGTCAGTTCCTGCGCTACGCGGTGGCCTGCCTGCTGCTCCTGCCCGTGGTCGGACGAGGCGGCGCGGCTCCGCTGCGGGAGCTGACCCGGCGCCAGTGGATACGGCTCGCGCTGCTCGCGGCTGTCGGCATGGTCGGCTTCAACCTCGCCGTGCTCGCGGCCGAACGCACCGCGGAGCCCGCGGTTCCGGGGGTTTTCGTGGGCTGTGCACCGGTGGTTGTGGCCGTTCTCGTGCCTCTCATGGACGGTCGTCGGCCCCAACGCCTGGTTCTGTACGGCGCGTTGCTCGTCGCGGTCGGCGCTTTCGCGATCCAGGGGTGGGGGCGCACCGACGGGATGGGCATCACCTTCTCCTTGTGCGCGCTCTTCGGAGAGGTGGGCTTCGCGGTTCTGGCCGTGCCCGTGCTGCGGCCGCTCGGACCACGGCTGATGTCGGCCACGGTGTGCGGACTCGCGGCGGCCGAATCGGCGGTGGCCGGGGTGATCGTCGACGGCCGCGCCTGGCTGCGTACGCCGGACACCGGCGAACTCGCCGCGCTGCTGTGGCAGGCGGCGGTTGTCACGGTCATCGGCTTCGTCTGCTGGTACATGGGCATGCAGCGGATCGGCGCGGAGCGCGCCACGCTCTTCTCCGGCCTCATCCCCGTCGCCGCGGCCTGCACCGCCCCGCTCGTCGGAACCGGCTCCTACGGGGTGGCACAGGCCGCGGGCAGCGCGCTGGTGGGCGCCGGAGTCGCCCTGGGATCGGGTGCGTCGACCCTGCGGGCGCGGAGGTCAGCGGCTGCCGTCCAGGATGACCCGCGCGACGAGCGCCGGGTCGTCGTTCATCGGGACGTGCCCGCAGTCGGGCAGCCGGACCAGCCGGGCGTGCGGGATGACGTACTTGGCACGGACCCCCTGGCGGCGCACCAGGATCCGGTCCCGAGTGCCCCACGCCACCGTGACCGGCAGCCCGGGGATGTCCTCCGTGAACTGGACGGCAGTGCCCGTCCTCAGCGTCTCGGAGAATCCCTCGGCCCTGGCCAGCGCGAGCGTCTCGGCGACGACCGCCTCCGGTGAACGCCGCCCGGGGCGGGCGTAGATGGTGCTGGTCAGCATCGCGCGCCCGGCCGCCGAACGCGACAACCGCTCGACCACCGGCAGCGGCATGTTCCGCGCGGCCTGTCGCATCGCCACCAGGACGCCGAAGGCGTACCGCCGCTCGACCGGCGACCAGAAGCCCGCGGGCGCCAGCGCGGTGACGGACCGTACGAGCTTCTCGCGGCCCAGCGACAGGGCCAGCAGCCCACCCAGGGAGTTGCCCGCGACATGCGGGCGTTCCAGCTCCAGGGCCTCGCACAACGCACCGAGCACGGTGTTCATCGTCGGCAGATCGTGGGCGAAGTCGTCGGGGAGGGCGGGGGAGTCGCCGCAGCCGGGCAGGTCCACCGCGATCACGTCGCGCTCGGCCGCCAGGATGTCCACGACCGGGTCCCAGGCCTGACGGTGGTGGCCTATCCCGTGCAGCAGCAGAAGCGGTTCGCCGGTCCCCACGCGCGCGTACGAGAGAGGCAAGGACCGCGGGCCGCGCGGGGAAGGGACGGTGAGGGTGACCGTGGCGGACATGGAACTGCTCCTAGTCTGGGGACAGGGCCGAGTTGTAGACAGCTTGTCAGCAATTGCTACCGGCGGGTAGCCCCAGGGGTCGTCGACCTGATGGCCGTTCGCACTCAACGCGTCCTGCGCACACCCAGGTTGCCCTCGGTTCGACCCGCGTACGGCCGGAGTTGGACCTGCTTACGGCCGGATCCGCCGGGCGCGGCCGGTATCGCCTGGACACGACCGGTCTCGTCGGATGGGATGGTGCCGTGGCTCCCGACATCGACACCGCGACCGAGGTCTTCGAAAAGCACCGTCCCGTCCTGATGGGCGTCGCCTACCGCATGCTCGGCCGGGTGGCCGACGCGGAGGACGTGGTCCAGGACGCGTGGCTGCGCTGGTCGGGCGCCGACCGTACCGAGGTGCGCGAGCCCCGCGGCTACCTGGTGCGCGTCACCACCCGGCTCGCCATCGACCGGCTGCGTCAGATCCAGTCGCGCAACGAGTCCTATGTGGGGCCGTGGCTGCCGGAGCCGTACGTCACCGACTTCGGCGACGCCGTGCCGGACGCGGCGGAGCGGACCGTGCTCGCCGACTCCGTCTCGCTGGCGGTGCTCGTCGTCCTGGAGTCCCTGTCGCCACTGGAGCGCGCGGTATTCGTGCTCCGGGAGGCCTTCGGGTATCCGTACGCGGACATCGCCGCCATCCTGGAACGCGGTGAGCCCGCGGTGCGGCAGTTGGCCGGGCGGGCCCGCAGGCACGTCGACGAGAAGCGGCCGCGCTACGAGGTCGACCCCTCCCTGCAGCGCGACCTCACCGAGCGGTTCCTCGCCGCGGCGCTCGAGGGCGACCTGGAGGGGCTGATGTCCCTGCTGGCCCCGGACGCGAGGCTGGTGGGCGACAGCGGCGGCCGTGCCAAGGCTCCGCTGCACGTCATCGAGTCGGCAGACAAGGTGGGCCGGTTCCTTCTGGGTGTCTCCCGCAAGCGCATCCCGGACATGTCGTTCCGCTTCCTGGAGATCAACGGCGGCGCCGCGCTGCTGACCCTGTCCGCGGGCAAGCCCGACAGCGTGTTCCAGGTGGCCGTCGTCGACGGCCGGATCCAGTGCGTCTACATCGTGCGCAACCCGGAGAAGCTGTTGGCCCTCGCCGACGCCTGATCCGTCGTTTCGTAAGCAGCCGCATGAACGCTCAGCGGCACCGCTCCTGTGCGATCCGTAACGGGTGGGATCGTGGATTGGTCTTGACCAAGGGTGGGGGCCGTCCTATGGTCGCAAGGCATAGTGCAGGAACCTTTAATAAATAAGGCCTTTAAAAACAGCCGAGTTACGGGGATTGCGGAGGACAGGGTGGGGACCACGCAGTTGGATACGGTGCCGGAGCCGAAGTACTGGCATCTCAGGACCGTGCTCAGTGAGGCGCTGGACTCCGAGTTCTCGGTGGGCGAGATCCTTCCCAATGAGCGTGATCTCGCCGCACGCTTCGGAGTCGCCCGAGCCACGCTCCGTCAGGCTCTGGAGCAGCTCGAACTCGAAGGCCGGCTGCAGCGCCGTCGCGGTGTCGGCACGACCGTGGCCCCGCCGCGCATGGGCGTGGCCGTGGAATCCGAGCAGCACGCGTGGCCGGGCGCGTTCGGCGACGCCTGGCAGCCCATCGACTGCACGGCGGCGGTTCCGCCCACGGCGGTGGCCGACATCCTGGAGACCGTCCACGACGAGCAGGTACTCACCGTGCGCCGCTCCCGGGTGACGCACGGCCAGCCCGTCGCCGCCGAACTGCTCTACATCCCGGCCTCGTCGGTGCCCGAGCTCTCCGGCATCGACGCGCCCTCGGGAGTGGCACGCGCGCGTGCCGTGCTCCGCGAACTCCAGCGGCTGGAGTTGGAGGGCCAGGACCGTGCGGTGGAACTCGGCTCGGCCCGCGCGGAGGACGCCAAGGAACTCGACCGGCTCCCGGGCGCCCCCGTCCTCGTCGTCACCACCCGCTTCCTCGCTCAGGGACACACCGCGGCGCTCTCCGTCGCCACGTACCGCGCCGACACCTGCCGACTGACCTTCGGCGACACGGGCGGCGTGGAGATCCACCACGACGCCGAGCGCCGGGCCTCCTGAGAGCCGCACCGACCGAACCGCTCACGCTCGCGAGCCTCTCGCTCACTCTCGCGCCCCGGAGGATCTCCGGGGCGTGACGGATCGCGGCGTGATGGATCCCAGCGTGGCGCACCGAGGCGCGGCGGATCGCGGTGCCCCTCAGCGACGTGCTGTCACCGTGCCCTCCACCGCGAACAGTTGCTCCTCCACGTGGTCGAGTGCGAGGCGCAGCGCCCCCGTCGCCACGGCGGCCTCGCCCAGGAGGGACAGCACGACCCGCGGCGGCCGCAGACAGTAGCGCGCCAACTCCTTGCGCAGCGGCTCCAGTACACCGTCCATGCCCGCCGCCCAGCCGCCGATCACGACGAGCTCCGGGTCCAGGGCCAGAACGAGCGCGGCCACGTCGTGCACCAGACGCTGCATGAAGCGGTCGACGGCTGCCCGGGCGCGCTGGTCGCCCTCACGCGCTTGCGCGAAGACCGCCGCGACCGCCTGCTCATCCAGCGGATGCAACGGCTCGCCGGTCGTGGACAGCAAGGTCTCCGGAGTCGCCTCGCGCCCCAGCAGATGCAGCGCGCCGATCTCGCCGGCCGCGCCCCCGTAACCCCGGTGCAGACGTCCGCCGATCAGCGACCCGGCGCCCGGGCTCAGCCCGGCGAGCACGAACACCACGTCGTCGGACTCGGTGGCCGCGCCTTTCCAGTGCTCGGCGACCGCCGCGGCGTTGGCGTCGTTCTCTACCAGGACCGGGCATTTGAAAGAGCGGCGCAGCCGCTCGCCCAGGGGCAGGCCCGTCCACTCCGGCAGCGCCGTGCCCAGACGCACGGTGCCGTCCGCCTCGACGATGCCGGGTGTGCCCACGCCGACAGCCCGCAGGGAACCGCGGGCGACGCCCGCGCGGCGCAGCAGCTCGGCGACGGCGGCACGCAGCCGGTCGAGCCGTTCGTCCGCCGAAGCCGTCTCGTCGACTTCCTTGGCCGTGGTGCCCAGGATCCGGCCGTCCAGGTCCGCGAGGAGCACGGCCACCTGGTGCGGCCCGACATCGAGGCCCAGCAGATGGCCCGCCTCCGCACGGAAACGGTACCGGCGCGCGGGCCGGCCCTGGCGCCGGGCGGCGCCCTCCTCGGCCGCCGTCTCGACGACGAGACCGGCCTCGACGAGCCCCTCGACGACGCCCTCGACGGTGGGCCGGGACAGTCCGGTCACACGGGTGATCTCGGTGAGGGTCGCGAAGTCCGTGGCGCGCAGCGCGTGCAGCACCACCGCGGAGTTGATCCTGCGCAGCAGAGAGGGATCCCCACCGGTCAGCCGTCCCACAGCCCCGTCCTCCCAGCTCGTGCGCGTGTTGGCGGGGATCGTACTCGGCGCGGCCGACCCCGGCGAGTGCAGGCAGGCGGCCTCCTGGCCGCCGACCATGATCAGCCGGGCGCCACGAACCCCGACTCGTACGCCGCGATCACCGCCTGCGTCCGGTCCCGGGCCCCCAACTTCGCCAGTACGGCGCTGACGTGGGACTTCACCGTCTCGGTCCCGACGATCAGCTGCGCGGCGATCTCCGCGTTCGACAGCCCCCGGGTCATCAGCCGCAGCACCTCGGCCTCGCGCTCGGTCAGCGACGCCCGCTCCAGCGCCGCTCGGGCCGCTGGATTCCCGTCCCTCTCACCGTCCCCGTACTCGGCGGCGAGCTGCCGCACCGAGGCCGGGAACAGCAGCGACTCGCCCTCGGCGACCAGCCGCACCGCGTGCACGATCTCCGCGGGCCGCGCCCGCTTCAGCAGGAACCCGTCCGCGCCCGCGCGCAGCGCCTCGTAGACGTACTCGTCGTTCTCGAAGGTCGTCACCACGAGGATCTTCGGTGGCGGGTCCACGGTCCGCAGCACAGCGCGCGTGGCCTCGATGCCGTCCAGGAGCGGCATGCGCACATCCATGGCGACGACGTCCGGGCGCAGCTGCCGCACCAGCGGGATCACCGCGGCGCCGTCGGCAGCCTCGCCGACGACCTCGATGTCGGGCTGCGCCGACAGGACGGCACGCAGACCCGCTCGTACGAGAGGTTCGTCGTCGACGAGCAGAACGGTGATCGGCACCCGGCCAGGGTAGATCAGCGCATCGGCAGCTGGACATGCACCTGCCAGTCGCCCTCGTCCGGGCCGGTCCGAGCCTCGCCGCCGAGCAGCGCGGCGCGCTCCCTCATACCCCGCAGACCGCTGCCCGCGCCTGCCCCGTATATCTCCGCCGTCAGCGGATTGCGCACCTCAAGAGACAGGGCCTGGTCCTTGACCGCGATACGGACCCGGACGGGCACGGCCCCCGCATGCCGCAGCACATTGGTGAGCGACTCCTGCAGGATGCGATAGCCCTCGCGCGAGACCGGGCCCGGCACGCTCGCCAAAGGCCCCGTCACCTCGGCGTCGACCTTCGCCCCGGAGGCGCGCGCCGACTCCAGGAGCCGGTCGGCCTCGGCCAGCGTCGGGCGGCCGCTCACGGGCCGCTCCGACTCGCGCAGCACGCTCAGCACCCGCTCCAGGTCCTCCAGCGCGGCTCGGCCCGTGTCCTCGATGGCGCCCAGGGCCCGGTCGGTGAACGCAGGGTCGCCCGCCGCCCGCGCGGCACCCGCCTGCACCACGGCCACGGTCAGCGCGTGGCCGATCGAGTCGTGCAACTCCCGGGCGATGCGTGTGCGCTCCAAAAGCCGCTCGGTGCGTTCCTCCAGAGCCGTCAGCCGCTCGGCGGCCGAGGGCCCGAGGAGACGCCGCGCGATGGCCGTGATCAGCTCGCCGAGACCGACCACCGTCCCGTACAGGACGATGAGCGGCAACGGCACGAACAGCGCGTATGCCCAGTGAGGCCGCGCGTCCGAGAGGATCGGGACATCGTCCGGCACATGGCCGAAGGGGAGCTGGGCCAGCACCAGGGCGAGGACCGGCAGCCAGACGCTGGCTATTCCGGCCACCCACCCGAGGGCCATGCGCGCTTCCAGCCACACCACGGTCCGCAGCCGGTCCCGCCAGGTGGCAGAGGGCGCGACCGTGATCGACGCGTCCTGGCGGCCCTGTTCGCCCGGCGTCAGCAGTAACTGCGCCTGCACACCCTCGCCCAGGCGCACGGCCGGGATCAGGCCCAGCGGAAGCAGCACGAGCGCGGGCACCCATGGCTTGGTCTGGTCGATGAACATCCACACGCTGACGAACAGCATGGGAACCCACAGGTGCAGCAGACGGGTGTACGTCGTCCCGCTGATCAGCGGGCGCAGCAGGCGGGTCATTCCGTCATCGTGACAGCCGCCACTGACAACGGGCCTCCCCCGAGCGAGGGAGGCGCTCTCCTCGGGCGGGGGAGGCCCCGACCCCGGCCCGACCGCCAGCCTTGAGCCATGACCAGCATCGACGTCCAAGACCTCACCAAGGAGTACGGCGCCACACGCGCCGTGGACCGGCTGACCTTCAGCGTCGCGCCGGGCCGGGTCACCGGCTTCCTCGGCCCCAACGGCGCCGGCAAGTCCACGACCATGCGCCTGGTGCTCGGCCTGGACCGGCCGACGTCCGGAACCGCCACCCTCGGCGGCCGCCCGTACACGACCTTCGACGAGCCGCTGCGCCACGTCGGATCGCTGCTCGACGCGCAGGCCGCGCACGGATCGCGCACCGCCCGCGACCATCTGCGCGCCCTCGCCGCGAGCAACCGCATCCCGGAACCCCGTGTGGACGAGGTCCTGGAGGAGGCGGGGCTCGCGTCGGTCGCCCGGCGCCGCGTCAAGACGTACTCCCTGGGCATGCGCCAGCGCCTGGGCATCGCCGCCGCTCTCCTGGGCGACCCACCGGTGGTACTGCTCGACGAGCCGTCGAACGGGCTCGACCCCGAAGGCATCATCTGGATCCGGGAGTTGATGCGGGGGCTGGCCCGCGAGGGCCGCACCGTGCTCGTCTCCAGCCATCTGATGAACGAGACCGCCTCCTTCGCCGACCACCTCGTCGTCCTCGGCCGCGGCCGCCTGCTGGCCGACATGCCGATGCGGGAGTTCATCCACGCGCGCGTACAGCCCCGCGTACGAGTGCGCACCACGGACGGCGCGGCGCTGCGGGACGTGCTCGCCCGGCACGGATACGACGCCGTGGAGGGCGAGGGTGACGGAGACGGCGAGCGGTGGATCGTGCACCACGCGCGCGTGGCCGACATCGGCCGTCTCACCTCGGCGGCGGGTGTGCCCATTCTCGAACTCGCGGCGGAGGAAGGCACGTTGGAGCAGGCCTACCTCGATCTGACGGCCTCGGCAGCCGAGTTCTCCGCCCAGTCCCCCTCCCAGTGCCCGTCTCCGACCCAGCCGCAGGAGGCCTGACCGTGCCGTTCGCACCCGTACTCCACTCGGAGTGGATCAAGATCCGTACGCTGCGGTCGCTGGTCGCGGGGCTGTGCGCGATCCTCGTCGTCACCGCGGCCTTCTCCGCTCTCGCCGCGCTCGACACCGACGGCACGGATTTCGACCCGCTGTTCTCGGCGCTCTTCGGAGTCAGCTTCGGGCAGACCGCGGCGATCGCGTTCGGCGCGCTGGCCGTCTCGTCCGAGTTCCAGGGGGGTGCGCTGCGGGTATCGCTGGCCGCAGTGCCCCACCGGGGGCGGTGGTACGCGGCGAAGGCGACGGTGGTCGGCGTCGCGGTCCTGGGCGTCGGCCTTCTCACCGGATGCGTCAGCCTCGCCGTGGGCAAGGCCGTCCTCGGTGACAAGGGGAGCGGGTTGAGCTGGGGCGAGGGGCTGCGCGGCGCTGTGGGATGCGGGATCTACCTCGCCCTGATGGCCTTGTTCGCGGCCGGGCTGACCGCCCTGCTCCGCAGCGGCGTGGCCACGCTGAGCATCCTCGTCCCGTTCCTGCTGCTCGTCTCCTTCGTCATCGGGGATCTCTCCGGCAGCGTCGCCGACTTCCTGCCCGACAAGGCGGGGCAGGTGGTGCTCCACGAGACGTCCGAGGGAGCCCTGGGGCCGTGGACCGGGCTGGCGGTGACCGCCTGCTGGACGGCGGCCGCGCTGCTGGCGGGGGCGTGGAGCGTGCGCCGCCGCGATGCGTGAGTGAGCGTCACCCCTGCTGAGGCGCTGCCCATTGTCAGTGGGACGGGCTTTACTGGATCACATGAGCATCGCGCGGCACCTCGCCACGATCGACCTGTTGTGCACCCGGGACTTCCCCGCGGAGCACGGCAGGTCGGACGTGGGCACCGAAGGCCCCGGGTACTACATAGCGGAGTTACAAACGAGCGCCGACTTCTGGGAGGACGACGGTACGGAACGGGAGGAGACCGAGACGCAGTACGAGCTGGACAGGGACGGCCTGTCGGAGCGGCTGACCGAACGCTGGGGAGCGCCGCAGGTCTTCAGCCTGTGGAGTGTCTTCAACCGGTCCATGGACGGCGAGGACATACCTGAGCCCTGGGCGGTGCTCAGCTCGCATGTGCCGGTCGTACACCTGTGGAAGGAAGACGGCCGCGGACGCTATGTCGGCCTGGGCGTCTCGCAGTGGGACAAGGAGCTGCCCTTCCAACTCGTGGCCGTGGTCACGGAGATGGACCCGCCCTGAGCGTTCGCCCTGAGCGTCCGCCCTGCGCGTCAGGCCTCGGCGGCCACGCGCAGCCGCGCGAACTCCTCCGCCATCGTCGCCGCCGTCCAATGCGCGTTCAGTCCACTCGGGTTGGGCAGCACCCACACGCGCGTTTCACCGATCGCCCGCACCTGAGGGCCGACCTCGGCCTTGCGGTCGCTGAACGCCGCCCGGTAGGCGGTGATGCCCACCACGGCCAGCCACCGCGGCCGCAGCAGCTCGACCTTGGCGGTGAGCAGGCGCCCACCCTCGGCGTACTCCTCGTTCGTCAGCTCATCGGCGCGAGCGGTCGCCCGCGCCACCACGTTCGTGATCCCGAGCCCGTGCGACAGCAACTCGCCCTGCTCCGACGGCTTCAGCAGCCGTGGCGTGAACCCGGACAGATGCAGTACCGGCCAGAACCGGTTGCCGGGCCGAGCGAAGTGGTGGCCCGTGGCCGCTGTCATCAACCCCGGATTGATGCCGCAGAACAGAACGCGGAGACCGTCCGCGACGACATCCGGCACGAGCCGGTCGCGGGCGGCCTCCAGGTCCGCGGAGGTCAGACGCGTCAGAGGATCGCCCCCGGCGTGTAGCCCGCGGCCTCCGGGTGCTGCTTCACGATGGCCTCGATCCGGCCGACGACCGCGGTCACCTGGCCGGCGGCCGCGCCGGTGAAGGACAGTTTGTCGGCCATCAGTGCCTCGAGCCCGGCCCGGTCCAGCGGGATCCGGTCGTCGGCGGCGAGCTTGTCCAGCAGTTCGTTGCGCTCGGCGCCCCGCTCGCGCATCGCGAGGGCGGAGGCGACGGCGTTCTCCTTGATGGCCTCGTGCGCGACCTCACGCCCGACACCCGCTCGTACCGCACCCATCAGCACCTTCGTCGTGGCGAGGAACGGCAGATAGCGGTCCAGTTCGCGGGCCACGACCGCGGGGAAGGCACCGAACTCGTCCAGCACCGTGAGGAACGTCTCCAGCAGGCCGTCCAGCGCGAAGAACGCGTCGGGCAGCGCGACACGGCGCACCACCGAGCAGGACACGTCGCCCTCGTTCCACTGGTCGCCCGCCAGCTCGCCCGTCATCGAGGCATAGCCGCGCAGGATCACCATCAGGCCGTTGACACGCTCGCAGGAGCGGGTGTTCATCTTGTGCGGCATCGCCGAGGAGCCGACCTGACCCGGCTTGAAACCCTCGGTCACCAGCTCGTGCCCGGCCATCAGACGGATCGTCTTCGCGAGCGAGGACGGAGCCGCGGCCACCTGCACCAGGGCGGTGACGACCTCGTAGTCGAGCGAGCGCGGGTAGACCTGGCCGACCGAGGTGAACGCCTGCGTGAAGCCCAGGTGCCGGGCGATCCGCTGCTCCAGCTCGTCGAGCTTCGAGGCGTCGCCGCCCAGCAGGTCGAGCATGTCCTGAGCCGTTCCGACCGGGCCCTTGATGCCCCGCAGCGGGTAGCGGCCGAGCAGCTCCTCGACCCGGCCGTACGCGACGAGCAGCTCGTCGGCGGCGGTCGCGAAGCGCTTGCCGAGCGTGGTGGCCTGCGCGGCGACATTGTGCGAGCGGCCGGCCATGACCAGCTCGCCGTACTCACCGGCCAGCTTGCCGAGCCGTGCCAGGACGGCCACCGTGCGGTCGCGCATCAGTTCCAGCGAGAGCCGGATCTGCAGCTGCTCGACGTTCTCCGTGAGATCGCGGGAGGTCATGCCCTTGTGCACGTGCTCGTGCCCGGCGAGGTCGTTGAACTCCTCGATCCGCGCCTTCACATCGTGCCGCGTGACCTTCTCACGCTCGGCGATCGAAGCCAGGTCGACCTGGTCGAGGACGCGCTCGTAGTCGGCGAGGGCGGCATCCGGCACCTCGATCCCGAGGTCCTTCTGCGACCGCAGCACAGCGAGCCAGAGCTGACGCTCCAGCCGCACCTTCTGCTCGGGGGACCACAAGGTGGCGAGCTCGGCCGAGGCATAGCGGCCGGCGAGGACGTTCGGGATACGGGGCTTTGCGGGCGCGGGAGTCACGTGTACGGAGTTTACCTGCCGGCCGGCGCGGCCCATGCACGCCCACTCACTCCATAAGGTGCAGGTCAGAGGCCCGCGGCCGGTGGGCGGTGGGGCGGCCGGTCCTGTGGGCCGCCCCACTGCCCACCGGTTGTTCAGGCCACCGAGAACTTGGCGACGTACTCGTCGAAGGGCTCGATGCCGACTTCCGTGCGCCGCTCGTCCATGCGCTCCGGGGCTTCACAGGGCCACGGAACGGGCGAGCCGTCCCGTACGCCGGCGATCTGTGTGCCGTAGACCTGCTTGTGACCCTCGTTGACCAATGTGCGGTCGCGCAGGAAGGCCAGTTCGCGGGGGCCTGCCGCACCCGCCGCCACAGCCTGCTCCATCAGGCGGAGCGCGCGTCGCTGGACGTCGAGCTGCCGGTCGGAGTGCTGTGCGATCAGCCACGCCGCGCGTGCGGCCTCCTCGCCGACCAGTTCCGCCGTCGGCCAGCCGATCTCGTCCATGATCTCGTTCAGCCGGTCGCCGTGCTCCGCCGTCAGGCGGCGCCATGCCAACTGCGCCTGCGGGTCCTCGCTGTTCGCCTGGACTGAGGTCTGGTTGTCCGCCGCAGCCATGCTCACGAGCTCCTCCGCCAGCGCGGCAACATCGTGCGTCACTTTCAACTCCCAGGTCAGGTCGGTGCGTTGGGCTTCCGCCCGCAACCCTAGGAGGCGTCGGCGAGCTCGGCGAGGATGTCGGCGTGGCACAGTTCGGGGGTGCACCAGCAGGCCAGCGTCTTGCCGCGCAGCTCGGGCACCAGGTCGAGGAGTTCGGGGCGTTCGAGGAGGTACGCCCGGTACTTGGCCATGACCTCGGCGCGGGTGCCGTCCCGCTTCTTCTTGGCGCTGTCGGGGTTGAACGGGTTGTTGAGCGGGTGCTCGGGAAGGTCCCAGCCGCCCCTGGTCCAGCGGCGGCCGACGTAGACGAGGTCAGCGGGGGCGTGCTCCAGTCGGGGGCCGAAGTCCTGCATGCGGCCCTTGAGGTTGATCACGGTGGTGGTCACGCGAGGCTCCCTTCGCTGCGCCGGGCGACGAGCCGATCATGCGACACGTGGTCCGCCCGCGCCACCGGGTCCTTCGTGGGGCGGGCCGCCGACCCCTTCCTGGCCGGTCCCTCCCTCGTCGTCCCTGCCTACGCCGTCGGCCCGTCGTACGGCAGCAGGTCGGGGCGCTTGGGCGGGCGGCCGTCTCCCGAGGAGCGGCCGGTGAGACGTCGTCCGATCCATGGCAGCAGATACTGCCGGGCGAAGCGGACGTCGGCGGTCAGGCGGGCGCTCCACCCGGGCGGCGCCGTGGGCGGCATCGGGGTACGCCAGTCGGCGTCCTGCGCTTCGTACCCGAGCGTCTGCCACACCGCCTCCGCGACCCGCCGGTGCCCTTCGGACGTCAGATGCAGCCGGTCCACGTCCCACATGCGCGGATCGGTGAGCGAGGGCGCTCCGTAGAGGTCGACCACCAGGGCGCCGTGCCGGGACGCAAGGTCGTCGACGCAGGCGAACAGCTCCTCCATGCGCGGCCGGAACCGTTCCAGTACCGGACCCTGGCGTCCCGGACTGCGCATCAGGACGAGTTGCTTGCACGAGGGGGCGAGACGCTCGACGGCCTCCTCCAGAAGCCCACGGACCCGGCCCATGTCGCACTTGGGCCGCAACGTGTCATTGAGCCCGCCCACCAGCGTGATCACGTCCGGCTGCATCGCCGCCGCCACGTCCACCTGGTCGGCGACGATCTGCCCGATCAGCTTGCCGCGCACCGCGAGATTGGCATACCGGAAGCCGGGCGCCCGCGCGGCCATCCGCCCCGCGAGCAGATCGGCCCAGCCGCGATAAGAGCCGTCGGGCAACCGGTCCGACATGCCCTCGGTGAAGGAGTCGCCGATTGCGACAAGACTGGTGTAGGTGGCATTCGTCTCCATGGCGACAGAGATGGTATCTGATTCACATACCCATCGGTCGGCCGGCTGCCTGTCATGTCAGGGACTTGCCAGGCCTGTCCCGATCACGCCGACTGCCCGAACAGCTCCCGCAGGACGTCCTCCATCGTCACCAGCCCCGCGAGGAGCCCGTCGCCCCCCAGCACGGCCGCCAGATGCGTACGGCTGCGGCGCATCGCCGTGAGGACGTCGTCGAGTGGCGTGCTCTCGCGGACCTGCGGGATGGAACGCATGTCCGGGATGCGGAACGGGAGGTCGCGGGGCATGGCGTCCAGGGCGTCCTTGACATGGAGGTAGCCGACGATGCGGCGGCCGTCGTCCACGACGGGGAAGCGGGAGAAGCCGGACTCGGCGGACAGGGCTTCCAGCTCCTCCGGTGTGACGCCCACGCGCGCGTAGACCACGCCTTCCAGCGGGAGCACGACGTCCCGGACAGGGCGGCGCCCCAGTTCCAGGGCGTCGTGGAGCCTCTCCTGGGCGCGGTCGTCGATCAGGCCCGCCTCAGTGGAGTCCCGGACCAGGCGGGCGAGTTCGTCGTCCGAGAAGGTCGCGGACACCTCGCCCCGCACTTTGACGCGCAACAGCTTCAGCAGCCCGTTCGCGAAGGCGTTGATCGTGAAGATCACCGGACGCAGCGCCAGGGACAGCGCGACCAGCGGCGGGCCCAGCAGCAGCGCCGTGCGCACCGGCTCGGCGAGCGCGATGTTCTTCGGCACCATCTCGCCGAGGAGCATGTGCAGATACGTCGCCAGGGTGAGCGCGATGACGAACGACACCGCGTGTCCGGCGCCCTCCGGCACGCCCACCGCGTGGAACACAGGCTCCAGCAGATGCGCGATCGAAGGCTCCGCGACCACACCCAGGACCAGCGTGCACAGCGTGATCCCGAGTTGTGCGGCCGCCATCAGGGCGGATACGTGCTCCAACCCCCACAACACGCTGTGCGCACGGCGATCGCCCTTATCCGCATGCGGCTCGATCTGACTGCGCCGCACCGAGATCAGGGCGAACTCGGCGCCCACGAAGAAGGCGTTCACGACGAGCGTCGCCAGACCGATCAACAGTTGTACGGCGGTCATCGCGTCTCCTCCTCCTTCTTCTTCTTCTTCTCTTCCTGCTCCGTCGGCCCTTGCCGCTCCTCCCGCTCCTCCCGCTCCTCCCGCTCCTCCTGCTCCTCGGCGAGCGGCGCGTGGAGCAGCACCCGAGCGGCCCGGTGCCCGGAGGCGTCCGTCACGTCGAGCCGCCAGCCGACGATCTCCAGGGAGTCGCCGACAGCGGGAATGCGGCCGAGCTCGGTCGCGACGAGGCCGGCCAGCGTCTCGTAGGGCCCCTCGGGCACCCGCAGTCCGACCCGCGCGAGCTGGTCGGTGCGGACCGCGCCGTCGGCCGAGTACAGCGCCCGGTCGTCGTCCGTGCCGACCGGGGCCAGATCGGGCGTCTCGTGCGGGTCGTGCTCGTCCCGCACCTCACCGACGACCTCCTCGACGATGTCCTCCAGGGTGGCGACCCCGGCGGTGCCGCCGTACTCGTCGATGACGACGGCCATCGTGCGCTTCCCGGACAGCCGGTCCAGGAGCCGGTCGACGGTCAGTGACTCCGGTACGAGGAGGGGTTCGCGCATCAGCTGCGAGACGGGGCAGCGCGCCCGGTGCTCGGCGGGTACGGCCACGACGTCCTTGATGTGCGCGACGCCCACGACCGAGTCGAGGGTGCCGCGGTAGACGGGGAAGCGGGACAGTCCCGTCGCCCGCGTCGCGTTCGCCACGTCCTCGCAGGTCGCCTGGACATCGAGGGCCATGACCTGCACCCGCGGCGTCATCACGTTCTCCGCGGTGAGATCCGCCAGGTTCAGCGTGCGCACGAACAGCTCGGCGGTGTCGGGCTCCAGAGCGCCCAGTTTGGCGGAGTGCCGGGCGAGGGCCATGAGCTCCTGCGGTCCGCGGGCCGAGGCCAGCTCCTCCGAGGGCTCGATGCCGAAGCGGCGTACGACACGGTTCGCGGTGCTGTTGAGGTGAGTGATGAACGGGTGGAACGCGGTGCTGAACCAGCGCTGCGGCGTCGCCACCCGCTTGGCCACGGCGAGCGGTGAGGAGATCGCCCAGTTCTTGGGTACGAGCTCGCCGACGACCATCAGCAGGACCGTCGAGAAAATCGTCCCGAGCACCAGCGCGATGGACGGGACCGCGGAGGGCGGCACGCCGAGCGCCTCCAGCGGACGCGCGATCAGCTTGGAGATGGACGGTTCGGCGAGCATACCGACGACCAGGTTGGTGACGGTGATGCCGAGCTGAGCGCCGGACAGCTGGAAGGTGAGATTTCGTACGGCCTTGAGGGCGCCCGCAGCGCCCACCTCGCCGCGCTCGACGGCCCGCTCCAGCTCGCTGCGCTCGACCGTGGTCAGCGAGAACTCGGCCGCGACGAAAGCGCCACAAGCCAGCGAGAGCAGGATGGCCACGGCGAGGAGGAGTACTTCGGTCATCGGGTCACCTCCGTCCCATGGTCGGCCAGGGGCGGAAGGATCGCACGGTGCCGGCGGGGCGGGATGCCGTGCTGCCGGGTACCGGAGGGCTCGCCCATGGGCGGACGATCACACCTTTCGTCGGGGGTGGACTCACTCACCGAGCGGCTTCACCCACCGCCGCCACCGCTCCTCGGGTGTGTACCCCGCCGCTCGCCACGCATGTTGGGCTGTCTCGTTCCGCTGCAGCACCATGGCGTCGCCACGGCGCCCGCCGAGGCGTACGAATCGCTCCTCCGCCGCGGCGAGGAGCGCCGAACCGACGCCCCGCCGCCGCTGCTGCGGATGCACCGCGAGCCGGTACAGATGACAGCGCCATCCGTCGAAGCCGGCTATCACGGTCCCCACGAGGAGGTCGTCACGCTCTGCGAGGAGCAGGGCTTCGGGGTCTGTCCTGATGAGGCGGGCGACTCCGTCCTGGTCGTCGCTGATGCTCGTTCCTTCGGCGGCTTCGCCCCAGAACCGCAACACGGTGTCGAGGTCGGAGAGGGTGGCGCAGCGGATGTGGAGATCGCTCATGGGGCGAGCCAAGCAGAGCGCCGGCTCGTCTGGCGAACGGTTTGCCGTTCCGAGGATGCCGAAGTGGCGCTCGGTCACGCTCATTTGACGCTCGATTCTGCGTCCGGCACCCGGCTCGGGTGGCTGGGCGCGATCGTCGTCGTGCTCAGGGCGTGTCCTGTGCCGCCCGAGCGCGGCGCGAGCCACTGGGTCAACTGTCGCGACGTCCCGTGCCTGCGCCGGTGAGAACACGGATCTCGGTCTCCGTGTAGTCGGCCCCGCCCGGCTGGCGCCGGTCGAGAACCGACCCGGCCCAGCCGAGCAGGAATCCCACGGGAATGGAGATGAGACCGGGGTTTCGCAAGGGGAACACCGCGAAATCCGTGCCGGGCAGCAGCGCCGTCGGGTTCCCCGAGACCGCCGGGGACAGCGTCGTCAGCAGCACGGCGACCAGCAGGCCGCCGTACATGCTCCAGACCGCTCCCCTGGTCGTGAAGCCCTTCCACCACAGGTTGAACAGCAGCGCGGGCAGGATCGCGGAGGCCGCGATGGCGAAGGCGAGGCTGACCAGGAAGGCGATGTTGAGGTGCTGGGCGATCATCGACAGGGCGATCGCCGCCACACCGATCAGCCCCACGCCCAGCCGGGCCACGACGAGTTCGCTCTTCTCGGATGCTCTTCCCTTCATGATCGTCGCACCGTAGACGTCATGGGCCAGGGACGTCGCCGCGGTGAGCGTGAGAGCGGCGACGACGGCCATGATCGTGACGAAGGCGACGCAGGAGACCACGGTGAGCAGGAACGATCCGCCCAGGTGCTCCGCCAGCAGGAGTACGGCCGTGTTGCCGGAGGCAGCGTCTTCGGCGATGGACTTCGAGCCGATCAGCGCCGCGGAACCCAGACCCGTCACCACCTCGAACAGGGTGAAGACGATGACCAGGCAGGCCGCCCACGCGGCCGACTTACGGGCTCTGCGTCCGCTGGAGACCGTTCCGATACGCATCAGGACGTGTGGCAGGGCGGCCGCCCCGAGCACGAACGCCAGTTGCAGGCTGACCGAGTCGATCTTGTTGGTGCGGTCGTGGAAGCGAATGCCGGGTTCCAGGAAGGGGTCACCGAAGCCGCTCCGCAGGACGGCCGCGTCCAGCAAGCGGGCCGGGCTCCAGCCGAACTCCGACAGGACGGCCAGTACGACGAACAGACCTGTGGCGAGGAGTACTACGGCTTTGATGCCCTGCACCAGGGTCGCTGCCCGCATGCCGCCGATGATGACGTAGAGAACCATCAGAAGACCGAGTCCGGCCACGACGATCCGCTGGGCGCCGTCTCCGTCCATGCCCAGGACCGTCGCCGCGAGCGTTCCCGCTCCGACGAGCTGGGCGGTCAGATAGAGCAGGCAGACGACCACGCTTGTGATGCCTGCCGCCAGGTGCGCGGGCCGGGCGTGCAGCCGCAGAGCAAGGGAGTCGCCGATGGTGAACCGGGAGGTGCTGTGGTACGGCTGGGCGACCAGCAGCACCAGTACGGACCAGGCGACCATCGGCGCAAGCACGTAGGCGATGCCGTCGTAACCCGTGAGTGCGATCAGACCGGGATTGCCCAGCATCCCCGCCGCGGACATGTAGGCGCCGAAGATCGCCAGCCCGTTGATCAGCGACGACAGTCGCCGCTGACCGAGGTAGAACCCGCTCAGTTCGTCCTCTTCGGGGAGGATCGACCCGATCGACAGAAACAGCGTAAGGACGACGCAGAGCACGAAGGCGGCGAGGACGGGGAAGATGCCACCGGAACCGGAGAGCGCGAGGAAGGAGTTCACCGGTGGCTCTCCAACTGCGTGAAGGAGGCGCTGTGACGCGCGGCCATGGGGTCCAGCGAGTTCCGCGCATACCGGGTGTACCACAGGACCGCCGAGCCGGTGATCACCACTTGCACCAGGACCAGCGTGAGCCCGAGGTTCAGCGGACCCGCCCAGGAGACCGCCATGAGACCGGGCGCCTCGTTGGCCAGGACGACGCCGGCCATCTGGGCGCCGACGACCGCGACCGCGACCCGGGCGGGGCGGCGGCGTGCGGCACGCAGTTCGCGCAGCGTCATGGTCTGACGGGGGCCGGGGAGGTCCCCGAGTCTCCCTGATCGGACGGTGACGTCTCATACCTGCGCGGGGGCAGCTCGGAGAAGGCCATGACGGGCTCCTCCCAGGCCGCCCGCGCCCGCGCCGGAGCCGCGGCCAAGGGCCGGTCGTCGTCCAGGCCCAGGTGCCGGGCCATGCGAAGGGCCCAGGATCTTCGTTGCGCCCGGACATCCAGCTCGGCGGTGTGGGCCTCCTGCACGGACCGTCGGTACAGGTCCAGGAGTGCGGCCGGTTGGCCGACGGCCGCGTGGGCGCGGGAGACGGCCTGCCGCAACTCCGCATCGGAGTAGAGGTGTTCGTGGTCGAGAGCACTGAGATAGAGGGCGGCAGCGGCGGGAGGGTCTTGATCGGGGAAGGGCGTGCGGGAATCCATGAGTCCACCTCGGCAAGGAGTGGCGCGGAAGAGGGAGAGCGCGGCATACGAGGGCTTGTGGCCGCACGCGTTCTCCGGGCCCGCTGATGGGGGCCGGTGTCAGTGACGAAGACGCTCGACAAGGAGTGAGACCGAAACGGACCGGACCTGCCCCGAAACGATGCGCTCAGTTCGCCGGCCGAGCCGTGTCAGGCCCATCCGGCGTCCTCGCTTCATCGGCGCCAACCGTGCCGCAATGATCACTGGGCCGACAAGGGCGTGGACGGCAACGATCCGAGGTACTTGCGTACTTTGCGTTCCCCATCACGCGCAGTGCCTCATTCGGGTGGCACTGGCCGTCCAAGGACCCCATGAGGACGACCAGCCGCTCACCCCGCCATGAAATCTCCTCGCTGCCAGGGCACTTGAGGACGAAGGCGAGCCGATCACTCGTGTGCGATGGCCGCCAGCACGTTCATGCGCGAGGCACGCAACGCGGGCAGCAGCGCCGCCACGATGCCCACGACCGCCGAGCCCACCACGACCGCGATGATGGTGCCCCACGGGATCGCGAGCGCCTTCATGCCCTGCAGTGCCAGGACCTGTTGCACGCACACGCCCCACACCAGCCCGAGCGCGAGCCCGAGCACCGCGCCGAACACGGCGATCACCACCGACTCCAGACGGATCATCCGCCGCAACTGCCTCCGAGACAGGCCGATCGCCCGCAGCAGCCCGATCTCGCGCGTGCGCTCCACGACCGACAGGGCCAGGGTGTTGACCACACCGAGTACCGCGATCACGATCGCCAGACCCAGCAGGGCGTAGACCAGATAGAGCAGCACGGCGATCTGGTCACGGACCAGCTGCTTGTAGTCGGCCTGGTCGCGCACCTGCACCTGCGGATACGGATCGAGCGTCTTCTCCAGGCGAGAGCGCAGCGTGTCGACGGAGGTGCCCGAGGCCGCGTTCACGTACAGCGCGGAGTCCTGCCCGCCGGGCACGTACCGCTCGATCGTCTCGAAGCCGAAGTACAGCCCGCCCTGCATTCCGAAGCCCTCGGCGGAGTCCTGGTCGGTGAGCGCGGCCACCGTCAGTTCGGCCTTCCGGCCGGCCGGGAAGTCGACGCGGATCGTGCTGCCGACGCGTACGTCGTGGTCCTTGGCGAAGCCGGCGTCCATGGCGATGTTCCCGGGCGCAAGCGCGTCCGCCGTGTCGCCCCGCGCGTAGGTGACGTGGGCGACGTCGTCGAGCTGTGCGTCGTAGCCCGCGGCGGTCGTCTTGACGCGCTTGCCGTCCGGCAGGCGGACCGCGACCGGTGCGAACCGCTGGCGCACGACGAGTCCCGCGCCGTCCGTGTCGCGCACCTTCTGGGTGACCTCCTGCGGGAACGGCAGGAAGTTGCTGTTCTGTACGACGAAGTCGGCGCCCAGCGTCTTGTCGATCTGCTGGTCGAAGGACTCGGTCATGGACGCGCTCGCCACGGACATCCCCCCGACCAGGGCGAGGCCGACCATCAGCGCCGCCGCGGTGGCACCCGTGCGGCGCGGATTGCGCAGCGCGTTGCGCTGGCTCATCCGGCCGATCGAACCGAACACCGCTGGGAACAGTCCGCCGAGGACACGGATCACCGGACGTACGAGGAGTGGCCCCGCGATCACCGTCGCGACCAGCGTCAGCACGACGCCGAGGAGCAGCAGGGAGGAGGCGGACGCGGTCTCCTTGGCGGTCACGCATCCGACCAGGGCGGCGGCGCCGAGCGCGCCGACGATCAGTCCCACCACGGCGCGGACCCGCAAGGGCCGTCCCATGCCGGCGATTTCGGCGTCCGCCAGCGCGGCCATGGGCGACACCCCGGCCGCCCGCCGAGCCGGCAGATAGGCCGCGACGAAGGTGACGCCGACCCCGACGACGTACGCCGAGAAGGGAGTCACCCAGCCGATGACCATCTCGGTGGACTTGAGGTTCATGCCGAACACGCCCATGAGCTCGATCAGCCCGAGCGCGAGCCCGATCCCCGCGGCCAGGCCGAGCGTGGAGCCCACGAGGCCCAGCAGGGTCGCCTCCGTGAGCACCGACCGGCGCACCTGCCGCCGGTCGGCGCCGAGGGCGCGCAACAGGCCCAGCTCACGGGTGCGTTGGGCGATCAGCATGGAGAAGGTGTTGACGATCAGGAACACCCCGACCAGCACCGCGATGCCGGCGAATCCGAGCATCACGTACTTGATGACATCGAGGAATCCGCCGAGTTGGGCGGTGGCGGATTCGGCCTGTTCGCCGGCGGTCTCCACCTCATAGGTTCCGGCGCCGAGTTCGGAGGTGATGCGCTGCTTGAGGACCGCGTCGCTCACGCCGTCCTCCGCGTCGACCGCGATGCTGGTGGCCACGCCTGTCCGGCCCAGCAGCTCCTTCTGCGCGGTCGGGATGTCGAGGAAGACGAGCGCCGCACCGGGGTTGGTGGTGGTGAAGGTGGCGATGCCGACGATCTTCACCTTGAACGAACCCGGCTGCGCGATCACGGTCAGCGTGTCACCGATGCCCACGTCCTTCTTGTCGGCCGTGTCCGCGTCGATCAGCGCCTCGCCAGGGCTCTTCGGCGCGTGGCCCGACGTCAGCTCCACTGGGCTGCGCTCGGTGACGTACCAGCCGGTGGCGATCGTGGGCGCGCCCGTGGTGGGGCCCACCGACTCGTTGTCGCGGTCGACGACGGTGACGTTCTCGACGGACACGTCCAGATGTGTGTCGGCGACCCCGTCCACCCGGGCGATGCGGTCCGCGAGGCTCGCGGGCACGGTTTCGGTGGCCCCGGAGGGGATCTGCGAGTCGAGGTCGTCC
Organism: Streptomyces sporangiiformans; assembly: GCF_005768555.2. Taxonomy (GTDB): domain Bacteria; phylum Actinomycetota; class Actinomycetes; order Streptomycetales; family Streptomycetaceae; genus Streptomyces; species Streptomyces sporangiiformans. Next base: position 23,272 of record NZ_VCHX02000175.1, read on the forward strand.
CGAGGCAGCACGGTCACGTCGGCCGACGTCGACGCGAAGAGCCGGTCGAAGGTACGGGTCACCGTGTCCGAGAAGATCAGGCTGCCCGCGACGAACGCCACGGACAGGGTGACGGCCAGCGCCGAGAGCAGCAGCCGTCCTTTGTGCGCGAGGAAACTCCGGAGTGTCGCCTTCAGCACGACGGCCTGCCTCAGTCCTTGTCGGGGGCGATGTCGCGGACGGGATCCTGGTGGGGCTCGGCGGCCCGGTCAGGGGCGGTGCTCTCGGTGCCCTCGGTGCTCTCCTCGAACGGCCCCCGGATCGTGTCGAACCTCTTCATGCGCTCCAGCACGGCCTCCGCCGACGGCCGCGCCATCTCGTCCACGATCCGCCCGTCCCCGAGGAAGAGGACCAGGTCGGAGTGGGCGGCCGCGCCCGGGTCATGGGTGACCATGACGACGGTCTGGCCGAGGTTGTCGACCGCGTCACGCAGGAAGCCGAGCACTTCGAGCCCGGCCCGGGAGTCGAGGTTGCCGGTCGGCTCGTCCGCGAAGATCAGCTCGGGGCGCGAGGCGAGGGCGCGGGCGCAGGCGACGCGCTGCTGCTGCCCGCCGGACAGCTGCGCGGGCCGGTGCTTGAGGCGGTCGCGCAGGCCCAGGGTGTCGATGACCTGGTTCAGCCAGTTCTCGTCGGGCTTCTGGCCGGCGATGTCCATGGGCAGCGTGATGTTCTCGGCCGCGTTCAGTGTCGGGATCAGGTTGAACGACTGGAACATGAAGCCGATCCGGTCCCGGCGCAGCCGCGTCAGCTCGCGTTCCTTGAGCCCGGTGATCTCGGTGTCGCCCAGCCACACCTGGCCGGCCGAGACGGTGTCGAGGCCCGCCAGGCAGTGCATCAACGTGGACTTGCCGGAGCCCGAGGGGCCCATGACCGCGGTGAAGCGCCCGCGTGCGATGTCCACGTCGACCGAGTCGAGGGCGAGCACGGTGGTCTCGCCCGAGCCGTACGCCTTCGTCAGGCCGCGGGCCCGGGCCGCGATGTCCCCGGCATCGGTGCGGCCGAGGGCGTGCTCCGCAGCAGGTGNGGCCGCGATGTCCCCGGCATCGGTGCGGCCGAGGGCGTGCTCCGCAGCAGGTGTGGACAAGGCCGCCTCCTATGTCGGACTTCGGTGTCCGCAGCGAGCCTAATGTGATCCGGGGCACACCCGGTATCCCTCAGAAGTCCCTACCGGTCTCCATCGCAGGTCGGTGCCCCCGAGATGCATGTAAGGGGCACCCTTAGGTGCCCTGAGGGGGTTCGAGGGGGGACTGAGGAGGGCTGAGGGGGTCTGGCGCGTCGCGACGGCGGCCGACGGGAGGCCCTTCCCTCTTGCCTCTGATAGCACCTTGGCGCTAGCTTCGAAGTATGGCGAAGACCCAACTGAACGTACGCGTGGACGAGGGCACAGCCCGCGCCGCGCGCGAACGCGCCCTGGCCCGCGGCATGAGCGTCAACCGCTATATCGAAGAGCTGGTCAGACAGGACACCGGGGAAGCGGGCCACACCTTCGTGGAGGCCGCCGCCGACTTCATGAAGCAGTACGAGTCCGTGTTCGCCGAGGAGTTCGGCCCGGAGCGAGAAGGCCGTCGCTGAACCCTTGAACGTCAGAGTCGAACTCGCCTGGCTGCTCATGGTCGCCGAACAGAAGACTCCCGGAGATCCCCAGGTCACCGACTGGGGAGCCCTCGTCGCCGCGGTCAGCCGGCACGAGGCGGAGATATTCGGCGTCCCCGTCTACGACACCCCGCACGCCCGCGCCGCCGCCCTGCTCCAGCTACTGCTGCACGTCCCGGCGCTCGAACGCTCCAACGTGATGTTCGCGATGGCCGTCGCGTACGGCTATCTCGTCGCCAGCGGCCTGAAGGTCGTCACCTCGCCCGAACAGGTCCGCGAGCTCGCCCGCCTGGTCAAGACGGGCGACGCCACCGTGCAGGACATCACCCGCGAACTGCGCCAGTGGAGCCTGTAGGTCCTGTCGTCGAACTCCCGTCTGCCCTTCGGGCGGATGACGGGAGTTCGACGACAGGACCTAGGGGGCGTCTGTCCCCGAGGGCTCCTCGGCCTCCGCCTGCTTCTCCCTCCCCTTCTCCTTCTCCATGAGGTCGGGGCGACGCGCAGCACCGAGCACGCAGTAAGAAGTCGGCAGGCGCGGTCCCTTCTCGGGCACCAGCAGCCGCCGGTACGGGCCCAGTTCGTACCCCGCGTCCCGCAGCGCGCCGACGATGTCCCGGCTCACGTGACAGCCGCCGAACAGCAGGGGCCACACGGTGTGGTCCAGGGCGCGCTGGGTGGCGGCCATCGCCGCGCCGCCGCCCTTTCCATGCTCGAAGAAGCGCAGTTCGCCGCCCGGGCGCAGGACGCGGCGGACCTCGGCGAGGGCCCTCGGCAGATTTCGTACGCTGCACAGCACCAGGGACAGGACCGCCGCGTCGAACGCCTCGCTCTTGACCGGCAGCCCCTCCGCGACGCCCGGGACCACGTCGACCGGCACGTCGGAGCGCATGGCCGCGGTCACCGCCAACTGCCGCAGCCTGCGCTCCGGTTCGATCGCCACGACCTCCGAGACGGTGCTCGGATAGTGCGCGAAGTTCAGTCCGTTGCCGGCGCCGATCTCGATGACGCGGCCGGAGAGCCTGGCGAGCAGGTGGTCGCGATGGGCGCCGATCGTGGGCTCGGCGGCCACGCTGGCCTTGGCGTAGAAACGGGCGAACAGCGGGTGATGAACGGAATCAGGAGGAATTCGGCCGGACGGTGTGGTCCGGAAGCCGCGTGGTCGCATGGAGACCTCCCCTGGGCGACTGGGGTTATCGCGATTCTCCCCCAGGACGCCCTCGCTCACCCGTCCATCGCGGAGCCGGCCGCTTCGTGGGCGGGCGCGTTGCAGCCGGGCGAGTCGGCGGCCCACGGCGCGGCCTGCTCCGCCGCGAACGTGTCCGCGTCCCACGTCCCACCCAGCGGCGGCGCGAGCCAGTCCGGCGCCCCGGCCCGGAAGGCGGCGGGCCGCAGCCGTCCGGCCCCTTCGGGAACGGCCCCGAGCAGCGATTCCCCCGCGACCACCGGAAGGTCCGCGAGGTTGCAGCGTGAGGCGAGGTCCGGGTCGCGCGGCCAGCTCCCCAGGACGACGCCGAGCAGGTCGAGCCGGCGGGCGCGCAGTTCGCGGGCGGTCAGTTCCGTCGTGTTGAGCGTGCCGAGTCCGGCGGAGGCGACCACCAGGAGCGGCGCGTCCAGCAGGCGTGCCGCGTCCGCCAACGTGCTGCCCTCGTCGTCGAACCGTACGAGCAGCCCGCCCGCCCCCTCGACCAGCACAAGATCGTGTTCGGCGGCCAACTTGGCCGCCGCCTCCGCCACTTCGTACAGCCGTACCGGCGCCAGCCCGGCCCGGCGCGCGGCCGTGGCGGGGGCCAACGGGTCGGGATAGCGGGCGAGTTCGACCGCCGTCACCGCGCCCGCGAGCCGGGCCACCTCGGCTGCGTCCCCGCGCTCACCCGGCAGGACACCGGTCTGCGCGGGCTTGAGCACGGCCACGGAGCGTCCGGCGGCGACCGCCGCGGCGGCGACGGCGGCCGTCGTCACGGTCTTGCCGACCTCCGTGCCCGTGCCCGTGATCACCAGTACCGACATGTCACCCTTCCCGTGCCGCCGCGCACACCGCGGCCGCGATCCTTGCCACGTCGCCATCCCCGGTGACGTAGGGAGGCATCGTGTACACGAGGTCCCGGAACGGCCGAAGCCACACCCCCTCGCGCACCGCCGCCCGCGTCGCCGCGGCCATGTCGACGGCGTGGTCCAGCTGCACGACACCGATGGCACCGAGGACACGTACGTCCCGAACGCCCGGAAGGTCCGCGGCCGGAGCCAGCCCTTCCCGCAGCCCGGTCTCGATCCGCTTGACCTCGGTCTGCCAGTCCTGGCCGAGGAGCAGCTCGATGGAGGCGCAGGCGACTGCGGCGGCGAGCGGATTGCCCATGAAGGTCGGGCCATGGGCGAGCACCGGGACCTCGCCCCGAGAGATCCCCTCCGCGACCCCTGACGTGCACAACGTGGCCGCCATCGTCATGTAACCGCCGGTCAGCGCCTTGCCCACACACATCACATCGGGCGTCACGCCCGCGTGGTCGGCCGCGAACAGCGCACCCGTGCGCCCGAACCCGGTCGCGATCTCGTCGAACACGAGCAGTACGCCGTGGGCGTCGCACGCCTCGCGCAGCACCCGCAGATACGCGGGGGAGTGGAACCGCATCCCGCCCGCGCCCTGGACCACCGGCTCCACGATCACCGCGGCCAGCTCGTCGGCGTGGGACTCGATCAGCGCGCGCAGACGGTCCGCGTACGACTCCTCGTACTCGACCGGAGGCGGATCCGCGAACACCTGCCGGGGCAGTACCCCCTGCCACAGCTCGTGCATCCCGCCCTCGGGGTCGCACACCGACATGGGCTGCCAGGTGTCGCCGTGGTAGCCGCCGCGCCAGGTCAGCAGGCGCTGCTTGCGCGGGCGGCCGAGGGAACGCCAGTACTGGAGGCACATCTTGACCGCGACCTCGACCGAGACCGAGCCGGAGTCGGCGAGGAACACATGCTCCAGACCCTGAGGCGACATGTCGACAAGGTGCTTCGCCAGCCGCACGGCGGGCTCGTGCGTGAGCCCGCCGAACATGACGTGGCTCATCCGCCCGAGCTGGTCGCGCGCCGCGTCGTTGAGCACGGGGTGGTTGTAGCCGTGGATGGCGGACCACCAGGACGACATGCCGTCCACGACTTCGACTCCGTCGTCGACGCCATCCGCCGTGCGCAGCTTCAGACGTACCCCGCTCGCCGACTCCACGACGAGCGGTTCCTGCCGACCGGGCATCGGTCCGTAGGGGTGCCAGACGTGCCGCCGGTCCAGGTCGAGCAGCTCGCGTACGGGAAGGACGGGCAGGTCAGGCATTGGGCGCGAGATCCGTTCCGGCACCCCGGCGGCGTACGGAGACCAGGTCCGTACGCGCCTCGGAGACCTTCTCGGCGGGAACGGAACCGCACACACCGCCCCCGTCGTGCGCACCGCAGCCCGCGCTCTCCGAAGAGCCGCAGGCGCCCGCCGCCGCCCGGTGCTCCGGCAGCGTCACCTGGTCCGTCCCCTCCACCTCGAACCCGGCGTCCGCGATCATCTCCAGGTCGGCCTTGCCCGCCTGGCCCTCACTGGTCAGATAGTCGCCGAGGAAGATCGAGTTGGCGAGGTGCAGGGCGAGCGGCTGCATCGTACGGAGATGAACCTCGCGGCCGCCCGCGATGCGCACCTCGACGTCCGGGCAGACGAAACGGACCATCGCGAGGATGCGCAGACAGCGCTGCGGGGTGAGGTTCCACTCCTTGGCGAGCGGAGTGCCCTCGAAGGGGATCAGAAAGTTCACCGGAACGGAGTCCGGATCCAGCTCGCGCAACGCGAAGACGACGTCGACGAGGTCCTCGTCCGTCTCACCCATGCCCGCGATCAGGCCCGAGCAGGCGGAAAGGCCCGCCCCGTGTGCCTTCTGGACCGTGTCCACACGGTCGGCGTAGGTGTGGGTGGTCGTGATGTCCCCATACGTCCCCTCGGACGTGTTGAGGTTGTGGTTGTACGCGTCCGCACCCGCAGCGCGCAGCCGCTCGGCCTGGCCGTCGGAGAGCAGACCGAGACAGGCGCAGACCTCGACACCCTCGTTCTGGTCCTTGATCGCCTTGATGGTGTCCGAGACCCGGTCGACGTCCCGGTCCGTCGGGCCGCGCCCGCTCGCCACCAGGCATACCCGCTTGGCGCCTCCCGCGAGCCCGGCGGCCGCGGCATCGGAGGCCTGGTCGGGCTTCAGCCAGGTGTACTTGAGGATCTCCGCCTTGGAGCCGAGGCGCTGCGAGCAGTAGGAGCAGTCCTCGGGGCAGAGCCCCGACTTCAGGTTGACCAGATAGTTGAGTTTCACTCGTCGGCCGAACCACTGCCGCCTCACCTTGCCGGCCGCGGCCACCACATCGAGGAGTTCGTCGTCGGAGGTGGCCAGAACGGCCAGTGCCTCGTCGCGCGTCGGCAGCTCGCGTCGAAGCCCCTTGTCCACCAGTGTGTTCAGCAGGTTCATGGGGTCCGATCCTGGCCTATCCGACCGTGCCGGGCAAAGGAGAGTTCGTACAACAGAGGTGGTTCGACGTGTGGTTTTTTCCACACCCTGGGCGGCTGGTCAGCCCGCTAGGGTCTGTGCACTGCCTACAAAAAGCGCATCTTCAAGGCCCGGAGGACACATGGCGGAATCGCCGTTCGCGTGGATCGACGAGCAGGCGCGAGCGCGTCGCCGGGCCGGACTCGTCCGCACCCTGCGCCCGCGCCCCGCCGACACACCGCTCCTCGACCTCGCGAGCAACGACTACCTGGGCCTGGCCAGGCACCCCGAGATCACCGAGGCCGCCGCGCGGGCCGCGCGGGTGTGGGGCGGTGGCGCCACGGGCTCCCGGCTCGTCACGGGCTCCACGGAACTGCACGCCGAACTCGAGCGTGAGCTGGCCGAGTTCTGCGGCTTCGAATCCGCGCTCGTCTTCTCCTCGGGCTACGCCGCCAATCTCGCCGCCGTCACCGCGCTGGCGCCGCACGGCTCCTTGATCGTCTCGGACGCGGGGAACCACGCCTCGCTGATCGACGGCTGCCGTCTCGCGCGCGGCGCCACGCAGGTCGTCGCCCATGCCGACCCCGAGGCGGTGCGCAAGGCGCTGGGCACGCACTCCGGTCCCGCCGTCGTCGTGTCCGACACGGTCTTCTCGGTGGACGGCGACGCGGCGCCGCTCACCGGACTCGCGGGCGTCTGCCGGGAGTCCGGCGCCGGACTGGTCGTCGACGACGCGCACGGCCTGGGTGTCCTCGGTGAGGGGGGCCGGGGCGCGCCGCACGCGGCCGGGCTCGCGGGCGCGGCCGATGTCGTCGCCACCGTCACGCTGTCGAAGTCGTTCGGCAGCCAGGGCGGTGCCGTCCTCGGTCCGGCCCGCGTGATCGAGCACCTGGTCAACGCCGCCCGTACGTTCATCTTCGACACCGGTCTGGCCCCCGCGGCGGCGGGCGCCGCCCTCGCGGCCCTTCGTCTGCTGCGCCGGGAGCCCGAACGGGCGGCACGCGCGCGTGCCGTGGCGACGGAACTGCACACCCGCCTGACGGCCGAGGGCCTCGAGGCGGTGCGGCCGGACGCCGCCGTCGTCTCCGTGCGCGCACCGTCCCCGGAGCAGGCCGTGCGCTGGGCCGCGGACTGCCGCGAGGCGGGACTGGCCGTCGGCTGCTTCCGTCCCCCGTCGGTGCCGGACGGTATCTCACGGCTGCGGCTGACCGCCCGCGCGGACCTCACCGGCGGGCAGATCGACCGTGCCGTGCGTGTGATCAGTGAAGCGCGGCGATAAAGCCCTCCCAGGCCGAGGGGGCGAAGAGCAGGGCGGGACCCGAGGTGTTCTTCGAGTCGCGCACGGCGATGAGACCGGTCCACGGGCCGGAGCCCGGCCGGGCCGTCTCGACGCAGTTGTTCATTCCGGTGCTGTGGCTGCTGCGCTGCCACAGCACACCGGGCAGATGGATGCTCGAAGGTACGTACCGAGGCAGGGCGGACATGGTGCCTCCTTTATGCGGCGTCAGCTATCCCGTCGATGAAACCCAACGATTCTTCGGGGGAAAGGGCGTTCACCTGAAGGGAGTTGAAGGCCTCGCTGTAGGCATGGAGGTCTTCTTTCCGTTCGAGATGGAGACTACTCGTCAAGTGGTCGAGAACAACCACATCCAGATCAGATGTGTTCGGAAAAGAGAAGATAACGAAAGGTCCAGTCACCCCGACGTGGGCCCCAACACCGAACGGCAGCACCTGAATCCGCACGTGAGGCAGGTGCGCGGCCTCCCGCAGGTGCTTCAACTGCCGTGCCATCACCTCGGGTCCGCCGACCGTACGGCGCAGCACCGCCTCGTCCAGGACCGCGCTCAGGTGGAGCGGTGGGTTCGAACGCAGCACGTCCTGGCGGGCGAGACGTACCTCCACGAGCGCGTCGACCTTGCCGTCCGGCAGCCCGTCCACGGCGGCCCGCGTCACCTCGCGCGCGTACTCCGGGGTCTGCAACAGCCCCGGGACCACGGAGTTCTCCAGCGTGCGCATCGCGCAGGCCTGCGACTCCAGGCTGATGAAGTCGCGGTACGTGGGCGGCAGTACGCCCCGGTAGGCGTGCCACCAGTGGTCCCGGCCGCCCTCGCCGGAGCCCGCCAGGACGACGAGCAACTCACGCAGATCAGGGTCCTGGACGTCGTAGGCGTCCAGGAGCAGTCGTACGTCGGCCGGTTTGACCTTGCTGCGGCCGGTCTCGATCCGGCTCACCTTCGACTGGTGCCAGCCGACCAGCCTGGCCGCCTCGCTGCTCGTGAGGCCCGCATGGGCACGCAGAGCGCGTAGTTCCGCGCCGAGCTTTCGGCGGCGTACCGCGGGCCCGCACTTCATGGCCGTCTCCTTCCGACCGTCGAGCCGACGCTATAACGTCCGGTGTCACGCCGACGGTAAAAGAACCCCCCGGTCACCCGTCCGAAAGGTGCCCCGGTCACCCGCCCAAATACGGTCGGCCGTCGCAGAGTTCACCGCTTCGAGCGACAGATATATGCATATCTCGGTGGATCGCCACCGAGACCCGCGCGGTAGTGGCAGTGTGGCGCGCAGCACCAGTCCGGGACCGTACTCGAATCATCCGCTCCGTGTCGGACTCCGGTCCCGTGGGAAAGGGACGACGACGCCATGGCAGACCACCTGGAAGCATCCGTCACTCTGCCGAGCGATCCCGCCTCGGTCTCCGCCGCCCGTACCTTCGTCGCCAACGTCCTTGCCGAATGGGGCCTTCCACCCGAGACCGAGGTCGCCGACACCGTCCGGCTCATCGTGTCCGAACTCGCCACCAACGCCGTGCAGCACACCCTCGGGCAGTCGCCCACCTTCACGGTGGACGTCACGCTCGACCGTGACGAACAGTTGCGCATCGGCGTGACGGACAGCCATCCCCGCTTTCCGAAGCGTCTGCCCGCGGCCGTCCAGCAGGACAACGGCCGCGGCATGGTGATCATCCGCTGGCTGACCGCCGAGTGCGGCGGCAAACTGACCATCCGGCCCACCCGCGAAGGCGGCAAGACGGTGTCGATCATGCTGCCGTGGGAGGCGCCGGTCCAGCCCGCGACGGCCGACTAGGTGTGCTGTCCGGCGGACCAGGGTCGGACAGGCCCAGGCCCGTCCGGCGTCGCAGGGCCTCAGTCCTCCGGGTTCCGGCCGGTGCGACGTCGCATCACGTCAGGCACCAGCGCCCACAGTCCGAGGCACACCACCAGCGTGCCCGCACCGGCCACGATCCCTCCGACCCGGCCCACCGCCACATCCACGACCAGGAGGACCGACCCGGCGAGCGCGAGCGCGAGCACCGCCATCCCGAGCTGGGCGAGGTGTGACGAGACGGTCACGAGCTGCGGCTTGGCCCCCTGCTGGAAGAGCCGGCGGTGCAGCGCGGCGGGGGCGGTGAAGAGCATGGCGGCCAGCACGGAGAGCAGCAGCGTGGTGACGTACGTGGCGCGCTGCATGGTGTCGAGGGACGGGAAGCGCGGGGTGAACGCGAGGGTCAGCAGGAAGGCGAAGAGGATCTGTACGCCGGTCTGGGTGACCCTCAGTTCCTGGAGCAGTTCGTTGAAGTTGCGGTCGGCGCGTTCGAGCCGCGTCTCGCGCCGCTCCTGGGCGGCCTGTCTGTCGGTGGCCGGTCCGTCGGTGGGATGACGGCCGGTGGCCGGTCCGTCGGTGGGATGACGGTCGCTGGGGTCGCTGGCGTGACGGTCGGTCATACGTGAATGAGTAACCAATCAACGGCCGACATCACGCCCGCCGCGTGGGGTGGCGGCGTCGAAGCTGAACCGCCGCCACCCCACGGGCGCGTCACCTGACCCGGCCGTACCAGACGCTCCTCGTCCAGATCTTCTGCAGCCTCACCACGTCCCCGGTCTTCGGGGAGTGCCAGATCCGTCCCTTCCCGGCGTAGATGCCGACGTGGTACACGTTCCGGCCCGAGTGGAAGAACACGAGGTCTCCCTGCTTACGGCTCGAAGCGGAGATGTGGCGCGTCTTGTTGTACTGCGCCGCGGCGGTGCGGGGCAGTGACTTGCCGGCCTTCTTGAACGAGTACAGCGTGAGGCCGGAGCAGTCGAAGCGCTTGGGCCCCGTGGCTCCCCACTTGTACGGGGAACCCTTCTTGGAGGCCGCCACCTGAAGTGCCTTCGTCGCGGGGGTGGCCGCTTCGGCGTCGGACGCGAAGCCGGGGGCCACAATGCCGCCGCCAACGGCGGCGATGGTGAGAGCCGATGCGGTACCGGCCCTGGTCAGCAGCGACGGGACTCGATTGAGCGCAGTCATGCGCAACCCTTCGTCAGCCGCCTGTGAAGGATGACCTGTCGGATTCGGGCTGGCGAAGTTGCCCGGCCGCGTGTGCGGCTTCACCCCAAGGGCCACTCGGATCTCTCCGGCGGCCCGTCGTGCTTGGGTCCTCCACTCCTGCCGATCCACTTCTGTCGACCCGTCATCCGGGCGGCGGCAGGACTCGGCGTCCGCCCGGACCGCCCCGCCGCTGTGGCGGGGGCTTGTCGTCGGAAGGGATCTTGACGCACGAACGTCGGAAAAGCCGAACAGAATCGGTGTTTTGTGGGGTTACTCACCACTCACCTGTTCGGGTGGACACCCCCGTTTCGGTGAGGGCGTCGAGAGGGTCAAGGGCCCCCGTACCAGCACTGGAATGCCTGATTCCGTCTCAGCGATACGCGCGCTGAGCAACTCGCATGGGTCTGTGGAACGACTCCCGGCTACGACGTTCGGGGGTACACCATTTGGTGCGTTTCAAACCTTGCCCGGACGCCTCGACAGACACCTGTGGGGCTCCGGGCCGGTCCGTGTGCGTCAACTGTCGGAGTCGGACGGCAAGGCGACGCGAGCCGCGCGGCGTTCGCCGTCGAGGACCCGCAGTGCCCGAGCCAGGGTGGGGGCGTGCACCTCGTGCTCACCCCGCTGGTGCATCAGCGCCAGCGCTTCGCGCAGCGCGGTGGCCTTGCTGACCAGTGCCTGCGCGGCACGCAGTCCGCGGTAGGTGTCGCCGGGGCGCGCGGGATTGATCCGGCCCAGGAGGTCGACCACCTCCAGGTAACGGTCGATCAGTTCACCCTCCGCGCGGGTCAGGGCCGGTATCGGGGGCAACTCCGGTGGGAGCATCAGCGGTTCACCTCGCGCCGGGGGCGGGGCGCGAGGCCTTGCGGCTCGGGATGATCTGGTCGACGAGCCCGTACTCCACAGCCGCCGGCGCGTCCAGGATCTTGTCGCGCTCGATGTCCGCGCTGATCCGCTCCTGGCTCCGGCCCGTGTGCCGGGCGAGCATCTCCTCCAGCAGCCTGCGGGTGCGCATCATTTCCTCGGCCTGGATGGCGAGATCGGACGCCTGGCCCTGCACGGGCTCGGACAGAGACGGCTGGTGGATCAGCATGCGTGCGTCCGGCAGCGCGGATCGCTTGCCCGGCGCGCCTGCCGCCAGCAGCACCGCCGCGGCCGACGCCGCCTGCCCCAGGCAGACCGTCTCCACCTCGCAGGTGATGTACCGCATCGTGTCGTAGATGGCCGTCATCGCGCTGAACGAGCCGCCGGGGGAGTTGATGTACAGCGAGATGTCCCGGTCCGGCGACTGGTGCTCGAGGTGGATGAACTGAGCCATCACGTCGTTCGCTGACGTGTTGTCGATCGGCGTCCCGAGGAAGACGATCCGTTCCTCCAGCAGCCTCGCGTACGGATCCATGGTCCGCTGCCCCGAACTCGTGTGTTCGGTGAACTCGGGCAGGACGTAGCGGGCGGACGGTCGGGTCATGGCATGCCTCCTCCGAGTGCGTCCTGCAAAAAAATGTACAGGACGTACAAGACGTTATGTGGGGAGCATGGCCCACGAGTTGGCGATGAGCAACAGGTCAAAGGCGGTTTCGCTCTCGGCTTGAGAGTTCGTCCGTATCGGAGTCCGGCGGCATCCTGCCGCTGATCCCAACTCCTGCTCGGCCGGAGCGAGGTGGACACGTCCGTACCCGTCCGCATTGTGGTGCTCGGGTGCGGCAGGTCTGCGATCACCGGGCGGTTCATCCGTCGCACATGAGAAGGGCGAACCGTGGTGTCACCCGTTCCCGCCGATCCGACCGTTGTGCATCCGATGCCGGGGCAGCCGCGTGTGGTGCTGCTCAAGCCGCTCATCACCTCACCGCTGACCGAGGTCGGAGAGTTCTCGTACTACGACGACCCGGACGACCCGACCGCGTTCGAAACCCGTTCCCGTTCCCGATCATGGGCGGCTCATGGGCGGTTCATGGGCGGAGCACTTCGACCTCATCACCGGTCTGCCCGGCCGTGGCGACACCGTGGTCGGCAATGACGTCTGGTTCGGTTACCAGGCCAGGGTGATGCCCGGCGTGCGCATCGGTCACGGAGCGATCGTCGCCTCCGGCTCGGTCGTCGTCGACGACCGAGCCGGACTACGGCGTCATCGGCGGAAACCCGGCCCGTCTCATCCGCTACCGCCACAGTGCCGAGGGCATCGCCCGACTGCTGGCCATCGCCTGGTGGGACTGGCCGGCCCAGCACCTCACCGAGCACATCCGGGCCATCATGTCCGGGAGCATCGACGACCTTGAGGCATCGGCTCCGAATAACCTCGGGTAGCAACCTCGGTGCCCGTGCACGTACGTTGCGTTGAGAGGCCCTCCACCGCCGCTTCAGGGAGGTCTTGCCCGATGGCTGATCGACCTCGTTCTCAGGCGCTTGTCTCGCGCCTCATGGACGTCAGGGAGGCGCCGTAAGCTGGAGAACATGGCCTATGAGATTCCGGTGACGCAAGCCAGGGCTGAGCTCGCCGACCTGATCAACCGGGTGGTGTACGGCGGTGAGCGCGTCGTCGTGACGCGGCACGGGAAGCCCCTCGTCGCCCTCGTCTCCGCCGCTGACCTGGAACGACTCGAGGAGTTGCAGGACACGGCGGAGGAGCAGGTGATCAGCGCCGTCTCCAGCGTCCGCGAGGTCGCGCCCGCTCCACGGGGAGGGCCGCGGTTCGGTATCGCGGCGGAACACCGGGGGCCCAACGCCTCGTAGGGATGCGGTGCTTGCCCGCCAGGGTGAGCACGGGGCCTGACGCGGCGGCTCCGTCGAGAACGAGATCGACCGCTCCGTATACGGTCCGGTCCCCTTCGGGCTGCCTCTGCACCTGGGCCGTCGCGGTGGCGGGGCCTGCCAGGCCCGGGGGCGGATCGCGGTGAGCGGTGCGGACCCCGCCCGGACGTAAGGGATATTTGGGTCCTGTGTCGGGTGCCCGGCATGAAGCCGACATGCGCGACACCGGGGAGGCGGGCCAAGGCCGGTTAACGTCGCTGAAACGCCACCCAATTAGCCTGCGCCTTCCACGCCACCAGGGATTTTGCCCGGAGGCTGCGGCAACCGGACCCCGCACGGTCCGGAGCGAGGACTGTGAGGTGGGACGCCGTGCAACTGACACCGCACGAGCAAGAGAGGCTGCTCATTCATGTGGCCGCCGACGTGGCCGAGAAGCGCCGGGCCCGGGGGCTGAAACTGAACCACCCCGAAGCCGTCGCCCTGATCACCTCGCACATCCTCGAAGGCGCGCGCGACGGCCGCACGGTGGCCGAACTGATGGCCTCCGGGCGCAAGATCCTGACCCGCGAGGACGTCATGGAGGGCATCCCCGAGATGATCCACGACGTCCAGGTGGAGGCCACCTTCCCCGACGGCACCAAGCTCGTCACCGTCCATGACCCGATCGTCTGACGGGGGAGCCGCCGCCATGATTCCCGGAGAGATCCTCTTCGCCGACGGACCCGTCGCCTTCAACGAAGGCCGCGAGGTCACCCGGCTCACCGTGCTCAACGCCGCCGACCGGCCCGTCCAGGTCGGCTCCCACTACCACTTCGCCGAGGCCAACCCCGGTCTGGACTTCGACCGCGCCGCCGCGCGCGGCAAGCGGCTGAACGTCGCCGCCGGCACCGCCGTGCGCTTCGAGCCCGGGATCCCTGTCGACGTCGAACTCGTTCCGCTCACCGGCGCCCGTGTCGTGCCCGGACTGCGCGGTGAGACCGGAGGTGCCCTCGATGCCTGAGATCTCGCGTGCCGCGTACGCCGATCTGTTCGGCCCCACCACAGGCGACCGGATCCGCCTCGCCGACACCGATCTGCTGATCGAGATCGAGGAGGACCGTTCCGGCGGCCCCGGGCTCGCCGGTGACGAGGCCGTCTTCGGTGGCGGCAAGGTCATCCGGGAATCCATGGGCCAGTCCCGTGCCACGCGCGCGGAGGGCACCCCGGACACCGTCATCACCGGCGTCGTGATCGTCGACCACTGGGGCGTCGTCAAGGCCGACGTCGGCATCCGCGACGGCCGGATCACCGGTATCGGCAAGGCGGGCAACCCGGACACGATGGACGGGGTGCACCCGGATCTGGTGATCGGTCCCGAGACCGAGATCATCGCGGGCAACGGGCGGATTCTGACGGCCGGTGCCATCGACGCGCATGTGCATCTGATCTGTCCGCAGATCGCCGACGAGGCGCTCGCGTCCGGCATCACGACGCTCGTCGGCGGCGGCACCGGCCCGGCCGAGGGGTCGAAGGCGACGACCGTCACCCCCGGCCCCTGGCATCTGGCGCGGATGCTGGAGGCGATGGAGGAGTACCCGCTCAACTTCGGGCTGCTCGGCAAGGGCAACACCGTCTCGCACGAGGCGATGCTGTCGCAGATCCGCGGGGGCGCACTGGGCCTGAAGATTCACGAGGACTGGGGTTCCACGCCCGCCGCGATCGACGCCGCGCTGACCGTGGCCGACCGGACGGGCACGCAGATCGCCATCCACACGGACACACTGAACGAGGCCGGTTTCGTGGCGGACACGCTCGCCGCGATCGCGGGGCGCACGATCCACGCGTACCACACGGAGGGTGCGGGCGGCGGGCACGCGCCGGACATCATGACCGTGGTCTCCGAGCCGCACGTCCTGCCGAGCTCCACCAACCCGACCCGGCCCTACACCGTCAACACCGCCGAGGAACACCTCGACATGCTGATGGTGTGCCATCACCTGAATCCCGCGGTGCCCGAGGACCTGGCCTTCGCCGAGTCCCGGATCCGGCCGTCCACCATCGGGGCCGAGGACATCCTGCACGACCTGGGCGCGATCTCGATCATCTCGTCCGACGCCCAGGCGATGGGGCGGGTGGGCGAGGTCATCATGCGCACGTGGCAGACGGCGCACGTGATGAAGCGTCGGCGCGGAGCGCTCCCCGGTGACGGGCGTGCCGACAATCATCGGGTACGTCGCTATGTCGCCAAATACACCATCAACCCGGCCCTCGCCCAGGGCCTCGCCCGCGAGGTCGGCTCCGTCGAGACCGGCAAACTCGCCGACCTCGTGCTCTGGGAGCCCGCCTTCTTCGGAGTCAAGCCGCATCTCGTCGTCAAGGGCGGACAGATCGCGTACGCGCAGATGGGCGACGCCAACGCGTCGATTCCGACCCCGCAGCCGATTCTGCCCCGGCCGATGTACGGGGCGATCGGGCGGGCCCCCGCCTCCAACTCCTTCAACTTCGTCGCGCCGCTCGCGATCGAGGACGCGCTTCCGGAGCGGCTCCAGCTCGGGAAGCGGTTCGTGCCGATCGAGTCGACACGGGGGGTGACCAAGGCGGACATGCGGGAGAACGACGCGAGGCCGCAGGTGCGGGTCGATCCGGACAGCTTCGCCGTGCACATCGACGGGGAGCTGGTGGAGGCCACTCCTGCCGCCGAACTGCCCATGGCCCAGCGCTACTTCCTCTTCTGACGGCCGGGACAGGTATCCGATGTCGCGAGCCGCGCTCCTTGTTCTGGCCGATGGCCGCTTCCCCGCCGGAGGGCACGCCCACTCCGGCGGGGCCGAGGCGGCCGTCAAGGCCGGGCGGATCACCGGGGCCAAGAGTCTGGAGGAGTTCTGCCGGGGGCGGTTGCACACAACAGGGCTGGTGTCGGCCTCGCTGGCCGCGGCGGCCGCGCTCGGACTCGATCCGGTGGCGCTCGACGAGGCCGCGGACGCGCGGACACCGTCGGTCGCCCTGCGGGTCGCCGCGCGGAAGCTCGGGCGGCAGTTGATGCGGGCCGCTCGGGCGACCTGGCCGTCCGCCGAGCTCGACGCGTTGGCACGGGAGTTTCCCAAGGGGGCTCATCAGCCGGTTGTCCTGGGGGTGGCCGCTCGGGCCGCGGGGCTCGGGGCGGTGGATGCCGCGTACTGCTCCGCGTACGAGAGTGTCGGTGGGCCGGCTACCGCGACGGTGCGGTTGCTGAGTCTTGACCCCTTCGAGGCCACCGGGGTGCTGGCTCGGCTGGCGCCCGATCTCGATCGTGTCGCGGACCGGGCGGGCGAAGTCGCGCGGTGTGCGGTGGAGGAGGGAGTCGATGTGCTGCCTGCTGTCTCGGCGCCGCTGCTGGAGATCAGTGCGGAGGCGCATGCCGCTTGGCCTGTACGGCTGTTTGCCTCCTGAGGAGATTTCTCGCCCCCGCCGCCCCTACCCGTCCCATTCCCTGGGGCTCCGCCCCAGGCCCCGCCAGGGGGCTCCGCCCTCAGACCCCCATCGGCCTGAACGGCCTCGTCCTCAAACGCCGGACGGGCTGGATGATGCCGGCCCGGGTCTGAAAAGGGCCGCCGACTGGCACGCAAGGCACCGCTACCCGAACGCTTTGGAGCCGCCCCCATGCACCTCGATCACACCCACGACGGACCGTCAGCCATAAGCGCCGACGCCCACCGCCCCGACGGCACCCGCCGTGCCCTCCGTATCGGACTCGGTGGTCCCGTCGGGTCCGGTAAGACCGCGACCGTGGCCGCGCTCTGCCGTGCGCTGCGCGATGAGATCTCCCTCGCCGTCGTCACCAATGACATCTACACGCGCGAGGACGCGGACTTCCTTCTACGGGAGGCCGTGCTGCCGCCCGAGCGGATCACCGCCGTCGAGACGGGGGCATGCCCGCACACGGCGATCCGGGACGACATCTCCGCGAACCTCGAAGCCGTCGAGGATCTGGAGGACGAGGTCGGGCCGCTGGATCTCATCCTCGTCGAGTCCGGTGGCGACAACCTCACCGCGACCTTCTCCAAGGGGCTCGTCGACGCGCAGATCTTCGTGATCGACGTGGCCGGTGGTGACGACATTCCCCGCAAGGGCGGGCCCGGCGTCACCACGGCCGATCTGCTGGTCGTCAACAAGACCGATCTCGCGCCGTTCGTCGGCTCCGACCTCGGGCGGATGGCCACAGACGCGAAGGCGCAGCGGGCCGAACTGCCGGTCGTCTTCCAGTCGTTGCGGGCCGAGGGCGGGGTCACGGACGTGGCCGCGTGGGTGCGCGGACAGCTCGCCGCGTGGACGGCATGACGGGCGGCGCAGCCGGGGTACGGGCCACCGCACGGATCGCCGCCCGCTCCGACGGCCGGGGCGGCACCGCGCTGCCCACCCTCGAAGGTGAGGGACCGCTCGCGCTGCGCCGCACCCGGGGGAGCGGCGCCGAGGCGCGGGTGATGCTGGTCGGCGCGATGAGCGGCCCGCTGGGCGGCGACCACTTCACCGTCGAGGCGGCGGCCGCCGAGGGCGCCGCTCTGCACATCGGGTCGGCTGCCGCCACCATCGCCCTGCCCGGGCAGGCCAAGGGCGAGGCACGCTACGACGTACGCCTCACCGTCGCAGCGGGCGCCGAACTGCGCTGGCTGCCCGAGCAGTTGATCTCCGCGAACGGCAGTGATCTGTACGTCACCACACACGTCGACCTCGTGCCGGGCGCCAGGCTCGTGCTGCGCGAGGAACAGGTCCTCGGGCGTGCCCACGAGGAGCCCGGCCGTCTCACCAGCCGTCTCACCGTTCGTCTTCGCGGGCGCCCGTTTCTCGATCAGGAACTGTGCTGCGGGCCCGGCGCGTCCGGCGGCTGGGACGGCCCCGCCGTACTGGCGGGGCATCGTGCGGTGGGGCAACTCCTCGTCGTACGACCGGAGTTCGCGGAGGCGCTGCCGAGCCCGCAGCTGCTGGGGGAGTGCGCGGCGCTCACCCCGCTCGCCGGTCCCGGTGTCCTCGTGACCGCGCTCGCCCCCAACGCGCTGCGGCTGCGCCGGACTCTCGACGAGGCGCTGCGCACACTCGACGGCAGGGTTTAGCACCCACTCTCCGCTCAACGGGCAAACGCGTACCGGTTATCGGATTGGCAAAGAAGCCAAGTACCCCCTGTTCTCAGGTGGGTCACAGCCGGAAAGATCCCGTACCGACCGCAACGATGTACGGGGAGGTCCCACTTGAGGGGTATGCGTCCGCAGAGAAGGGTGACAGCGCTCGGTTCCGCCGGAGTGTTCGTCACGGCCACACTGATAGCCGGCGCCGTCGCGGCGCCGTCGGCCAGCGCGGACACCCGCCACGGCCAGGACCGTGAGGCGCGCGGCACGGCGATCGCGGCGGCACGGGCCGCGAAGGCCGGGATCGACTGGCAGGACTGCCCGGCCGACTGGGGGCTGGAGAAGCCCATCAAGTGCGGCTGGGTCACCGTGCCGCTCGACTACGCGAAGCCGAACGGCAAGCAGATCAAGCTCGCCGTCGACCGCATCGGCAACACGGGAACGAAGGAGGAGCGGCAGGGCGCGCTCATCTACAACCCGGGCGGACCGGGCGGCTCAGGCCTGCGTTTCCCGCGCCGCGTCACCACGAAGAGCCCCATCTGGGCCAACACGGCGAAGGCGTACGACTTCGTCGGGTTCGACCCGCGTGGCGTCGGCCACTCGGCGCCCATCTCCTGCGTCGATCCGCAGGAGTTCGTGAAGGCGCCCAAGATGGACCCGGTGCCGGACTCCGAGGCCGACAAGCGGGCCCAGCGCAAGCTCGCCGCCGAGTACGCGGCGGGCTGTGCCGAGCGCAGCGGCGAGATGCTGCCGCACATGACGACGCCCAACACCGCACGCGACCTGGACGTCATCCGGGCCGCGCTCGGCGAGAAGAAGCTCAACTTCCTGGGTGTCTCCTACGGCACGTACATCGCCGCCGTGTACGGCACGCTCTTCCCGACCCATGTCCGCCGCATGGTCGCGGACAGCGTCGTCAACCCGTCGCGCGAGAAGATCTGGTACCAGGCCAACCTGGACCAGGACGTCGCCTTCGAGATGCGCTGGAAGGACTGGACGGCCTGGGTCGCGAAGAACGACGCGGCCTTCCATCTCGGTGACACCCAGGCCAAGGTCCAGGACCAGTGGCTCAAGCTGCGCGCCGAGGCCAAGAAGAGCCCCATCGGCGGGGTCGTCGGCCCGGCCGAGCTCATCTCGTTCTTCCAGAGCGCGCCGTACTACGACTCCTCCTGGGTGCCGGTCGCGACGGTGTTCAGCAAGTACGTCGCCGGTGACACCCAGGCGCTCGTCGACGCCGCCGCGCCCGATCTGTCGGACACCGCGGGCAACATCGCCGCGGAGAACGGCAACGCCGTCTATACGGCCGTCGAGTGCACGGACGCCAAGTGGCCCACCAGCTGGAAGAAGTGGGACCGCGACAACACGCGGCTGCACAAGGACTACCCGTTCATGACCTGGGCCAACGCCTGGATGAACCTGCCGTGTGCCACCTGGCCGGGCAAGCAGCAGACCCCGCTGAACGTGAAGACCGGCAAGGGGCTGCCGCCCGTGCTGATCGTGCAGGCCACGCGTGACGCCGCCACCCCGTACGAGGGCGGCGTCGAACTGCACAAGCGGTTCAAGGGCTCGCGTCTGATCACCGAGAAGGACGCGGGTTCGCACGGGGTCACCGGACTGACCAATCCGTGCATCAACGAGCGGGTGGACACCTACCTGCTCACCGGCAAGGTCGACGCGGCCGACGTGACGTGCGCACCGCACGCCACGCCGAAGCCGTAACACGCCGAACAAGAGGGGCGGCCGGACTCCCGGCCGCCCCTCACGCGTTCCGCGCCGCCAGCCAGGCGTCCTCCGCCGCGTAGTCGAAGAGGTCCCCGTACGCCTCCGACATCTTGGGGTACGCCTCGCGCCAGTCCCGTCCGGCCCCTCCGCCCGGTCCGGCCCCTCCGGCCAGTTGCCGCTCGATCCACGCGACGGTCTCCGGCAGGGTCTCGGCGTACCGTGTCACCTCCTCGTACCCCAGCTCCCGCCGGGCCGCGGACATGTCGCAGATCACCGGGTGCGGTACCGACCACGGAGTGTCGCCCACGCACTCCGCGGGAGGAGGGCCGTCGACCAGGACGGTCTCGGTCTCGACACCCATCACGGCGTCGATCGCCGAGGCGATCTCCGCCACCGTGGGGGCCTCGTCGTCACAGGCGTTGAGGACGCGCGCACCGGGCTTCGCCGCGGCGAGCCGTATGAGTTCCGCGATGTTGTGGACGCTCGCCGGGTGGAAGCGGCTCTCCCCGCCGAAGGCGACGATCCGCCTGCGGCGCCCGTCCAAGTTGCGTTTCACGAAGTACAGTTCGCGCGGTGTGCGGCAGCGCGGGCCGTGGATCGCGCCTGCCCGCAGCAGCGTCGTCGGCAACGTGTCGGCGGCGGCGAGGAGTTCGCGCTCGAGGGCCGCCTTGCGGGTGCTGTAGGAGGCATCGCCCGGCGCGACCGTGCGCAGGCTCTCCGGGATGGGCACCGGGTACTGGGGGAACCCGTCCGGCTCCGCCTGTGTGTCGAAGCCCCGGCCCTTGTCGTCCTCGTACACCGACACACTGGAGATCACCACGGCCGAGCCGACGCGACCGGCGAGCCCCGTCAACTGCCGTGCGTGCTCCGGCCCGAAGGCCACCATGTCCACCAGTACGTCACAGCCGTCGCCGACCACGGCGGTCAGGGCCGCGTCGTCCTCGCGGTCCGCCCGCGCCGTCCGTACCTCCCCGGGCCACGACTCGTCCCGCCGGCCGCCCCGCGACACGGCCGTCACCTGCCAGCCGTCCCGGGCCAGGGCG
Source organism: Streptomyces sporangiiformans (assembly GCF_005768555.2). Classification (GTDB taxonomy): domain Bacteria; phylum Actinomycetota; class Actinomycetes; order Streptomycetales; family Streptomycetaceae; genus Streptomyces; species Streptomyces sporangiiformans. The sequence goes on from NZ_VCHX02000175.1 coordinate 44,293, forward strand.
CCCACGGCCACGCGCCCGATCTGTCCTGTCGCTCCGATCACCACTGCATGTCTCATGACGTGACCGTACGGCCGGGCCGCCCGCCGCCCCAGGGGGTTCTGCTCTCCGCAGACTTCTCCGAGCGCGTACGAGGGACGGCGCGAGCGCCATGGCCCTGGCCCTGGCCCTGGGCCCTGGCGAGGAGCGTCAACTCAGCGGCATGCGCGGGAACTTACGGGCCTTCTCCGCCTTCTCGGCGGCTTCCTCGGCCTTGACGACGGCCGCGTACCGGTCGACGTACTCCTGCTCGGAGAGGCTGAGGATCGCGTACATGATCTCGTCGGTGATGGCGCGCAGGATGGCCTTCTCGTTCTCCATGCCGGCATAGCGGGAGAAGTCGAGGGGTTTGCCGAAGCGGATCACCACGGGGTGGATGTTCGGGATGACCTTGCCCGGCGGCTGGGCCTCGAACGTGCCGATCATCGCGCACGGGATGACCGGTACCTGGGCCTTGAGGGCCATGACCGCGACGCCCACCTTGCCCTTGTAGAGGCGGCCGTCGTGCGAGCGTGTTCCCTCCGGGTAGATGCCGAGGAGTTCGTCCTTGCTCAGCACGCCGAGACCTTCGCGGATGGCGGCCTGACCCGCGTCCTTGCCGGAGCGGTCCACCGGGATCTGACCGGCGCTGCGGAAGAAGGCGGCTGTCAGCCGGCCCTTGATTCCGGGACCGGTGAAGTACTCGGCCTTCGCCAGGAAGGTGATCCGCCGTTTGAGGATCGCGGGCATCAGAAAGTGGTCCGAGAAGGACAGATGGTTGCCGGCGACGATGGCCGCGCCCGTCGCCGGTACGTGCTCGAGGCCCTCGATCCGTGGGCGGAAAACCAGCCTCAACAGCGGTCCCAGGATCACGTACTTGAGCACGTAGTAGAACATGGGGTCGCTCCTCATTACGACGGGTCAGCTCAACCGCCGCGTTCTCGCAGGTCAACAGGCGTGCCAGGGAGACGCCAGTGTATGTGCGGGCGCGGTTTTGTGTAACTGGGCCGGTCGGACCCCTTGCTGAGTTCTACGGCTTGCGTCCCACCCCGCAGAAGTGGGTGACGTCGACGATCTCGTCCGGCGAGATGTCGGGGCGCCAGCGTGAGCAGGTGACGACGCCGGGGTCGACGAGGTCGAGGCGGTCGAAGAACCGTAGGAGTTCCTCGCGTGTGCGCAGCGTCATCGGGGCCGATCCCTGGTTGTTCCAGTAACGGACCGCCTGGGTCATCGCCGGGCCGTCGACTTCCGTGGTGGGGTGGGAGACCACCAGGTAGCTGCCGGACGGCACGGCGTCCAGGAGCCGGTGCACGATGGACTGGGCCTCATCGGTGTCGAGAACGAAGTTGAGGATGCCCAGCATCGTGATCGCGACGGGTTGGCTGAAATCCAGAGTCCCGGCGGCGCCCTGCAGGATCGTGTCGGGCGCGTGGACGTCGGCGTCGATGTAGTCCGTCGCGCCTTCGGGCGTGCTGGTGAGCAGGGCGCGGGCGTGGCTGAGCACGACGGGGTCGTTGTCCACGTAGACGACCCTGCTGGTGGGCGCGACCCGCTGGGCGACTTCGTGGGTGTTGTCGACGATCGGCAGGCCGGTGCCGATGTCCAGGAACTGCCGGATTCCCGCCTCACCGGCGAGGTGATTCACGGCCCGCGCCAGGAACTGCCGGTCCGCGATGGCCGACCGGGGAATCTCCGGCACGAAGCTCAGGATGTGGTCGCCCACTTCCTGGTCGATCTGGTAGTTGTCCCTGCCTCCCAGCCAGTAGTTCCAGATGCGCGCCGAGTGCGATACGCGGGTCCGGAGCTTGGGAATCCGCACGGCGCCTTCGGAGCGTGAAGTGGAGAGGTCGGACATCCCTGCGCTCTTTTCGCTCATTGCTGACAAGGCCAGTGCACAATCTAGCCCGCCTGGCCGGAACCAATCCCCGTCAAGCGTAAAGCAGTTACGGGTGCTGGAACCTGCTGGGAAGGGGGCTGGGCCTGACCGGCGCGCCCCCATCCCTCAATCTTGGGCCCGCATCAGACCCCTCAAACCCCTTCCGTAACTCCTTTATCAGCTCCTTGTGTCAGCACCTTCTCCAATGCCCCGAGAGCCGAGCGGAGTTCCCCGGCGGTGATGGTCAGCGGCGGGGCGAGGCGGATGGTCGAGCCGTGGGTGTCCTTGACGAGAATCCCCTCGCGCATGAGGCGTTCGCTGATGTCGCGGCCCGTGCCGATGGCGGGGTCGATGTCCACGCCCGCCCACAGCCCGCGCGCCCGGAATCCCCGCACGCCCACGCCCTTGTCCTGAAGGGACGTCAGGCCGTCGCGCAGCACCAAGCCCAGTTCGGTGGCCGTGCGCTGGAATTCACCGGTCGACAGGAGTTCCACGACGGCGGAGCCGACCGCCGCGGCGAGCGGGTTTCCGCCGAACGTCGACCCGTGCTCGCCGGGACGCAGCACGCGGAGCACCTCGCGGCGCGCGACGACCGCGGAGACCGGCACGATGCCACCGCCGAGCGCTTTGCCGAGCAGCAGTACGTCCGGGACGACCGCCTCGTGCTCGACGGCGAGCGTGCGGCCCGTACGCCCGAGGCCCGACTGGATCTCGTCCGCGATGAACAGGCAGCCGGCCCGCCGGGTCAGTTCGCGGACGCCGGTGAGATAGCCGTCGTCCGGGATGACGACACCCGCCTCGCCCTGGATCGGTTCGATCAAAACGGCCGCCGTCGTCTCGTCGACGGCCGCCTCCAGCGCGGCGAGGTCGTTGTACGGGACGACGCGGAAGCCCGGCGTGAACGGGCCGAAGCCCGCGCGGGCCGTCTCGTCGGTGGAGAAGCTGACGATCGTCGTCGTCCGGCCGTGGAAGTTGTCGGCCGCCACCACGATCGTCGCCCGGTCCGCGGGGACGCCCTTCACCTCGTACGCCCATTTGCGGGCGACCTTGATGCCGCTCTCCACGGCCTCGGCACCCGTGTTCATCGGCAGCACCATGTCCAGGCCGGTCAGCTCGGCCAGGGATTCGGCGAACTCGGCGAGCCGGTCGTTGTGGAAGGCGCGCGAGGTGAGCGTCAGCTGGTCGAGCTGGCGGTGCGCCGCCTCGATCAGCGCCGGGTGGCGGTGCCCGAAGTTGAGGGCCGAGTAGCCGGCCAGCATGTCGAGGTAGCGGCGGCCCTCGACGTCCTCGACCCAGGTGCCCTCGGCGTGCGCGACGACCACGGGCAGCGGATGGTAGTTGTGCGCCAGGACGGGCTCCTCGGCACGGATCAGCTCGGCGGACGAACGGAGCGAACGGCTGGGGGCGACGGTCATGAGCGGATCTCCTGGGTGCAGCACTTGATGCCCCCGCCTGCCTTGTGGAACTCCGACAGGTCGACGGGGACGGGAACATAGCCGTGACGGCTCAGCCGGCCGGCGAGCGCTTCGGCCCGCGGTGAGATGAACACATGACGGCCGTCCGAGACGGAGTTGAGGCCGAACGCCATCGCGTCCTCGTGCGTGGCGATGACCGCGTCAGGAAACAGCCGCCTGAGCACCTCACGACTTCCCGGGGAGAAGGCCTCGGGGTAGTACGCGATGTTCGCTTCGGGCCCGTCGTCGAGCGCGAACAGCGCGGTGTCCAGGTGGTAGAAGTACGGGTCCACCAGCTGCAGGCTGACCGTCGGGACGCCGAAGAACTCCTGCACCTCCTGGTGGGCGGCCCGCGTCGTACGAAAGCCGGTGCCGGCCAGGACGTAGCCTCCGACCGGGACCAGATCGCCCTCGCCCTCGCACACCGACTCGGGGCGGTGGACGTCAAAGCCCGCGCCCTTGAACCAGGTCTCGTAGGCGGTCGACTCCGGTCGCCGCTGGGGCGCGTGGAACAACGAGCCGAAGACCCGGCCCGCCACGACCAGCGCCGAGTTCGCGGCGAAGACCATGTCCGGCAGACCCGCGACCGGCTCCACGCTGTCGACCACGTGGTCGTGGGCACGGTAGGCGCGGATCAGCTCCGCCCACTGCCCTTGGGCCAGATCGACGTCGACCTGTGTGTCCTGGTGCATCCAGGGATTGATGGCGTACTGCACGGCGAAGTGTCTGGGTTCGCAGACAAGAAAGCGCCTGGGGCGCGGCACACGGCTGTGGGACACAGAGGGATACCTCCGCTTCGTGCGGTGACACTGGGGGATGCCTCAACGGTAAGGAAGCGGGAGAAGCGGCGACAAGCAGGGACAATTGCGCGTCGGCGCAGGGATGATGCGTGTGGAGAGGGCGCGGCGCACGATCAGTGCGCGAACAGGACGGGAGCCGCCCGCTCACTCCTCCGGGGCCGGGGCCGGCTGGTTCGCGCCCGCCTCCGGACTCTCCGGCAGCAGATGGGAGAGGACCATGTAGCTGATCGTCTTCCGGATGAACGGCTCCGTGCGGATCCGTTCCAGCACCTTCTCGAAGTGGTCCACATCCCGGGCCCGTACGTGCAGCAGCGCGTCCGCGCCCCCGGTCACCGTCATCGCGGCGGCGATCTCCGGATGGTTGCGCACCACCTCCGCGAGCCGTCGCGGCGGGGCCGCGCCTTCGCAGTACACCTCGACGTACGCCTCCGTACGCCAGCCGAGCGCGGCCGGTTTCACCGTGGCCGTGAACCCGGTGACCACACCCGTCTCACGCATCCGGTCGACGCGGCGCTTGACCGCGGTGGCCGACAGACCGATCGCCGCACCGATCACGGCGAAACTGGTCCGGGCGTTCGCCATCAGGGCGGTGACGATCTTGCGGTCGAGCTCGTCGAACGGCGCGGACTTGGTCGTCATGCGGGCACTGTATCCAGCGGGTCCGGCCACGCCCGCGGAACTACGGGGACCTGCGTCATGGAGGGCGCGCCCCAGTGGTCACAGCGCCGCACGCGCATGGGCAGGCGTGCGGATTCCTTTTACACTCCAGCCTCATGCTGCGCGCTCTCGCCGTCGATGACGAACAACCATCCCTCGAAGAGCTGCTCTACCTGCTGGAGGCCGACCCGCGGGTGAGCAGTGTCGAGGGTGCCAGTGACGCGACGGCGGCGCTGCGCCGGATCAACCGCGCGCTGGAATGCGGTCCCGGGGGCGACGACGCGATCGATGTGATCTTCCTCGACATCCACATGCCCGGGCTGGACGGTCTGGACGTGGCGCGGCTGCTCGCCGGTCTCGCCAAACCACCGCTCGTCGTGTTCGTCACCGCCCACGAGGACTTCGCCGTGCAGGCCTTCGATCTCAAGGCGGTCGACTACGTACTGAAGCCCGTACGCCGGGAACGGCTGGCCGAGGCCGTCCGCCGGGCCGCCGAGCTGAAGGACGCGGCTCCACTGATATCCGTGCACGAGCCCGACCTGGACCATATATCGGTCGAATTGGGGGGAGTCACCCGTTTTGTCGCCGTCGAGGACATCACGCATGTCGAGGCCCAGGGCGACTACGCAAGGCTGCACACCGCCCAGGGCAGCCACCTGCTGCGCATCCCGCTGTCCACGCTGGAGGAGCGCTGGCGCTCGCGCGGGTTCGTCCGCATCCACCGGCGTCATCTCGTCGCCCTGGGCCACATCAGCGAGCTCCGGCTGGACGCGGGTACCGTGAGCGTTCTGGTCGGCTCCGTCGAACTGCAGGTCAGCCGCCGTCACGCCCGCGAGCTGCGCGACCTGCTGATGCGCCGGACCGCGAGCTGAGGAGGCCCGAAGGTGCCACAGGATCCGACCGAGCGCCGCGTCGTCGTCACCGGGCCGCCCCGCCGCACCCGCAGGCTGAACGGCTACCGGCCCCGCACCGAGATCGACGAGCAGACGACCCTCGGCCACGCCTACGTCCGGTCCCTCATCCGCAGCCAACTGCGCGCCGCGCTCACGGTGTTCGCCGTACTCGTCCTGCTCGTGGGCCCGCTCCCGCTGGTCTTCACCTCGATGCGCGACGGCGCGGACCTCGAATGGATCGTCCTGGGCTTCTGCGTGTATCCGCCGCTTGTGCTGCTCGCCCGCTGGTACGTACGCCGGGCCGACCGCAACGAGAAGGACTTCGTCCGCCTCGTCGAAGACCGCTGAGCCGCGCAGACAAGCGCACGAGACCGAGGACCGCCGAGCAGTGAACGAGAACTACGCCGTCCCCGCGGTCGCCCTCGTCGTCGTGGCGACCGTCTTCGTCGGCGCGTTCGGCCTGCGCATCTCACGTACCACCTCGGACTTCTACGTGGCCTCGCGCACGGTCGGGCCCCGGCTGAACGCGGCCGCCATCAGCGGCGAGTACCTCTCCGCCGCCTCGTTCCTCGGCATAGCGGGCCTCGTCCTCGTCCAGGGCCCCGACATGCTCTGGTACCCGGTCGGCTACACCGCGGGCTATCTCGTCCTGCTGCTGTTCGTGGCGGCCCCGCTGCGCCGCTCCGGCGCCTACACGCTGCCCGACTTCGCCGAGGCGCGGCTCGCTTCCCCGGCGGTCCGGCGACTGGCCGGGGCCTTCGTCGTCGGAGTCGGCTGGCTGTACCTGCTGCCCCAGTTGCAGGGTGCGGGGCTGACGTTGAACGTGCTGACCGGAGCCTCCAAGTCGCTCGGCGGGATCATCGTCGCCGTCGTCGTGGTCGCGACCGTCGCCGCGGGCGGCATGCGCAGCATCACCTTCGTGCAGGCCTTCCAGTACTGGCTCAAGCTCACCGCCCTGCTCGTCCCCGCGCTCTTCCTGGTCCTCGCCTGGCAGGGCGACGGAGGGCCGCGCCACGCCTTCGACGAACCGGCCACGTTCCGCGAGCACCGTGTCGTCCGCGTCGACGGCAGCCTCGACCTGAAGCTCGTGGAACCACTGACCGTCACCGCGACCGGCACGGTGGACGGCGAGCGGTACGAGGACGAACCGGTCCGGCTCCCCGCCGGGGTGCACCACATTCAGCAGGGCACCCGGCTGGCCTTCAGCAAGGGCGACCACGTGCCCGCCGCCGACCGCGGCAGCAACGGCGGCATGTCCACCTCGCTCGCCGAGGGACGCGAGGACCGCCCGCTGTACGCCACGTACGGACTGATCCTCGCCACCTTCCTCGGCACCATGGGGCTGCCGCACGTGGTCGTCCGCTTCTACACCAGCCCGCACGGCGTCGCCGCCCGCCGCACCACCGTCGTCGTACTCGGCCTGATCGGCGCGTTCTATCTGCTGCCACCGCTCTACGGCGCCCTGGGGCGCCTGTACGCTCCCGAGCTCACCCTCAGCGGAGACGCGGACGCCGCCGTACTGCTGCTGCCCGACCGGATGATCGGCGGGCTCGGCGGGGACCTACTGGGAGCGCTGGTCGCGGGCGGGGCCTTCGCCGCGTTCCTGTCCACCGCGTCCGGGCTGACCATGGCGGTGGCGGGTGTGCTCACCCAGGATGTGCTCCCCTCGCGCGGCGTACGGCACTTCCGGCTCGGTACGGTGCTGGCGATGCTCGTGCCGCTGGTCGCGAGCGGACTCGTGGGCGGACTGCCTGTCGCGGACGCCGTGGGCCTCGCCTTCGCCGTGTCCGCGTCGTCGTTCTGCCCGCTCCTCGTCCTCGGCATCTGGTGGCGCCGGCTCACCCCGCACGGCGCCGCGGCCGGGATGCTGGTCGGCGGCGGCTCGGCGCTGCTCGCGGTCGCCGCGACCATGGCGGGCTTCTCGCGCACGGGCCCGCTGCACGCCCTGCTCGCCTGGCCCGCGCTGTGGTCGGTGCCGTTGGGCTTCCTCACCATGGTGCTGGTGTCGCTGGCCACACCCGGGCGGGTACCGGCGGGTACGGCCGCGATCCTCGCCCGCTTCCATCTGCCGGAAGAGCTGTCCGGCGGGCCGGTACGGACGGCCGTGAGCGCGAAGGAAGTTGAGGCATGAGCTTCGTGACCGAGGCATGAGCGGTTTCCTGGCCGGGTTCTGCGTGGCCGTACTTCCGCTGCTGGCGGCCGGCTTCTGGCTCGGCCGGCGCACCACGCGCCCGCGGAGCCTCGGCGGCCTCGGCACCCCCGTCGAGCACGCCACCTTCGAGACCCTGCACACCGCTTCGCTCGCCGCGCCCCCGCTCCGGGCCGGGCTCACCGAGGAGACGGCGCGCAAATCGGCACGGCGGCTGCGCACCCTGCTGGGCACCGACGCGCTCTGCCTCACCGACCAGGACACCGTCCTGGCCTGGGAGGGCGTCGGCGAGCACCACCGCACGCAGATCATGGACCGGCTCGGCGGCCCACTGGAGAGCGGCCGCGGCGAGGCCTTCCGCCTCGACTGTGTCGAACCGGACTGCCCACTGCGCTGGGCCGTCGTCGCCCCGCTCACCGTCGACGACCGCGTGCACGGGGCGCTCGTCGCCTGCGCGCCCCGTGAGTCCGCCGTCCTGGTCCGGGCCGCCGGCGAGGTCGCCCGCTGGGTCTCGGTCCAGTTGGAGCTCGCCGATCTCGACCAGTCCCGTACCCGGCTGATCGAGGCCGAGATCAAGGCCCTGCGCGCCCAGATCTCGCCGCACTTCATCTTCAACTCGCTCGCCGTGATCGCCTCGTTCGTCCGCACCGACCCGGAGCGTGCGCGCGAACTCCTCCTGGAGTTCGCCGACTTCACCCGCTACTCGTTCCGCCGGCACGGCGACTTCACCACGCTCGCCGATGAGCTGCACGCCATCGACCACTACTTGGCCCTGGTCCGGGCCCGCTTCGGGGACCGGCTGTCGGTCACCCTGCAGATAGCCCCCGAAGTACTCCCGGTGACGCTGCCCTTCCTGTGCCTGCAGCCGCTCGTGGAGAACGCCGTGAAACACGGCCTGGAGGGTCCGGGCGGGACGGGCAAGGTCGACAAGAGCCACATCAGCATCACCGCGCAGGACGCGGGAGCCGAGGCGCTCGTCGTGATCGAGGACGACGGCCCCGGCATGGACCCCGACTGGCTGCGTCGCATCCTGGCCGGGGAGGTCAGCCCGTCGGGCGGCATCGGACTGTCGAACGTCGACCACCGGCTGCGCCAGGTCTACGGGGACGACCACGGCCTCGTCATCGAGACCGCCCTGGGCGCGGGCATGAAGATCACCGCCCGGCTGCCGAAATACCAGCCGGGGGTGCACTCGGCGGGCCCCCGTGCAGGGGACCGCGACCGAGGGCGCGCATGAGAGCCCCCGGACGGCTGTCCGGGGGAGGAGGAGCGGAGGACGTCAGGTGCTGCGCGACGCCACCATTCCCAGGGTGATCAGACCGAGTACGACCCAGCCGAACCACAGCCAGCCGTTACTGCCGAGCGCCACCGTGTAGGCCGTCACCATCACCAGGCCTCCCACTGTGAGCGCTCCCATGGTTTTCGTAGAACCGGGCATCGCAACACCCTCCTCATGGTTCGTCGCTCTCCATGGTGCCCCCGTCCTGCCTCTTCACGGTGCATACCACGAAATGTGTGCCTGTTTTCCAGGCACTCCGGCTCGCCCAGGCCGCTGTTTCGTAGCGGGCCGGGTCGTAGCCGTACTGGATCGGCGGCACATCCGCCGCACAGGCCTCCAGGGATTGCTGTTTCGCTTCTTCGAGGGTCGTGTCCGGATCCAGCCGGGTGAAGCCGAGCACCCGCTGGTCGTGCGGCGCGTCGCAGGAGGCCAGCCGGGCGTCCCGGTCGGACCGTTCGTCCAGGCAGTCCTGCTTCTGCATATTGGCCGTGTCGATGAACGTCAGTCCCGGCCTGCGGTGCTGCCCGAGCGGCCCGTACACCCCTCCGTTCGCGCCCAGGAGGAGACAGGCGGAGCGCCGCCCGGCGGCCTGGAAGCCCGCGTCCGTGGGCAGCACGACGTAGCCGCGTACGTCAGCCAGCTTTTTGCGCGTCTCCTCGGTCCGTTCCTCGCACCGGGCGGGGCCGTTCGCGCGCGCCTCGTCGGCGGATCCGGCCCCGGCCACCGCCATGACCTGGCCGTCGGGTTGTCCTTTGAGGCAGTCTTCGACCTTCAGCCGCGGAGTGCCCTCGAAACGCTCGCCGGACCAGTCGGCGATGACGCAGTCGCCGTCCTTGAGCGGCTTGGCGAGCCCGATGGTCTCCCCGTACGGTTTCGCGCCGCCTCCGCTGCCGGTGCCGCCGTCCGCCCGCTGTCCCATCGCGTACCAGACACCGCCGAGGGCGATGGCCAGGCCGAGGAGGCCGGCGGTCACCGACTGCAGCACGTTCGAGCGCCTGTGGTGCCGCCTGCCTGCCGGCCCGGTTTGCGGCCTGTGCACCTGTCCGGTCTGCGGCGCCTGGACCTGCCCGGCCTGTGGCGCCTGCACCCGCCCGGCCTGTGGCTCGTGCGGCGGTGGCCCGAAACCCGGCCCCGGCGGGGGCAGGGCGGACGCCTCGGTCTCGACCTGGGCCCACGGCGGCTGCGATCCCAGGTCGACTCGCGTGTGCGGATGGGACTGGGGCGTGACGATTGCGGAGAGTGCCGCCTCGGCGTCCTCGGCGGTGATCCGGTGGACCGGGTTCTTCGTGAGCATGGCCGCGAGCAGGGGTTCGAGCGCGCCCGCGCGCAGCGGCGGGCGGGGCTCCTCCAGGACGACCGCGGTGAGCGCGGCCAGCTCGGTGTCGCGGTCGAAGGGGCCGCGGCCTTCCACGCCGTAGTAGAGCGTGCAGCCCAGCGAGAACAGATCGGCGGCAGCGGTCGGCGGCCCGCCCTGGGCCCGTTCGGGCGCCAGGTATCCGGCCGTGCCGACGAGTACGGACGTCAACGTCCAGCGTGTCTCGCTGGAGTCCGGCTGCACGGAGATGCCGTAGTCGGTGAGCAGGACACGCGCGTGAGGGGCTCCCGAGCGGTCCGGAGCCAGCAGGATGTTGGCGGGCTTCACGTCGCGGTGCATGATGCCCCGCTCGTGGCCGGCGGTCAGCGCGTCCAGGACGGCCAGGCCGATGCGGGCGCACTCGGCGGGCGCGAGCGTACCCCGCCGCGTGACCAGGTCGCGCAGGTCGAGCGCGCCCCCGACGTACTCCATCACGATCCACGGCAGGCCCTCGTGCTCCAGCACGTCGTGCACGGTGACCACATGCGGGTGGCCGCGCAGTCCCGCCGCGTGGCGGGCCTCGGCACGGGCGCGGGCGACCCTGGCCGCGCGCTCCTGGGCGGCCTCGGCCGGGTTCCGGAACACGATCTCCTTGAGCGCGACCTCACAGGCGAGGTGCTGGTCGTGGGCCAGCCAGACGTGCCCCATTCCGCCGGTGCCGAGCCGGTTCAGGAGCAGATAGCGGCCCGCGATGACCCGGCCCACTCCTGACTGCGATGTTCCTGGTGCCATCCGATCGCTCCCTGGGTGCGGTGATCAGGTCGTGCTCGGGGCGGGGTCACTGGAGACGGGGTCACTGGAGACGGGGTCACTGGAGACGGGGCCCCTGGGGACGGGGGCGCTGCTCGTGACGGGCGCGCTGCTTGTCACGGGCGGGCTGGTCACGGGTGCGCTGGTCGCAGGATCGCTCGTGGGTGGCCGGCTCGTGGGCGGCGCTGAGCTCGTACGAGGCGGATCGGGACTCGCCGGGGGCTCGCTGTCCGTCGACGGAGGCGGTGTCGACGGGGGCGGCGAGGACCTGGTGGGCTCCGTGTCGGTCGGCAGGGGAGACGACGGCGTCTTGGTGGGAGACGTGGGTGTATTCGTGGGCTCAGTCGGCGACCGGCTCCCGGTCGGCGTCGGCTTCTCGTTCGGTTTCTCGTTCGGCTTCTGGTTCGGCTTCTCGTTCGGCGTCTTGGTGGGCGGAGTCGGCCCGGAGGTCGGGGGAGTGCTCGGCTCCCCCGTGGCGTGCGCGTCCACGGACAGCGTCACGTACTGCCCCCAGGTCAGCTCGCTGCCGGCCGCGGGCCGGGACCCGGTCACCTTGGCGCTGTCCGGTGGCGGACCGCCACCCGGGTAGGCCGCCGCCAGCCCGCTGTCCGCGAGCCGCTGTGCCGCCGCGGCGACGGTCAGCCCCGACAGGTTCGGCACGCGGCGCTCTTCGCGCGTGTCGAAGGTCTTGTCCCGCGAGCCGTCGGTGCCGACCGGCCGGACGATCCCCTGGTGCGTGTCGTCCACGGCCACGAGCGCGAGCCGGTCGAGCCTGCTGGGCGCCGGCTTCACCGACACCATCGCGTCCTCGTGGAAACTCGGCCACTTCTTGTTGCCGTCCTCGAACCGCACCGAGATCTTTTCGGTGCCCCCGTCGAAGGCGCTCAGCGGATTACCGCAGGAACACTTCACGGCGGGAATCCCCTGATCGTCCACAAGAACCGCGATTCCCGCCTCCAGCAGGGCTTGGAAAGCGACAGCCCTGCCTTTTCTGTAGTCGTGGTTCTTCACGAGGGTGTCGTGACGCAGGAGTACCGGTGTGAGTCGATCGAGGTACTGCCCGATCGAATCCGGAGAAATTCCGACGACCCGCGCCCATTCCTGAGCCTTCCGGTGGTTCTCGGGATCGGCGAGGAATTCCTTGAGACGGTCGACGTCGCAGACGCCCGGCTTGCTCGAACCGCCGTACAGCCCTGGCCTGTTGCCCTGCTGCAGGCTGCTCCGCGGCCGCTCGGAACGGATCTCGGCGTCCTGGCCGAGACCGCTCCTCTCGTCGAAGAAAGGATCGAGGGACGGAACGCCCGCGGAGACTGCCTTCACCAGGAGGAGGCGGTCGGATTGCGAGCAGCCACTGAGGATCAGTAAAGCGACCAGTAGAAGCGCGATCCTGCGGACCGTTGATCGGATGGCCCTGTACATGGGCACGCGGAATGTCATGACCGCTCCCCCCGGCGGTTCCCCCGTCACCCCGCAGAGCGGATGCGGGGCTCACCCTGCATGGTACTGAATGGAAAAGCCTTTCAGCCAAGGTGAATTGAAAGTGACAAAAGAACCGGGAGGAGCGGGAGCGCCGTGACAGCCTTCAGCGCGCGCGTGCGTTGAGCGAGGCCAGATAGGCGTTGTACTCCTCGAGCTCCTTGTCCCCGTCACGGTCCGCGGCCCGGTCCGTGCGCCGGGCCTGTCGCTGTTCGGAGCGGTACCACTGGAAGAGCAGCGCGAGCAGCACGAGGACGGACGGGATCTCACTGAACGCCCAGGCGATGCCGCCCGCCGCCGTCTGGTCGGCGAGCGCGTCGATGCCGAGCGACGACGGGGGGTTCTTGTACGTCTCGACCATCGGGGCGGAAGCCATCATCAACGCGATGCCGAAGAACGCGTGGAACGGCATGCCCGCGAACAGCTCCAGCATCCTCAGCAGGTATCCGGGCCGGCGCGGCCCCGGGTCGACGCCCATGATCGGCCAGAAGAAGACCAGGCCTACGGCGAGGAAGTGGCACATCATCGCGATGTGGCCCGTCTTGGATTCCATCAGGAAGTCGAAGAGGGGGGTGAAGTACAGCGCGTACAGGCTCGCGATGAACAGCGGGATCGTGAACGCCGGGTGCGTGATGAACCGCAGGTACCGGCTGTGCAGCAGCGCGAGCAGCAGCTCACGCGGCCCCTTGCGCCCCTTGCCCGCCACCGGCAGCGCGCGCAGCGCGAGCGTGATCGGCGCGCCGAGCAGGATCAGGATCGGCGACAGCATGCTGATCACCATGTGCTGCACCATGTGCACGCTAAACATGACCATGCCGTAGTCGTTGAGCCCGGTGCACATCACGAGCAGGACGCTCAGCACACCGACGACGAACGCGATCGTCCGGCCCACCGGCCACTTGTCGCCGCGCCGCATGAGCCGTACGACACCCCATCCGTACAGGGCGAGGCCCACCAGGCAGGCGATGAGGAAGAACGGGTCCGCCGACCACGCGAGCCCCCGCCCCAGCGTGAACGGCGGCAGATCCATGGTCATGCCGTGCCCGCTGTGATCCATCCGCCGGCTCCTGTTTCGTGGGGGTTGAGCGCTGTCTGTCCGGACCCAGACTAGAACTGCCCCCGGTCACTGTTGCGACCGGGGGCAGTTCTCTTCAAGGACGACTTGCCGCACGATTTACAGCACGCACTCCGCCTCGGCGTACCGCTCGTCGGGGACGGTCTTCAGCGTCTCGACCGCCTCCGCCAGCGACACCATCACGATGTCGGTGCCGCGCAGCGCGGTCATCCGGCCGAACTCGCCCCGGTGCACGGCCTCCACGGCGTGCCAGCCGAAGCGGGTGGCGAGGACGCGGTCGTACGCGGTCGGGGTGCCGCCGCGCTGGACGTGCCCGAGGATCACCGGACGGGCCTCCTTGCCGAGGCGCCCCTCCAACTCCAGGGAGAGCTGCCGGGCGATACCCGCGAACCGCTCGTGCCCGTAGATGTCCTTGCCGCCCTCGTCGAACTCCATCGTGCCTTCGCGAGGCTTCGCGCCCTCGGCGGCCACGACGATCGCGAACTTCTTGCCCGCCGAGAAGCGTGTCCCGACCTTGGCGGTCAACTCCTCGATGTCGAAGGGGCGTTCCGGTACGACGATCGCGTGCGCTCCGGCAGCCATGCCCGAGTGCAGCGCGATCCAGCCGGTGTGGCGGCCCATGACCTCCACGATCAGTACGCGCTGGTGGGACTCGGCGGTGGTCTTCAGGCGGTCAAGGGCCTCGGTCGCGACACCGACCGCCGTGTCGAAGCCGAAGGTGACGTCCGTCACGGCGATGTCGTTGTCGATGGTCTTCGGCACACCGACGATCGGCAGACCGCCGTCCGACAGGAGGCGGGCCGCCTTCAGCGTGCCCTCGCCGCCGATCGGGATGATCGCGTCGAGCCCGAGCTCCTCGACATGCCCCCTGGCCCGCTCCACGCCGTCACGCAGATGCGCGGGCTGGACCCGGGAGGAGCCGAGGATGGTGCCGCCGCGAGCGAGGATGCCGCTCACCGCGTCGAGGTCGAGCTTGAGGTAGTCGCATTCCAGCAGGCCTTTCCAGCCGTCCCGGAAGCCGATGACCTCGTCGCCGTGGTCGACGACGGCACGGTGGACGACGGACCGGATGACGGCGTTCAGGCCGGGGCAGTCGCCGCCGGACGTGAGGACACCAATGCGCATAGCCCGAATTACCTTCTCCACGTGGGCCGGGTACCGGACCGCGCTGTCCGGCTGGACGCGGTCAGCCTACCGGCGGCAGGGGGCAGGTCCGCACTGTGCGTCCGCCTGCTGGACGCCTCCGCACACGTGAGCGGACCCGCCGCCAGACGGGCTGTGCGCCAGGTCTCAGGCGGATCTCAGGCAGGCTGCTGAGCTGCCGAGATGCGCTCGGCGCGCAGCGCCTCGTACCACCGGTCGTCGGTCGGCGGCAGGGCGTTCACATCCAGCGCCAGCTTCAGCAGCAGGTCCGCGATCAGCGGGTTGCGGGCGAGTACGGGCCCGTGCATGTACGTCCCGAAGACGGTGTCGTTGTACGCGCCCTCCGTGCCGTCGCCCGTGCCGTTGCCCTTGCCGAGCCGGACCTGCGCGAGCGGGCGCGCGGTGGGGCCGAGGTGCGTGATGCCCTGGTGGTTCTCGAAGCCCGTCAGCGGCGGGAGGCCGAGGCGCGGGTCGATGTCCCCGAGCACGTCGCCGACGCACCGCTCGCCCTCGCCGCGCGTGGAGACCACGTCGAGCAGGCCGAGGCCCGGCTCGCGCTGCCCGAGGTCGTTGATGAACTCGTGGCCGAGGATCTGGTAGCCGGCGCACACCGAGAAGACGATCGCGCCGTTGCCGACCGCCCGGTGCAGACCGCCGTCGCGGCGCAGCCGCTCGGCGGCCAGCCGCTGCGGCCGGTCCTCGCCGCCGCC
This sequence comes from Streptomyces sporangiiformans, assembly GCF_005768555.2. Classification (GTDB taxonomy): domain Bacteria; phylum Actinomycetota; class Actinomycetes; order Streptomycetales; family Streptomycetaceae; genus Streptomyces; species Streptomyces sporangiiformans. Next base: position 59,924 of record NZ_VCHX02000175.1, read on the forward strand.
GATCAGGTAGATGTCGCCGGAGGTGGGGATCGGCTGGTCGCTGCGTACGTCGAGCCGGGCCACGTCCAGGCCGCGCTGCCGGGCCCGCCGCTCCACCACGAGCGCGTTGCCCTGGTCGCCGTAGGTGCTCAGCAGGTCGGGGTAGATCCACACCAGACGCAGGCTGTTGTCACTCATTGAGGTGTCCTTAGTGGTCAGTTGCCGACACGGCGGCGCAGGTCCTGGAACGCGGTGTAGTTGGCGATGACCTCGATCCGTCCGGGCGGCGCGATCTGCACGGCCTGGTCGAGGTTCTCGCAGACCTGGAAGGTCTGGTTCGCGACTTCCAGACGCACGGCGAGGTCCAGCTTCCGGTCGCCGATGACGAAGATCGGGTGACCGCTCAGACGCGTGTAGTCGACGTCCCACAGCCAGGAGGTGTCGGTGCCGTCGGCGCCGCGCGCGTTCACGGACAGGATGACCGGCGTCGGGGGCGGGTCGATGAGCGAGAACGTCTCCAGCCAGCCCGCGGGGTTCTTGGCGAGCAGCAGGCGCAGGTCGCGCTGCATGAACTGCACGACGTCGTACCGCCCGGCAACCGCCTGGACCTGGTACATCCGCTCCAGGGCGACCTGCGGCGGCACACCGAAGACGGCGGCGACGGCGGCCGACGAGGCGGCGTTGGCCTTGTTGGCGCGGCCCGGTAGCTGGAGGTGGATCGGCCAGGCGGATCCGTGCGGGTCCAGGACGTGGTCGCCGGACAGCGCCCAGCTGGGCGTCGGACGGCGGAAGCCGCACTCGCCGCAGTACCAGTCGTCGCCGGGCCGCTGCATCACACCGCCGCAGGACGGGCAGGACCAGGCGTCGTCCTTCCACATCTGTCCGGCGGCCACCCACACGACGTTCGGTGAGGAGGACGCGGCCCACACGACCAGCGGGTCGTCCGCGTTGGCGATCACCACGGACTTGGAACCGGCCAGGCCCTCACGCCAGTGTTCGGCGAGCATGCGGGTCTCGGCTGCGCGGTCGAGCTGGTCGCGGGAGAGGTTGAGGAGCGCGATGGCCTTCGGGTCGGTGTCACGCGCGACACCGGCGAGGTACTTCTCGTCGACCTCGATGACCGCGTACCGCGCGTCCGAGCCCCCGGCGAGCGCGGAGGTGATGCCGGCGGGCATGTTGGCGCCCAGCGCGTTCGAGACGACGGGACCCGCGGCGCGCAGCGCCTCGGCGATCAGCCGCGTCGTGGTGGTCTTGCCGTTGGTGGCCGACACCAGAATGACGTCCAAGTGCTGGGCGAGCCGCGCCAGCAGGTCGGGGTCGAGTTTGAGCGCCACCCGGCCGCCGATCACCGATCCGCTGCCACGGCCCGCGGCACGCGAAGCGGCCGCGACCGCCCTGCCGGCCGTCACGGCCAATTTGGCCCGCGGCGACAGCGGGTCCGAGTTGCCTGACATCAGATCTCGATCCTCCTTGCGTACGGCGCCGCGCCCTGCCCCCGGCAACGTGTAACCCTCAGCCTATCGAGATCCACTCACCGGCCCGCACCGCGGCACCACCCAGGCGCCCGCGCGACATTGAGGACCGTACCCTTGCGGCCATGCGACACGGCTCGATCCCGGGCGCCCGAGGGCGTCTGCTGCCCCTGACCCTCCTGGGCGACCCCGTGTTGCGCGCACCTAGTGAGGAGGTCACCGACTTCGGCCCTCAACTGGCGCGTCTCGTCGAGGACATGTTCGCGACGATGTACGCGGCCCAGGGTGTCGGCCTGGCCGCGAACCAAGTCGGCGAGTCCTTGCGGGTCTTCGTATACGACTGTCCGGACGACGAGGACCGGCGCCATGTCGGTCACCTGGTGAACCCGCGTCTCGTCGAGGCGGACGGTCTGGTGCTGCGCGGTCCGGAGGGGTGTCTGTCGCTGCCGGGTCTTGAGGCGGGCACCGAGCGGTACGACCACACGGTGGTCGAAGGGCGCACGGTCGACGGTGAGCTGGTGCGGGTGCACGGCACCGGCTTCTTCGCCCGGTGCCTGCAGCACGAGTACGACCATGTGGAGGGTCGGTTGTACATGGATCACCTCACAGGGTGGCGCAGACGACGTCTGCTGCGGCAGGCCGCACGGGCTTCGTGGAGCCGGTAGCTCCGTGGGGTGCGGTTCGATCCCGCGTCCCTCTGGGGTGCTTCAGAATCCGCGCCCTTCTGGGGTGCTTCAGAACCCGGGCCCGCCCACCCTGTCGCCCGCAGCCGCGAGGCGGCCCCACAGCAGGTCCGCCAGACTCCGTACCAACTCCGCACGCGAGCACGGCCGTTCGCCCAGCCACCAGTCTCCGGCGGCGTGCATCATGCCGACGATCCCGTGCCCCCACACGCGCGCGAGCTGCTGGCTGCCCGGGCCGAGGTCGACTCGCTCCTCGATGACCTTGCCGAGCTCCTCGCCCATGCGGCGTAGCACGGGAGCGGAGTAAAGGCCGATGTCGAAGCCCTGGTCGCCCTGCGGGCCGCCCTCCGACGGATGCATCAGGAAGCGGTACACCTGCGGGCGTGCCTCGATGGCCGCGAGGTAGGTGTCGAGCGTGGCCTCGACCCGTTCGCGGCGCTCGGCCGGCGCGTCGAGCGCGGCCCGCAGCGCTTCGAGCAGGGCGTCGGTATGCCGCTTGGCGAGGGCGGCGTAGAGTCCACCCTTGTCACCGAAGTGGCGGTACAGGATGGGCTTGGTGATGCCCGCCTCGGCGGCGATGGCGTTCATCGAGGCGCCGGGGCCGTCGCGGAGCACCACCCGGTCGGCGGCCTCCAGCAATTCGCGCCGGCGGCGGTCGGCGGACCGTTGCTGATCGGTCCGCTGTGTGGTGTCCATGTGCTCTCCCCACCCGTGCTGATTCGGTGACGCCTGCGCAAAGTAACACCCGGACGTGATTCTGCATCGAACGGGCAGCCGAGGGGGAACCGGGAGTTGACTTTTCCTACCAGTCGGTAACAGACTCCTGTTACCGCAAGTAACATGTGAGTGCAGTGCTGGAGGGGACATGGCCGAGTTCACCATGGAGCTCAACGACGACCAGAAAGAGGTCCGGGACTGGCTCCACGGATTCGCCGCCGAGGTCATCCGTCCCGCGGCCGCCGAATGGGACGAGCGCGAAGAGACTCCCTGGCCGGTCATCCAGGAGGCCGCGAAGGTCGGCATCTACTCCCTCGACTTCTACGCCCAGCAGTACTTCGACCCCACCGGCCTCGGCATCCCCATGGCCATGGAGGAGCTGTTCTGGGGAGACGCGGGCATCGCCCTGTCGATCGTCGGGACCGGTCTCGCCGCGGTGGGCGTGCTCGCCAACGGCACCGAGGAGCAGATCGGCACCTGGATCCCCCAGATGTACGGTGACGCGGGCGATGTCAAGGTCGCCGCCTTCTGCTCCTCCGAGCCCGACGCCGGGTCCGACGTCGCCTCCATGCGCACCCGCGCCGTCTACGACGAGGCCAAGGACGAGTGGGTCCTCAACGGCACCAAGACCTGGGCGACCAACGGCGGCATCGCCAACGTCCACGTCGTGGTCGCCGTCGTCGACCCGGAGCTCGGCTCCAAGGGCCACGCGTCCTTCATCGTCCCGCCGAACACACCGGGTCTGTCCCAGGGCCAGAAGTTCAAGAAGCACGGCATCCGCGCCTCGCACACCGCCGAGGTCGTCCTGGAGAACGTCCGGGTCCCCGGCTCCTGCCTGCTCGGCGGCAAGGAGAAGCTGGACCAGCGTCTGGCCCGCGCCCGCGAGCGGGCCAAGGCGGGCGGTGAGCGCGTGAAGAACGCCGCGATGGCCACGTTCGAGGCCTCCCGTCCCGCGGTCGGCGCCATGGCGGTGGGCACGGCCCGGGCCGCGTACGAGGAGGCTCTCGAGTACGCCAAGACGCGCGAGCAGTTCGGCCGCCCGATCATCGACAACCAGGGCGTCGCCTTCCAGCTCGCCGACATGCGGACGTCGATCGACGCGGCCCGGCTGCTGGTGTGGCGCGCCTCCTGGATGGCCGTGAACGGCAAGCCCTTCACGGCGGCCGAGGGCTCCATGTCGAAGCTCTTCGCCAGCGAGACCGCCAAGAAGGTCACCGCTCAGGCGATCCAGATCCTCGGCGGCAACGGCTACACGCGCGAGTACCCGGTCGAGCGCATGCACCGCGACGCCGCGATCTACACGATTTTCGAAGGCACGAGCGAGATCCAGCGCCTGGTGATCGCCCGCACCCTCGCGGGAATGCCGATCCGCTGACGGCCCCTGAGCGGTCGGCTGCGCCGTGAGAGCCTGAGAAGTAGGGAAGGCAGCGCAGCCGAGCCGAAGGAGTGCGGCGATGACGCGGACAGCCAGGGAACTGCTGGAGACCATCACCGGAAAGCTCGCCCCCGACCCACACGCCAATCGGCTGCTGCCGCTGATCGGCCGGGGTGCGGCACAGCGCGACACCCTTGCCGCCCTGGCCATGGAACAGCGCCATGTGACCGATGCCGACCGCCGCGCCTTCCTGCATCTCGCGCAGCGGTCGGCCGCCGTGCCCGAGTGCGCCGCCTTCTTCACCCTGCTGGCGGAGGGTGAGGCGCTGGCCCAGGACCGGCTCGGCCCGCTGCTCGCCGCCTGTGGGGCCGACGAGGCGCGGGTGGCGGAGTACGAGCCACTCGCCGGCGCTCAGGCCTACCCCGCCTACGTCGCCTGGCTCGCCCTGAACGGCGAACCGGTCGACGTAGTGCTCGCCCTGAGCGCCAACTTCGCGGCGTGGGGCGGCGACTGCGCCACGATCGCCGAGGCGCTGCGCCGTCAGTACGGCTTCGACGACGAGGCCTGCGGCTTCTTCGACTTCTTCGCCGAGCCCGCGCCCGACCTGGAGCAGCAGGCGGTGGCCGCCGTGCAGGCGGGGCTGGACGCCGGGGGGATCCATGAGGACGAGGTCCACCGGTACGGACGCCTGCTGCAGAGTTACGAATCGATGTTCTGGCACACGCTGTGGGAGCTCAACCAGCGTTAGAGCCCGTCCGGCGGATCGGGGCCGGACAGGCCCCTGGTCTCAGGTCGTCAGTCGGAGGTCGTCCCGCTGCTGTGCGCGATGCAGGCCACGTCGATGCGGTCGGCGAGCTTCGCGAGTTCGATGGTGAGGGCCGCCACCGTGTCCTCGTCGAGGCCCTCGTGCCCGGCCTCCACCAGATGCAGCCACCGCCCGCCGACCGTGCGCAGCAGTTTGCTGACGTCGGCGGCCGCCACCTGCAACGTGCCGCGGTTGTCAACGATCAGAGGCAGGGTCACTTCGCGGTTCACACAGGGGATCGTAACCGCGGAACGCTCACGCTCCGTGCCATACGGTGGTGATGTTGCAGAACTCGCGGATTCCGTGCCCCGACAGCTCCCTGCCGTAGCCGGACCGCTTGACCCCGCCGAACGGGAACGCCGGGTGGGAGGCCGTCATCCCGTTGACGTAGACGCCGCCCGCCTCCAGATCGCGGGCGAAGCGGTCGACCTCGTCCTCGTCGCGGGTCCAGACATTGGAACTCAGCCCGAACGGTGAGTCGTTGGCGATCGCGATCGCCTCCTCGAGGTCGGCGGCGCGGTAGAGCGCGGCGACCGGGCCGAACGCCTCCTCACGATGGATGCGCATGTCGGGGGTCACGTCGGCGAGGACCGTCGGAGCGTAGTACCAGCCCGATCCCTCGGGACGCTCGGCGCCGCACAGGACCGTCGCGCCGGCCTCCACCGCGTCGTCGACGAGTTCCTCCAGGTCGCTGCGGCCCCTCTCGCTGGAGAGCGGCCCGACCTCCGTTTCCTCATCCATCGGGTCGCCCACCTTCAGCGCCTCCATGCCCGCCGTGAAGCGCTCCGCGAAGGCATCGAACACGTCCGTGTGCACGATGAACCGCTTGGCGGCGATGCAGGACTGCCCGGTGTTCTGCACACGGGCCGTCACCGCCGTCCTCGCGGCCCGGTCGATGTCGGCCGACGGCATCACCACGTACGGGTCGCTGCCGCCCAGTTCCAGGACCGTCTTCTTGACCTCGTCACCGGCCACCGAGGCGACGGCGCGGCCCGCCGGTTCGCTGCCGGTGAGCGTGGCCGCCCTGACCCGCCCGTCGCGCAGGACAGTCTCGACCTCGCCGCTGCCGATGAGCAGCGTCTGGAAGCAGCCTTCCGGGAAGCCCGCCCGGTGGAACAGATCCTCCAGATAGAGGGCCGTCTGCGGCACGTTCGAGGCGTGCTTCAGCAGCCCCACGTTGCCCGCCATCAGCGCGGGCGCGGCGAACCGGATCACCTGCCAGAGCGGGAAGTTCCACGGCATCACCGCGAGCACCGGGCCGAGCGGCCGGTAGCGGACGAGTACGCGGGAGGCGCCGGAGTCCTTCGCCTCGGACTGCGCGGATTCCTCGTCGGCGAGGAGTTCCTCGGCGCGGTCGGCGTACCAGCGCATGGCCTTCGCGCACTTGGCGACCTCCGCGCGGGCCTGCTTGATCGGCTTGCCCATCTCCGTGGTCATGACCCGGGCGACGTCTTGCTGGTCCTCCTCCAGCAGGTCGGCGGCCCGGTGCAGCAGCCGTGCGCGCTCGGCGAACGAGGTGGTGCGATACGTACGGAAGGCGGTCTCGGCGGCCGCGAGCCTGCGCTCGATCTCCTCGGCGCCCAGGGCGTCGTAGGTCTTGAGCGTCTCGCCGTTCGCCGGATTCACCGTCGCGATGGGCATGGCCGACCTCCTGATGCGGGCTGTGCCTTCGACCTTCCCGCGCCGCGGGACGAGCCGCAACGCGGACGGCCGCCCGCGTACCCGCGAGAGCGCCGGGCACGCCTGCCCCGCCGGGTATGCCTGCCTCGCCGGGTACGGCTCAGCGCCGTTTCCGGCCCTCCGGGCACTCTCAGCCCACGTGCTCTGCCAGCCGGTCCAGGAACGCCGCCTGTGCCTTGACGATCACGGCGCGCGCCCGGCCGACGTCGAGCCATTCCACCCGGTCGATCTCGGGGAACTCCTGGATCCGGCCCGAGCCGCGCGGCCACTCCATCGTGAACGTCCCGGGCGCCACCGTCGTCACATCGAGGTCCGCCTCGATCGCCCAGGCCGTGACGACCTTGCCATTCGTCTGCCTGACCTCGCCCAGCGGCACGGCCTCGCCGTCCGGCGGCGCCAGCCCCAGCTCCTCCTGGAACTCACGGCGTGCCGCGGCCCAGGCCGCCTCGTCGGGCTCGTACTCGCCCTTCGGCACACTCCACGCCCCGACGTCGCGCCGGCTGAAGAACGGTCCGCCCATGTGCCCCAGCAGCACCTCGATACCGTTCGCCGTGCGCCGGAACAGCAGCAGGCCCGCGCTGCGCCTCACGGGGCGACCTCCGGATGGGCCGCGAGCAGGCTCTCGACGGTGTCGGCCTCCGCCGGGGTCTTGTCCTCGCGGTAACGCACGACGCGGGCGAAGCGGAGCGTGACGCCCGCGGGATAGCGCGTGGAGCGCTGCAGGCCGTCGTACGCGATCTCGACGACGAGTTCGGGACGGACGGTCACCACATGGCCGCTCTCCTCGACGGCGAGTTCCCGGAGCCGCTCGGTCTGCCAGGTCAGCATCGCATCCGTCATCCCCTTGAACGTCTTGCCCAGCATGGCGAAGGAGCCGTCCGGGTTCCGGGCGCCCAGATGCAGGTTCGACAGCTTGCCGGTGCGCCGCCCGTGGCCCCACTCGGCGGCCAGCACGACCAGGTCCAGCGTGTGTACGGGCTTGACCTTCAGCCAGGAGGCACCGCGCCGGCCCGCGCTGTAGGGGGCGTCGAGGCCCTTCAGTACGACGCCTTCGTGGCCGCGCTTCAGCGTGTCGGCGAGGAACCGCTCCGCGGCCAGGCGGGTCGCGCCGTCCGCGGGGTCGGCCACGAGTGTGCGCCGCACCCGCATCGGCTCGGGGACCAGCCGGGCCAGCGCGGCGTGGCGCTCGACGAACGACAGGTCGAGCAGGTCGTGGCCGTCCACGGACAGCGCGTCGAAGAACACGGGGGAGACGGGGAGGGCCCTGGCCGCCGTGGTGACGTCCACGCGGGAGCCCACACGACTGGAGATGTCCTGGAAGGACCTGGGCCGCCCGTCCTCGTCGAACGCGATGACCTCACCGTCGAGGATGAACCGCTCGCCGTTGAGTTCCCTGGCGGCGGAGGTCAGCTCGGGCAGCCGGTCGGTGATGTCGTCCAGGGTGCGGGTGTAGAGGCGTACGGCGTCACCGTCGCGGTGGACCTGGACGCGGATGCCGTCCAGCTTCTCCTCGACGGCGCAGGCGCCGAGCTTGTCGATCGCCTCAGCCACGGACGAGGCGCTGTGCGCCAGCATGGGCAGCACCGGGCGGCCGACGGTGAGCCGGAACGCGTCGAGGGCCCGAGGGCCGTCCGCCAGCAGCCGCTGCGCCACGGTCCGCAGCGAACCGGCCAGCATCACCGCCCGTCGTACGTCCGCGGAGGGCGCCCCCGTCGCCTCGGCGAGCCCCTCGACGGCGACCGCGTCGAGCGCGCCCTGCCGCACCTCCCCGCTGAGCAGCCCGAACAGGAACCGCTGCTCGTCAGCGGTGGCCGCCCCCATCAACTCCCCGACGAGCCGCATGCGTTCGGCCTGCGAACCGGTGCCGGACACACCGGCCAGCTCGGTCAGCCGGGCGTCCACGTCCAGCACGGCGAGCGTGGGCTCCTCGGCCGGGGCGACGGGGTGGCTCAGCACCTTCCAGCCGATCCCGATCCGGCCCTGCGGGAGGCGTCCCGCCAGATACGGGATCACGACGGCAGCCTCCGCCGCCTCGGCGTCCCGGAACAGCTCGGCGAGCAGAGCGATCTTCCGGGACCGCGCCGAGGTGGCGGCGACTTCCTGGGACACACGGGCAAGCCGGGCGAACAGCATGCAGCCATGGTGCAACGGGAGGACGCCGGGCGCCCGGGGTACGACACCAGGTCTTGCCCGCATCTCGGCTGCGGGCCGGTTGTGGCTGGTCGCGCAGTTCCCCGCGCCCCTGAAGGGGCGCGCACCCAGTCGGCCACGCGCGGGCACGGGGTGGGGGGAAGGGGCGCACCCCCACTTACCCGCAGTCGCCAACGCACGGGAGGGGGCGTGTGCCGGTGCGTCATCGCCCGTCGCGTAGGGCTTGTCTCAGGGAACCCGGACCGACTTACCCACCCGGGGCAGTACGCCCCCGCGGCGACGGGCGGACGCACCGGCACACGACCCCGACCCACCCACCGGCCTAGAGCGCACCCGCCCCACCGCCGGAGGCAGCCGCCTCGATGTCGCCGAACACCAGCTCGCCATTGATCGTGGCTGCCGCCCGGTACCCCGCACTCGCGGCGTTCACGATCTGTTCCGCGAAGCCTGTGGTGTTGCCGGCGGCCCAGACGCCGGGCACGCTGGTGCGGCCCGTTTCGTCCACGGCCGCGTACACGCCGAACGGGGTCTCTTCGAGGTCGGCGCCGAGCCGCTCCAGCAGGCCCGTGCGCGGGATCGCACGGGGCAAGACGAAGAGGACGGAGCGATCGTGTGCGGATCCGTCCGTGAGGCGGACTCCGGTGAGCTGATCGTGCTCGACGACGATCCCCGCGACCTCGCCGGGGACCACTTTCACCCCGGCCGCGGCGAGTTTGCGCAGATCCTCGTCCGGGATGTCGTTCTCGTCGACCGTGTGCAGGAACAGGGTCACGTTCTTCGACCACTGCGTGACGATGAGCGCCTGATGGACGCTCATGGCGGACGCGGCGAGCACTCCGAAGGCCTGGTCGCGGACCTCCCAGCCGTGGCAGTAGGGGCAGTGCAGCACGTCCCGCCCCCAGCGCTCGGCGATCCCCGGCACCTTCGGCAGCTCGTCCGCCAGGCCGGTGGCGACCACCAGCCGACGCGCGCGCACCGGCCGCCCGGAGGCAAGCGTCACGTCGAACTCCCCGGCGTCGTCCCGCCCGACATCCACCGCACGGTCCTGGACCAGCTCGACCCCGTACCGCCGGATCTCCCGCCGCCCCTCGGCGAGGAACTCGGCGGGCGGCATCCCGTCCCGCGACAGATAGCCCTGCAGGTGCGCGGCGGGCCCGTTGCGCGGCTCGCCCGCGTCGACGACCAGCACCCGGCGCCGCGCGCGTCCCAGGACGAGCGCGGCGGACAGCCCCGCCGCGCCGCCCCCGACGACGACCACTTCGTACTTCTCCGTGTGCCTCTCGGTGTGCCCCGCGGTGTGTCTCTCGGTCATGGTGACCACCTCCACGGACAAGGTCGGCCCATCGGTGCGGCATTGACAAATGCCTTTGCCGAAACTGCAATGGCGTCCATGGGTGAGCACGAGACACCGTCGGGCACGGCCGACCACGAGGCGACCGGCGAGATCCTCGCGGCCGTCGGACCGCGGCTGCGCCGGATCAGGAAGGAGCGCGGTGCGACCCTGGCGGGGCTGTCCGAGGCCACCGGCATCTCCGTGAGCACCCTCTCCCGGCTGGAGTCCGGCCTGCGCAAACCCAACCTGGAACTGCTGCTGCCCATCGCCCGAGCCCACCAAGTGCCCCTCGACGAGCTGGTCGGCGCGCCTGAAGTGGGCGACCCGCGAATCCGCTCCAAGCCCATCGTCCGGCACGGCCGGACGCACTGGCCGCTCACCCGGCAGCCCGGCGGGCTCCTGGCCTACAAGGTGCTCGAACCAGCCCGCGTGCTGGAGCCGGATCCGCGCACGCACGAGGGCTACGAGTGGCTGTACGTCCTCTCCGGGAAGTTGAGGCTCGTGCTCGGTGACCACGACGTCGTGCTCGGTGCAGGAGAGGCGGCCGAGTTCGACACCCGTGTACCGCACTGGTTCGGGTCGACGGGGGAGGGCCCGGTGGAGTTCCTCAGCATCTTCGGGCCGCAGGGGGAGCGGATGCACGTACGGGCGCGGCCCGCCCGGAAGGGGAAGGACGGCTGACCCCGTTCCCAGGATGGCAAGCGACCGCTTAGTATGCGCTGGAGCACGACCAGCCGACCAGACGAAGCAGTCCCGTGGAGGCCCCGCATGCAGGCATGGCAAGTGCACCAGAACGGCGAGCCGAGCGAGGTGATGCGGCTCGAGGACGTGCCGCGGCCGGTGCCCGGCGACGGCCAGGTCCTGCTGAAGGTGCGCGCCTCGAACATCAACTTCCCGGACGCGCTGCTGTGCCGCGGGCAGTACCAGGTCAGGCCACCACTGCCGTTCACGCCGGGCGTGGAGATCTGCGGCGAGACCGAGGACGGCCGGCGGGTCATCGCCAACCCCGCGCTGCCGTACGGCGGCTTCGCCGAGTACACGATCGCGGACGCCGCGGCCGTACTGCCCGCGCCCGAGGCGCTCGACGACGCCGAGGCCGCGGCCCTGCACATCGGCTACCAGACCGGCTGGTTCGGTCTGCACCGCCGCGCCGGCCTCGAAGCCGGCGAGACGCTGCTCGTCCACGCTGCCGCAGGAGGGGTCGGCAGCGCGGCCGTGCAGCTCGGCAAGGCCGCGGGCGCCACGGTCATCGGTGTCGTGGGCGGAGCCGAAAAGGCGGACGTGGCCCGGGAGCTGGGCTGCGACGTCGTCATCGACCGGCGGGCCGAGGACGTCATCGGCGCCGTGAAGGAGGCCACCGGCGGCCGGGGCGCGGACGTGATCTACGACCCCGTCGGCGGCGAGGCGTACGCCCAGTCCGCCAAGGTCGTCGCCTTCGAAGGGCGGATCGTGATCGTGGGCTTCGCGAGCGGAGCCATTCCCAGTCCGGCGCTGAACCACGCCCTGGTGAAGAACTACTCGATCATGGGCCTGCACTGGGGCCTCTACAACACCAAGAACCCGAAGCTGATCCTGCACTGCCACGAGCGGCTCACCGAGCTGGCCGCACGTGGCGCGATCAAGCCGCTGGTCAGCGAGCACGTACCGTTCGGCGGCGCGGCCGCCGCCGTACAGCGCGTCGCCGACGGCGTCACCACCGGCCGCGTGGCCGTGATCCCCGGTCTCACCGAAGGAGGAGCGGCATGACCGACGCCGCAACCAAGGCCGGCGCGCCCAAGGCTGGCGCGCCCGACGCCGCCGAACTGCGCCGTCGCACCCAGGAGTTGCTGGCCGCGCAGCCCCCCGCCACCACCGACCGCCTCGACTTCCTGAAGGCTCGCTTCGACGCCGGACTCGCCTGGGTGCACTACCCGGAGGGCCTCGGCGGACTCGGCGCGCCGCGCTCCCTGCAGGCCGTCGTGGACGCCGAGTTGGAGGCCGCGGGCGCCCCTGACAACGACCCGCGGCGCATCGGCATCGGCCTCGGCATGGCCGCGCCGACCATCCTCGGCTTCGGTACGGAGGAACAGAAGAGCCGCTTCCTCAGGCCCCTTTGGGTGGGCGAGGAGGTCTGGTGCCAGCTGTTCAGCGAGCCGGGCGCCGGCTCGGACCTGGCCGCGCTCGGCACGCGGGCCGTCCGCGACGGCGACGACTGGGTGGTCAACGGACAGAAGGTGTGGACGTCCAGCGCGCACCTCGCGCGCTGGGCCATCCTCATCGCCCGTACCGACCCGGACGTGCCCAAGCACCGCGGCATCACGTACTTCATCTGCGACATGACCGACCCCGGTGTCGAGGTGCGGCCGCTGCGCCAGGTCACCGGCGAGGCCGAGTTCAACGAGGTGTTCCTCACCGACGTCCGCATTCCCGACGCCCACCGCCTCGGGGAGATCGGCGACGGCTGGCGGGTCGCGCAGACCACGCTGATGAACGAGCGCGTGTCCATCGGCGGCATGCGCATCCCGCGCGAGGGTGGCATGATCGGCCCGGTCTCGAAGACCTGGCGCGAGCGCCCCGAACTGCGCACCAACGACCTCCACCAGCGGCTGCTCAAGCTCTGGGTGGAGGCCGAGGTCGCCCGCCTCACGGGTGAACGGCTGCGCCAGCAGCTCGTCGCGGGCCAGCCCGGCCCCGAGGGCTCCGGCATGAAGCTCGCGTTCGCCCGCCTCAACCAGGAGATCAGCGGTCTGGAGGTGGAACTCCTCGGCGAGGAAGGCCTGTTGTACGAGGACTGGACGATGCGCCGACCGGAGTTGGTGGACTTCGTCGGGCGCGACGCCGGCTATCGCTATCTCCGCTCCAAGGGCAACAGCATCGAGGGCGGGACCACCGAGGTCCTGCTGAACATCGTCGCCGAGCGCGTCCTGGGCCTGCCGTCCGAGCCGCGCACCGACAAGGACGTCGCCTGGAAGGACCTCGCCCGATGACCGCGCAGCCGACGCAGAGCACCCAGCCCGACCTGCTCTACTCGGAGGAGGAAGACGCGCTGCGCGCCGCCGTACGCGACCTCCTCACCGACCACTGCGACGCGGCGGGCGTGATCGCCCGTGCGGAGTCCGACGCGCCGCACGACCGCGAGCTGTGGAAGGCCCTCGGCGAGAGCATGGGCCTCGCGGGTCTCCTCGTCCCCGAGTCGTCCGGCGGTCAGGGCGCCACGCATCGCGAAGCCGCCGTGGTTCTCGAGGAGTTGGGCCGTGCCGTCGCCCCCGTGCCGTATCTGACGAGTGCCGTCGTCGCCACGGAAGCGCTGCTGGCCTGCGAAGGGGACGAGGCCGCCAAGCTGCTGTCCGCGCTGGCGTCCGGCCGTACGATCGGCGCGCTGGCGGTGGCGCTGTCCACCGCGCCCGGGGCGCCCGTCAAGTCCGTACGGCACGAAGAGGGCGCCCTGCACGGGGAGCTGACGGGCATCGCGGACGCGAGCGCCGCCGATGTCCTGCTGGTGCCCGCTCAGGACGGCGGCCTGTACGCAGTGGACGCGGCCGCCGTCACGATCACCCCGCAGGTCTCCCTCGACCTCACCCGCCCGCTCGCCACGGTCGCCTTCGACGGTGCACCCGCGCGCCGTCTCACCTCCGACGCCGCGCAGGCCGTACGACGTGCGCTGCGCGCCGGAGCCGGACTGCTCGCTTCCGAGCAACTCGGCCTCGCCGACTGGTGCCTGGCCGAAACAGTCCGCCATCTGAAGGACCGCAAGCAGTTCAACCGGCCCGTCGGCGGCTTCCAGGCGCTCAAGCACCGGCTCGCCCACCTGTGGCTGGAAGTGGTCAACGCGCGTGCCGCTGCCCGCAACGCCGCCGACGCGCTGTCCACCGCGAGCCCCGACACCGACGTGGCGGTCGCCGTCGCCCAGGCGTACGCCGCGCCCGTCGCGGTCCACGCCGCCGAGGAGGCCCTCCAACTGCACGGCGGCATCGGCATGACCTGGGAGCACCCCGTGCACCTCTACCTCAAGCGCGCCAAGGCCGACTCGCTCGTGTACGGCTCGGCGGGCGCGCACCGCGAGGCGCTGGCCGAACTGGTCGACCTTCCAGCGCCCTTGTAGCGGCCGCTTCGAGCAAGGCCCGTCCTGCATCGGGCGGGCCTTTTCGATGTCCTGTTTCGACGCTCCGCGGAAGTGAACGCACAGCGGCAGTCCGGCCAACTCCCCGCACAGCACTGCTCCATGGCCCCTGAGGGACCGCATACTCGCTGAGGTCCCATACGGCATCCCAGGGAGGCAGAGCATGGCCCTCACCACCCGCCGCAGAGCCCTCACCACCCTCGCCGCCGCCCTCGCGGGCAGCGTCGCCGTGCCCGCGTACGCACAGGCGAGCGAGCAGAGGCACCGCCCGCGCCCGCTGTGGCGCGCCCACGCGCACAACGACTACCTGCACCCCAGGCCCCTCCTCGACGCCCTGGACCACCGATTCGGCAGCGTCGAGGCCGACATCTTCCTCGTCGGTGACCAGCTCCTCGTGGCCCACGACCCGATCGACCTCGACCCGGCCCGCACCCTGGAATCCCTCTACCTCGACCCGCTAGCCGCCCGTGTGAAGGCCAACCACGGCTCGGTCTACCGGGGCCACCGCAGGCCGATCCAGCTCCTCATAGACATCAAGACCGAGGGCGCGTCGACGTACCTCGAACTCGACCGTCATCTGCGCCGCTACCGGCACCTGTTCACGACGTACGCACACGGCAGGGTCTTCCCCGGCCCGGTCACCGCCGTGATCTCCGGCGACCGCGCGGCTCGTACGCCGATGGAGGCCCAGACCGTGCGGCGCGCCTTCTACGACGGTCGTCTCGCCGACCTCGGCAGCACGGCACCCTCCTCGTTCATCCCGCTGATCAGCGACAACTGGACGCTCAACTTCACCTGGCAGGGCGTCGGCACGTTCCCCGCCGCCGAGCGCCAGAAGCTGCGCGGCATCCTCGCGGCGGCGCACGCGCGCGGACAGAAGGTCCGCTTCTGGGCCACACCCGACCTGGCGGGACCGGGCCGTGACGCGCTCTGGGGCGAACTGGTGGCCGCCGGCGTCGATTACCTCAACACCGACGATCTCGCCGGGCTGGAGCAGTTCCTGGACACCCACGACCGGGCGTAGCCCAGCGCTTTCACAGCCAGTCAACACTCGTTCGGCGGACACGTCAGCCGCCCGGACCAACCCTCCGCTACGCCACACTTGCGGCCGAAAGCCGCGGTGTGGGCGTGGCGGAGGAGGTTGAACGGTGGCCATTTCCATCTCTGTGATCGTGCTGCTGCTGATCCTTGCGGTGGTCTTCATGCGTACCGGTGCACTGAAGATCCCCCACGCCCTGGTCTGCGTCATGCTCGGTTTCTGTCTCGCGAGCTCGAGCATGGCGCCGACCATCCAGAACGGCCTCACGGCGACCGCGGATATCGTCGGCAGCCTGAGACCGTGACCCGTGCGCTGCCGCACGGCGGGAGCGAGCCGGTCACGGCCGGGAGAAAACACCGATCCCATTGGGCACGGGGCGCTCGGCGCCGCCGCTGGGATGGTTGCGTACGCTCACGGCGGCCGCGCCCGGCTCCCGGGCGACCAGTGTGGTGGAGCCGCCGCCGTCGAGGCTGAAGGCGTCGACGGATCCCAGCTGTCGCATGGTGGCGGCGACTTCGGCGATGGTGAGACCGGTGCGGAACTCGGGTGCCCCGTCGAGCGCGAGGAGCAGCAGCCGCCTGCCTCCGTCCGCGATGCCCGCCGCGGTCCGCACCGCCGAGGTCGCGTCGTCGAGCCCGGCGAGTGGCTCACCGCCCCTCAGGACCGGGTAGCCGCCGACCACGAACCGGTACGGGACCCAGGAGGCGGCCGCCACCAGCCGGTGCCGGATCCGCACATGGTCGCCCTGGGACAGCTTCCGCAACTGCTGGGCGCCTGCCTCCCGGCCGACCAGGACCGTCGTACCGGACGCGATGGGCCCGCTCCCGGGTGTGCCGGCCGATGCCACGACCCGGCCGTTTTGGACTGTCACCTCATGGGTGTCGGCACTGCAGGGCGCGGCCCGGTCGGTGTCCGTGCCGCATGTGGCCCGCACCCGCGAGACGCTGCCCCAGAGCGAGGTGAACGCGCCGACGGAACCGACCGGCAGCGCGTACTGGTTGAGCCCGCCGAGCGGAAGCCGTGCCGCGGCGGTGCGGACCGAACCGTCGAGGGCCAGGCTGTCGATGCGGGCCCGGCGGTCGACGCCCACGCCGAGCACGTCCTTGGTGCTCGTCCCGGGCGGCAGGGCGGGACCGAAGCGCTGACCGTCCGGCACGCCCGACTTGAGCGGGTGTCCGCTCGCGATCGCCGGGCCGACGGAGGCGCCGGTCGCCTCGACCCCCGGATGCTGGGTCTCGGTTATGTTGAAGAAGTCGCCGTTGACGCCGGCGACCGCACCCCGGGAGTCGGCCAGCCGTGAGACGGCGGCGCGGGCCGCCACCGCGCCGGGATGGAGGAGGTCGACGCGCACCCGGGGATCGCGGAGATCGACACTGAGCACATGGGCGTGGGCCACCCCCTTGGCAGCCGGGATATCCAACTCCGTGTACTCCACGCCCGGTGCGATCCGGCTGGTGTCCTGCGCGGCGCCTGCCGGTGGAGCCCCCACCAGGGCCGCACCGGCCAGCGCACTCCACGCCGCGAAAACCGTCAGCGCGGTTCTGAGCCGTCCGCGTGTCACGTCGCCCCCCTGCTGTGTCCGCTGCCTTTGCCGCCTTCTCAAGTAGCCAGGAACACGGGGGAGTTCACCACAAGGAGGTTGCCGTGACGAGGTCTATGTCCCGACAAGACGCGAACGGGTCAGGAAACGCACTCCTTCGGGTGCTTCCAAGGAGAAGCCGCTGCCCCGCCCCTCCACCACGTCGACGATCAGCCGGGTGTGACTCCACACCTCGTACTGGCTCCTCGACATCCAGAACGTCACCGGCTCGTCGATGCCCTCGACGGCCAGCGAGGCCAGCAGCACATCGGAGTCGCCTGTCCGGAACTCGCCCTCCGGATAGCACATGGGCGCGCTGCCGTCGCAGCAGCCGCCGGACTGATGGAACATCAGCGGACCGTGGACCGCGCGGAGCCGGCGCAGTAGTTCGGCGGCGGCGGGCGTCAGCTCGACGCGCGGGGCGGGTGGGGTCACCGTGCATCACTCCTCAGGGCATGCGGTCGCGCGACCGTGACGCAGTCAACCCCCTGCCACGTTGCAAGTAGGTTGCACCGCCGTAGGCGGCAGGGGAACCGCCTCGTCGCGGACGAGGCCGGCGACGTGGTCGGTGATCGTGTCCAGGATGCCCGCCGCGGTGGTGTCGTCGCCGAGAACGAGGAAGTGCAGCGTCAGCCCGTCGGTCATGGCGGCCAGATAGCGGGCCAGCACGGGGACGGGGACACGGAGTTCGAACTTCATGGTGTGGCGGAGCTGTTCGACGAGGTCGGCGTAGGTGTCGGAGTACAGCTCGTACTGGCGTCGTGCCAGGTGCTCGAACCCCGGTTGGCGCAGTGCGTACTGCGTCAGTTCATACGTCAGCATGTGCTCGCCGGGGTTGTCGGTCACATGGTCCCAGTAGGCCTGGAACCCGGCCCGGACGGTCTCGCGCAGGGTGGCCTTCGGCTGGATCGCCTCCTTCACCACGGTGACGTAGTGATCGGTGATCGTCGTGATGACGGACTCGATCAGGGCCTGCTTGGAGTCGAAGCAGTAGTGGAAGACGCTCAGCGACACGCCCGCCTCGGCGGCGATGGACCGGGTCGTCGTCCTGGAGACACCGTCTCGGGTCATCGCGCGGATCGCTGCTTCGGTCAACTGCCGGCGCCGCTCGGCCGACGGCATGCGTGCCATGTGGATGTCCTTCGCTCTCGTGTCCCGCCCGCACTCGTGCCCCGCCGGGGGAAGGCGGCCGGGGCCGGCCGGATCAGAAGAACTGAACCGGCC
>NZ_VCHX02000016.1 GCF_005768555.2 Streptomyces sporangiiformans
AAGTACGCGGTGAACCTGGACAGGTAGTGCGAGTACGGCAGCACCGCGTGCGACTGCGTGTCGAAGAAGTTGCCGTACCAGATCCCCAACAGGCCCATCAGCAACGGCGCGTTGGACTCGGCGGGCGCGGTGCGGAAGTGCTCGTCGACGATCCGGAAACCCTCCAGCATCTCGCGGAACCGGTCCGGGCCGATCGCGATCATCAGCGACAGACCGATCGCCGAGTCGAACGAGTACCGCCCGCCGACCCAGTCCCAGAACGCGAACATGTTGGCCGTGTCGATACCGAAGTCCGCGACCTTCTCCGCGTTCGTGGACAGGGCCACGAAGTGCGCCGCGACGGCGTCCGGGCCGGCCTTCAGCTCGGACAGCAGCCAGTCCCGCGCCGACGTCGCGTTCGTGATCGTCTCGATGGTGGTGAAGGTCTTCGAAGCGATGATGAACAGCGTCTCGGCCGCGTCCAGATCCCGAACCGCCTCATGCAGATCGGCGCCGTCCACATTGGAGACGAAGCGGACCGTCAGCTCGCGGTCGGTGAAGGAGCGCAGCGCCTCGTACGCCATCGCGGGGCCCAGGTCCGAGCCGCCGATGCCGATGTTGACCACCGTGCGGATCCGCCTGCCCGTGTGGCCGGTCCACTCACCGGAGCGGACCTTCTCGGCGAAGGCGCTCATCTTGTCGAGCACGGCGTGCACCGCCGGCACGACGTTCTCGCCGTCGACCTCGACGACCGCGTCACGCGCGGCGCGCAGCGCGGTGTGCAGCACGGCCCGGTCCTCAGTCGTGTTGATCTTCTCGCCGCGGAACATGGCGTCGCGCAACCCGAACACATCGGTCGCGGCGGCCAGCTCGCGCAGCAGCCGCAACGTCTCGTCGTTGATCAGATGCTTGGAGTAGTCGACGTGCAGATCGCCGACCTGAAGCGTGTATCCGGCGCCGCGCCCGGAGTCCGCGGCGAACAGCTCACGCAACCGCACCTCGCCGAGCTCCTCGCGGTGCTTGGCCAGAGAGGTCCACTCGGGCGTCTGGTTGAGCCGGGTACGGCCATCTGCGTTCATCTCGGACTTCAGCCTTCTTTCGTACCTGTCCTGTTGCGTACCTTGCCCCGCTGCCGGTCCCAACCTAATTGATCAGGCTTCGGCGACGTGAGGCAGTCGTCGCACCGTCCTCCGGCGCAACGGCTCGACAACAGATACGTCCGGCACGAACGCGGGTGTCAGTTCCCGCCGCCCGAAAGGCCACGAAACAGGTCCGGCCAGGCACCGTGGGTGCCTGGCCGGACCTCAGCTCCTAA
>NZ_VCHX02000174.1 GCF_005768555.2 Streptomyces sporangiiformans
GCGTCCGGTGCGGCACACCGGACGCCCGCCCTTTCCGATTCGCCCCGCCCTGCCCGCGGTCGGTCGGTCAGCCGGTCAGCCCGGTCAGTCGGTGAGAACCGCGCTCAGCTCTCCTTCGCGCGCGCGTAGTGGCGGGACACCTTCGCGCGGTTGCCGCACACCGCCATGGAGCACCACCGCCGGGTGCCGTTTCGTGAGGTGTCGAAGAAGTGCAGGATGCACGCCTCGTGCGCGCAGGCGCGGACGCGGTCGGGGGCCGTGCTCAGCAACTCCAGGTAGTCGCGGGCCGCGAGCCAGGCCGGCCCCCATGATGTGTCGCTGAACTCCGCACGTTCGCCCGGCCCTTCGGCAGTGAGCGTCGCCCGGATCCGGCCGTGGCCCAGGACGGCGTCGACCCGCCCGGCGCTCTCCGCGTCCAGCGGGCCGTCGACGACCGCTCGCAGGGCGTCCCGCGCCCGCAGGACGTGGCGCAGTGCCGCCTCGTCCGCGGCGAAGTGATCGAGCCCGTTCGCGGCCAGCCACACGGCCAGTCCGTCGACGTCCACGAGCAGGTCCCGCACCGCGCCCTCGTGCATCCACCGCGTGTTGAGCAGGTCGAGGGAGAGCGGCTCGCCGGTGAGCGGACGCGGATCGCGGGTGGCGGACATCTCGGGTCTCCCTCCGGTGCTAACCGGTCAAGGGTACGTGGCCGGTTGCACGACCCTGCGCCTAACCTCTAATCTTCATTACACAGGTTAGTCCGCATGAGGCGGGCAGCCGCTGACGAAGGGGTGTGCCATGTCGGCAACCAGCACGTTGCGCACCGGTCACATCGGTCTCAATGTCACGGACCTCGACCGCTCGCTCGCCTTCTACCGGGACGTCCTCGGCTTCGGTGTGATCGCCGAGGGGAAGGAGCAGGGCCGCCGGTTCGCGTTCTTCGGCGAGGCAGGCCGCCCGACGCTCACGCTGTGGGAACAGGCTCAGGGCGGATACGACGCCGGGCGCGCCGGCCTTCATCACCTCGCCGTCGAGGCCGACACGGTCGAGCGGGTCCGGGAGTACGAGGCGACACTGCGCGCGTACGGCGTCGACTTCGCGTACGACGGTGTCGTCGCCCATGGCGAGGGCGCAGCCTCGGGCGGCATCTTCTTCCACGACCCGGACGGAACCCGCCTGGAGATCTACGCGCCGAGCGGCGCCGAAGAGGCTCCGGCGCCTTCCGGGGCCGCTCCTACCTGCGGTTTCTTCTAGAGGATGGATCCCGTGGCCGCGTACGACCCCTATCACCCCGGTTCGCGCGCCGTGCAGGACCACGTCGGTGTGCGCGAGTTCGCCGATCATGTCGGCCGGTCCATCGGCCAGGGCATCAGGCCGGTGGCCGCCGCCTTCCTGGAACTCCAGCCGATGCTGGTGCTCGGCGCGGCCGACCGGACGGGCCGGGTCTGGGCCTCACTGCTCACCGGCGCCCCCGGGTTCGTCAGGGCTACGGGACCCAGGCAGATCTCGGTGGCGGGCGGCGTGCGCGAGGGCGACCCCCTCGCGGACACGCTCGCGGCCGGGACCCCAGCCGCCTCCTCGGCCGGCGTCCCGGTCGGGGAGGCGACCGGCGTCCCGGTCGGCACCATCGCGCTGGACCCGCGCACCCGCCGCCGTATGCGCCTCAACGGACGGGCGCGCCCCACGCCCCGCGGATTCGCGGTCGAGGCCGACCAGGTGTTCTCCAACTGCCCCAAGTACCTGCAGAAGAGGGACCATTACGAGGAGGTGCCGCGCCGGGCAGCGGGAGCCGCGCGCAGGAGCGGTCAACTCCATCCGGAACAGCGAAAGTTCGTCGAAGCCGCCGACACCTTCTTCCTCGCCACCGTCCACGGGCACGGCGCCGACGCCAGCCACCGGGGCGGCAACCCCGGCTTCGTACGCGCCGATTCACCGTCCGAACTGAGCTGGCGCGACTACCCCGGCAACTCCATGTTCCTCACGCTCGGCAACCTGGCGGCCGATCCACGCGCCGGACTGCTGCTCCTCGACTGGGTCACCGGCACGACACTGCAGCTCACGGGCACCGCGCGTACGGACTTCGAGCCCGACGGCGGCCGTACCGTCATCTTCACGGTCACCGAGGTCGTCGAGACACCGGGAGCCAGCCCGCTGCGCTGGTCCGCTCCCGAGTACTCACCGGCCAACCCGCCGCTGCCGTAACGTCTGCGCATGCATAAGGAGTTGAGGGTGGCGGCCTACGCCGTGTGCGTGCGGGACGGGCAGATGCTGCTCGCGCGCTGGGTGGACGGGGACGGCGGCAAACGGTGGACGCTGCCCGGCGGCGGGATGGATCACGGGGAGGACCCGTACGACACCGTGATCCGGGAGGCCGAGGAGGAGACCGGGTACGCGGTCGAGCCGGTGGCGCTGCTCGGAGTCGACTCCGTGCGGCGCCGCTATCCGCGCCGGCTCGGCACGACGGCCGACTTCCAGGGCCTGCGGATCGTGTACGAGGCCCGTGTCACCGGAGGCGAACTCCGCCACGAGACCAACGGCTCCACCGACATGGCGGCCTGGCATCCGCTGGACGAGGTGTCCGGTCTGGAGCGGGTCGAGCTGGTCGACGTGGGGCTCGCGCTCTGGCGCGAGCGGCCGGCGGCCGGCCGCGTGGCGGTGTCTCCGACGGAACCGGGGGCCCTCGAAAAATAGGTTCCGTACCCAAGAAAGTGAACATGGAGTGACCGCTTTCCATCGGCTCGACGAGGAGGCGGTTGACGCGCACATGGTCCAAGATCCACGTATGCGATCGGCGCTGCCCGTTGCCGCCTCGTTCACGTGCAGGTCATTCCCGGTGCCAACGATCCAGTGTGAACGGGCAGTTCGCGTCAGCGAACCGCCCGAGACCACTGTTGACGCGTTCGCACTCGGGGAGACCGCGCCATGTCGCGCACACGCTCTGTCGCCACCGCCGCCACCGCCACTGTTCGTGACCGCCGCGCCTTCCTGGCCGCCACCGGGGCGGTGTCGCTCTCCGCCGGGATCGGACTCGCGCTCCGGCCGGGCGCCGGTGAGGCCGCCGCCGACTCCGCCGCCGTCGAGGGGAACGCGGCCGTGGCCATGTCCCGCGAGGCTCCTGCCCCGCCGCTCGAGCCGTACACCCGTGGCACCACGCTGGCGTCGGTCGCGGCGCCCCGCACCTCCTCCGGCTTCCGGCGGCTCGGCGACGGGCCCGCCTGGCAGCGGGTCGTCCGCACCGACCTGGCCGCCGCCAAGTCCGGGCGCGAGGGGCGGCGCACCGCACTCGCCTCCTTCGTGCAGTTCACCGACCTGCACCTGGTCGACGTGCAGCACCCGCTGCGGTACGAGTACCTGCGCACCCAGACCAGCAGCGCCTGGCGCCCGCAGGAGTCCCTGTCGGTGGCCGGCGCGGTCTCGCTCGTCGAGCGGGTCAACGCGCTGCGCGGAGCGCCCGTCACCGGCTCCCCGCTGCACTTCGTGATGACCACCGGCGACAACACGGACAACAACGCCAGAACGGAGCTGGACTGGTTCCTGAAGGTGATGAGCGGCGGCCGCATCACCCCCAACTCAGGTGATCCGCGCCGCTACGAGGGCGTCCAGAACAGCGGCCTCAAGCTCTACTGGCAGCCCGACGAAGCCATCCGCGACTCCGACAAGCAGCTCGGCTTCCCCCAGATCGACGGCTTCCTCGCCGCGGCCGTCCGGGAGCTGCGCAGCCCCGGCCTCAACCTGCCCTGGTACTCCACCGTCGGCAACCACGACTCCCTGCCCGGTGGCTGCTACGCGCCCGGCGACTCCTTCTTCGCCGACTTCGCGGTCGGCGGCAAGAAGCTGATGGAGCTGGACGAGGCGGTGGGCGCCGCCATCTGGAAGAACGTCAAGAAGGGCGGCGACCCCAAGGGTGCTGCCTTCAAGGACATGCTCAAGTCCGAGGCCCGCCGGATGCGTTCGGTCACCCCGGACGAGCAACGCGCCCCCTTCACACCCACCGAGTACCTCCAGGCGCACCTCGACCCGGCCCACACCGGCGCGGGCCCCATCGGCCACGGCTACTCGCAGGCGAACCTCGCGGCGAAGACCCAGTACTACGCGTTCCGCATCGCGGACGACCTGATCGGCGTCAGCCTCGACACCACCGACCCGGGCGGTCACTACGAGGGCTCGATCGGCACGGCGCAGCTGCGCTGGCTGGAGCGGACGCTGAAGGAGGCCGACAAGAACAAGGAACACGTCATCGTCTTCAGCCACCACACCAGCAAGACGATGCGCAACCTCCGTGAGGACCCGGACCACCCGGGCGAGAGCCGCCACGGCGGCGAGGAACTGGTCGACCTGCTCGCCGGCCACCGCTCCACCCTGGCCTGGGTGAACGGGCACAGCCACAAGAACGACATCACCCCGCACTCCGCCTCCGGCAACCAGTCGTTCTGGGAGATCTCCACGGCCTCCCACATCGACTTCCCGCAACTCGCCCGAGTGATCGAGGTCGTGGACAACCACGACGGCACGGTCTCCCTCTTCAGCACGCTCATCGAGTCCGCGGCCCCCCACCGCACGGACTTCACCGACCTCTCCCAGACGGGCCTGGCGGCCCTCTACCGAGAGCTGTCGTTCAACACCCCCGGGGCCCGCACGGACCTGTCGGGCGAGGCGGGGGACCGCAACGTGGAACTGGTCCTGAAGAAGGGCTGAGCAGGGTCGGCGCGAGTTCCTTCAAGGGGGCTCAAAAGCGCCCAACCCGCCCTGGGGCAGGCAACCCTCGCGCCCCGACCCCCGGTCCCTCCCGGCGATGTGTCATCGACGAGAGGGACACGACATGGCATCCCGAACAATACGTCTCGGCCTGGTGGGAGCCGTCGCGCTCACCGCGGCTTCGTTCACCGCATCCGCGACGGCCGCCCCTGCCCCGACCGGCCAGGACCACCGCGCGACACAGGAGGCGATGGACGCCGCGGTCGAGGCCGGAGTCCCGGGTGTCGCCGGGCAGGCGAAGGACAAGTACGGGACGTGGAAGGGGACTTCGGGCGTCGGTAACCTCAGGACCGGCAAGCCGCGTTCGGCCCACGACCGCTACCGCGTCGGGAGCATCACCAAGACCTTCGTGTCGACGGTGCTGCTGCAGCTGGAGGCCGAGGGCAGACTGTCCTTGGACGACAAGGTGGACCAGTGGCTGCCGGGCGTGGTCCGGGGCAACGGCCACGACGGCACCCGCGTCACCCTCCGCCAGCTCCTCAACCACACGAGCGGCATCTTCAACTACACCGCGGACGAGGAGTTCGGCCGGACGTTCTTCCTGAAGGACGGCTTCTTCAAGCACCGCTACGACACGACGACGCCCGAGCAACTCGTGCGGATCGCCATGTCCCACAAGCCGGACTTCGCGCCGGGCACGTCCTGGAACTACTCGAACACCAACTTCATCCTGGCGGGCATGGTGATCGAGAAGGCCACGGGCCACTCGTACGGGGAGGAGATCCGCCGCCGCATCATCCAGCCGCTCGGCCTGCACGCCACATCCGCCCCCGGTACGAACCCGAAGGTGCCGCAGCCCAGCAGCCGGGCATACGGGAAGCTCGCCGAGACCGCGACCGGCCCGACGTACGACGTCACCGAACTGAACCCCTCACTCGCCGGCGCGGCAGGCGAGATGATCTCCGACTCCGGCGACCTGAACCGTTTCTACTCGGCCCTGCTGCGCGGCAAACTCCTGCCCAAGGCGCAGCTCGCCGAGATGAAGACGACCATCAAGATCGACGAAATCCCCGACGCCGGCTACGGCCTCGGTCTGATGGAACGCAAGCTGAGCTGCGGCACCGTCGTCTGGGGCCACGGCGGCGGCATCCACGGCTCGTCGTCCGAGGCGCTCACCACGGATGACGGCCGCCACTCGCTCTCGTTCAACTTCAACGGCGACTGGTCGGGAGACAGCGAAGCGGTGATCGAGGCGGAGTACTGCGCCAAGTAACTCCACGGGCCACGAGAGGGTGAGCGCACACGGCGGCGCTCACCCCATACCCCTTTTCAGCACGGACACGCCTCGCAGGAGGCTGAAACCCGCTCAACCAGGACACGAGTGGTCAACCTTCGCGCCGGCCGCTGGGTCCCTTCCCCCGAATCACAATCGACAGCGACAGGGGAGGACATGTCAGCCCGCACCGCACTGATAGGAGTGACCGCGGCGATGGCGGTCACGGCGGGAACGTTCGCGGCACCCGCCGTCGCCTCGACACCCGTGACCGATCGCCACAGCCCCACCCAGCGAGCCATGGACGCCGCGGTCGAGGACGGCGTACCCGGCGTCACGGCTCAGGCGAAGGACAAGTACGGGGCCTGGAAGGGGACTTCGGGCGTCGGCAACCTCAGGACCGGCAAGCCGCGTTCGGCCCACGACCGCTACCGCGTCGGGAGCATCACCAAGACCTTCGTATCGACGGTGCTGCTGCAGCTGGAGGCCGAGGGCAGACTCACCTTGGACGACAAGGTGGACCAGTGGCTGCCGGGTGTGGTCCGGGGCAACGGCCACGACGGCACCCGCGTCACCCTCCGCCAGCTCCTCAACCACACGAGCGGCATCTTCAACTACCGCGACGACAAGGAGTTCGTCCGCAAGTACATCCGCAAGGACGGCTTCTTCAAGAACCGTTACGACACGGCGACCCTCGGCCGGCTCGTGAAGTACGCCATGGCGAACAAGCCGGACTTCGCACCGGGGACGGACTGGAACTACTCGAACACCAACTACTCCCTTGCGGCGATGGTGATCGAGAAGGCCACGGGCCACTCGTACGGGGAGGAGATCCGCCGCCGCATCATCGAACCGCTCGGCCTGCACGCCACATCCGTCCCCGGTACGAACCCGAAGGTCCCGCAGCCGAGCAGTAGGGCGTACGCGAAGCTCGCCGAGACCGCGACCGGCCCGACGTACGACGTCACGGAACTGAACCCCACGCTCGCCGGGGGATCGGGCTCCATGATCTCCAGCTCCGCCGACCTGAACCGTTTCTACTCGGCCCTGCTGCGCGGCAAGCTCCTTCCCAAGGCTCAGCTCGCCGAGATGAAGACGACCGTCAAGGTCGACGAAGCCCCCGGCGCCGGCTACGGCCTCGGCCTCATCGAACGCAAGCTGAGCTGCGGCGTCGTGGTCTGGGGCCACAGCGGCGAACTCTTCGGTTCGCTCTCGGAGGCGGTTGCGACGGCGGACGGTCGCCACTCCCTCGCCTTCAACTTCAACGGCACCTGGTCCGGGAACAGCGGCGCGGTGATCGAGGCCGAGTTCTGTGCCAAGTAACCCCACAGGTCGAACCTCAGCGCGGAGGAAAGGCATGAAAGTGCGCACAGGACTGAGCACAGGACTGATAGGAGTGACCGCGGCGATGGCGGTCACCGCGGGGACGTTCGCGGTACCCGCCGCGGCATCGGCACCCGTGACCGACCGTCACAGCCCCACCCAGCGAGCCATGGACGCCGCGGTCCGGGACGGCGTACCCGGTGTCACGGCTCAGGCGAAGGACAAGTACGGCACCTGGAGCGGCACTTCAGGCGTGGGGGACATCAGAACCGGACAGCCCCGTAGCCCCCACGACCACTACCGCGTCGGCAGTGTCTCCAAGACGTTCATCGCCACCGTGCTCCTCCAGCTCGAAGCCGCGGGCAGGCTCGACCTCGACGACAAGGTCGAGCGCTGGCTCCCCGGCGTCGTCCGGGGCAACGGCCACGACGGCAGCCGCATCACCCTCCGTCAACTCCTCAACCACACCAGCGGCATCTACGACGTACTCGCGGACCCGGAATACCAGCAGAGGGTGTTCAGCGAGGAGTTCCTCGAACACCGCTACGACACCTGGACCGCCGAGCAGATGGTGGCCATGGCCATGCGGCACAAGCCGGACTTCGACCCGGGAAAGGGCTGGAACTACTCCAACACCAACTTCATCCTGGGCGGGATGATCATCAAGAAGGTCACCGGCAACTCGTACGCCGACGAGATCCAGACGCGCATCATCCAGCCCCTCGGCCTGCAGGGCACCCGCTCGCCCGGCACCGACCCGCGTCTGCCGCAGCCGAGCGGCAGGGGCTACTCGAAGCTCTCCAAGGACCCGGACGCCCCGATCCACGACCTCACCGAGTACAACCCCTCGGTGGCGGGTGCGTCCGGCGACGCGATCTCCACCTCCGCGGACCTGATGCACTTCTACACGGCGCTGCTGCGCGGGAAGCTGCTGCCGAAGACCCAGCTGGCCGAGATGACGAAGACCGTCCGATGGAACGACAGCCGCCGCTACGGCCTCGGTCTCATCCGGTACGAGCTGAGCTGCGGCCAGGTGGTCTGGGGCCACGGCGGCGACGTCCACGGCAGCTCGACGGCGGCGTTCACGACCCGGGACGGCCGCCATGCCCTCGCGTTCAACTTCAACGGCGAATTCGCGGGCGATGCCAAGGCGGTCATCGAAGCGGAGTTCTGCAAGTAGAGAACCCACCGGTCAGAGAACCACCGGTCGGTCCCTCACGACCGGGGCAGCACGACCACATAGGCCGCCGGGTCGCGATCCGCCGACGCCATCAGAGCCGTGCGTACGACGGCGGCCTGTTGTTCCAACGCGTCGCGGAGCTTCCTCGGGGTGATGTGGACGACCGTGATGCCGAGGCGTTCCAGTTGCTCGCGCTTGCGGACGTACTCGGACCAGAGCGCGTCCTCCTCCGGGCGTGGGGCGCGGGTGTCCAGTTCGAGGGCGACGGCCTGTTCGGGCCAGTAGGCGTCGAGGCCGCCTAGGTAGGGGCCACCGGGCAGGCGCAGGTCGACGTTCCAGACCGGATCGGGGAGGCCGTTCTCGCGGACCATGCGGTACAGGCGGTCCTCCGCGATCGCCCGGCCCTCGGCCAGGAGTGAGTTCACCGCGTCCACCACGTGCGGCCGGCTCAGTAGTCGGGCCTGCGTCAACTCCCGTACCACGGCGGCCGGTTCGCAGTGGCCGCCGCGTACGGCCTCGCTGAGCAGACCGCGCACGGCGCCCGCGTCCGCGAGTTCGCGGACCGCGTCTGCCAGGGCGCGGGCGACGGGGGCCACCGGGAAGCCGGTGATCTGTTCGGGAGCCGGCATCACGGAGGTGCGAACGATGCGCGCGCAGCCCGAGGAGCGGAGGCGGCGCAGCCGCGGGACGAGGACGTCGATGTGTTCCAGGGACAGCAGGGGCGGCGCCCATGAGAAGCGGTGCAGGGTGAGGGCGGCGAGGCCGGTGATCACAGGGTCGGCGTACCGCTGAGGGGCGGCCCCGGCCCCGGCCTCGGTATCGGGCCCGGCAGGGGCCGGCTGGGCCGGGATCCCCTGTGCTGCCCGGAGGGGCGAACGGGTGGCGTACTTCAGGACCGCGTGCAGCCGTTCCTCACCGGTGGGCGGGCCCGGGTGGAGGAGGACGACGCCGGGCAGAATCTGCTGCCAGGCCCCGCCCGGACGGCACTGCTCGTTGATCTCGGCGGTGCTCACGCCGTGCGCCCGCAGCTGCGCGGTGCTCAGCACGCGCCGCTGGACGTCGGACAGATGGCGGAGGGGGCGGGGGGAGAGCGGGGTGTTGTGGTTCATGCCCCGCAATGTCCCCCCGTCCGATCCGCCCCGTAACCGCTGTTACATGCCCGTCGGCAAATGCGGACAAGATCGCCCTAAAGTCCATGCGTTCGATTGCCGAAACCCCTGGTCCGTATGGGGGTTACGGCGTCGATTACCCGCATTCCGTAACTGTTATGGACGGTGCGCGTCAACACGCCGCCAGGGGCGAAGCCGCCGCTCCCTACCGGGCGGCGGCCCCGTCGCACGCCTGCCCCCTCAGCGTCCGCGCGAGGTCGTCCCTCGCCTCCAGCACGAGCCGGCGCAGAGCGGGTGCCGCGCTCTGGTGCGAAGCCAGCCACGCGTCGGTCGCCTCCAGCGTCGCGTGCGAGTCCTGAAGGGACGGGAACAGTCCCTTGACCACGTTCATGCCGATCTGGATGGACCGCTCCTCCCAGACGCGCTCGATCGCCTCGAAGTACCTGGCGACGTAGGGAGCGCCGAGCTCCCGCTGCGACGGCTGGGCGAAGCCCGCGATGGTCGCCTCGACCAGTGCGTTGGACAGCGTGTCCGACTCGACGACGGCCGCCCATGCCTGGGCCTTGACCGCGGCCGAGGGCCGGGCGGCGAGGCAGCGGACCTGGTGGCGCTTGCCCGACGCCGTGTCGTCGCGGGCCAGCTCGGCCGCGAGCACGGCCTCGTCGGCGGCGCCGTGCGAGGCCAGCGGTTCCAGGAGCGCCCAGCGCAGCTCCTGGTCCACCTCCAGCCCGTCGAACTTGTCCGTGCCGTCCAACAGGCTCCGCAGGATCTGCAGATCGTCCTCACCGGACGCGACCGCCGCGAAGAACCGCGCCCACGTCAGCTGGTGCTGGCTGCCCGGCTCGGCCGCCCGCAGCTCGCGCAGCGCGCCCTCGGCGAGCAGCAGGCCGCCCGCGTCGCGCCAGTCCGGCGCCGCGTAGTGCGTGAGCGCCGACCTCGCCCACGCGTGCAGCATCTGGAGCACGCCGATGTCGGACTCGCGGCCCGCGAAGCGCAGGACGAGATCGATGAAGTCGCGGGCGGGCATCAGGGCGTCGCGGGTCAGGTTCCACAGCGCCGACCAGCACAGCGCGCGGGCGAGCGGGTCGGTGAGGTCGCCGAGCCGCTCCCGCAGCGTCGCCAGCGAGCCCTCGTCGAAGCGGATCTTGCAGTACGTCAGGTCGTCGTCGTTGACCAGCACGAGCTCGGGGGCGTCCGCACCGGCCAGCTCGGCCACGACCGTGCGCGGGCCGTCGACGTCCACCTCGGCGCGCGCGTACCGCTCCAGGGCGCCCTCGGGCGACCGCCGGTACAGGCCCACCGCCACTCGGTGCGGCCGCAGCTGGGGGTGCGATTCGGCGGCCTCCTGGAGGATCGCGACCTCATTGATGCGCCCCTCGGCGCTCAGGAGCACCTGCGGCGTGAGGGAGTTGACGCCGGCGGTCTGCAGCCAGGCCCGCGACCAGGTGGCCATGTCACGGCCACTCGTCTCCTCCAGGACGGAGAGGAGATCGCCGAGGCGCGTGTTGCCGTACGCGTGCCGCTTGAAGTAGCGCCGCGCGCCCTCGAGGAACGCCTCCCGCCCGGCGTACGCCACCAACTGCTTGAGAACGGACGCGCCCTTGGCGTACGTGATCCCGTCGAAGTTCAGCTTGGCGTCCTCCAGGTCACGGATGTCGGCCGTGATCGGGTGCGTGGAGGGCAGCTGGTCGGCGCGGTACGCCCATGCCTTGCGGTTGTTGGCGAAGGTGATCCAGGCGTCGGTGAAGCGGGTCGCCTCGGCCGTGGTGAAGGTCCCCATGAAGTCCGCGAAGGACTCCTTGAGCCACAGGTCGTCCCACCACTCCATGGTGACGAGGTCGCCGAACCACATGTGGGCCATCTCGTGCAGGATGACGTTCGCCCGGCGCTCGTACGCCGCCTGTGTCACCTTGCCGCGGAAGATGAACTCCTCGCGGAAGGTCACACACCCCGGGTTCTCCATCGCGCCGAGGTTGTACTCCGGTACGAACGCCTGGTCGTACTTGCCGAACGGGTACGGGTAGTCGAAGTGGTCGTGGAAGAAGTCCAGCCCCTGCTTGGTCACCAGGAACACGTCGTCGGCGTCGAAGTGCCGGGCGAGGCCCTTGCGGCACAGGGCGCCCAGGGGGATCTCCAGCGTCGTACCGTCCTCGAAGGTGCGGGAGTAGCGGTCCGTCACGTAGTGGTACGGGCCCGCGACGAACGCCGTGATGTACGTCGAGATGGGCTTCGTCTCGGCGAACCGCCATACGCCGTCGTGCCGTTCACCCACCCCGTTGCTCCACACCACCCAGTCCTCGGGGGCCCGGACCTCGAACCGGAAGGGGGCCTTGAGATCCGGCTGCTCGAAGTTCGCGAAGACGCGGCGGGAGTCGGCCGGCTCGTACTGCGTGTAGAGGTAGACCTCGCCGTCCTCGGGGTCCACGAAGCGGTGCATGCCCTCGCCGGTGCGGCTGTAGGCGCACTGGGCGTCGACCACGAGTTCGTTGTCGTCGCCGAGGTCCTCCAGGAGGATGCGGGAGCCGTCGAAGACGGCGCCCGGGTCGAGGTCCTTGCCGTTGAGGGAGACGGCCGTGACGCTCGGCGCGATCAGGTCCGCGAAGCTGGTGGCGCCCGGCTCGGCGCAGCGGAAGCGGATGGTCGTCACCGACCGGAACGTCCGCGGCTCGGCGCCGGTGTCGCCGACGGCGGAGCGCAGGTCGAGCGACACCTCGTACCCGTCGACGGACAGCAGGGCGGCCCGCTCGCGGGCCTCGTCGCGGGACAGATTCTCACCGGGCACGGGCGGCACTCCCTCGTGGCTGTATGACTGGCTGCGTCTCCTCCGAACAGCACTGATCCTCCCATGTGCCACTGACACCGGGCACCTGGGAATGAGCCGCGTGACCGTCGGCGTTGGGGCTGGTAGACACCACCCAGGCAGCGGCCGTTGCCGCCCTTTTTGCCCTTTTCGAGGAGAGCCATGTCTGAGCAGACCTCCGGCAAGACCCCCGTCGACTTCTGGTTCGACCCTCTGTGCCCCTGGGCGTGGATGACCTCGCGCTGGGTCCTGGAGGTGGAGAAGGTCCGGGACATCGAGGTCCGCTGGCACATCATGAGCCTCGCCGTCCTGAACGAGCCGAAGCTGGACGAGCTGCCCGAGGAGTACCGGGAGCTGCTGTCCACCAAGGCCTGGGCCCCGGTCCGGGTGGTGACCGCCGCCTGGCAGAAGCACGGCGCCGAGGTGCTCGGCCCGCTCTACACGGCGATGGGCACCCGCTTCCACAACCAGGGCGAGGGCCCGACCCGCGAGGCGATAGCGGCCGCCCTCGAAGACGCCGGCCTCCCCGCGGACCTGATCGAGTACGCGGACCAGGAGAACTTCGAGTTCGACGCCGAGCTGCGCGCCTCCCACAAGGAAGGCATCGACAAGGTCGGCCAGGACGTCGGCACCCCCGTCATCGCCGTCCCCGGCGCCGACGGCGAACAGATCGCCTTCTTCGGCCCCGTCGTCACGCCGACCCCCCAGGGCGAGGAGGCCGCCAAGCTCTGGGACGGCACCCTGCTGGTCGCCTCGGTCCCGGGCTTCTACGAGATCAAGCGCACACGCACGGCGGGCCCGGACTTCAGCAACCTGTGAGCTCTCACGTCGGCTGCCGCCCCGCTCCAGCTCACCCCGCTCATCCCGCTCACTCCGCGTAGAGGGCGCTGAGCCGTGGCAGCCGACGCATCGCCTCGTCCGGGTCGTCGAGATCCCAGGCGGGCTCCAGATCCGGATTCCGACAACGTGGCTCTCAGTCGATGCCGTCCGGCATGCGCAGCGGGATCCGGAAGTGCTTCTCGTGCCCGTAGGTGCGGAGGTTGCGGCAGGGGGTCGTGTCGCGACGGGTTCCCAGGCACATGAAGTAGTTGTGCGGGACGCTCGTGCCGAGCCGCTCCTCGAGCCACTTCTTCTGGTCCGGCGTCAGCGGATTGTGCACGTGCCCGGTTTTGCATGTCTGGCACGTCAAGTGCTTCGGTGTCGGCATTTGGTAACTATCACCCGGAGCCCCCCATACCGGAAGACCTTCGCAACAGCCCCCGCTCCATCGCCACCACCACCGCCCGAGTCCGGTCGTTCACGTCCAGCTTGGCGAAGAGGCGGAGGAGGTGGGTCTTGACCGTGGCCTCGGCTATGACCAGGCGGGCGCCGATCTCGGCGTTGGTGAGGCCGTCGGCCACGGCGTTGAGGACGTCGGTCTCGCGGGCGGTGAGGGGAGGATGGGCGGGGCGGCGCATGCGGGCGACGAGCTTTTCCGCGACCCGGGGCGCCAGGACCGTCTCGCCGCGCGAGGCCGCGTGGATCGCGTCGACCAGCTGCTCGCGGGTGGCGTCCTTCAGCAGGTAGCCGATGGCGCCCGCCTCGACCCCGCGCTCGATCTCGGCGTCGGTGTCGTAGGTGGTGACGATCAGGACCCGGGTGCGCGGGTACGCGGCCACGATCTCCGCGGTCGTCGCGACCCCGTCCAGTACGGGCATCCGCAGATCCACCAGAGCCACGTCGGGCTCGTGCGCGGCGACGAGTTCGAGGGCCGCACGGCCGTCGCCTGCCTCGCCGACGATCTCGATGCTGGGCTCGGCGGCCAGCAGGGCCACCACACCGGCCCGCATCACCGTGTGATCGTCCACCACGATGATCCGCAGTTCTCCGCCGCCGCTCATATCAGCTCCTCGCCGGTCTCGCCCATCGTGCCGGTCTCGCCGCCCATCGGGATCGTCGCCAGTACGCGCGTCCCGTCCCCCACCGAGCTGGTCACCGTGAGCTCCCCGCCCAGCTCCGCCAGCCGTTTGCGCATCCCGTCGAGCCCGAACCCCGCCGATTCCCCCACGACGAACCCGGCCCCGTCGTCCGTGATCTCCAGCTCCACCCCGTACGGCTGCCGGGCCAGTACGACCCCGACCGTGGAGGCCCGCGCGTGCTTGCGCACATTGGCGAGCGACTCCTGTGTGCAGCGCAGCAGCGCGATCCGGGTCGGCTGGTCGCACTCGATGTCCGCCTCGATGTCCGCCAGCTCCGCGTCCACCACGAGCCCGGTGTCCTCCACGAAACGGTTCAGCGTCCGGCGCAGCGTGTGGGCCACCGAACCCGCCGCCACCTGACCGCCGCGCTGCGCGGAGCCGACCAGCTCCCGCGCCTCCGCGAGGTTCTCGCGCGCCGTGGACTCGATCGACCGCAACTGCTGTGCGCTGCGCGCCGGATCGGTGTCCAGACCGGCCCGGGCCGCCTCCGCGAGCGCGATGATCGAGGCGAAGCCCTGCGCGAGCGTGTCATGGATGTCGCGTGCCATGCGCTCCCTCTCATCGGCAGCCCCCTGACGCTGATGCGCCTCGGACAGCTGGAACTGGGCCTGTTCCAACTCCGTGATCAGCCGCGCCCGTTCATGGCTCTGGGCGACCACCGAGTGCACCCACAGCCCGATCAGCATCCCGACGGCCACGACGATCACCACGGGGATCAGGGTCTCGCCGAAGAACGTCGCCGACGGGCCGAGCCGGAACCAGCTCCCGGCCAGCGTCCCCCCGGCGGCCAGCCCCAGGAACCCCAGCGAGGCCCGCCGCGTACGGCCGAACATCCAGAAGTGCGGGAGCGTCACCATGAACAGCGTCCCGAAGGAGCCGCGCATATAGGCGAACACGCCGAGGCTGGTGGCCAGTATCAGCAGATATGTGTGCGGGCGCAGCACCGGATTGTCCGGGAACCGGTCCACCACCGCGTAGCAGAGCGTCAGACACCCGAGCAGCCCGAGCGCCCAGTACTTGCTCGCGCCGGGCCGGTCCAGCGCGGCGAGCCCGATCGCCATCGCGCCGAACAGCACCCAGCACACCGCGTTCCAGCGGCGGAGCGTGACGGCCCAGAAGGGGTCGGTGTGTCCACGAAGGGTGGAGGCGGTCATGACAGTCAACGTACGTCCGGCACCGGCGACTTGGTGGTCGCTTCGTCCTCCCGGCGATCAGCCGTCGGCCGCGGCCGCGCCCCGCGCGAGGGCCACCAGCTCGCCTCGCCGAGCAGCAGCATCGCCGCCGGCAGGATCATGATCCGGATGATGAAAGCGTCCAGGAGTACAGCTGTCGCGAGGACGAAGCCGATCTGCTTCATCTCGATGATGTGCAGGAAGACGAAGCTAACGAAGACCGTCATCATCACCACGGCCGCGCTGGTCACCACCCCCGCGGAGGTGCGGATCCCGTCCAGCACGGCCTGCCGCGTCGGTACGCCGGCGAGCACGCCCTCCCTGATCCGGCTGACCACGAACACCTGGTAGTCCATCGAGAGGCCGAAGAGGATCACGAACAGGAACAGTGGCACCCGCGACCCGATCGACCCGGTGGACTCGAAGTTCAGCAGCCCCTCGGCCCAGCCGTTCTGGAAGACGAGGACCAGCATCCCGAGCGCAGCCGCCGCGGACAGCAGGTTCAGTACGACACCGAGCAGGCCCAGCACCACCGAACGGAACGCGTACACGGTCATCGCGAAGGTCACAAGGAGCAACGCGCCGAGGACCAGGGGCAGTTTGCCGTTCTGGTGCGCGGGATAGTCGGCGTAGCGGGCGACGTCCCCGCTCACACCGGTCTCGGCCGCGTCGATCCGGCCGACGGTGGCGGGCACGTAGTCGTCCCGGAGATGGTCGAGGGAGTCGTACGCCTCGTCCGAGTTGCCGAGATGCGGCACCTTCAGTGCCAGCACGCTGGTCCGCCGGTCGTCGGACGTCCGTATCCGGGACTCCCCGGTGAACAGCGGGTCCGCGTCGGCGCGTTCGGCCAGCTCCTCCAGGGCCGCCCGCACCTCACCGGAACGCCCGGCCTCGGCGCGTACGACGACGTCGTGGGTGACCCGCCGCTCGGGGAAGGCCTCGTTGAGCCGGTCGTACACCTGCATCGCGGGGATCTCCCGGGAGTGCGTGTCCCGGCTCATCTCCGTGATCTTCAGCCCGGCCAGCGGCGCGGCGAGCGCGAGCAGAGCGACGACCGCGAGGCACAGGGTGGCCATGGGATTCCGGGTCGCGGGCCGCAGCAGTGCCGTCCACACCCGGCCGCCGCCCTCGCCCCGCACCCGCCGCGGCCGCTTGCCGCGCGCGGCACGGCGCGACTCCCTGCGCTCGCCCCGCTTGCCGAGCTTGACCAGGAGCGCGGGCAACACGGTCAGGGAGCTGAGCACCGCCACCAGAACGACCACGATGGTGCCGGTGGCCAGCGAGGTGAAGATCACGTCGGAGGCCAGGAACAGCGTCGCCGTGGAGACCACGACCGCGAGCCCGGACACCACGACGGCCCGGCCCGAGGTCGCCGCGGCCAGTTCCACCAGCGCCTCGGAACTCAGCCGCCCGCCGGAGCGCGCCCGCTCCTCGCGCTCCCGCTTGAGATAGAAGAGGGTGTAGTCGACGCCGACCGCGAGCCCGATCATCAGGATGATGTTGGTCCCGACTCCGGTGTCGGGGGAGAGGTGCGAGACCACCATCGACAGCCCGACGGCCGCCGCGATCGACGACAGCGCGAGCAGCAGCGGCACTCCGGCCATCGTCACCGAACCGAACACGATCAGCAGCGTGATCAGTGTGACGGGCAGCGTGATCGCTTCGGAGAGCGCCAGATCGTCGCCGCGCTGCTGGTCGACTCCCTTGCTGATGGAGGGACTTCCGGTCTCCTCCAGCAGCAGCTCGGGGTTCGCCTTCCGTACGGCCTCGGTCTGCGCGAGCAGCGCGTCGACCTTGTCCTTCGCGTCCCGCTCCTCGCCCTTCAGGGCCACCTCGACCATGAGGATCCGGCTGTCCTCGGACAGCAGCGGGTCGGCCACCCCCGCCACCTCGGGCAGGCGCTCCATCCGGACGGTCAGGTCCCTGGCGGCGGCCCTCGCGGAGACTTCGGCGGCTCCGCGGTCGAGACCGGCATCGGAGCGGGCGGAGATCAGCACCTGCTCCGTGGACCTGCGCTCCAGGTTTCCCTCGGCGGCCATCGCCTCGGCGCGGCCGGCCTCGCCGACCCGGTAGTCCGCGGTCTTCGCGCTGTTGAGCCCGACGGCGCTGCCGACCGCCAGACACAGCGCCACGAACACCAGCCAGCCGATGATCGCCCGCCAGGGGTGCAGCGCACTCCAGCGAGCCATGCGCACAGTGAGTGAGTTCATGCCCAAAAGCCTTGCCGAGCAGGGCAGTTGCTCGGCAGAGGTGCTCGGTTGAACTTGCCGTCCACTGATCGGTGGACGGCGGAGGTGCGGAGAACCCCACCCCCGCTTGCGGAAGCCCCCGCCGCGAGCTCGCGTGCGCAAGACCCCCGCGACGTGGAAAACCCCCGCGAGTCACGTCCTCGCGGGGGTTTTCCTTCATTCCGCCCGCCGGCGTGAAAGGTGAGAAGACGATCACGAGGCGGGGCGCATCGGGGCGGCTCGTCTCAGGGAGCCAGCAGAAGCACATCCGTGCGGGACTTGGCGGCCGCGTAACGCCGCGCCACGTCCTGCCAGTTGACGACCTGCCACATCGCCTCGATGAAGTCGACCTTCTGGTTCTTGTACTGCAGGTAGAAGGCGTGCTCCCAGGCATCGAAGACCAGGATCGGGGTGGAGCCCTGACCGACGTTGCCCTGGTGGTCGTAGATCTGCTCCACGACGAGGCGCCCGCTGAGCGGCTCGTACGCGAGGACGCCCCAGCCGGAGCCCTGGGTGGTCGCGGAGGCCTTGGTCAGCTGGGCCTTGAACCCGGCGAAGGAGCCGAAGGACTCGTCGATCGCGTCGGCGAGCTCGCCCACACCGTCCACGGCGAGCGGCTCGCCGCCGCCCTCGCCGGTCATGTTCTGCCAGTAGATGCTGTGCAGGATGTGGCCGGACAGGTGAAAGGCCAGGTTCTTCTCCAGCCCGTTGACCGAGCCCCACGACTCCTTGTCGCGCGCCTCCGCGAGCTGCTCCAGGGTGTCGTTCGCCCCCTTCACATACGCCGCGTGGTGCTTGTCGTGGTGCAGCTCGATGATCTCGGGGCTGATCACGGGCGCCAGCGCGGAGTAGTCGTACGGCAGTTCAGGAAGCGTGTAGACAGCCATGCCAGGTCTCCTCCGACCTCTTATTGCAAGTAGCTTGCAACTGCAGACTAACAGCAAGAGAGTGGAGGGGTGCGCTGGACATGCGAAGTCGGGCGCGCAAAAAGGGCCCTTGCGCGAAACCGTCCTCCGCGCGAGGGCCCTTCAGTGGTCGGTGGGCGTGACGTGGTGCGTCAGCTCTTGGCGCGCGCCCTCTGCCAGGCGTAACCGACGGCCGCCAGGAACAGCGTCATGGCACCGGTCGAGTACAACTGCACCCGTGTGTCCGGCTGCCGTGCCATCAGGATGAAGATCGCGACCATGCCCGCCAGCGCCACCCACGTCAGCACGGGGAACGCCCACATCCGTACGACCAGCTTCTGAGGCGCCTCCCGGTCCAGGCGGCTGCGCAGGCGCAGCTGCGCGGCCGCGATGAAGATCCAGACGACCAGGATCACCGCGCCGATCATGTTCAGCAGCCACGGGAAGACGTCGTCCGGACGCCAGTAGCTCAGCAGGACGCAGACGAAGCCGAAGACGGACGAGGCGAGCACCGCGACGCGCGGGACACCGCTCGACACCCGGCCGAGCGCCTTCGGGCCCTGGCCGCGCTCCACGAGTGAGTACGCGATGCGCGAGGAGCCGTAGATGTTGGCGTTCATCGCCGAGAGCAGCGCGACGAGGACGACCACGTTCATCAACTGGCCCGCGCCCGGGATGCCCAGATGGTCCAGGGCGGCGACGTACGGGCCCTGCTCGACAACCGCCTTCGAGTTCCACGGGACGAGCGTGACGATGACCGCCATCGAGCCGATGTAGAACAGCGCGATGCGCCACATAGCGGTGCGTACGGCGCTCGCCACGCCCTGGACCGGGTTCTTCGACTCGGCCGCCGCGATCGTCACGGTCTCCAGACCGCCGTACGCGAAAACGGACGCCAGCAG
This sequence comes from Streptomyces sporangiiformans, assembly GCF_005768555.2. Taxonomy (GTDB): domain Bacteria; phylum Actinomycetota; class Actinomycetes; order Streptomycetales; family Streptomycetaceae; genus Streptomyces; species Streptomyces sporangiiformans. The sequence continues at coordinate 19,525 of NZ_VCHX02000174.1, forward strand.
GCCGATGACGAGCCCCTCGCTGCCGTTCGGCAGGAAGCCTCCCTCGCCGGTGAGGTTGGTCAGGCCGGGGGAGTCCGAGCCGGGCAGGACACCGGCGATGGCCAGCAGGCCCAGCACCAGGAACAGCGTGATCGCGCCGACCTTCAGCGCGGCGAACCAGAACTCGAACTCGCCGAAGTTCCGCACGGCCGCGAGGTTCGTGGCGCAGAAGACGACCATGAACAGCGCCACCCAGGCCCACTCCGGCGTGCCCGGCAGCCATCCGGTGACGATCTTCGCGGCGCCGATGCCCTCCAGACCGACGGCCGTGCAGAGCAGGACCCAGAAGGACCAGCCGGCGGTGAAGCCCGCCCACGGCCCGATCGCCCGCTCGGCATGCGCCGAGAAGGAACCCGACGACGGATACGCGGCGGACATCTCGCCGAGCATGCGCATCACCAGCATGACGAGCAGCCCGGAGACGGCATACGCGATCACGATCGACGGGCCCGCGGCGGCGATGCCCGCGCCCGAGCCCACGAAGAGCCCGGCGCCGATGACACCGCCGAGGGCGATCATCGACAAGTGACGCTGTTTCAGGCCGGGGGAGAGGGAAGCCTCCGCGGTGAGTGTGTCGGGTGCGGCGTCGGCGTTGGTGCGGGACATGAGCGCGGCTTGTCCATTACGTGAGACGGTGCGGGACTCGCGGTTTGGCGAGATCCCACAGTCTCCGATGCGGTCGCCCTCCACGCAAAACGGCCACAACTGAGTGACCAGGTTCACTTCGCCGTGGGTGTACTGGGGGCGCTTTGTATGGAGCGCACCATGCGCGCGATCCCTGCTTTGTCGGCCGCTGCCGGTGATCGGTTCAGCCGTCTGGGATAGCGTCACCCTGTCCAGCCGCCCGCGCACACCGCCGGAGTCCTCATGAGCACCGCTGCCGACCCGTACCACACCGGCTCCGTCCCCCGTGAGGTACTCGCCGACCTGCTGCCCGCGTCGCGCGTCCGCGACATCGTGCTCGTGGCCGGCGGCGCCGCGCTCACCGGGTTCGCCGCGCAGCTCGCCGTGCCCGTGCCGGGCTCGCCGGTGCCGGTGACCGGGCAGACCTTCGCGGCCCTGCTCGTCGGCACCGCGCTCGGGGCCGGCCGCGGCTTCCTCTCGCTCGCCGTGTACGCGCTCGTCGGCCTGGCGGGCGTCCCCTGGTTCGCGGAGGGCAGCTACGGCGTGTCCCCGACCTTCGGTTACATCATCGGCATGATGCTGGCCGCCACCGTCGTCGGCGCCCTGGCCCGCCGAGGCGCCGACCGCACGGTTCTGCGCATGGCCGGCACGATGCTGCTCGGCGAGGCGGTCATCTACGCGATCGGCGTCCCCTACCTCTCCGCCGCCACGGAACTGAGCCCCACGGAGGCCGTTGCCGCCGGGTTCACCCCGTTCCTGATCGGCGACGCCCTGAAGGCGGCCCTGGCGATGGGCCTGTTGCCCACCGCCTGGAAGCTCGTCAAGCGGTGACCTGGCGGCCACCGATGCCGTAGTTCCCGCGGAAGAGGTTCGCCGGGTCGTACGCCGACTTCAGACCGGCGAGCCTCTTGTGCGTGTCGGGGTCGTACAGCCCCTGCGTACGCTCGCCCGCCCCGAAGGCGAAGTTCAGCGCGCGTCCGGTCGTCCACGGCTCCACCGTCGCGAGGGCCTTGTGCAGCCGCGCCCGCGCGGAGTCGTCGACGGCGCCGAGGACCCGTACGAGGAAACGGCCCTCGCGGTGCGGCACCGCGTTCGGCTGCTCCTTGGCGAGCGCCCCGCCGAGGTGGTTGATCTGGACGACGTACATCGAGGGCGCGTCCGGACCGGTGAGGGACAGGAGTTCACCCGCCGCCTCGACGTCCAGCTCGCTCAGCACCGCGCTGTCTCCGTAGTAGGCGTGCGGGAAGTCCGGGTCGGAGTGGATGGTGTGGCTCTCGGCGTACGGCATCTCACGCAGCGAGTCGGACAGGACCGGGCCGATCTCGCGCAGGGGAGCGACGAGTTGATCACCGTCGCTGCCGGTGTGGGCGACCCGCACGGAGATGACGTACCGGCCGCGCAGGTGCGGCGGCATCGCGGGGATGTCCGGATAGGGGACGGCCGCGTACGACGAGGTCAGGCCGTCCGGGACGGTCCGCGTCCAGCGCTCGTACGCGCGCAGCACCGCCGCCGGGTCCACCTCACGCCCGTCGAACGCGAGCGATCCGCCGTACAGCCGGGCCACCGGTACGAGGCCGATCTCCAGCTCCGTCACCACACCGAGGTTCGCGCCGCCGCCGAGCAGGCCCCAGAAGAGGTCGGAGCCGGGGGGCACCTGCCGCAGTCGTCCGTCCGCCGTGACCACCTCCAGCGAGCGGGCATGGTCGGCCGCGTATCCGAACTCCCTCGCCAGGATGCCGAGTCCACCGCCCAGTGTGTAAGAGACGGCACCCACGCCGGGCGCGGAGCCGTTGAGGGGAGCGAGCCCGTACGGCTCGGCGGCCGCGACGACCTGGCCCCAGCGGACACCGGCCCGCACGCGCACCGTACGCGCCCCGGCGTCGACGGTCACCCGGTCCATCCGCTTCGTGGTGATCAGTACGCCGCCCTCGGTGGAGCCCGGCAACCCGTGCCCGGTGGCCTGCACCCCGACGGGCAGCCCCTCGGCCGCCGCGTACGCCACGGCCGCCCGCACATCGTCCGCCGAGGACGCGGCGAAGACCACGGCGGGCCGCTGCGCGAAACCGGTCTGGAACCCGGCCGTCTCCTCCTCGTACCCGTCGTCACCGGGCCGGAACACCAGGCGGTCCGCACTCAGGTCCTGCAAGCTCACGTGAGCCCTCCGTCCATCGCATCGTCCCTCGCATCCGTCGGCCTGCGCGGGCTGCCGCGTCCCACACTGCCTCCATAACCTGACACATGCCGTCAGCTTTTCCGCCGCTTTCCTCCCGCGCCTTCCGATCTCGTGCCATCACCACGAACTGTGCTGTCATGGAAGGAGGTTGGGGGTGGGTTCGCATGGTGTGTGTCGTGGACCGGTACCGGCTCCTCGAACTCATCGGGCAGGGCGGCATGGGCCGCGTCTGGCGCGCGACCGACGAGCTGCTCGACCGTCCGGTCGCCGTGAAGGAACTCCGGCTCGACGTCACCGGCACCGAGGAGCCGGCGGTCCGCCGCGAGCGCGTGCTGCGCGAGGCCCGGGCGAGCGCGCGGATCGACCACCCCAATGTCGTACGTGTCTACGACGTGGCCGAAGAGGCCGACCGGCTCTGGATCGTCATGGAACTGGTCGAGGCTCCCTCGCTGGCCCGGACCCTCGTCGACCACGGCCCGCTCGACGTACCCGAGACCGCCCGCGTCGGACTCGCGCTCGTCGAGGCGCTGCGCCGGGTGCACGCGGCCGGGGTGCTGCACCGCGACATCAAACCCGGCAACGTCCTGCTGGGGCCGGGAGGCCGGGTCGTCCTCACCGACTTCGGGATCGCCGCGCTCCAGGACGCCCAGGGGCTGACCGCCGCCGGGGTCATCGTCGGCTCCCCGGAGTACATCCCGCCGGAACGTATCAGCGGCCGCCCACAGGGCCCGCCCTCCGACCTGTGGTCACTCGGCGCCACGCTCTGCACCGCCCTGACCGGGCGCTCTCCCTTCCAGCGCGCCTCGACGCTCGCCACCCTGCACGCGGCGATGTACGAGGAACCTCAACTGCCGCCCGAGGACGAGCCGTTGACCCCGCTGCTGCGTGGGCTGCTGGCCCGGGACCCGGCGGCTCGGCCGGACGCGGGCGAGACGGCGCGGGTTCTGGAACGGGTGCTCGAAGGCGAGGTGGCGCCGGAGGGGGAGAGGGAAGCGGAGAGCGAGAGGGAGGCGGAGAGCGAGAGGGAGGCGGAGGGCGAGAGGGAGAGGGAGGCGGAGGAGAGCGGGGCACCCGACTGGCTTCCGCGGCTGCTCACCGTTCTGGTCCTGGTGGTCGCCGCCGCCGTGGGCATCGTCATGATCATCACGGCGATCCGTCCCGGCGGTGAGACGAAGTTGCCCGACGTCAGCCCGCAGCCCACGGTCGCCGGCACCTCGCGGCCGCCGGCCTCGCCGGACACGACGCCCCCGCGGTGAGGCCGCGGAGGCGTCGTACAGAAGGCGTACAGAAGGCCTTCGAAGGTGTCCGCCAGAGGCGGGGGTCGGACTGCGGGGTGTCAGACTTCGGCGCCCTGCCGCTCCTTGCCGCGCCGGACCTTCTCCAGCACCAGTGCGAGGCCGACGACGATCGCCGCCACCAGGAGCGAGAGCAGTACCGTCTTGCGGCCGTCGTGTTCGGTGTCGGTGAGCATGTAGCCGAGTACGAACACGATCAGGGCCATCGTCGCGTACGTCAGATACGGGTACAGCCACATCCGTACGACCAGCTTCTCCGGCGTCTCACGCTCGATGATCTTCCGCATGCGCAGCTGCGAGGCGCAGATCACCAGCCAGACGAACAGGGCGACGGCACCGGAGGAGTTGACCAGGAAGAGGAAGACCGAGTCGGGGAACTCGTAGTTGAAGAAGACCGCGACGAAGCCGAACGCGACGGACGCGAGGATCGCCGTCAACGGGACACCACGCTCCGTGGTGCGGGCGAACGCCTTCGGCGCGTCACCGCGCCGGCCGAGCGAGAACGCCATGCGGGAGGCCGTGTAGAGGCCGGAGTTGAGACAGGACAGCACGGACGTCAGCACGATGAACTTCATGATCTCGCCGGCGTTCGGGATGCCGAGCGAGTTGAGGGCGGCGACGTACGAGCCGTCCTTCTGGATCGCGTCGCTGTCCCAGGGCAGCAGCGTGACGACGACGAAGATCGAGCCGAGGTAGAAGACGCCGATCCGCCAGATGACGCTGTTGGTGGACTTGGTGACCGCGCGCTGCGGGTCCTCCGACTCGCCCGCCGCGAGGGTGGCGATCTCGCTGCCCATGAAGGAGAAGACGACCAGCAGGATGCCGGTGAGGATCGCGCCGGGTCCGTTGGGCAGGAAACCGCCGTGGTCGGTCAGATTGCCGAGCCCCGCCGTGTCGCTGTCGACCCCCGGCAGCAGGCCGAAGACCGCGAGCCCGCCGATGACGATGAACGCGGCGATCGCGACGACCTTGATGCCCGCGAACCAGAACTCGAACTCGCCGTACGAGCCGACCGAGCCGAGGTTGGTGGCGGTGAGCACGAGCATCACGATCAGGGCCCAGCCCCACTGCGGTACGGCCGGGACCCAGCTTTCCAGGATGACCGCGCCCGCGGTCGCCTCGATCGCCAGCACGACGACCCAGAAGAACCAGTACAGCCAGCCGATCGAGAAGCCGGCCCAGCGGCCGAGCGCGCGGTCCGCGTGCGCGGAGAACGAGCCCGAGGTCGGGTTGGCGGCGGACATCTCGCCGAGCATCCGCATCACGAGGACGACCATCGTGCCGACGAGGGCGTACGACAGGAGGATGCCGGGGCCGGCGGTGGCGATGCCGGAGCTTGACCCGACGAAGAGACCGGCACCGATGACACCGCCGATCGCGATCATCGAGAGGTGACGGTTCTTGAGCCCTGCCTGGAGGCCGTCGCCGGATTCTCCAGTGCCTCCTGGGCCGCTTCCGGCCTTGGTCATGGTCGGCTGCGAGGTCATGGGGGTTCCTTTGCACAGGGGGGTGCGGGGGAGCGTGTGGAGGTAGTGGGGGTGGGGGTGGAGTGGGGGGAGTGGGAACGAGCCGGTCCAGTGAATCCCAGGTGAATGGATTATTGAACCTTCGAATCCGGNGGGGGAGTGGGAACGAGCCGGTCCAGTGAATCCCAGGTGAATGGATTATTGAACCTTCGAATCCGGATCGTTACTTGAGGTTTTCTTGAGGTTGTGCAGCGCCGCCCGACCCCGCGCGGTCGATCCGAAACAGGCGTGTCACACTCGGACCATGCGCGTGTACCTCGGCTCCGATCATGCCGGTTTCGAACTCAAGAACCACCTCGTCGAGTGGCTCAAGGCCGCCGGCCACGAGCCCGTCGACTGCGGGCCTCTCATCTACGACGCCCAGGACGACTACCCGCCGTTCTGCCTCCGCGCCGCGGAGCGCACCGCGGCCGACCCGGGCTCTCTCGGCATCGTGATCGGGGGCTCCGGGAACGGGGAGCAGATCGCGGCGAACAAGGTGGCCGGGGTTCGGGCCGCGCTCGCCTGGAGCGAGGAGACCGCGTCGCTGGGGCGGGAGCACAACGACGCGAACGTCGTCGCGGTCGGTGCGCGTATGCACACCCAGGACGAGGCGACCAAGTTCGTCGAGACGTTCCTCAACACGCCGTTCTCGGGCGACGAGCGGCACATCCGTCGCATCGACATGCTGTCGGCGTACGAGACGACGGGGACGCTGCCGGAGATCCCGGCCCACCACCCGCAGCCGTAGGGCGCTTTTCTCCGCCGGAGGGGCTGATCTTCAGCCCGTCCGGCGTTCGAGGACGAGGCCGTCAGGCCGATGGAGGGTCTGGGGCACAGCCCCCGGTTTCGAACAGCGTGAACAGCGTGAACAGCAAGACCAGGAGGCACCCGTGCCCGAAGGGCACACCATTCACCGGCTGGCCGAGGACTACCTCGCCCGATTCGGTGGCCGGAAGGCACACGTCACCAGCCCCCAGGGCAAGTTCTCCGACGCCGCCGCCCTCCTGAACGGCACAGCACTGACCACCGCCGAGGCGCACGGCAAGCACCTCTTCCTGCGGTTCGAGCGCGAGGACTGGACCCACATCCACCTCGGCCTCTTCGGCAAGGTCACCTTCGGCGGCGCCCCCACACCCCCACCCACCGACACGGTCCGCCTCCGCCTCGCCCACGACAGCGCGTACGTCGACCTCCGCGGCCCCACCACCTGCGCCCTGATCACCGACACCGAGAAACAGGCGATACACGACCGCCTCGGCCCGGATCCCCTGCGCGAGGACGCCGAGCCGGCGTGGGCGTACACCCGCGTCTCCCGCAGCCGCACCACCATCGCCGCCCTCCTGATGGACCAGAAGGTCATCGCGGGCGTGGGCAACGTCTACCGCGCGGAGGTCCTCTTCCGGCACGGCATCGACCCGTACCGGGCAGGAAAGGACATCACCCGAACCGAGTGGGACGCGATGTGGACGGACCTCGTGGCGCTCATGCGCGAGGGCGTCCGCAACAATCGGATCGACACGGTCCGCCCGGAACACGAACCGGACGCGATGGGCCGCCCGCCGCGCAGAGACGACCACGGCGGCGAGGTCTACGTGTACCGCAGGGCCAACCTGCCCTGCCACATCTGTGGCGGCGAGATCCGCACCGCCGATCTCGCCGCCCGCAACCTCTTCTGGTGCCCGGTCTGCCAGAAAACGGGGAACGGCCCCGGGCGCGCCCAGGGCCATCCGCCGGACAGGCCCTAGGTATGAAACTGCCGGACAGGCCCTAGAAACCGTGCGGCAGCCAGGGAGCCACGACGGAGGAGAAGCCGGTCGAGGCCTCGGCGAGCGCGCCCTGGCGCACCTCCCGCACCCGCCCCGCGGCGGCCAATGAGGTCAGGGACACGCCGCCGAGATAGGCCGCCCCCAACTCCCGTACGGACAGCGCGAGATCCGCCGCGTCCGTGGTCCTCCGGCAGGACGCCCCCTTCGCGTCACCGGTGAGCCGCCAACGTCCCTCGTTCCAGGGGCAGAACGTGTCTTCGACCTCGAACACGACGTCCACGGGCGTGTGATACGTCCGCGCCTCGAGCGCCGCTCCGACGTCGACGAGCCGCACGTACAACGAATCCCGCAGTGCCGGCCCGCACCGCCGGATGTCGGAGACGAGGTGCTGCCAGGCGTCGTCGACGGGCCGGTTGTGCGTCTTGAGCGTCGACGTCAGATCGATGTCGAACAGGAACCGCCACAACGCCGCGTACGCCGCCGGATCCACCGCCTCCAGATCACGCAGCTCGATCGTGCCCTTGGGCCCTGCCGTGTCCCACTCCGGCCTGATGAAGTACCGGGCGTAACCGGCCACTTCACCGCGCTCCTCACCGGCGACGTCCCGCTCCGCGAGCACGCACTGCAACGGCGAGGTGCCCTTGCGCTCGCTCTCCGGGTCGAGCACCGGCAGTCGCTCCCAGCCGGGCCGCCGCGCCAGCATCCCGGGCCGGGTCGCCACCTGACGCGCGTACACGGCCTCGCAGGCGTCGCGTACGGCGTCGGCGCCCGGCTCGGCGAGCCGCAGCCGTACGTCGTCCGTGCCCGGCGGCACCGTCAGCCGTACCCGCGCCGTGTCGATCTCGGCGCGCAGCTGCTGTGTCGCGTTCTCGTAGCCGAACCGGCCGTAGATCATCGGCTCGGAGGCCGTCAGTACGGCCAGCGGCTCGCCCCAGGACCGCACGTCGTCCAACTGGCGCCGCATCATCGACGTCAGCACCCCGCGGCGACGGTGTGTCGCGGCGACGCTCACCATCGTGATGCCGGCCGCCGGAACGAGCGCACCGCCCGGCACCGTCACCCGGAAGCTGAACGCCCCCGCCGTGCCCACGCACGCGTCGCCGTCCCAGACGCCGATCGAGCGGTCGAACTCCGTGAGACCGTTCCACAGGTCCCGCTCCTCGGCCGACTCCTCGGCGCCACCGAACGCGAGCATCAGCGTTCTGTACCACTTGTCCCAGTCGTCCGGACTCAGCACGCGCAAGTCAGTCGTCATATGCCATGCCTACCAGGGCAATCCGGGATGAGCGAGTGGATTTCTTCCGGCACTGGTCGGTCCGACCGGTCCGGCCGTGCGATCCTCGGGGGTCGGACATTTCTGTGACTTCGGTCCTCGGACGGGGGACAAGTAGGACCTCCCGTGCCAAGCACCTGGTCCGATGGATAGGGTCCCGAACAATGGCAGCAGGACGAGAGCGGCGCGCGGAAGCCGACACGTTCACGGCCCGGTTGAACAAGCAGGCTCACCGGGTCCGCACAGGGCTGCGCAGATCCGCCGTCGACTACTTCCGCGGGGACGGCTCGGACTGGGTCGCACTGGCCGGTCTGCTGCTGACCATTCCCGTCATCACGGCCGTCACACTCGCCAACTCCGTGTGGGCTTCACCGGCCGCCCTCGTCCTCCCGATCGTCGCGGGCGGGCTCCTGCTGCGCCCCGCCAGCCTGCTCGGCCTGTACGCCGCCGCGGCAACCGCTCTGATCGTCGAGTCCGTGAAGCTCGGCCCGTACACCGAGGGCCCGTCCAGGGTGACACCTGGGATCGTCCTCGTGGTCGCGGCCTGCGGCTTCTTCGGCCTGCTCATCGCGCAGTTCCGCAGCCGGGTCGGTGTGCCGTGGCGGCGCGGCGGGACCATGCTCTTCGACCTGCGCGAACGGATCCGCGTCCAGAGCAAGTTGCCGAAGCTGCCCACGGGGTGGCACCGGGAGATGGCGCTGCGGCCGGCGGGGGGTCAGTCGTTCTCGGGTGACTTCGTCGTCGCGGCTCGTACGAACGGGGGCCGCACGCTGGAGGTCGTCCTGACGGACGTCTCGGGCAAGGGCATGGACGCGGGGTCGCGTGCGCTGCTGCTGTCGGGGGCCTTCGGTGGCCTGTTGGGCTCCCTGCCCCCTCATGCCTTCCTTCCCGCTGCCAACGGTTACCTGCTCCGCCAGGACTGGGACGAGGGTTTCGCGACGTCGATCCACCTCGTCCTGGACCTGGACTCGGGCGACTACGAGCTCTACTCGGCAGGCCACCCTCCGGGGCTCCAACTCAGCGCGGGGAACGGCCGCTGGGAGGAGAAGACCGCCGAGGGCCCTTTGCTCGGTGTCTACGACGGTGCCCAGTTCGACCCGGTGAAGGGCTCCCTGCGCCCCGGCGACGTCCTGATGCTGTTCACCGACGGCCTCGTCGAAACCTCCGACCGCGACATCGTCGAGGGCATGGACCGCCTCACCGGCGAAGCCGACCGCTATGTGGCCGGCGGCTTCCACGGCGCCGCCTGGCACCTCATCGAGGCGGTCGCGCGAGACGTGAACGACGACCGGGCGCTGCTGCTGATCTGCCGAGAGGGCGTGGTGGGGCCGGTCACCCGGTGACGGCCGCCGCCGAGTGACCGCCGGTGGGCGCGTGGGGTGGGGTTCTCCCTACCCCCAAGTCGGCGGTCGGCCGCATGGTGGCCGCAGGTCCCGGATCCGTAGTTTCGGAGCATCAGCACCGCTGGACGCGACGGAAGGACGGACCCGGCCATGGGCCTGCGCAAGAGGACCGCACAGAACGTCCAGAACGGTACGGCCCTCGCGGCGGACTGGGCCGTCGAACTGCGTGGCGTACGACGGCAGTACGGCCGCGGCGGCTCCGCCGTACACGCCCTGCGCGGAGTCGACCTCACCCTTGTACGCGGCAGCTTCACCGCCGTGATGGGGCCCTCCGGCTCCGGCAAGTCCACGTTCCTGCAGTGCGCGGCCGGACTCGACCGGCCGAGCGGGGGAACCGTGCGGCTCGGTGGCACGGAGATCACCGGCATGAGCGAGAACAAGCTGACGGCGCTGCGCCGTTCGCGCCTGGGCTTCGTCTTCCAGGCGTTCAACCTGCTGCCGTCGCTGACCGTCGAGCAGAACGTCGTTCTGCCGATGCGCCTCGCGGGCCACCGCCCCGACCGGCGCCGCGCGGCCGAGGTCCTCGCCCAGGTCGGCCTCGACGGACTGGCCCGCCGTCGCCCCGGTCAGCTCTCCGGCGGACAGCAGCAGCGCGTCGCGATCGCCCGCGCCCTGGTCACCCGCCCGGATGTCGTCTTCGCGGACGAGCCGACCGGCGCGCTCGACACACGCACGGCCGGCGAGGTCCTCGCTCTGCTCCGTCAGGCCGTCGACCAGCTGGGGGCCACCGTCGTCATGGTCACGCATGACCCGACGGCCGCGGCCTGGGCCGACCGTGTCCTCTTCCTCGCCGACGGCTCGATCGTCGACCATGTGGAGGGCGCCTCGGCCGAGCGGATCGCCGCCCGCATGACGGACGTGCGAGCGGTCGCCTGATGTTCGTGCCCAACGGTCTGGCCCGTGCCGCCGTCCGCTTCAAACCCGCGGCCTTCGTGGGGACGTTCATCGCCCTGGCGATGGCAGCCCTGATCGTGTCGGCCTGCGGCATCCTCCTGGAGACGGGCATACGCGCGTCCGTTCCGCCGGTCCGTTACGCCGACGCTCCCGTGGTGGCCGCCGCCGACCAGCGTGCCCACCGCGTCACCGGCCACGGCGACAGCCGCGAGGACGAGGCCGTGCCGGTTCCGGACAAGGCCTGGCTGGACGACTCCCTGGTGGCGAAGGCCGGTTCCGTGACCGGTGCGCGCAAGGCGGTCGCCGACGTGACCTTCCAGGTCCGGACGGGCTCCGGCGCGCCGGCCACCGCCCACGGCTGGGGCTCCACGTCGTTCACCGGCGAGCGGCTGACGGCGGGCCGGGCGCCCGGCGAAGGCGAAGTCGTCCGCACGTCCGGCACGGTCGGCGAGCACATCACCCTCACCACGGCCGACGGCCCCCGCACCTTCCGCGTCTCCGGCATCGCGAAGGAAGGCAAACAGGCCAGGGCCGGGCAGGACACCTTCTGGTTCGCCGACTCCGAAGCCGTACGCGTCTGCGGTCACCCGGGGCGCATCGACGCGATCGCCGTCCTGCCGAAGGACTCAGTGACGGCCGAAGCCCTCAAGTCCCAGGTGGCACAGGCCCTCGGTGGCCGTGCCGAGGTCCACATCGGTGACGATCGCGGCACCGCCGAGGACCCTTCCCTCGCCGAGGCCAAGGAGGTCCTCGCAGGGCTCGGCGGCTCCTTCGGCGGTGTCGCGGCGATGGTGGCCGTGTTCACCGCGGCCGGGACGGTGGCGCTGTCGGTCGCCCAGCGTGCCCGTGAGTTCGCCCTGCTGCGCGCCATCGGTACGACTCCGCGTCAGATCCGCCGTTCCATCGCCACCGAGGCGCTGCTCCTCGCGCCCCTCGCGGGCCTGGCCGGCTGTGTGCCCGGAATCGCCCTGGCCCGTTGGTGGTTCGAGCAGCTCAAGGACAAGGGCGCGATCCCGGAGCCCGTGGAGCTGTCCGTCTCGTACATCCCGCTGCTCTCGGCGGTCGGCGCTGTGCTCGGCACCGCCCTGCTCGCCGGGTACATGGCGGCCCGCCGCCCGGCGCGGATCAAGCCGGGGCAGGCGCTCACCGAGGCGGCCGTGGAGCGGCTGAGGCCCGGCTGGATCCGTACGCCGCTGGGGATCGCGGCAGCCGTCGGCGGCTTCGTCTGCGCCGGCTTCGCCGCCTCGCTGACCGGCGAGGACGCGGTCAACGCCGCGCTGGGCATCGTCGTGCTCTTCATGCTGGCCGTGGCCCTGCTCGGCCCGCTGGTCGCCCGCGCCTGCGCCGCCCTGTTCGGGCTTCCGCTGCGCGGCGCGGGCATCTCCGCCGCGCTGGCCGCCGCCAACTCCCGGACCAACGCCCGTCGTCTGGCCTCCGCGATCACCCCGATCGTCCTGGCGATGGCGTTCTCCTCGGTGCTCGTCTTCATGCACACCAGCGAGGAGCGGGCCACGCGGGAGCAGCAGCGGGCCGGCATCATGGCCGACCACATCGTGACGTCGGACGCGGGCCTCACCCCCGACGCCGTACGGCAGGCCGCCCGCACCCCCGACGTCACCGCCGCCGTGGGCCTGCTGAAGACCGAGGTCCTGGTCCCGGCAGGTGGGGTACTGAACTCCGCCTCCACACAGGGCGTCATGGGCTCGGCGCGGGACCTGGCCCGCGTGCAGGACCTGGAGGTCGGCAAGGGCGCGCTGTCCCTGAAGCGGGGCGAGGCCGCGCTCGACGCCTCGCTCGCCCGCTCCGCCGGAGTCGGCGTGGGGGACCGCCTCGACCTGCGCCTGCCCGACGGCACGAAGGCGACTTCGAGGATCGTGGCGACGTACGCCCGCGGCATGGGACTGTCCCAAGTCACCCTGAGCCACGCCGACCTGGCGACCCACGTCAGCTCCCCCTTCGCCACGGAGATCTGGGCGAAGGGCGGCAGCGTCGCCGACCTGGCGAAGCTCGGCACGGTCCTGGACCGCGGCGACTACACCACCGCACAGTCCCTCGACCGTGAGCTGAACGCCTGGGCGAACACCACCATGGCGGCGGTCCTCGGCGGCTTCGCGGCCGTCGCCGCCGCCAACACGCTGGTGATGACGGTCCTCGACCGCCGCCGTGAGCTGGGCACGCTGCGGCTCATCGGCTCCACGCGCCGCCAGGTGCTGCGCATGGTCCACTGGGAGGCCCTGCTCGTGGCGCTCGCGGGCATCGTCCTCGGCACGGGCATCGCGCTCGCCACGCTCGTTCCGATGATGGAGGGGCTGACCGGCCAGGCGCCCTACGTTCCCCCGTTGGTGTACGGCTCGTTCGTGGCGGCCGTGGTGGTGCTCGGCGTGACGGCGGCGACGGTTCCGGCCCGGTCGGCGCTACGAGGCACACTCGACGCATGACCGACAACGCACCGCGAGTGGCCAAGAGCGAGTTGCTGACCCTCAACGAGGTCGAAGCCCTGGCCCGTAACGCACACGCCGCCCAGACCGACAAGGCGGGCCGGCCCTATGCCGAGCACCTCCAGGCCGTGGCGGAGGGAGTTCGCGCCCGTGGCGGTGACGACGAGCAGGTCGCCGCCGCGTGGCTGCACGACGCCGTGGAGGACGACGCCGTGTCCGAGGAGTGGCTGCTGCACGAGGCCGCGCTGACGCGGCGTACGAAGGACATCGTCCTGGCCCTCACCAAGCGGGCGGGTGAGTCCCAGGAGGCGTACGCCGAACGCATCCTGGCCACCGAGGGAGCCCTGCTGGTGAAGGAGTCCGACCTGGCGCACAACGCGGACCCGTCCAGGCTGGCGGTCCTGGACGGGCCCACGCGGTCCCGGCTGACCCGGAAGTACACGCGCATGCGCGAACTGCTGGGCCTCGACTGAGAGGCCGTGGTCAGGCGGCCGCCGGCCGAAAGCGCCTGGCCTGGCGCCTGATTCCTGGTGCCCTAAGACGTGGACCTGGACCGTGAGCGGGCCAGTTCGGCGGCGTCCCGCTTGAACGCCCACTCCATCTTCGGCTCCATCGCGAAACGGAAGGCGCGCTGGACGGGCGGGGTGCACAGCGCGGTGATCACGGCGGCGGCGACCAGGCTGACGAAGATCTCACCGAGCGGCTTGTACAGCCATGTGTAGTCGTCGTACCAGCCCCAGAAGCGGGAGCCCTTGGCGAGGAAGCCGTGCAGCAGATAGCCGTAGAGCGTGCCCGCGCCGAGCACCGTGAACCACATCTTGCGGCGCGGTACCCAGGCGAAGAAGCAGGCGGTGAGGACCATCGAGCAGCCGAAGAGCGCCAGCGTCATCACGACACCGGCCCACCACTGAACGCCCAACTCCTGGGCGCTGTCGCGGTGGTAGAACCACGCGGAGCTCATCCGCGGTGCCGCCCAGTACGCCACGAGCAGCGCGGCCATGAAGACCGGCACCGAGAGGATACGGACCTCGCGGCGCCGCATCAGCTGGAAGTGCTCGGGCTTCATGCACAGGCCCACGACGAAGAACGGGAGGAACTGCAGGACACGCTGCAGGTCCAGATCGTCGCCGATGTCGGGCGAGACGGAGGCCAGGACCGCGACGGCAAGCGCCAGCGGTACGGGCCAGCGCACGACCTTCCACAGCGGGGTCGTCAGCCGCCACACGAACAGCGCGACCAGGAACCAGGTGAGGTACCAGGGGTCGAGCAGGCTGATCGGATGGCTCGGGTCGTCGTCCGCGGTCTTCTTGAACAGCGAGTACGCGACTTCGAAGAGGACGTACGGCACGGCTACGCCGGTCACGAGTCGCTGGAGCCGGTCGGCACGCATGTCGAAGCTGCGCGAGAAGTAGCCGGAGATGAGGATGAAGGCCGGCATGTGGAAGCCGTAGACGACCATGTAGAGCGCCTCGGCGGCGCGGCTGTGGTCGGTCAGCGGTTCCCAGGCGTGGCCCATCGCCACGAGCACGATGGCCAGGTACTTGGCGTTGTCGAAGAACGCGTCGCGCTGTTTGGCCGGCTTGGCGTCCGGCCCGGCGGGAGCGGTGCCCGCATGCGGGGTCCGAGGGGGGCGCGGGCTCGGCACTCCGGATGCCGGCGTCTGTGCCGGCGGGAGCGGCGCCCTCTGTTGGCCGTGTGGACGGAGCGAGTTCGTCACAGACCCTCCCACCAGGAACTGGGTGAGACGATCCGGGACCTCACTGCGCGAGCGGGGGACGAGGCAGCGTAGGACATCTGAGGCACCCTAGCGTTGCTGAGGGGATTTCGTAAAACCCTGGGTGTCATTCCTGCGTATCCCCCGATTAACTCCGGTGCGTGCGCGGGATTTGAGGAAGTCGACAGGGTGATGCGGATACCCGTCGGCATGCCGCGTGCGACCGCTACATCCGCATTCAGTCTGACTAAACGGTGCATAACATCCTCAGGCGACTCTGGTGAAATGTCCGCTTGATGGCTTTATAGTGGCCCGCCCGCGATCAACCGATGTGCCTGCCGCAACAATTCGAATTATCTGCGAACAAGGTGTGTGGGCATGTGTGTGGGCACGGAAACGAGCGACTCGAATTTACCGGGCGCGGGGCCGCTCGAATTGCCGTACCGCGCACCGCAGTTCCTCTCCGCCGGGGAGCGCGGAGCGGGGGCCGAACGCGCAGGTCCGGCGAGAACCGTGGCCGACTATGCCTCACGGGTCGCATACCGCGGCCTGGTTGGTGGCACGATGGTTCTGCGGGGGTGTGCGGGGATGCACCCTCGGGCCGGGAGAGCGGACCGACCGTAGGGTGTGATCAGTTGTGGCCATTTCGCTGTCAGTGGTGCTGCTGTTGGCGATCGTCCTGGTGGTGTTGATACGAGGAGGATCGATCAAGCCGGGGCCGGCGATCGTCGCCGTGCTCTTTGGCTTCTTCCTGGCCTCGACCGGCATGGCGGACGACATCCAGCGGTTCCTCAACTCGATAGCGGAGACCATCAACTCGATCCAGTTCTGAGCCGGTTGCGGCGGGCTGAGCGGGTTGAACGGTTCGGCGTGGTGAGCGGTTCGGGTCGAGCACGCCGGTGACCAGCGGCCACGCCCTCGCGAACCGGCTCGGCTCACCCTTGGCGACGACGCGGGTACCCACCGCCCGAGTCTTCATTCCCCGGCGTCCTCCGGCCCGACCGCGCCGCGTTCCGGGATGAGCCGCCGCCCGCGCCCAGCTCCGCTCGCCACGTAGCGTCATGTGCGCAGGTCGAGCAGCATGACGTCATAGAGGTCCGGACCCTCCCACGGGCGCGCCTCGCCGATCTTGCGGTAGCCCCACGCCTGGTAGGCGGCCGACGCTGCCTTGCTGTCCGGGTGGACGTTCAGCAGCACCCGTTCGGCCTCGATGCCATCGAGCAGGGCCTCGTGCAGACGCCGCGCGACTCCCCGCCCGCGCCAGGGTCCGCGTACGGCAAGTTCCATGAGGCCGAAGGTGCGGTGCCCGTCCTCGCGCCGCATGTCGTCGGGCACGGGCTCGGTCAGTTCGTCCCACCACCTTGTGTCAGGCCCGACCGGGTAGCCGTATGCCATGCCGACCGGCTCGCGGTCCTCGGTGCGGGCCAGGGCGGCGCGAAAAGTGCGCTTGCGGGTCTGGGAGCGAAAGCGCCGGAAGGTGGCTGCGACGTCGTCAGCGGTCTCGTTGTACGGCGGTTCCGCGAACACGTCGGCATAGATCAGCCTGAACGCGTCCTCAGCCTGTGCTGCGGCCGAGCCACCCATGTGCTCTACCGTGACGGTTCCCTGTGGCGTCATGTGGTGCCCCCCTCGGACAAACGATCAGGGCCAGGCAGAGGAACGAACCTCTGACCTGGCCCTGAGTCGTCAGAGCGGGCGACGGGAATCGAACCCGCGTAGCTAGTTTGGAAGACTAGGGCTCTACCATTGAGCTACGCCCGCACAGGGTGCGCCGCAGGTCAGTCGACGCGCGGCACGGAAGCATCGTAGCGGGTCGTGGGCCCTCGCCGCACACCCCGTTCCGTGCCCCGGGGGCGCTCGTGAAATGCGGGAGCCGCACTGCCTGCGGGCATGTACCCTACGTGTCGCACCGAACGGGGTGTGGCGCAGCTTGGTAGCGCGTCCGCTTTGGGAGCGGAAGGCCGTGGGTTCAAATCCCGCCACCCCGACCACCGGCCGGACCCGACAGGGGTCCAGTCCAGGGATCTCCGGGACCGCAAGATCGCCTTTTGGGGCGTGTACCGCCTGCGGTTACTATGCAAGCTGCGCGCCCGTGTGTCTGCACTGTCACGTTTCTCAAAGGGCCGCGAATCCGCTGAGGCTCCCGCCGCACCTGGTAGAGGTCGCCAGCAGAACCCCCAAGAAGTCAGCCATCAAGGAGACCGAACCGTGAAGAGCGCCGTGGAGACCCTGAACCCGACCCGGGTTCGGCTCACTGTCGAGGTGCCCTTCGAGGAGCTCAAGGACAGCCTCGACGCGGCGTACAAGAAGATCAACCAGCAGGTCACGGTGAAGGGCTTCCGGAAGGGCAAGATTCCGGCGCGCGTCATCGACCAGCGGTTCGGTCGCGGTGCGGTTCTGGAGGAGGCGGTCAACGACGCGCTTCCGAAGTTCTACACCGACGCCGTGAACAACGCCGAGCTGAATGTCCTCGGCCAGCCCGAGGTCGACATCACGGAGCTGAAGGACGGCGAGACGCTGAACTTCACCGCCGAGGTCGACATCCGCCCGGCCATCGAGATCCCGGACTACTCCGGCATCGAGGTCGAGGTCGACGCCGTGGAGGTCACCGACGAGGACGTCGACAAGGCCGTCACCGAGCTGCGTGAGCGCTTCGCCTCGACCTCCCCGGTCGAGCGGGCCGCCGAGGACGGCGACGTCGTGACGATCGACCTGGAGGCCAAGGTCGACGGCGAGATCCTCGAGGACGGCGTTGCCTCCGGCGTCTCCTACACCATTGGCTCGGGCGAGCTGCTCGACGGCATCGACGACGCCGTGAAGGGCCTGGAGGCCGGTGGCGAGGCCACCTTCACCTCCGAGCTCAAGGGCGGCTCGGCGGCCGGCAAGGAGGCCGAGGTCACCGTCAAGGTCACCCAGGTCGCCGCGCGTGAGCTTCCCGAGCTGGACGACGAGTTCGCGCAGCTCGCGTCCGAGTTCGACACGCTCGACGAGCTGAAGGCGGACAGCCGCCAGCGCCTCGAGAACACCAAGCAGTACGACCAGGCCACGCAGGCCCAGGAGCGTGTCCTGGAGAAGCTGCTGGAGCTGGTCGAGGTGCCCGTCCCCGAGAAGCTCCTCGAGGACGAGATCAACACCCGTAAGCACAACCTCGAGCACCACCAGCTCGGCCAGATGGGCCTCGACCTCGAGAAGTACCTCGAGATCCAGGGCAAGACGGCCGAGGAGTTCGACACCGAGACGCGCGAGGCCGCGGTCAAGGGCATCAAGACCCAGTTCGTCCTCGACGAGCTGGTCAACAAGGAGAAGCTGAACGTCAACCAGGAGGAGCTCACCGAGCACCTCATGCGGCGTGCGGCCTCCTCCGGCATGTCCCCCGACCAGTTCGCCCAGGCGGTCGTCGAGGGCGGCCAGGTCCCGATGCTCGTCGGCGAGGTCGCCCGCGGCAAGGCCCTCGCGGTCGTCGTCGAGGCCGCGACGGTCAAGGACACGAACGGCGAGATCGTCGACCTGGACGACGAGGACGAGGACGAGACGGGGTCCGAGACCGAGGCTGCGGCCGAGGCGGAGGGCTCCGCCGAGGCCACCGAGGAGAAGCCCGAGGCCTGAGCCTCGGACTCCAGCTGAGCCACGTAGAACGGGCCCCGGGACGCGACCACGCGCCCCGGGGCCCGTCGCATTCGCTGGGTGGGTGGGTCGGGGTCACGACCCCTCCCGTGCGTTGGCGACTGCGGGAGCGTGGGGGTGCGCCCCTCCAGGGCCGCTGGGGAACTGAGGCTGAGCGGGACGCGCCCTTCAGGGGCGCGGGGAACTGCGCGACCAGCCACAACCGACCCGCACCCGAAGTACGAAACCCATCCACCCCCTCCCCCTGGGGGGCCTGGGGGCGCAGCCCCCTGTTTCGGGAAGGGGCGGGCTCGGGGAAGGGAACCCGCTTGAACGCGAAGCCCCGGACGCCCAGGTACCCCTTACGGAGGAACCCCATGCCCGGCCCGCCCAAACCCGCTGAACCCAGCGGAGCGACCTGCGCTCACAGCGAACAGTCGAAGAACCGGGATGGCACCCGCCTGCCTGCGCGTTAGGGTCCATGAGTACGAGGGCAGGGGAGTCCCCGGAGCCGCCCGACGCGGCGCGCACACGGGGCCCCAAGCCCCGGCAGAACACGTGAGACGGCCCGGCGCCGTCGTAAAGACGAGCAGGTGGATACGTGACGAATCTGATGCCTTCCGCCGCCGGCGAGCCTTCCATCGGTGGTGGCCTCGGCGACCAGGTCTACAACCGGCTGCTCGGCGAGCGGATCATTTTTCTCGGCCAGCCGGTCGATGACGACATCGCGAACAAGATCACCGCACAGCTGCTGCTCCTTGCCGCCGACCCGGACAAGGACATCTTCCTGTACATCAACAGCCCCGGCGGATCGATCACGGCCGGTATGGCGATCTACGACACCATGCAGTACATCCAGAACGACGTGGTGACCATCGCCATGGGCATGGCAGCCTCCATGGGTCAGTTCCTGCTGAGCGCGGGTACCCCGGGCAAGCGCTTCGCGCTGCCGAACGCAGAGATCCTGATTCACCAGCCCTCGGCCGGTCTCGCCGGCTCCGCGTCGGACATCAAGATCCACGCCGAGCGGCTGCTGCACACCAAGAAGCGGATGGCGGAGCTGACCGCGTTCCACACCGGCCAGACCGTGGAGCAGATCACCCGCGACTCGGACCGGGACCGCTGGTTCGACCCGATCGAGGCCAAGGAGTACGGCCTCATCGACGACATCATGCCCACCGCTGCCGGCATGCCGGGCGGCGGCGGCACGGGAGCGGCCTAGGCCGGCGCCGCGCGCAGCCGACCCAAGGCCCCCTCCGAGCCCTCAGCCGACCGCCTCAGCCCTTTTCAGGCTCTCCAGGAGACACAGTGAACGACTTCCCCGGTAGCGGCCTCTACGCCCGCACGCAGGCCGAGTACACCGGTCCTCGCGCGGAGTCCCGCTACGTCATCCCGCGCTTCGTCGAGCGCACCTCCCAGGGTGTGCGCGAGTACGACCCGTACGCGAAGCTCTTCGAGGAGCGCGTGATCTTCCTCGGCGTGCAGATCGACGACGCCTCCGCCAACGACGTCATGGCGCAGCTGCTGTGCCTGGAGTCGATGGACCCCGACCGTGACATCTCGGTCTACATCAACAGCCCCGGTGGTTCCTTCACGGCGCTCACGGCCATCTACGACACGATGCAGTTCGTGAAGCCGGACATCCAGACGGTCTGCATGGGTCAGGCGGCCTCCGCCGCCGCGATCCTGCTCGCCGCCGGTACGCCGGGCAAGCGCATGGCGCTCCCGAACGCGCGCGTGCTGATCCACCAGCCCTACAGTGAGACGGGCCGGGGTCAGGTCTCCGACCTGGAGATCGCGGCGAACGAGATCCTGCGGATGCGCGCCCAGCTGGAGGAACTGCTGGCCAAGCACTCCACCACGCCGATCGAGAAGATCCGCGAGGACATCGAGCGCGACAAGATCCTCACCGCTGAGGACGCGCTCTCGTACGGCCTGATCGACCAGATCATTTCGACCCGGAAGATGAACAACGCGGCGGTCGCGTGACGTAGCGCTGTATCGTCAGCCGCTCCTTGGCGCGGTTCACGACAAAGTGAACCGCGCCAAGGGGGGCCCGAACGAGGGGCTCGGCAAGGTACCGTCGGACATAAGGCAGCACCAGGAGCCGCTGGACCTAGGCGTCTCCCAGGCGAAGGGGAAGCACACCGTGGCACGCATCGGTGACGGCGGCGATCTGCTCAAGTGCTCGTTCTGTGGCAAGAGCCAGAAGCAGGTCAAGAAGCTCATCGCAGGCCCCGGTGTGTACATCTGCGACGAGTGCATCGATCTCTGCAACGAGATCATCGAGGAAGAGCTCGCCGAGACGAGCGAGGTGAGGTGGGAGGAACTCCCCAAACCCCGCGAGATCTACGAGTTCCTCGAGGGGTACGTCGTCGGGCAGGAGTCTGCGAAGAAGGCCCTCTCGGTCGCGGTGTACAACCACTACAAGCGGGTCCAGGCCGGTGAGAACGGGGGCCAAAACCGCGACGACGCCATCGAGTTGGCGAAGTCCAACATCCTGCTCCTCGGCCCCACGGGCTCGGGCAAGACGCTGCTCGCTCAGACCCTGGCGCGCATGCTCAACGTCCCCTTCGCCATCGCGGACGCGACGGCGCTGACGGAGGCCGGGTATGTCGGCGAGGATGTCGAGAACATCCTGCTGAAGCTGATCCAGGCGGCGGACTACGACGTCAAGAAGGCCGAGACCGGGATCATCTACATCGACGAGATCGACAAGGTGGCTCGTAAGAGCGAAAACCCGTCGATCACAAGGGATGTGAGCGGCGAGGGCGTCCAGCAGGCCCTGCTCAAGATCCTGGAGGGCACGACGGCCTCGGTCCCGCCCCAGGGCGGACGCAAGCACCCCCACCAGGAGTTCATCCAAATCGACACGACGAACGTCCTGTTCATCGTGGGCGGTGCCTTCGCCGGCCTGGAGAAGATCATCGAGTCCCGCGCGGGTGCGAAGGGCATCGGCTTCGGCGCGACGATCCGCTCGAAGCGCGAACTGGAGGAGAAGGACCAGTTCGAGGACGTCATGCCCGAGGACCTGGTCAAGTTCGGCATGATCCCGGAGTTCATCGGCCGTCTCCCGGTGATCACTTCGGTCCACAACCTGGACCGTGAGGCCCTGCTCCAGATCCTCGTCGAACCGCGCAACGCGCTGGTGAAGCAGTACCAGCGCCTCTTCGAACTCGACGGCGTGGAGCTGGACTTCGAGCGCGAGGCCCTCGAAGCGATCGCCGACCAGGCCATCCTCCGCCAGACCGGCGCCCGCGGCCTGCGCGCCATCATGGAAGAGGTCCTGCAGTCGGTGATGTACGAAGTCCCGTCCCGCAAGGACGTCGGCCGCGTCGTCATCACGCCGGACGTGGTCCTCTCGAACGTCAACCCGACCCTGATCCCGCGGGACGCCCGCGGCCGGGGTTCGGGAGAGCAGAAGACGGCGTAGGCGGTACGCACATACGAGGAGGGGGGTGGCCCAGGTCGGGCCACCCCCCTCCGTCGTACGCTCCCGCTCCCGCGGTCACGCGGCGATGCTCACGCCTTGACGCGTACTTCCTTGCGGAACTTGGCCGTGATGTCGGCGGACCCGCTGAGGTCGGCGCTCTTTCCTGCCATGGCGTCGGCGAGTTCGATGTTGATGACGACACCGAGGGTGCTGTGGTCACCCCAGATGCACACCGGCATGCTGATCTCCTTGGGGCCGGAGGCCGGGTCGCCCGCCGCGGCGTCCTCGTTCTTGATCTTGGTCTCCTGGCACTTCAGGATCGCGCCGTCCAGACCGCTGGGCTTGTAGCTCTTCGGGCTGCCGACGAGCTCGCCCTCGTTCGACTTGTCCTTGGTGGCGTTCTTCTTGAGCTCCGCGAACATGGCGTCGACGACCTTCTCAGGGTCCTCGATCTCGCCGTAGACCCCCATGAACTGGAGCATCTTCATGGCCAGTGGATTGTTCTCGTCCCCGGCCTGGTAGGCGGCGTCGACGTTCTTGGCGTTCTTGACGCCGTGCTTCTCCGCTTCCTCCATGTCGCTCTTGTCGAAGCCGCCGCTGTCCGTTGCCTCGCCCTTCTTGTACTCACCACCCAGCACCGTCGCCGGAGTTGTGAGCTTGTGCGGGCCGTCGTCCGCGATGTCCGAGCCGCTGCCGCCGCCCCCGCCGATCACGAAGTACGCCCCTACGGCGATCGCGGCCACGACCGCCACCGAGCCGATGATGATCCCCGTCTTCTTCTTGCCGTCGCCGGGAGCCGGAGGCTGCGGAACCCCGTAAGGCGGGGGCTGCTGGCCGTACGGGGGCTGCTGGCCGTAGCCGGGCTGCGGGGGCGGGGCTCCGGGAGGGGTCTGCTGTGGGTACCCGTAGCCCGGCTGCTGCGGCGGAGCCTGTTGCGGGTAGCCATAGCCGGGCTGGGGGGCCTGCGGGGGTTGCCCGCCGTACGGGCCCGGCTGACCGTACGGTCCGGGCTGCTGGGGCTGCCCGCCGTACGGGCCCGGCTGGTTGTAGCTCATCTCTGGGTTCCCCTCCAGATACTTATGCGTTTCGAACATCCTGGCGTAGGCAGGGAGAGCGCGATGCATCGGGGGGCGCACCGTTACAGAAGAATCCCGTTTCGGGACGGGCCTGTAACACCCCTAAACTGAGCCCGTGACCGAGAACGCTCAGCAGCAGCCCACAGCGCCCATCACCGAACTGCCGACCCAGTACGCGCCGGCCGAGGTAGAGGGGAAGCTGTACGAGCGCTGGGTGGACAAGGGGTACTTCGCCGCCGACGCGAAGAGTGACAAGACCCCGTACACCATCGTCATCCCGCCGCCGAACGTCACCGGTTCGCTCCACCTGGGGCACGCCTTCCAGCACACGCTCATGGACGCCCTGACCCGCCGCAAGCGCATGCAGGGGTTCGAGTCGCTGTGGCTGCCCGGCATGGACCACGCCGGTATCGCCACGCAGAACAAGGTCGAGCAGCAGCTCGCCGAGGAAGGCAAGTCCCGCCACGACCTGGGGCGCGAGGAGTTCGTCGAGCGCGTCTGGCAGTGGAAGGAAGAGTACGGCGGCAAGATCCTCGGCCAGATGCGGAGGCTCGGGGACGGTGTCGACTGGTCGCGTGAGCGGTTCACCATGGACGAGGGGCTGTCCCGCGCCGTCCAGACCATCTTCAAGAAGCTGTACGAAGACGAGTTGATCTATCGCGCCGAGCGCATCATCAACTGGTGTCCTCGCTGCCTGACGGCCATTTCGGACATCGAGGTCGAGTACCAGGACGACGACGGCGAACTCGTCTCCATCAAGTACGGGGAGGGCGACGAGACTCTTGTCGTCGCGACCACCCGTGCCGAGACCATGCTCGGTGACACCGCCGTCGCCGTTCACCCCGACGACGAGCGCTACCGGCACCTGATCGGCAAGAGGATCAAGCTGCCTCTCACCGACCGCAGCATCCCCGTCGTCGCCGACACGCACGTCGACCCCGAGTTCGGCACCGGCGCCGTCAAGGTCACCCCGGCCCACGACCCGAACGACTTCGCCATCGGCCAGCGCCACGGCCTGGAGTCCATCACGGTCATGGACGAGCGGGCGGTCATCACCGCCCACGGTCCCTTCCAGGGACTCGACCGGTTCGAGGCGCGCTCCGCCATCGTCGGCGCGCTGCGCTCGCAGGGCCGGATCGTCGCCGAGAAGCGGCCGTACGTCCACTCGGTCGGCCACTGCTCGCGCTGCAAGACCACCATCGAGCCGCGGCTGTCCATGCAGTGGTGGGTCAAGGTCGGTCCGCTCGCCAAGGCGGCGGGCGACGCGGTCCGGGACGGGCGGGTCAAGATCCACCCCGAGGACATGTCGAAGCGCTACTTCGACTGGGTCGACAACATGCACGACTGGTGCATCTCGCGGCAGTTGTGGTGGGGCCACCGGATTCCCGTCTGGTACGGGCCGGACGGCGAGGTCCGCTGCGTCGGCCCCGACGAGGAGCCGCCGAGCGGTGACGGCTGGACCCAGGACACCGACGTCCTCGACACCTGGTTCTCCTCCGGCCTGTGGCCGTTCTCCACGCTCGGCTGGCCCGAACAGACCCCGGACCTGCGGAAGTTCTACTCGACGGACGTCCTGCTGACCGGCCACGACATCATCTTCTTCTGGGTCGCCCGGATGATGATGTTCGGCCTGTACGCGATGGACGGTGAGGCCCCGTTCAAGACCATCGCCCTGACCGGCCTGGTCCGCGACGAGCGCGGCAAGAAGATGTCGAAGTCCTTCGGCAACGTCGTCGACCCGCTGGACTGGATGGACAAGTACGGCTCCGACGCCGTCCGCTTCACCCTGGCCCGTGGCGCCAACCCCGGTACGGACGTGCCGATCGGCGAGGACTGGGTCCAGGCGTCCCGGAACTTCGCCAACAAGATCTGGAACGCCACGCGCTTCGCGCTGATGAACGGCGCGACGGTCGAGGGCCCGCTCCCGGACCCGTCCCAGATGTCGGCGACGGACCGGTGGATCCTGTCCCGCCTCAACAAGACCGTCGCCGAAGTCGACGCGTTCTACGACGACTTCCAGTTCGCCAAGCTCTCCGACGCCCTCTTCCACTTCGCGTGGGACGAGGTCTTCGACTGGTACGTCGAGCTGTCCAAGACGACGTTCAACGCGGGCGGTGCGGCCGCCGATGTCAGCAAGCGGGTCCTGGGCGAGGTCCTGGACGTCACGCTGAAGCTGCTGCACCCCGTCGTCCCGTTCGTCACGGAGACGCTCTGGACCACCCTGACGGGTGGCGAGTCCGTCGTGATCGCCGAGTGGCCGAAGGACAGCGGCTTCCGTGACGCCGGTGCCGAGCGGGAGATCGAGACGCTCCAGCAGGTCATCACGGAGGTCCGCCGCTTCCGCGCCGACCAGGGTCTCCAGCCCGGCCAGCGCGTCCCGGCCCGCGTCACCCTCGACGGGACCGCCCTGGCCCCGCACGAGGCGGCCATCCGTCAGCTGCTGCGCCTCCAGCCGGAGGGCGAGGGCTTCGCGGCGACGGCGACGCTGCCGGTCGCGGGCGCGACCGTCGCGCTCGACCTGTCCGGCACGATCGACGTGGCGGCGGAGCGCAAGCGGCTCGCCAAGGACCTGGCCGCCGCCGAGAAGGAGAAGGCCCAGGCGAACGCCAAACTCGGCAACGAGGCGTTCCTCGCGAAGGCCCCGGACCACGTCGTGGAGAAGATCCGCACACGCCTCGCCAAGGCGGACGAGGACATCGCGCGGATTCAGACACAGTTGGAGCGGCTGCCGGCGGCCTGACCCGCCGCGTCGGCTGTGGCCTGACCGGCCCTGGTAAGTGGTGGAAGGCGCCCGGGACCTTCGAGGCCCCGGGCGCCTTCCGCTCTTGTCGGTCGGGCTCCGTAGACTGGCCACGTGAGTGAGTTCCCCCCGCACGACAGCAGCGAGTCCGACCCGTTCGACGAGATCGTCGGAGCGGAGACGGAGCGCGATCCCGACCTCGCGGTGATCGAGGCAGGCAGCCGCACCCTGCGCACCCAGGGCGGTCCGCCGCAGTCCGACGTCCCCGCGCGGCCGGCCGATCCCGCAACCGACCAGGCGTTGCGCGAGGTCGAGGCCGAGCTGGCCACGCGCTGGGGCGAGACGAAACTGGAGCCGTCCGTCGCCCGGATCGCCGCGCTGATGGACGTGCTGGGCGAGCCGCAGCGCTCGTATCCCTCGATCCACATCACGGGGACGAACGGCAAGACGTCCACGGCCCGCATGATCGAGGCGCTCCTCGGTGCCTTCGAGCTGCGCACCGGGAGGTACACCTCGCCGCACGTCCAGTCGATCACCGAGCGGATCAGCCTCGACGGCGCGCCGGTGGACGCCGAGCGGTTCATCGAGACGTACCACGACATCAAGCCGTACGTGGAGATGGTGGACGCCCAGCAGGAGTTCCGGCTCTCCTTCTTCGAGGTCCTGACGGGCATGGCGTACGCGGCCTTCGCGGACGCGCCGGTCGACGTGGCCGTCGTGGAAGTGGGGATGGGCGGCAGCTGGGACGCCACGAACGTGATCGATGCCGATGTCGCGGTCGTCACCCCCATCGACCTGGACCACACGGACCGGCTCGGCGCCACGCCCGGCGAGATCGCCGCGGAGAAGGCGGGCGTCGTCAAGCAGGGCGCGACCGTCATCCTGGCGCAGCAGCCGGTCGACGCCGCGCAGGTGCTGCTGAAGAAGGCCGTCGAGGTCGATGCGACGGTCGCCCGTGAGGGCCTGGAGTTCGGGGTCGTGTCGCGTCAGGTCGCCGTCGGCGGGCAGTTGCTGACACTGCGCGGCCTCGGCGGCGAGTACGAAGAGATGTTCCTCCCGCTGCACGGGGCCTACCAGGCGCACAACGCGGCGGTGGCGCTCGCCGCCGTCGAGGCGTTCTTCGGGGTCGGGTCCCAGCGGCCCGACCCGCTCGACATCGACACGGTGCGCAAGGCCTTCGCCGCGGTCGCCTCGCCGGGCCGCCTGGAGATCGTGCGGCGATCGCCGACCGTCGTTCTGGACGCCGCGCACAATCCGGCGGGCGCTCGCGCCACGGCCGAGGGCATCAGCGAGGTCTTCGACTTCAGCCGGCTGATCGGTGTGGTCGGGATGAGCGACGACAAGAACGCACGGGGGCTGCTGGAGGCTTTCGAGCCGATCTTCGCCGAGGTCGTGATCACGCAGAATTCCAGCCATCGTGCGATGGACGCGGATGCGCTGGCCGCGCTTGCTGTCGAGGTCTTCGGTGAGGACCGCGTCCAGGTCGAGCCGCGCCTCGACGACGCCCTGGAGGCGGCGATCACGCTCGCCGAGGAGGAGGGCGAGTACGCGGGCGGGGGCGTCCTCGTCACCGGCTCCGTCATCACCGTCGGCGAGGCCCGACTGCTCCTGGGGAGGGGCTGACCTGTGCGTACGCTCTGTTCTTCGACACTGATCGGTGAGTTCTTCGTCATCGGCTTCGCCGGACTGGTCGCCATGAAGGACCCCGGCCTGTCCATGACGACGGTATGGACGGTCAGCGGTGTCGCGATGGTGCTGTGCGTGCTGCTGTGCGGTGTGGTGACGCGGCCGGGAGGTGTCCAGCTGGGCTGGGCCCTGCAGATCGCGTTGATCGCTTCCGGTTTCGTCGTTCCGACGATGTTCTTCCTGGGCGCGATCTTCGCCGCCCTGTGGTGGGCGTCCGTCCACTACGGGCGGAAGGTGGACGAGGCGAAGGCGCGGTTCGCCGCGCAGGCGGAGGCCGGTGCCGGGGGCGAGGCGCAGGCGGAGACCGGAAGCAGCCCGGCGTAGGCCCTGCGGGCGGCTTCTTCCCAGCGGTGGCGCGCGTCCTGGGCTGACGCTGCGTGACCCGTGCTCCGACACGCCCTGTAACCTCGATCCGCCGCACATCTGTCATAGAAGGAGCCCCACCGTGAGCCAGCGCACCCTCGTCCTCCTCAAGCCCGACGCGGTCCGTCGTGGCCTGACCGGCGAGATCATCAGCCGTATCGAGCGCAAGTCCGGCTGGCAGATCACCGCGCTGGAGCTGCGCACGCTGGACCAGGAGACCCTGGAGCAGCATTACGGCGAGCACAAGGGCAAGCCCTTCTATGAGCCACTGGTCGCCTTCATGTCCTCCGGTCCCGTTGTCGCCCTGGTCGTCGAGGGCGAGCGGGTCATCGAGGGCGTACGGGCGCTCGCGGGTCCGACCGACCCGATCGCCGCGGCTCCCGGCTCCATCCGCGGCGACTTCGGTGTGATCGTCCGGGAGAACCTGATCCACGCCTCGGACTCCGAGGAGTCCGCCGACCGCGAGCTGAAGATCTTCTTCCCCGGCCTCGCTTAGCCCAGTCGGGTCCGTATGAAGAGACCCGGGTGCGTAATCGTCCGGCGCACTCGGGTGAATTTTTCTGACGCTATGTCAGTCGACGTGTGTGTCTGACCAGCGGCTGTCGGAGAAATCCGGCCGTCACCTGGCATATGCGTGGCGATTGGGGGAACGCATGCCCCCAATGGCTCGTCTCCACAAGCGGGGCGGCACATCATCTGCTGACAATGGCGAAGACCCTTGCGCTGTGTTCGGACAGGCGAGACTACGATGGAAGCCTTCACGTCGCAGCGCTTACACCTCGCCTACCTAAAAAGCCATCAAAAGCTCCACTTGGGAAGGCCAGACGAATCCTGATGGGGAACTCAATGTCGTTCATCGGCCGTGACATGGCTGTCGACCTCGGGACCGCCAACACGCTGGTGTACGTCAGGGGTCGCGGGATCGTACTCAACGAGCCCTCCGTCGTCGCGATCAACACCAACACCGGCGGCATCCTCGCCGTCGGCGCGGAGGCGAAGAAGATGATCGGGCGGACGCCCGGCAACATCGTCGCCGTACGGCCGCTGAAGGACGGCGTCATCGCCGACTTCGAGATCACCGAGCGGATGCTCCGCTACTTCATCCTGAAGATCCACAAGCGGCGGTATCTCGCCCGCCCCCGTGTCGTCGTCTGTGTCCCCTCCGGGATCACGGGCGTCGAGCGGCGCGCCGTCATCGAGGCGTCGTCCCAGGCGGGCGCGCGCCAGGTGCACATCATCGAGGAGCCCATGGCCGCGGCCATCGGATCCGGCCTGCCGGTCCACGAGGCCACGGGCAACATGGTGGTGGACATCGGCGGCGGCACCACCGAGGTGGCGGTCATCTCGCTCGGCGGAATCGTCACGGCACAGTCCATCCGCGTCGCGGGCGACGAACTCGACAACGCGATCATCCAGCACATCAAGAAGGAGTACTCGCTCCTTCTCGGTGAACGGACGGCCGAGCAGATCAAGATCACCATCGGCTCGGCGTACGACCTCGACTCCGACGAGCACACCGAAATCCGCGGCCGGGATCTCGTCTCCGGTCTACCGAAGACCGTCGTCATCTCCGCGGCCGAGGTGCGGAAGGCCATCGAAGAGCCGGTCAACGCCATTGTCGACGCGGTGAAGACCACGCTCGACAAATGCCCGCCCGAGCTCTCCGGCGACGTCATGGACCGGGGGATCGTCCTCACCGGTGGCGGCGCGTTGCTGCGCGGGCTCGACGAGCGGCTGCGCAGAGAGACCGGCATGCCGATTCACATCGCCGAGGATCCGCTGGACAGCGTCGCGCTCGGTTCCGGCAAGTGTGTCGAGGAGTTCGAGGCGCTCCAGCAAGTGCTGGACGCTCAGCCGCGCAGATGACGTAACTCTTCGATTCCGCCGTACGAGATGATCCCTTCTCGTGCGGCGGATCGTTGATATTGAGGCATAAGCTCCCCCGTAGCGCCCCGGCTCGGGGAGCCCTACACGAATTCCGACGAGGGAAGGCACGGCCGCCGCACGTGAGGGACACACGAGAGAGCCGGCTGCTCCTGGTGCTGCTGATCGCCATCGCGTTCGCCTTGATCACGGTGGACATCCGCGGCGGCGAGGACTCGCCCGTCGACGGTGCCCGCCGGGCGGCCGCCACGGTCTTCGGCCCGATCGAGAACGGGGTGTCCTCCGCGGTCGACCCCGTCGGCAACGCGATCGCGGCGGTCCGCGACTCCGGCGACCGGCATAACCGCATCGCCCAGCTGGAGCGAGACAACGCCGCGTTGAAGGCGAAGCTGGGCAGCGACGACCGCAACCGAAGTCGTCTCAAACAGCTGAACAAGATGCTGAAGACGGCGGGCGCCGGGCAGTACGGCATCAAGGGCGCCGAAGTCATCGCGATCGGCGCGGCCCAGGGCTTCTCCTGGACCGTCACCCTCGACGTCGGTGCCAACGACGGCATCAAGCGCGACATGACCGTCCTGAACGGGGACGGCCTGGTGGGCCGGGTCACGACCGTCGGGCCGAACACCGCCACCGTGCTCCTCGCCACCGACCCGGACTTCACGGTCGGCACGCGCATGGAGTCCACCGACGAACTCGGCTTCGCCTCGGGCCAGGGCGACCGGCAGCTGCGCGTGGAACTGCTCAACGGCAAGGCCAAGATCAAGAAGGGCGACCGGCTGGTCACCTTCGGCTCCCAGGCCGACAAGCCGTTCGTGCCCGGTGTCCCCGTCGGCGTCGTCTCCCGCGTCGACCCCTCCGCCGGCGACCTGACCCGCACGCTCTACGTCGAGCCGTACGTCGCCTTCAGCAAGCTCGACATCGTCGGCGTCGTCGTCGAGGCCCCGCGCAGGGACCCGCGCGACAAGGTGTTGCCACCCGCACCCAAGCCGACCCCCACACCGACGGTGACCGTGACGGTCACCCCGTCGGCCCAGGTGCCCGCCGACGGTCTGCAGCAAGAGCAGCAAGAGCAGTAGGAGCTGAAATCCCATGCGCCCCAACCGAATGCTGCTCTCCACCACCCTCGTGATCGTCGCCCTGGTGATCCAGGTGAGCGTCCTCGCCCGCCTCCATCTGCCCGGGGCCGTACCGGACTTGCTGATGCTCACCGTCCTCGGCCTCGCCCTGGTCTACGGCCACGTCGGCGGCGCCCTCATCGGCTTCGGCGCCGGCCTCCTCGCCGACTTCGCGCCACCCGCCGACCACGCCGCCGGCCGCTACGCCCTCGTGCTGTGCGTCATCGGCTACCTCGCCGGCCTCGCCAAACCCGACACCGGCCGGCTCAAGTCCGCGACCGGCCCGATGGTCGTGGTCGTCGCCGCCGCGATCGGCTCCACGCTCCTGTACGCGGGCGTCGGCGCCCTCGTCGGTGACACCGCCGCACGCCATGTGGGCCTGGGCAGCCTGCTGTTCACGGCCGCGCTCTACGACCTGCTGCTCGCACCCTTCGTGGTCCCCGGGATCATGGCGCTGGCCCGGCGCGCCGACAACGATCCACTCGCCGACACCGGCGGCTCCTCCACGGCGACCGACGTCTCCACCGGCTGGCTGTCGTCCGGCACGGGCCTGAGCATCGGCCGACAGCGCGGCGGCCTGCGCATGAAGGCAGCGAAGGCGCGCGTCGCCCGCGCGGGGCGCATCAAGGGGGTCAAGCGCCTGTGAGAGCGGCAACCTCCCCCCAGCCCACACCGATACAGCACCTGCCGGAGCCGCCGGCCATCCACCGGCCCAGGCCGGCCATGTATTCGTATGACTCCGACTCGTACGCGCTCTGAGAGGGGGAGGCAGCCGCAGTGACCAACATCCCCGAAACCGGCCGGACCCCACGGGTCCAGATCCGGCTCGTCATCATTCAGATCCTCGTCGTCTCCCTCCTCGGAACGCTCGGCGGACGCCTCTGGTACCTCCAGATCCGTGAGGGCGACGCCTACGCCAAGGAGGCCTCCGGCAACCACGTCCAGCAGGTCGTCAGTCCGGCCGTCCGCGGCTCGATCCTCGACGCCCGCGGTGTGCCGATCGCGGACAACGAGACCCGGCTCGTGGTCTCCGCGTCCCGCACCGATCTGCTGAAGATGAAGGACGACGGCAAGGCCGTCCTCGCCAAACTGGCCGGCGTCCTGGGCATGAAGCCCAAGGACGTCATGGCCAAGGTGCGGCTGTGCGACGCCAAGACGCCGCAGCCGTGCTGGAACGGCTCGCCCTACCAGCCGATCCCCATCACCGACGAGGCCACGGCCAAGCAGGCCCTGCAGATCCGCGAACGCTCCGAGGATTTCCCCGGCATCACCGCCGAGCCCCAGGCCGTACGCCGCTACGCGAGCCCCGGCGACGCCAACACCGCGCAGGTTCTCGGCTATCTCTCACCCGTCACGGACGAGGAGATCAAGGAAGCCGAGCACACCGACTCGCCGTATCTGCGCTCCGACCAGGTCGGCCGCTCCGGCCTGGAGCGCCAGTACGACAAGGAACTGCGCGGCAAGGCAGGCGTCACCCGCTACGAGGTCGACAACCTCGGCCGCGTCATCGGCCAGGCCAAGAGCGACGAGGCCAAGCCCGGCGCGAACGTCGTCACCAGCATCGACGCCCGCGTCCAGCGCGTCGCCGAGTACGAGCTCAACGAGGCGATGAAGGAGGCGCGCAAGCAGCACGACCGGAACACCGGAACGAACTACAAGGCGGACTCCGGCGCGGTCGTGGTGATGGAGTCCAAGACGGGCCGTGTCGTCGCCATGGCGTCCAACCCGAACTACGACCCGAACGCCTGGGTCGGCGGGATCTCCGGCAAGGACTACGCCAAGCTCACCGGCAAGGACTCCAACTACCCGCTGCTGAACCGGGCCATCCAGGGGCAATCCGCCCCCGGCTCCGTCTTCAAGGTCATCCCGACGGCCGCCGCCGTCAACGCCGGCTACTCCTTCAACGGCCCCTACGAATGCTCCAGCTCGTACTCCATCGGCGGCCAGGTCTTCAAGAACTTCGAGTCCAAGGGGTACGGCCCGATCAGCCTCGGCCGCGCCCTGGAGGTCTCCTGCGACACCGTCTTCTACCGGCTCTCGCACGAGGAGTGGAACCGGGACGGCGGCAACAAGCCGAAGAAGAAGGCCAAGGACTGGTTCTACAAGACGGCCCACCAGTTCGGCCTCGGCAAGGAGACCGGCATCGACCTCCCGAACGAGGTCACCGGACGCGTCCCCGACCGCCAGTGGAAGAAGAACTACTGGAAGGCCAACAAGGACGCCTGGTGCAAGCAGGGCAAGAAGAGCGGCTCGTACGCCGAGCGGATCGCCTACGAGAACTGCCTGGAGGGCAACAGGCTGCGCGCCGGTGACTCCGTCAACTACTCCATCGGCCAGGGCGACACCCTCGTCACGCCCATCCAGATGGCGACCATCTACGGGGCGATCTCCAACGGCGGCACCCTCTACAACCCGACCGTCGGCAAGGCGATCCTCAGCGCCGACGGCAAGCACATCCAGGAGATCAAGCCCAAGTCGCACGGCAAGCTGCCGATGAGCAGAACGACGCGCGACGAAATAGACCAAGCCCTCGCGGGAGTCGCGACCCGCGGTACGGCCGCCTGGCGGTTCGGCGGCTGGCCGCAGGACAAGATCCCGATGCACGCCAAGACGGGTACGGCCGAGGTCTACGGCAAGCAGACGACCTCATGGTTCACCACGTACACCAAGGACTACACGGTCGTCATGACCATCTCCCAGGGTGGTACCGGATCCGGTGCCTCCGGCCCCGCCGTGCGCAAGATCTACAACGCGCTGTACGGGGTCGGCGAGGACGGCTCGATCGACAAGAAGAAGGCCCTGCTGTACCAGCCGCAGAAGAGCCTGCCGAAGATCGAGCCGGACGGTTCGATCGACGCCCCGAAGATCAAGAAGTACGACCCGATCAAAGAGCAGGCGTCCGAACGGAACCAGCAGCAGGCGGCGACGGGTAACGACCCGGCGGCCACCACGCCCTCACCGGGCACCGGCAACAACCGCGACAACCGAAGGCGCGCTGCCCGCCGCAAGAAGAGGCGGAGGACCACATGACCGGCGCGAACAGCTTCTCGGTCTCCGGGTACGGCCCTGAACGCTCCACCCTCGCACGGCTGTTCGCCCGCGACTCGGTGGCGCGAAGGCTCGACTGGCCCATACTGCTCGCGGCCATCGCCCTCTCCGTGATCGGCGCGGCCCTCGTCTACTCGGCGACCCGCAACCGCACCGAACTCAACCAGGGCGACCCCTACTACTTCCTGGTCCGGCACCTGCTCAACACGGGCATCGGGTTCGCCCTGATGGTCGGCACGGTCTGGCTCGGGCACCGCACGCTGCGCACGGCCGTGCCGATCCTGTACGGCATCTCGGTGTTCCTGATCCTGCTGGTGCTGACCCCGCTCGGCGCGACGATCAACGGCTCGCACGCGTGGATCGTCCTCGGCGGCGGCTTCTCGCTGCAGCCCTCCGAGTTCGTGAAGATCACGATCATCCTGGGCATGGCGATGCTGCTCGCGGCCCGGGTCGACGCCGGCGACAAGCCGTACCCCGACCACCGCACGGTCCTGCAGGCCCTGGGACTGGCCGCCGTGCCGATACTGATCGTCCTGCTCATGCCCGACCTCGGCTCGGTCATGGTCATGGTCATCATCGTGCTCGGTGTGCTGCTCGCCTCCGGCGCCTCCAACCGCTGGGTGCTCGGCCTCATCGGGACGGGTGCCGTCGGCGCCATCGCGGTCTGGCAACTCGGGATCCTCGACGAGTACCAGATCAACCGCTTCGCCGCCTTCGCCAACCCCGAGCTCGACCCCGCCGGCGTCGGCTACAACACCAACCAGGCGCGCATCGCGATCGGTTCGGGCGGCCTCTTCGGCACCGGACTCGGCAAGGGCTCGCAGACCACCGGCCAGTTCGTCCCCGAACAGCAGACGGACTTCGTCTTCACGGTCGCGGGCGAGGAACTCGGCTTCATCGGCGCCGGACTGATCCTGGTGCTGCTGGGCGTGGTGCTGTGGCGTGCCTGCCGCATCGCCCGCGAGACGACCGAGCTGTACGGCACGATCGTCGCCGCCGGCATCATCGCCTGGTTCGCCTTCCAGTCCTTCGAGAACGTCGGCATGACCCTCGGCATCATGCCCGTGGCGGGACTACCGCTGCCCTTCGTCTCGTACGGGGGCTCGTCGATGTTCGCGGTGTGGGTGGCCGTGGGGCTCCTGCAGTCGATCAGGGTGCAGCGGCCGATGTCGGCCTAGGGCCTGTCCGGCCATGATCCGCCGGACATGCCCTGGGGCTCGACAGCCCTGGCAGGAAAGAGAGCGATGTCCGACGAACGCGTGGCCCTCTGCCCGGTCACCCCCGACCTGGCCGACCAGCTCATCGGCCTGACGGAGCTGGACCTGACCGACGACGAGGCGGTGACCGCGCGGCTGCTCGGCCTGGGCTGGCGCGACTGGCTGGAAGCGGTGCGCGGCCCCGACTACGAGAAGACGCCCGACGTCCCCGAGGCGAACTTCATCTCGCCGCAGGGGCACTTCGTCACCTGCGACGGCGACGGCTCGCTCTGCCTTCCCTTCTCCTACCTCTACTGGATCGGCGACGACCTGCTCGAAGAGGACTGCTGGGCGCGAACGCCCGGCTGGGCCAGCGAGGAAGGCGCCTGGCGTCCGGAGTTCGACGCCCACTTCGACACCGTCGTCCAGCGCTTCACCGACCGCCTGGGCCTGCCCGACTACGACATACGGCAGCCGAAATACCACTCCCGGTACGTCTCCTGGCGCCTGGAGCACAACGTGCTCATCGTCGGGCAGGGAGATGAGCCCCTGTCGTACCACCAGTTCGAGGACGCGCACGTCCACCTCGTCTCCCGGACCGCCGAGGACGTGCCGTTCCCCGACGGGCCCCGGATGCGGGCCCTGCTCGCCTCATGAGCCCCATGCGCGCCGGGGCAGTGCCATCTCGGCCCGAGTACGACTAGATTCAGTTCATGGCGGACACAAAGCGCGAGATCGAGCGGAAGTACGAATCCGACGAAAGCGGTCTGCCCGACCTGACCGGTGTCGCCGGGGTCGCGGCCGTGGTCGACAAGGGCGTCGCGGACCTGGACGCGGTCTACTACGACACCGCCGACGAGCGCCTCGCCGCATCCTCGATCACCCTGCGTCGGCGTACCGGAGGCGCCGACGAGGGCTGGCACCTGAAGTTCCCGGTCGCCCCCGGCGTCCGGGACGAGATCCAGGCCCCGCTCTCCGACACCCTGCCGCGCACCCTGGCCGGGCTCGTCCGCTCCCGCGTCCGCGACACCGAGTTGCTGCCCGTCGTCCGCCTCCACTCCGCCCGTGACGTCCGCCACCTCCTCGACGCGGACGGCGGGCTGCTCGCCGAGGTCAGCGTGGACGCCGTACAGGCGGAGCGGCTCACCGGAAAGGGCGGCACGGCCCAGTGGACCGAGATCGAAGTGGAACTCGCCGACGAAGGGGACCCGGCCTTCCTCGACAAGGTGGACAAACGGCTGCGCAAGGCGGGCGTCCGCCCCGCCGGGGCGTCGTCGAAGCTGGCGCGGGCCCTTGCCGAGACCGCACCGGGGCCGAAGAAGGCACCGAAGAAGGAACAGAAGAAGGCGCCGAAGAAACAGAACAAGCGCAAGGAGCAGGATCCGCAGGAGCCGGTCACCCCGGCCGACCACGTGCTCGCCTACCTGCGCGCCCAGCGCGACGCGATCGTCGAACTCGACCCCGCCGTCCGCCGCGACCTGCCCGACTCCGTACACCGCATGCGCGTTGCCACCCGCCGCATGCGCAGCTGCTTCCGCTCGTACGCCAAGGTCCTGGACCGCACGGTCACAGACCCGATCGGCGAGGAGCTCAAGTGGCTCGCGGGTGAACTGGGCGTCGACCGCGACCAGGAGGTACTCACCGAACGGCTCACGGCCGCGCTCGGCGAGCTGCCGCGCCCGCTGCTGACCGGCCCCGTCCGCACCCGGCTGCGCACCTGGTCGCACGCCCGCAGCGGCGGCTCCCGCCGCCGGCTGATCGGGGTCCTCGACGGCCGGCGGTACCTGGTGCTCCTCGACGTCCTCGACGCGCTCGTCGCCGAGCCGCCGCTGCTCGACGCCGCCACGGGCGACCCCGGGAAGGTGATCGGCAAGGCCGTGCGGCGCGACTTCCGACGGCTGTCCGGCCTCGTCGACGAGGCGCTCCACCACCCGTCCGGCCACGACCGCGACCTCGCGATGCACGAGGCCCGCAAGAAGGCCAAGCGCACCCGGTACGCGGCCGAGGCGGCCGCCGAGGCGCTGGGGAAGCCCGCCGTCGAGCTGGTCCGCGACATGAAGGCACTCCAGGGACTGCTCGGCGATCACCAGGACAGCGTGATGACCCGTCACGCCTTGGGGGACCTGGCCGCCCAGGCGCACGCGGCGGGCGAGAGCTCCTTCACCTACGGGGTGCTGTACGGCAGGGAGGAACAGCGCGCGGCGGCGGCCGAGCGGGAGCTGCCCGAGGCGTGGGCGACGATCTCCGCCGCGTCAGGAGGGCTCCGCCGAACGCGTTAGGGTTGAGGGTCCCCCCTGCCAGCTCACGAAAGTTCGCGAGATGCCTGCCGAAGCCGCCGTATCGGTGTTCCCGCAGCTCGAAGCTCTGCTCCCGCATGTGCAGAAGCCGATTCAGTACGTCGGCGGAGAGCTCAACTCCACGGTCAAGCCCTGGGACGCCTGTGACGTCCGCTGGGCGCTCATGTACCCGGACGCGTACGAGGTCGGGCTGCCCAACCAGGGCGTCATGATCCTTTACGAGGTCCTGAACGAGCGCGAGGGCGTGCTCGCCGAGCGCACGTACAGCGTGTGGCCGGACCTCGAGGAGCTGATGCGTGAGCACGGCGTCCCGCAGTTCACGGTGGACAGCCACCGGCCGGTGAAGGCCTTCGACGTGTTCGGCCTGTCCTTCTCCACGGAGCTGGGCTACACGAACATGCTGACGGCCCTGGACCTGGCGGGCATCCCCCTCGAATCCAAGGACCGGGGACTGGACGACCCGATCGTCCTCGCCGGCGGCCACGCCGCCTTCAACCCCGAGCCGATCGCGGACTTCATCGATGCGGCGGTCATCGGCGACGGCGAGCAGGCCGTGCTCGACATGACCGAGATCATCCGCGCCTGGAAGGCGGAGGGACGTCCCGGCGGCCGTGAGGAGGTGCTGTTCCGCCTCGCGAGGACGGGCAGCGTCTACATCCCGGCCTTCTACGACGTCGAGTACCTGCCGGACGGCCGCATCGGCCGCGTCGTACCGAACAGGAGCGGTGTGCCGTGGCGGGTCAGCAAGCACACGGTCATGGACCTCGACGAGTGGCCCTACCCCAAGCAGCCCCTCGTCCCGCTCGCCGAGACGGTCCACGAGCGTATGTCGGTGGAGATCTTCCGGGGCTGCACGCGCGGCTGCCGCTTCTGCCAGGCCGGCATGATCACCCGCCCGGTGCGCGAGCGCTCCATCACGGGCATCGGTGACATGGTCGACAAGGGCCTGAAGGCGACGGGCTTCGAGGAAGTGGGCCTGCTGTCCCTGTCCTCCGCCGACCACTCGGAGATCGGCGACATCGCCAAGGGCCTGGCGGACCGGTACGAGGAGGACAAGATCGGTCTGTCCCTCCCGTCGACCCGCGTGGACGCCTTCAACGTCGACCTGGCGAACGAGCTGACGCGCAACGGACGGCGGTCCGGCCTGACCTTCGCGCCGGAGGGCGGCTCGGAGCGCATGCGCAAGGTCATCAACAAGATGGTCTCGGAAGAGGACCTGATCAGGACGGTCTCGACGGCGTACGGCAACGGCTGGCGCCAGGTGAAGCTGTACTTCATGTGCGGCCTGCCGACCGAGACGGACGACGACGTCCTGCAGATCGCCGACATGGCGACGCGCGTGATCCAGAAGGGCCGCGAGGTCTCGGGCTCGAACGACATCCGCTGCACCGTCTCGATCGGCGGCTTCGTCCCGAAGCCCCACACCCCGTTCCAGTGGGCGCCCCAGCTCTCCGCCGAGGAGACGGACGCCCGCCTGGAGAAGCTCCGCGACAAGATCCGCGGCGACAAGAAGTACGGCCGCTCCATCGGCTTCCGCTACCACGACGGCAAGCCGGGCATCGTGGAAGGGCTCCTGTCCCGCGGCGACCGCCGCGTGGGCGCCGTCATCCGCGCCGTCTACGAGGACGGCGGCCGCTTCGACGGCTGGCGCGAGCACTTCTCGTACGACCGCTGGATGCAGTGCGCCGAGAAGACGCTGCCCGCGTACGGCGTGGACGTCGACTGGTACACCACCCGCGAGCGCACCTACGAGGAGGTCCTCCCCTGGGACCACCTCGACTCCGGCCTCGACAAGGACTGGCTCTGGGAGGACTGGCAGGACTCCCTCGACGAGACGGAGGTCGAGGACTGCCGGTGGACGCCTTGCTTTGACTGTGGGGTGTGCCCGCAGTTCGACACATGGCCACAAGTGAGCAACAGCGGGAAGAAGCTGCTGCCGCTGACGGTCAAGAACGGTGCGGCTGCGACGAGCGGGCACGCTCACTGACGTGAGTGAGGCGTTGCGGCGCATCGTAGAGGTCCTGGGGGACGGCAGCGAGGAAGAGGCGGCTGCCGTCCTCAGGACGCTCGGCGCTCAGAGCGGACGGCAGGGGATCGCGCGGGAGGCACCGAGAACGCCGCTGCCGCCTGGTGGAGGCTCGACGGCTGTCGATTCCGAGGTGGAGTGGGTCTGAGAGGCTGACAGCCTGGGAGAGCCGTACTCGGTGACGGTGTCGCCTGAGTGGCTGCTCTCAGCTCGCGAGGTGCGCCCTTGCTTCCTAGCGTGGCGATATCGCTACGGAGGAGGCAGACATGCCGGCGAGTGAGCCGCCTGCTGGCGGTCCTCGGTGGGGAAGTCCGGGTAATGGTCCTCCCCCTTCTAGGCAGTGGGCGTCTCCCGCCGGGCCTCCGCAGAAGAAGCAGCGAGGTCGTGCCTGTCTCTGGGGGTGCGGTGGCGCCCTGGCCGCTGTGATCATCATCGTCGTGGTTGTGCTGGTGATCGCGCTGGGGGATGGCGATGAGAGCACCACACCTGCGCCCACTAAGACCACCACCGACACGACGCCGCGCGAGAAGACGCAGGAACCCCGGGGCGAACGAGCGGACCTCATTAGCTTCCAGCTGGACGATCGCTCAGAAGCCGGTATCTCCAATATCTGGGTCGTTTGGACGATCAAGAACAGCAGCAGCGAGCAGTCCAACTACTCATGGGATTGGGAGGCGGTCGACGCCAGCGGCACCCGACTTACGAACGGCTCTCAACTGGAGACTGACGTGCAACCTGGCCAGACCGTCCGGGGTGAGTACCCTACGACGCTCACGAGTGTGAAGAGCGTCAAGCTCAACATCACCAGCTTCAACCGCACTGCCAGCTACTGAACGGTCTGCGGTGCCCGAATCACCCCAATTGCGGTGGTCGAAAGTCACTCCCGCTGCGTCGCTTGCTCTTGGTC
Organism: Streptomyces sporangiiformans; assembly: GCF_005768555.2. Taxonomy (GTDB): domain Bacteria; phylum Actinomycetota; class Actinomycetes; order Streptomycetales; family Streptomycetaceae; genus Streptomyces; species Streptomyces sporangiiformans. Next base: position 60,026 of record NZ_VCHX02000174.1, read on the forward strand.
CTTCCTCGGCCATGGACACCGAGATCCAGGTCGGTCCGACGGGCAGGAAGCTGCTGCCGCTGACGGTGAAGCAGGCGGCGTCTGCCGGCTGAACGGGCGCCCTACTGGGGTGCGGGCTCGGCGGCGCCGTATTCGTCGTGCCAGTTCCACCATTCGTAGGGCGGGGTCTGGGGATAGTCCTCGGGCGAGTCCTCCCATGTCTCCTGCCGTCCCAGGGCGGTCATGTCGAGATAGCTCCAGGTGGTCCCCAACGCCTCGTCACCGCGTGCGTTGATGAAGTAGGTGCGGAACACGCGGTCGCCCTCGCGAATGAACGCGTTCGTTCCGTGCCACTCGTCCACGCCGAAGTCGGCATCGAAATCGTCGGTGATCGTGTACCAGGGCATCGTCCAGCCCATCCGTGCTTTGACACGCTCGATCTCCGACTGCGGCGCGCGGGAGGCGAAGACGAGGGTGGTGTCGCGGGCGTTCAGATGAGCAAGGTGGCCAACGTGGTCACCCACCATGGAGCAGCCGACGCAAGCGTGGTCGGGCCAGCCGGTTACCCCGGGGTCGAAGAAGGCGCGATAGACGATCAGCTGACGCCGTCCCTCGAACAGGTCGAGCAGACTCGCCTTACCGTCGGGTCCGTCGAACTCATACTCCTTCTCCACCGCCTGCCACGGCATCCGCCGGCGCTTGGCGGCCAGTGCGTCACGGGCGTGGGTCAAGCGCTTTTCCTCCCCAAGCAGCTGCTGGCGCGCAGTTTCCCACTCTTGCGGTGAAACGATCGGGGGCGTCTTCATCGCGACGTTCACCTTCCAGTTCGGTGCGGGCTCATGCGTCCAGGGTCGTCCGCCACGGGCATGGGTGCACGTCCACGAGAGAAAACAAAACAGCGCTCGTATCCCTCGATCCACATCACAGGGACGAAGGGCAGGACGCCTTGGAAGCCGTGCGTGCGGTCTGACTGCCTCGCGTCGTGGGACCAACGCCCTGCGCCGCGGGCGGCTGACGCATGCTCATATGTCGCTCGGGTGGGGTCGTCGGGTGAGGGCTCGGCGGAAATCCATGGCCGGTTGTCGTGCCGGCGCGGCACAATCGGGCGATGCCGCAGCTCATCACCCCTGATCCGCGTTTCCGCGCTTCCTTCCTTGAAGCGGTGCGAGAGAACATCGCCGAGGACGAGTACTTCGGCAACACCCTCAAGCGGGAGCTCGCCGTGTACGGCGACAGCTGGCACGAACCGGACGGCTTCGCGCGCTATGTTGCCGCGGTCCGCGAGGAGGAGCTGGAGGCGGGATTCCGTCCCGAGGGCTTCGTGCCCGGCACCTGGTACTGGTACGTGGACGCCGGCACCTATCTCGGCCGGATCCAGGTACGCCACCGTCTAACACCCCACCTCCGTGAGGTCGGCGGCCACATCGGCTACGGCGTACGGCCCACCGCGCGCAGGAACGGGCACGCCACGGCCATGCTCCGCGAGGTCCTGCCGCATGCGCGTGCCCTCGGCCTCGACCGCGTCCTCGTCACGTGCGACACCACCAACATCGGCTCCCGCAAGGTCATCGAGGCCAACGGCGGGGAGTTCGAGGACCAGCGGGGAGAAAAGCTGCGCTTTTGGATCCGTACCGACCGCTGACGCGTCTTCGTCGCCATGGACCTGGAGAAGGCGCCGCCCGCAGCCTCTGCGCACCGGCGGCAGGACGAGGCGGCGCGGGCCCCTGAGGCCGAGGGGTGTCTGGCGGTCGCGATCCGCGTTCCCGTGCGCATCGTGGTGTTCGTGCTGGTGGTACCGGTGCGGATGGCGTGGGACGCGCTGGTCGCCGTTGCGCGTTTTCTCAAGGATGCGGTGTTCCGGCCGCTGGGGCGGGCGGTCGGGGGCCTGCTCACCTCAGTCGGACGGTCAGTTGTGTGGCTGGCCGATCGACTCGTGACCTTCCTCGTGTGGCTGATGACCGGCCTCGACACCGCCTTGACGTGGCTGGGCAAGCTGGTCTTCGTCTGGCCCTGGGTGGCGCTGTGGCGATACGTGATCGCGCCCGTCGGCCGTGCTCTGGGTCGGCTCGGGCACGTGTTGCTGATCGTGTTCCCCGTGTGGCTGTACACGCGCGTACTGACGCCTCTCGGGCACGGGATCGTGTGGGCGCTGCGGGGGTTCGGCGCCGGGTGCGCCTGGTTGTGGCGAACACTGGCCGTCGCGTCGGCCGGCGCCGTGTGGCGTTGGGTGCTTGTGCCGGTCGGGCGGGGCGTCGCCTGGGTGGGGCGCGGTCTGTGGGCTGGTGTGGCGTGGTTCGGGCGTGGTGTCTGGGCGGGCGTGAGCTGGGTTGTGGTGGCGGTGGGGACGCTGTTGCGGTGGGTGTTTGTCGTGCCTGCCGTGGCCCTGTGGCGTTGGGTGCTCGTGCCGGTCGGGCGTGGGGTCGTCTGGCTGGCGCGGGGTGTCGCTGCCGGGGTGGTATGGGCCGCGCTGAGTCTGTGGGCCGGGGTCGCGTGGGCCTGGCGCGGCGCGTGGGGCGGTATCGCTTGGTTCGGGCGAGGCCTATGGGCCGGCATCGCGTGGTTCGGGCGTGGTGTGTGGGTTGGTGTGGCGTGGTTCGGGCGTGGTGTCTGGGCGGGCGTGAGCCGGCTTGTGGTGGGGGTCGGGGTGCTGTTGCGGTGGGTGTTTGTCGTGCCTGCTGTCGCCCTGTGGCGTGGGGTGCTCGTGCCGGTCGGGCGGGGGATCGTCGCCGTCGCGTGCGAGATCGGCGCGGCGCTCGGGCACGCGTGGCGGGTCGCCGGGTATGTGTCGCTTGCCGTCGGACGATTCCTCGGGCGTCTTTTCAGGTGGATCTTCGTCGAACCGGTGCGGTGGTTCTACAAGGACCTGCTCACCCCCGTCGGGCACTTCGTGCGGGACGCGGTCTGGCGACCCGCCGCGGAGGCCGCGCGCAGCGTGGGACGCAGCGTCCGGCAGGCCGTGGCGAGCGCCCGCGAGAGCGCGCGCCAGGCCCGGGCCGACATCCGGCGGATGCTGTTCGGGGCGCCGCGTACCCCCGTGCCGGTGTCCTTGACCAAGGGAGTGCGGGAACCCGCCGTGCTCTCTGCGCGTACCCTGGGTGGTGAGTCCGGACGCGACGACCTTCCCCCGCACACGCGGGGGTGATCCGGAACCGGCTGACGCCGAAGAGGCGTCTTTCGGAGCCGTCCCCGCTGACGCGGGGACGCCCAGGTCCAACCGCACGTCCACGAGGCGGCGCACCGCGCACCGCCCCACACCGAGGACCTCACACCGAGGAGAAGAACCACTGGGCAAGCGACAGCCCGAAGGCCCGCCGCCCGCACCCGCGGTGCAGCGCATCCGACTGCGCTACACCAAGCGCGGCCGCCTCCGGTTCACCAGCCATCGTGACTTCCAGCGTGCCTTCGAGCGTGCGCTGCGCCGCGCCGAGGTGCCGATGGCGTACTCGGCGGGGTTCACCCCGCACCCGAAGGTGTCGTACGCCAATGCCGCACCCACCGGCACGGGCAGCGAGGCCGAATACCTGGAGATCGCGCTCACCGAGGCGCGCGATCCCGACAAGCTGCGTGCGCTCCTCGACGAGTCGCTGCCCGCCGGGCTCGACATCATCGACGCGGTCGAGGCCCGTACGTCAGGGCTCGCCGACCGGCTCACGGCCTCCGTCTGGGAGTTGCGCCTGGACGGCGTGGTCCTCGCGGACGCCGAGCGCGCGGTCGACGCCTTCCAGAAGGCGGAAACCGTCGAGGTCCAGCGCAAGATGAAGAACGGTATGCGCACCTTCGATGCCCGCGCCGCGGTCGCGAGCCTGGAGGCGCACGGTGTCGGCCCCGAGACGCACAGTCCACAGGCTGATAGGCCGACCGACCAGCGCTGTGCGATACTGCGGCTGGTTGTTCGGCACGTGACGCCTGCCGTTCGACCCGACGACGTCCTGTCCGGTCTCCGAGCTGTGGCCGACCTGGCGCCGCCGGTCCCCGCAGCGGTGACCAGGCTGGCGCAGGGGCTTTTCGATGAAGAGACCGGCACGGTGACCGACCCGCTCGCGCCCGACCGCGAGGCAGTGGCAGCCGCCCCAGCCGATTCTCCTGGGGTCGCGGTCGCTGCCGCCGCGAAGGCGCCGGCGCCGGAAGGTCCCGCGTAAGGACGGATGTCGTAGCGCCGCCCTTGTACTCGGGAGCCACCTGGGTCGGGCAGCGCACCGACCACAAGACTTTCGCCAGGCCGTACGCACACATGGTGTACGGAACCGGCGAGACAGGACACAGAGAGCTCCCGAGCGGCGCCCGCGCCCCGGACGGCGGCACCGCGCATCGCGCGAGCCGCGGACGTCACCGGATCCGGCGCGGCGCCCGGGAGCCTGACGGGAGATCCACCCGCATGCTCGAGCCGAACGAACCCACTCAGGGTTCTGAGAACAACACCCCCAGCGACACCCTGCCGCCCCGTCGGCGCCGCCGTGCCGCGTCCCGCCCCGCGGGCCCGCCCGCGGCGACGTCCGAAGCCGCGGCCGAGACCACGGCTCCGGCCATACCGGCAGCGTCCTCCGCCGATCTGGCGGTGGAGGAGATCGACGAGACCGCCGTTGTCTCTGAGACCCTCGCTGCCTCTGAGACCGCCGCGGCCGAAGAGACGTCGGTGACCAGCGAGGCTGCAGAGGTGGCCGAGGCCCCCGAGGCCCCCGAGGCCCCCGAGACGCCCGAGACGGTCGTTGCCAAGGAGCCCGAGCCTCCCGCTGACGAGGCCGCGCCCGCCGCTCGTACGCGCCGTCGCGCGTCGCGTCGTGCGTCCGCCCCGGCTGGTGCGCCCAAGGCCGCCGAAGCCCCGGCTCCGGTCACTGCGACCACTCCGGCTACTCCGGCCGTGGAGGAGCCCGCGGCCGAGGCAGCCGCATCCGCCGAGCCCGCCGCCTCCGCGGCTGCCGAGGCGGAGCCCGCCGCTGACGAGGCCGCGCCCGCCGCTCGTACGCGCCGTCGCGCGTCGCGTCGTGCGTCCGCCCCCGCCGGTGCGCCCAAGGCCGCCGAGGCCGCTGACACCGCGGCCCTCACGACTGCCGCATCCGACGAGGCCACCGCGCCCGTCGCCGAGGCGGCGCAGAGCATCACCGAGCCGCAGACCGAGCCCGCCGCCGTCGCCGAGCCGGAGCAGACCACCGAGACCGAGGACACCGCCCCGCGTCGTTCGCGCCGCCGCGCCACACGCCGCGCTGCCGCGCCCACAGGCGCGCCGGCCGCGGAGACCGCTGAGACCGCGGCGCCGTCCGCTGAGGCGGAGACCGCCGCGGCCGCTGTCCGTAACGAGCGCAGGGAGGCCCCTGTGGCCGCTGCCGAGACCGACCAGACCGACGCCAGCACCACCACCACTGGCGACGCCACCGACACCACCACCGCCGAGCCGGAGGCAGCCGCCGAGGACGCCGCTCCGCGTCGTTCGCGCCGTCGCGCCACCCGCAAGGCGGCCGGCGGCTTCTCCGCGCCCGCGCCGAAGACGCCCACGCCGCAGGCCGAGGAGCAGAAGGCCGAGGAAGAGTCCGCGCGCCGCCCCGCACGGCCCGCTGTCGCCGTCTTCCAGCCCCCGGTGTTCACGGAGCCGATGTTCCAGACACCGGAGCGCGCTGCGGCCGCCGCCGCTGCCGAGGCCGCGGAGGAAGCGGACGAAGCGGACGAAGAGGCAGTCGCCGAGACGGCGGCGGCTCCGGAGCCCGTCGAGGAGGAGACCGGGCCGCGTCGGCGTCGTCGCCGCAGGGGCGCGGCGGAGGAGCCGGCCGCCAAGGCGGAGGCCGAGGAGACCCACGAGGCCGAGGAGTCCGCGGAGGAGGAGTCGGCCGAGGGCGACGAGGCCGAGGAGACCGGTTCGCGCCGTCGGCGTCGTCGCGGTGGCCGTCGGCGTCGCCGGGGCGAGTCCGCCGAGGCGGACGGCGAGGCCGCGGAGAGCGAGGACGTCGCCGCCGAGCAGGCGGAGCAGGACGCCGAGGACACCGCCGAGCAGACCGAAGAGGACGACCAGGAGGAGCGCGAGGAGGGCGGTGGCTCCAGCAGCAGCCGTCGCCGTCGGCGTCGCCGTCGTCGCACCGGTGAAACGCCCGTCGACGCCGAGCCGGGCGACGGTGACCCCGAGCGCACGGTCGTCAAGGTGCGCGAGCCCCGCAAGAAGGACGAGCCGTCCGACGAGGTGCAGTCCATCAAGGGCTCGACCCGTCTGGAGGCCAAGAAGCAGCGTCGTCGCGAAGGCCGTGAGCAGGGCCGCCGCCGCGTTCCGATCATCACGGAGGCCGAGTTCCTGGCCCGCCGTGAGGCTGTCGAGCGCGTGATGGTCGTGCGGCAGCACGGCGACCGCACCCAGATCGGCGTCCTGGAAGACAACGTGCTCGTGGAGCACTACGTCAACAAGGAGCAGTCGACCTCGTACGTCGGCAACGTCTACCTGGGCAAGGTCCAGAACGTGCTGCCGTCGATGGAGGCCGCCTTCATCGACATCGGCAAGGGGCGCAACGCCGTCCTGTACGCCGGTGAGGTCAACTTCGAGGCGCTGGGCATGGCCAACGGCCCCCGCCGCATCGAGAGCGCGCTGAAGTCCGGCCAGTCGGTGCTCGTCCAGGTCACCAAGGACCCCATCGGTCACAAGGGCGCCCGCCTGACCAGCCAGGTCTCGCTGCCGGGCCGCTACCTCGTCTACGTCCCCGAGGGGTCCATGACGGGGATCAGCCGCAAGCTCCCGGACACCGAGCGCGCGCGCCTGAAGACCATCCTCAAGAAGATCGTCCCCGAGGACGCGGGCGTCATCGTGCGCACCGCCGCTGAGGGCGCGAGCGAGGACGAGCTGCGCCGTGACGTCGAGCGGCTGCAGGCGCAGTGGGAGGACATCCAGAAGAAGGCGAAGAGCGGCAACGCCCCGAGCCTGCTGTACGGCGAGCCGGACATGACCGTCCGCGTCGTGCGCGACATCTTCAACGAGGACTTCTCCAAGGTCATCGTCAGCGGCGGCGAGGCCTGGGAGACCATCCACGGATACGTCTCCCATGTCGCCCCCGACCTGGCCGAGCGTCTGCAGAAGTGGACGAGCGAGGTCGACGTCTTCGCGACGTACCGGATCGACGAGCAGCTCGCCAAGGCGCTGGACCGCAAGGTCTGGCTGCCGAGCGGTGGTTCGCTGGTGATCGACAAGACCGAGGCGATGATCGTGGTCGACGTCAACACCGGCAAGTTCACCGGTCAGGGCGGCAACCTCGAAGAGACCGTGACCAGGAACAACCTGGAGGCGGCCGAGGAGATCGTGCGCCAGCTGCGGCTGCGTGACCTGGGCGGCATCGTCGTCATCGACTTCATCGACATGGTCCTGGAGTCCAACCGGGATCTGGTCCTGCGGCGTCTGCTGGAATGCCTGGGACGCGACCGTACGAAGCACCAGGTCGCCGAGGTCACCTCGCTGGGCCTCGTGCAGATGACGCGCAAGCGCGTCGGCCAGGGCCTGCTGGAGTCCTTCTCGGAGACCTGCGTCCACTGCAACGGCCGTGGCGTCATCGTGCACATGGAGCAGCCGACCTCCGCGGGAGGCGGCGGCAAGCGCAAGAAGCGCGCCCGTGCCGGTGCCGAGACCGTGCCCGAGCAGGTCCCGGCCTCGATCGTCGAGGCGGTCGAGGAGGAGGCCGAGACGGAGGCGGAGGTGGCCGCCGAGGTCGCCGCGCCCGTCGCGCTGGCCGGGCCCGAGTTCGAGCCCGACGAGGAGCTCTTCAGCAGCGCCGCCGAGGCGGAGGCCGCGGCAACGCGTGGCCGTTCGCGGCGCCGGGCCAGTCGTCGCGCGTCGGCCCCGGCGGGTGCGCCGAGGCCCGACTCCCGCAAGCCCGAGCGCAGGGCCGAGGCCCCGACGGCGCAGAGCGTGACGGCCGAGGACGAGGTCGCGCGCCCCGTGCGGCCGGAGCCGGCCGCCGTCGCCCAGTCGGAGCCCGCCGCTGCGGAGGACCCGGTCGTGGAGGCCCCGGTGGCCGAGGCCGCTGCCGCGGCTGCCGACGCTCCGGTCGCCGACGAGGCCGCGCCCAAGGGCCGTACGCGCCGCCGGGCGACCCGCAAGGTCTCCGCGCCCGCCGGTTCGCCG
>NZ_VCHX02000178.1 GCF_005768555.2 Streptomyces sporangiiformans
GCGACTGTCTCTTCCTCACGACCAGACCAACGAGCAGACAAGCCCACGGTCACAAGATCAAAGCTTTTGTTAGAGCCAGTTAGTCATCCCTCCGTCGGATCCACCGTCGCCTGGTGCTCCTCCGCCAGGTGTTCCTCCGCCTTCAGCCAGGGCAGGAACTGAGCGCTCTGCCGCCAGTCGCAGGTCTCGCATCTGATGGTGCGCTGCACGCCGGAGCGCTGCACGCGGACGACGTGCTCGCGGCCGTGCTGGTCCCAGCGGCTTACCTTGCTCTTGTTGATCTGCAGCATGACGCCCTCCTCGTGTGGGGGTGGCTCGCAGCAAGGAGTGTGCAGCAAGACCAACATCAACAGGGAAACTTGTGAGGAGACTTGGGCTCATGAGGTTGGTGGGTCAGCTGATCGTGCGGGGCAGACGCAGGCTCAGCAGGGTGGTCAGGGCGATGCCCGCGAGCTGCACCAGGAGCGTCGTGACCAGGGCGTCGCGCATGCCCATGCCGGGAATCAGGGCCAGGAAGAGGGAGCCGAGAGTGGCGACGCCCAGGGCCAGCGCCGACTGCTGGGCGGTGATCATGACGCCGCTGCCGACTCCGGCCCGGGCGGGCGGGACCTCGGAGAGGATGACGCGGAAGACGATGGGGAGTTGGAGCGCCTGACCCGCTCCGGCCACGGCCGCGCCCGGCAGCAGTTCCGCCACGCCCAGGTCCGGCCAGGAGCGCTGGGCCGCGAGGACGATGAGGGTCACGCCGACCGCCTGGACGAGGCCGCCGACGGTCACGACGCGCGTGCCGTAGCGGGTGACGAGCCGCGGACCGCAGAGGGAGACGACGAAGAAGGTCACCGCCATCGGCGCCAGCGCCAGCCCGGCCGTGACCGGCTCGAGCCCCGCACCTTGCTGCAACGCCACCGCGATCACGAACATGAACCCACTGAAGCCGATCGAGAACGGCAATATCATCGCGAGCCCCCGCCGCAGGGACGTCAGCGCGAACAGGCTCGGCGGGACCAGGGGCGTACGGCCCTGGCGGTCCGCCCGGCGCTCGACGAGGTAGAAGGCGGCCGCGGCGAAGGGGAACGCCGCCAGCGCCGGCCACGTCCACAGCGGCCAGCCCGCCGCCCGGCCCTCGGTCAGGGGCACCAGCAACGTCAGCAGCGACACGGCGAGCAGCACCGTGCCGGGGCCGTCCACCGGCTCCGGGTGCTGCGAGCGGGTCTCGGGGAGAGTACGCGCGGCGAGGACCAGGCCGACCAGCACCACCGGCACGTTCACCAGGAACACCGAGCGCCATTCCGTGCCCGCGATGTCCGCCGCGATCAGGACGCCGCCGAGGATCTGGCCGGCCACCATGGAGAGCCCGGCCGTCGCGCCGTACAGGCCCATCGCCCTGGCGCGGCGCGGCCCTTGGGTCGCCGACTGGATGGTGGCGAGGACCTGGGGGAGCATCACCGCGGCCGCCGCGCCCTGCGCGACGCGCGCCGCCACCAGCGTCCAGGCGGTCGGCGCCAGGCCGCACGCCAGCGAGGTCAGTCCGAAGGCCGCCATACCGGCGAGGAAGAGGCGGCGCCGGCCGAACATGTCGCCGAGCCGTCCGCCGAGGACCAGGAGAACGGCGTACGAGACTCCGTACCCGGCGATGACGAGTTCCAGGACCGCCTCGCTCGCGGACAGGTCCCGTTCGATCGTCGGCAGGGCGACGTTGACGATGAAGAAGTCGATGAGGGGGAGTGCCGCGCCGAGCAGCACGGTGAACAGCCCGATACCGCCGAGCACGGGTGGGGCGGTCGGGGAGCGGGTGGCCTTGCGGTCCACGGTTCTGGTGTCGGTCACATGTCAGAGCCTCGGCCAACTCCCAGACGGGTACCAGAGTCTTCTTGTCCTGGTAGCAGCAGTACCTGGCAACAGGCTTGGCGGGACGGCACGCTGGAGGCATGACGAGCGTCACGAGCATGGTCGACCAAGAAGCGGGGGCACGGGAAGCCGGCGAGGAGAAGGAGTCGGTGGTGCGGCGGCACGAGCTCGCCGCCTTCCTGCGCCACCGTCGCGAGCACATCACCCCCGAACAGGTCGGCCTGCCCCGCGGTCGCCGCCGGCGCACGCCGGGACTGCGCCGCGAGGAGGTGGCGCAGCTCTCCGCGGTCGGCGTCACCTGGTACACCTGGCTGGAACAGGCCCGGGACATCCAGGTCTCCGTGCAGGTCCTCGACGCCCTCGCCCGCACGCTGATGCTCGACGGCAGCGAGCGCGCCCACCTCTTCCAGCTGGCCGGAGCCGTGGACCCCTCGCCCGCCGCGAGCTGCCCCTCGGTCACGCCCGCGCTGCGCACCCTCCTCGAACAGTTGGAGCCGGTGCCGGCCTGCGTGCAGAACAGCCGGTACGACATCCTCGCGTACAACCGCACCTACGGGCTGTTGCTGTGCGACCTCGAGGCCGTGCCGCCCGAGGACCGCAACTGCCTGATCCTTTCCTGCACCAACGAGGCGTGGCGTTCCTCACTCGTGCAGCCGGACGAGGTCCTGCGGATCATGGCCGCCAAGTTCCGTGCCGCGATGGCCGGTCATCTCGCCGAGCCCGCCTGGAAGATGCTGCTCAAGCGGCTGCGGACCGATTCCCCGCAGTTCCGGGAGGTCTGGGAGCGGCACGAGGTCGTCACCACGAGCGGCAAGCGCAAGCAGTTCGTCAACGCCCATGTCGGCCTGCTCACCGTCGACCACACCGACCTGTGGCTGGGCCCGGCGTCCGGCCCGCGCATCGTGACGTACCCACCGGCCGACGGGGAGTCCCGCGAGCGCCTGGAGAAGCTGCACGCGATCGCTCTCGCGCGGGTGTAGAGCCGCGAGGGCGGAGCTCATGCTCCGGACGTCGCGTTCAGGCCCGGACGCCCGCCGCCTCCTTGATCTCCGCCGACTCCAGCCGCTCGGCCGTGCGTTCGGCGGTGCGGCGCGCCCAGCGGCCACTGGTGAGCGCGCCCACGACGAGGACCGCGAGGCCGCAGGCCGCGATGATCCACCAGCCGGGGCGGGCGGCCGACACGAAGACGTCCCGGTACGAGGAGGAGCCCACTCCCGAGGCCAGTACCGCGCCGATCACGGCGACGCCCAGGGTCTGGCCGATCTGCCGGCTGGTGGAGGCGACGGCGGCGGCGACACCGGCCTGGGCGCGGGGCATGCCGGAGACGGCGGTGTTGGTGATGGGCGCGTTGACGAAGCCGAAGCCGAGGCCGAAGAGCATGTAGCCGATGGCGAGCGTGACGTTCGTGGTCTCGGCCTCGAAGGCGGCGAAGAGCACACCGCTCGCGGTCATCGCCACCCCGGCCACGAGGAGGGAGAAGCGAGGGCCGCGGCTGCCGACCAGACGTCCGGACAGCGGGCCGCAGACGAACGTCATGGCCGCCATGGGGAGCATCCACAGGCCCGTCTCGAGGGCGGTCAGGCCCCGTACGTTCTGCAGATAGAGCGTGGAGAGGAAGAGGAAGCCGCCGAGCGCCGCGAACGCGCTGACCGCCACGACCGTGGCTCCGCTGAAGGGCGCCGAGCGGAAGAAACGCAGGTCGATGAGCGGTTCGGCGCGCCGGGGCTCGTACCACAGCAGGCTCAGCAGGGCGGCCATGGCGAGGGCGCCGAAGGCGGCGACCTTGAGGGCGCCCGAGGTGGGCGCCTCGATGATCGCGTACGTGAGGGAGCCGAGCAGCGCGATCACCAGGAGCTGGCCGACCGGGTCCGGGCGGCGGGCCTTCGGCGCACGGGACTCGGGGACGTACCGGAAGGTGAGCAGGAGCGCGGCCAGGCCTACGGGGAGGTTGATCCAGAAGATCGAACGCCAGCCGATCGAGTCCACGAGGAGGCCGCCGACCAGAGGGCCGGCGGCCATGGATATGCCGACGACACCGCCCCACAGGCCGATCGCGCGGGCGCGCTCGCGCGGGTCGGTGAAGGTGTTGGTGATGATCGACATCGCGACGGGATTGAGCATCGAACCGCCGACCGCCTGCACCATGCGGAACGCGATGAGCGATTCGAGGTTCGGAGCGAGGGAGCACAGTGCCGAGCCGATCGTGAAGACGACCAGGCCCGCCATGAAGACGCGTTTGCGGCCGATGCGGTCGGCCGTCGAACCCGCGAGCATCAGCAGCGAGGCGAGTACCAGTGTGTATGCGTCGATCGTCCACTGGAGGCCGGCCACGCTCGCGTGCAGTTCGTTCTGCATCGAGGGCAGGGCGACATTCAGGACGGTGTTGTCGAGGCTCACGATCAGCAGGCTCATGCAGCAGATCGCGAGCACGAGCATGCGTCGGCGGTGGCTCAGCTCGGGCATTGCCCCATCGTACGCCAACTCCATAGTGTTGCTAACTAACGACTGTGGCTCGTGCTCGTCGGCATACGTGACAATGGGGGAATGCCCACGTCCACAACTCCGGTGAACTCCACGCTGTCGATCGGTCCGCACGCGGTGCAGCCGCCCGTCGTGCTCGCGCCCATGGCCGGGATCACGAACGCGCCCTTCCGCACGCTGTGCCGGGAGTTCAGTGGTGGCAAGGGACTGTTCGTCAGCGAGATGATCACCACGCGGGCGCTGGTCGAGCGCAACGAGAAGACCATGCAGCTGATCCACTTCGACGCGTCGGAGACGCCGCGGTCGATCCAGCTGTACGGGGTCGACCCGGCGACCGTCGGCAAGGCCGTCCGCATGATCGCCGAAGAGGATCTCGCCGACCACATCGACCTCAACTTCGGTTGCCCGGTGCCGAAGGTGACGCGCAAGGGCGGCGGCTCGGCGCTCCCGTACAAGCGGCACCTGCTGCGGGCGATCCTGCGCGAGGCGGTGAGCGGGGCGGGCGACCTCCCGGTCACGATGAAGATGCGCAAGGGCATCGACGACGACCACATCACGTACCTGGACGCCGGGCGGATCGCCGTCGAGGAGGGCGTGACCGCGATCGCGCTGCACGGCAGGACGGCCGCGCAGCACTACGGCGGCACGGCGGACTGGGACGCGATCGCCCGCCTCAGGGAGCACGTGCCTGAGATTCCGGTGCTCGGCAACGGCGACATCTGGTCGGCCGGGGACGCGGTGCGGATGGTGCGGGAGACCGGGTGCGACGGGGTGGTCGTGGGGCGAGGCTGCCTGGGCCGCCCCTGGCTGTTCGCGGATCTGGTGGCGGCGTTCGAAGGACGTACGGAGGCCACCGCCCGCCCCACCCTCCGTGAGGTGGCGGCCGTCATGGTCCGGCACGCGACCCTGCTGGGCGAGTGGATCGGTGACGAGGCACGCGGCGTCATCGACTTCCGCAAGCACGTGGCCTGGTACCTGAAGGGGTTCGCGGTCGGCTCGGAGATGCGCAAGCGGCTCGCGATCACCTCCTCGCTGGACGAACTCCGGGCCGGGCTGGACGAGTTGGACCTCGACCAACCGTGGCCGACGGACGCGGACGGCCCGCGGGGCCGGACTTCGGGCAACAACCGAGTGGTCCTACCGGACGGCTGGCTCAAGGACCCGTACGACTGCGCGGGCGTAACCGAGGAAGCAGAACTGGACACCTCCGGGGGCTAGCGTCCCGTCAAGGGGCGCGGGGAACTGCGCGACCAGCCACGAACGGCCCGCAGCCGCGCAGCGACATGTAGCCCCGAGCTCTCAGGCCCCACCCACAGCCGTCAGCAACGCCAAAGGAGCCGCCGCGGAGCGGGACTCCCGCACGCAGGCGTGCGGATAAGGCACCGGCTCGCGATGGGAATCGCGGCCGTAGCCCGCGAGAACCTCCGGGAGCCGATGCCCGGTGGCCGTCGCGGCGTCGACGAGCGCGTGGGCCACCGTGCGCGCCTCGTCGTGCAGTCCGTACCGCGCCAACCCCAGCGTGATCAGCGCGTTGTCGTGGGGCCAGACGGACCCCCGGTGGTACGACAGCGGATGGTACGCAGGCTGGCCGGAGGCAACCGTGCGGACGCCCCAGCCCGAGAAGAAGTCGGGTTCGAGGAGGCGGCGGCCGACCAGTTCACCGAACTCCTTGTCCAGAAGGCCCGACCAGAGCAGATGACCCGCGTCCGAGGCGAGGGCGTCCACCTGGTTGCCGTCACCGTCCAGCGCCAGGGCAGGGAAAGACTGGTCCGCCATCCAGAAGTCCCGCTGGAAGCGGTCGCGCAGATCGCTCGCGGCCTGTTCGAGCAGGGCCGCGTAGACCTCGTCCGCCCACACCGTGCGGGCCAGCTGCGCGGTGCGGCGCAGGGCGTCGTACGCGTACCCCTGCGCACCCGCGGCCGTCACCGGGCCGGTGGCGCGGCTGCCGTCGGCCGAGCAGATGGAGCCGGGGGAGTCCTTCCAGTTCTGGTTGGCGAGGCCGCCCTCGTCCGCACGGTAGACCAGGTAGCCGCGCGAGGTGAGGCCGCCGTGATCCAGCATCCAGCCGACCGCCGCGCGGGCGTGGGACTCGAGGCGGCGGGCCAGGTCCACATCGCCGGTCTGCTCGACGTACGCGCCGAGGACGACCAGGAACAGCGGGGTCGCGTCGACCGAGCCGTAGTAACGCCCGTACGGCACCTGGTCGAAGTGCGCCAGTTCCCCGTGCCGCACCTCGTGCACGATCTTGCCCGGCTGGGCCACCGCGCCCGTACCGACCTCGGTCGCCTGGGTCGCGGCGAGCGCGGGCAGCGTGGCGGCGGCGAGCTCCGGGCGGTAGGGGAGCGCGAAGAGGGAGGTGAGGAGGGCGTCGCGGCCCAACAGCGTCAGGAACCAAGGGACTCCGGCCGCCGGGACGCGGAGGTCCTCACCGTCGGGGCCCGTCGCCGGGACCTGCAGGACGGCCAGGTCGGACAGGCCCCGCGCGCAGGCCGCGGCCAGCTCCGGCCAGCCCGTCGGGAAGGGCACGCCTTGCGCGAACTCGTCCTCCAGCGCCAGGAGCCGCTCGTTCACCGCGGACGGGGAGAGGGGCATCTCCGGATGCGGGGTGCCGTGCGGGCGGGCCGCGACCCGGAGCGCCAGCTCGGCCGAACCGTGCGGTTCGAGATCCAGGGACCAGACCAGGCGGCGGGCGCCCGTTCCGGTCTCCTCGACGCCGTCCGGCGCCGGGTCGGAGGTGACGGTCGTACAGGAGCGCCACTCCCCGCGCTGATAGCCGAACTCCACGCCGTCGTCCAGGACTTGGCGGGAGCGGGTGGCACCGATCTTGGTGTACGTACGGTGGTCCGAGCGCAGCTCGAACTGGTCCGTGAAGTCGGCGTCCGCGGTGACCGCGATGCGGACCGTGGTCGGTACGGGGCGGTTGCTGGTGACGCGCAGCGCCTCCACGAACGCGCCGTCCGCGACGGCCTGTTCCCGGAAGAGCGTGTACGCGGGCGGCTCCTGACGGCCGCCGCGCGGTACGAGGACGCAGCGCGCGGTGTCGCCGCCGGCGACCGGGGTGAGCGTCTCGGGCAGGGCGCCGTCGACGGTGAGCTGCCAGCGGCTGAGGTGCCGGGCGTCCTGGACGAACAGCCCGTCCGGGGAACTGCCGCCGCGCACCCCGCTGATGTCGCCGCCGTCACCCACGGCCGCGAACGTCCTGCCGCGTACGAGCAGATGCTGCCGGTCCGTCATGCCCGGTTCCCTCCCTTGTCCCTTATACCGTCCATGCCGTCCATGCCGTCCATGCCGTCCACACCGTCCATATCGGCGATGCCGAACTTGTTGAACGTGTCGAACGTGTCGATGCCCACAGGGGACAGTCCGGGTCCCGGGGGCTCGTGGAGCAGATCGAGCGTGAGCGCGGCGGTCCAGCTGAAGCCGAGCGCCCCGCAGGCCTCGCCGGTGTACGGGTCGACGTACTCCGCGAACTCGGACGCGCCCGCCGTGTCCAGCAGCGCGGCCCGCAACGCGTCCGCCCGGGCGTGCTCCCCGTGCAGCCGCAGCCCGCGCTCCAGCAGCCAGTTGGTGTTGAACCAGGCGGGCCCGCGCCAGTACCGGTGCGGATCGAAGGCCTCCCCGGTGAGGTCGTAGCTCGGTACGAGCCGGGCGGGGCCCCCGAGCCCGAAGTGCGGCCCGCACGCCGTACGGACGAGCGCGGTGGCGGTCTCGCGGGACAGGGTCGGCAGCAACAAGGGGATCAGCCCGGAGACACTGCGCTCGGGGATGAGAGCCCCGCCCTCCCCGCCGCCGTACACGTCCCGGCAGAAGAACATCCCCTCCACCGGATCCCACAGCCGGTCCACCAGCGCCGTCGTCAGCCGCTCGGCGCGCGCGTGGCGGGCCGTGCCCGTGGCGCCGAGCTCCTCGGCGATGCGGGCGAGCGCGTGCTCGGAGGCGATCAGCAGCGCGTTGAAGGCGGGGTCCTCCACCGCGAACTTCCCCCGGCCGTCCGCATATCCCTGGTCCCGGTAGTCCGTCGCCAGACGCACGTACCGTCCGTAGTCCAGGTCCGTCGGCCGGTCCTCGGGTGCGCCGTGGTCCAGGTCGGCGCGGCGGAAGGAGCGGGCCGGGGCCGGGGTGATGCGGGAGAGCGGGGCGTCCCAGCACGGGGAGTTGTCCATGCCCTGCTCCCAGGGGTGGACCACCGATGCCAGGCCGCCGCCGCCCAGGTCACGGCGGTGCAGCAAGTAGCGGTGCCAGGCGGCCAGGCGCGGGTGGACCCGGGCCAGGAAGCCGCGCGCCCGGGACAGCCCGGGATCGGCCTGGTGGACCAGCCACGCGGCCAGCGCGTGCACCGGTGGCTGCACGATGCCGGACGTCTGTACGGTGCGCGGGGCGCCCGCGGTGCGCCCCGCGGTCGAGGAGCGCCAGAAGTCGGGGCTCGGGAAGTACGCGTCGAGCGGGACGGAGGGGTTGAACACGATGTGCGGGATGCGGCCGTCGCCCCACTGCGCGCCCAGCAGCGTCTCCAGCTCGACCTGCGCCCGCAGGGGCGACAGATGGCGCAGCCCGATCGCGATGAACGCGGAGTCCCAGGACCACTGGTGGGGGTACAGGCCACGCGAGGGCACCGTGGACGTTCCGGTCCAGTTGCCGTGCAGCACCCGGGCGGCCCCGAGGTGCAGCGATCGGGCTCCGACCGCGCCGGAGTGTTTCGGGCGGACCGGATCGTATACGGCCCTCCCGGAACGGCCGGCCGCGCCGGTCTCACCCTGGCCGGAGACTGGAGGTGAGGCCGAGGTGCGAACGAGATCCAGGCGCCCGGTGCGGCGGGCGGTGAGCTGGGTAGAGCGGTCCACTCGGGTCTCCACGAAGACTGGTCCGGCCAGTTCGGCAGTATCTGGCTTAGAGTTACGTCTATTTAACACGCAAAACCCAATATGTAATGCAGGGTTGAGGAACGCAAGAGGGTGTCCATGGCGGACATGACCGGAAGCACCGGGAGGACCGGAATGGCTGGACGGGCCGGCAGGACCGGAAGTCAGGCGAGCGCCGGTGACCTTCTGGAGCTCGTGCGGAGTGGGCGCGCCACCACGCGTGGTGCGTTGCAGCAGGTCACCGGGTTGTCCCGGGCCACGGTCGGTCAGCGGCTCGACCGGCTCTTCCGGGCGGGCTGGCTGCGCGAGGGTGCCGCGGGCCCGGTGGACTCGCCGCTCGGCGGCCGCCCTTCGGTCCGACTTGAGTTCGACGACGCCCACGCCGTCGTACTCGCCGCCGACCTCGACACCCGGCACGCGCGCGCCGCGGTGCTCTCGCTCACCGGCGAGCCGCTGGCCGAGCACACGGGGCCGATGCTCATCGAGGACGGGCCGGACGTGGTGCTCGGTGAACTGGGCCGCTGGTTCGGCGAGTTGCTGGAGAAGGCCGGGCGCGGGGCGCACGAGGTGTGCGGGATCGGGCTCGCGGTGCCCGGCCCGGTCGACAGCGACACCGGCCGCGTCGTCCAGCCGCCGATCATGCCCGGCTGGGACGGCTACGACATAAGAGGCCGCCTCGCTCGCGCCTTCGCCGAGCACACGGGCGCCGCTCGGGTGCCGGTCCTCGTGGACAACGACGCCAACCTCATGGCGTACGGCGAACAGCGATCCGGTTACCCGGACTGTTCGGCCTTCGTCCTGGTCAAGGTCTCCACCGGTATCGGGGCGGGCGTCGTGGTCGAGGGCACGATCTACCGGGGCATCGACGGAGGGGCCGGCGACATCGGGCACATACGGGTGCCGGAGGGCGCCGACGCGCTGTGCAGGTGCGGCTCGTACGGCTGTCTGGCCGCCCTCGCCAGCGGTGGCGCCGTGGCGCGGCGGCTCGCGGAGGCTGGGGTGCCGGCGGCCTCCGGGGCCGATGTGCGGGATCTGCTGACCGCGGGGCATCCGGAGGCGGCCGCGCTCGCGCGGGAGGCCGGGCGGCGTGTGGGGGAGGTCCTGGCGACCGTGGTGACGCTGCTCAACCCCGGGGTCCTGATGATCGCGGGAGATCTGGCCGGAACCCCGTTTCTGACGGGCGTGCGCGAACTGCTCTACCAGCGTGCCCTGCCCCGCTCCACCGCTCATCTGGACGTGGTCACCGCGCGGCTCGGCGAGCGGGCGGGACTGGTGGGGGCGGGCGGTCTGGTCGTGGAGCACCTGTACGCGCCCGAGCGGGTCGAGGAGCGGCTGCTGGCGTTGGGCGTGTGACGTCCGCACAGCGGTCCGTGAACCCGTCCGCATACTGAAATCTGGCCGCCCCGCACGGCGTGATTCTTGCCACCCTTGATAAGGGTTGCGCTCAGATGAGCGGATCTTGGGCGGCTGCACTTCTCAAAGTGTGGCACTCAGTGCCACCCATTGATCATTCACGACTCGAACTCAAACGTAGGAAGCGTCGCTCATGTGAGCGCCTCTGGGCGGTTCTGAGCCTTGACTCGTTCGGGAAGTGAAAACATCCCGCCTCGGCTTATTGCCAGCCTTTGACATTCGATCTGGTGGCGGACGAGTGGTTACAACCATGTGACGCGCAAGTGGACGTACCGAGGTACCTTCGATCTGGGTATGTTCCTCGCCGTCAGGGCAGCCACCGCGTCCTCGAGGGAGTCGAGACCGTGTCGGAAAACAAAGATCCCCACGTAACTGAGAGCGGCGACGAGGGCGTGAAGTTCGTTTACGACTTCACCGAGGGCAACAAGGACCTCAAGGACCTCCTCGGTGGCAAGGGTGCCAACCTCGCCGAGATGACCAACCTGGGCCTTCCCGTCCCTCCGGGCTTCACGATCACCACCGAGGCCTGCAAGACGTACCTCGACAGTGGCGAGGAGCCGGCGGCACTGCGTGACGAGGTGAGCGCGCACCTCGACGCGCTCGAGAAGGAGATGGGCAAGAAGCTCGGGCAGGCCGACAACCCCCTGCTCGTATCGGTCCGTTCGGGCGCGAAGTTCTCGATGCCGGGCATGATGGACACCGTCCTGAACATCGGGCTCTCCGACAAGTCCGTGCAGGGGCTGGCCAAGCAGGCCGGTGACGACCGCTTCGCCTGGGACTCCTACCGCCGCCTCATCCAGATGTTCGGCAAGACCGTCCTCGGCGTCGACGGCGACCTCTTCGAGGACGCGCTGGAGGCGGCGAAGAAGTCCAAGAAGGTCACGGTCGACACCGAGCTGGAAGCGGCCGACCTGAAGAAGCTCGTCACCAAGTTCAAGAAGATCGTCAAGTCCGAGGCCGGGCGCGACTTTCCGCAGGACCCGCGCGAGCAGATGGACCTCGCCATCAAGGCGGTCTTCGACTCGTGGAACGGTGACCGCGCGAAGCTGTACCGCCGCCAGGAGCGCATCCCGCACGACCTCGGCACCGCCGTCAACATCTGCTCGATGGTCTTCGGCAACCTCGGCCCGGACTCCGGTACGGGCGTGGCCTTCACCCGTGACCCGGCCTCCGGCCACCAGGGCGTGTACGGCGACTACCTGCAGAACGCGCAGGGCGAAGACGTGGTCGCCGGTATCCGCAACACCGTGCCGCTCGCCGATCTGGAGAAGATCGACAAGAAATCGTACGACCAGCTGATGCAGATCATGGAGACCTTGGAGAACCACTACAAGGATCTCTGCGACATCGAATTCACCATCGAGCGCGGCCAGTTGTGGATGCTCCAGACGCGGGTCGGCAAGCGGACGGCAGGGGCCGCCTTCCGTATCGCCACCCAGCTCGTCGACCAGGGGCTCATCGACGAGGCCGAGGCGCTGCAGCGCGTCACCGGAGCGCAGCTCGCGCAGCTGATGTTCCCGCGCTTCGACGAAGAGGCGGAGGTCCGGCAGATCGGCAGGGGCATCGCCGCCTCCCCGGGGGCCGCGGTCGGCAAGGCGGTCTTCGACTCCTACACCGCGATCAAGTGGTCGCGTTCGGGGGAGAAGGTCATCCTGATCCGCCGCGAGACGAACCCGGACGACCTCGACGGCATGATCGCGGCCGAGGGCATTCTGACCTCGCGCGGCGGCAAGACCTCGCACGCCGCCGTGGTCGCGCGCGGCATGGGCAAGACCTGCGTGTGCGGTGCCGAGGAGCTCGAAGTCGACACCAAGCGGCGCCGGCTGACGGTGAACGGCACCGTCGTCGAAGAGGGCGACGTCGTGTCCATCGACGGCTCCAGCGGCAAGGTGTACCTCGGTGAGGTCCCGGTCGTCCCGTCCCCGGTCGTCGAGTACTTCGAGGGCCGGATGCACGCGGGCGCCGACGACGCCGACGAGCTGGTCGCCGCCGTCCACCGGATCATGGCGTACGCGGACCGGGTGCGCCGGCTGCGGGTGCGCGCCAACGCCGACAACGCCGAGGACGCGCTGCGCGCCCGTCGCTTCGGAGCTCAGGGCATCGGCCTGTGCCGTACCGAGCACATGTTCCTCGGCGACCGCCGTGAGCTCGTGGAGCGCCTGATCCTCGCCGACACCGACGCCGAGCGCGAAAACTCCCTGAAGCAGCTGCTTCCGCTGCAGAAGCAGGACTTCGTCGAGCTGTTCGAGGCGATGGACGGACTGCCGGTGACGGTCCGCCTCCTGGACCCGCCGCTGCACGAGTTCCTGCCGGACGTCACGGAGCTGTCGGTCCGCGTGGCACTGGCGGAGTCCCGCAAGGACCCCAACGAGAACGACCTGCGTCTGCTCCAGGCCGTGCACCGGCTGCACGAGCAGAACCCGATGCTGGGCCTGCGGGGTGTGCGTCTCGGACTGGTGATCCCGGGCCTGTTCACCATGCAGGTACGGGCGATCGCCGAGGCGGCCGCCGAGCGCAAGAACGCCAAGGGCGACCCCCGCGCCGAGATCATGATCCCGCTCGTGGGCACCGTCCAGGAGCTGGAGATCGTGCGCGACGAGGCGGAGCAGGTCATCGCGGAGGTGCAGCAAGCCACGGGCGTCCGCCTGAAGCTGGCGCTCGGCACGATGATCGAGCTGCCGCGCGCCGCGCTGACCGCCGGTCAGATCGCCGAGGCCGCCGAGTTCTTCTCCTTCGGCACGAATGACCTCACGCAGACGGTCTGGGGCTTCTCGCGCGACGACGTCGAGGCCTCGTTCTTCACCGCGTACCTGGAGAAGGGCATCTTCGGCGTCTCCCCGTTCGAGACGATCGACAAGGACGGCGTGGGCTCCCTGGTGAAGTCCGCGGCGGACGCCGGCCGCGCGACCCGGCCCGACCTGAAGCTCGGCGTCTGCGGTGAGCACGGCGGCGACCCGGAGTCGGTCCACTTCTTCCACGAGGTGGGGCTCGACTACGTCTCCTGCTCCCCGTTCCGGATCCCGGTGGCCCGCCTGGAGGCCGGCCGCGCGGCCTCCAGCTCGAAGGGCAGCGACCACCGCTGACCCGGGCCGGGCGCAGCGACCACCGCTGACCCGGCGCACACCACCGGAGCCGCCGTCGGTCACCACTACCCTCACCGGCACGGCTGCGGCTCCGGCGCACAAAAGAGAAAGGGCGGCGCCCCGTGCGGGGGGCGACCGCCCTTTCTCTGTGGCCATCGCGCCGACAGCTCGTAGGCTGGGAGCCACCCGTTCGCGGAGGGAGCCAGAGCCATGGCCGGCTGGAGTGCGACCGACATCCCGGACCAGACGGGCCGTACGGCTGTCGTCACCGGGTCGAACAGCGGGATCGGCTACACCGCCGCCCGCGAACTGGCCAGACGCGGCGCCCGTGTCGTGCTGGCCTGCCGCAACGAGGTGCGGGGTACGGAGGCCGCCGACCGCCTGGCGATCGAAGTGCCGGGCGCGGAACCGGAGTTCATGCGGCTGGACCTGGGAGAGCTGGACTCCGTACGGCGGTTCGCGCAGACGTACGGGCGAGAGCACGACCGTCTGGACCTGCTGATCAACAACGCGGGTGTGATGGCACTGCCGTTCGGGCGCACGGCGGACGGTTTCGAGACGCAGTTCGGGGTCAACCACCTGGGGCACTTCGCGCTCACCGGGCTGCTGCTGCCGGTGTTGCTCGGCACTCCCGGGGCGCGCGTGGTGACCGTCTCCAGCACGATGCACTCGGTGTCCAACATCGACATCAACGACCTGAACAGCGAGGGAAGGTACGGGCGTTGGACCGCATACGCCCGCTCCAAGACGGCCAACCTCCTCTTCACCCACGAACTCGCGCGCCGGCTCGCCGCCATCGGCTCCGACGTCGTTGCGGCGGCCGCGCACCCCGGCTACGCCGCCACCAACCTCCAGACGGCGGGCCCGAAGCTGGAGGGCCGCAGCGCCGTCGAACGTTTCATGCGCATCGGCAACCGCTACTTCGCCCAGTCCGCGGACGCCGGCGCCCTTCCCACGCTGTACGCGGCCACGGCCCCCGACGTCCGGCCCGACTCCTTCACGGGCCCGGCCCTCCTGGGCTGGCGCGGCTCACCCACGAAGTCGTGGCGCGCCCCCTGGACGCTCAACGACAGGGCCGCGGAACGGCTCTGGGAGGAGTCGGAGCGGTTGACGGGGGTGGGCTACGAGGGGCTGAAGGCCTGAACCCGGGGCATCGGCACGAAAGGCACACATGCGCGAGGTGCGGCGCATCGATGGCACCACTCCCGCGTCACCGCTCGGCCACGACACGTCCACCCCGCGCCCGTAGGTTCCATGCCCGCACGACCCCGCCGCCGACCGGTGGCGGGGCGGCTCAGGCACACACCTGGAGCAGAAGTGGAACGTCGTACCCTCCTGCGTGCGGCCGTCATCGGCGGCTCATCGGCCGTCCTCGGCGGAACCCTCTGGCGCGGCGCCGCGTACGCCGCCCCCGCCCAGCCGGGCAGCGGCCCGTACGGCGCGCTCGGCGCGCCCGACGCCAATGGCATCAGACTCCCCAGCGGTTTCAGCAGCCGCGTGATCGCCCGCTCCGGCCAGACGGTCAGCGGCACCTCGTACACCTGGCACAACGCTCCTGACGGCGGCGCCTGTTACGCCGACGGCAGCGGCTGGATCTACGTCTCCAACTCGGAGATCAACCCGTCCGGCGGCGCGAGCGCGGTGAAGTTCTCCTCGACGGGCGCGATCACGGGCGCGTACCGGATCCTTTCGAACACCCGGCAGAACTGCGCGGGCGGCAAGACCCCGTGGAACACCTGGCTGTCCTGTGAGGAGGTGTCGCTCGGCTACGTCTACGAGACGGACCCGTGGGGCGTGAACGCCTCGGTGCGCCGCGACGCGATGGGCCGTTTCAAGCACGAGGCCGCGGCCGCCGACCCGGTGCGCAAGGTGGTGTACCTGACGGAGGACGAGTCGAACGGTTGCCTCTACCGCTTCGTCCCGACGACTTGGGGCAACATGTCCTCCGGCACACTGCAGGTCCTGGTCGCCGGAACCGCCACGTCGGGCTCCTTCACCTGGGCGAACGTACCCGACCCGGACGGCTCCCCGACGACCACGCGCACCCAGGTCTCGGGCTCGAAGAAGTTCAACGGCGGCGAGGGCTGCCACTACGCCAATGACACGGTCTGGTTCACGACGAAGGGCGACAACCGTGTCTGGCAGCTCAACCTGACGAACAACACGTACGAGTTGGCGTACGACGACTCCCTGGTGACCTCCGGCACGGCCCCGCTGACCGGTGTCGACAACATCACGGGCTCCTCCTCCGGTGACCTGTTCGTCGCGGAGGACGGCGGCAACATGGAGATCTGCGTCATCACCCCGGACGACGTGATCGCACCGTTCCTGCGGATCGACGGCCAGTCGTCGTCGGAGATCACGGGCCCGGCGTTCTCGCCCGACGGCACCCGGCTGTACTTCTCCAGCCAGCGGGGGACGAGCGGGAGTTCCTCGGGTGGGATCACGTACGAGGTGAGGGGTCCGTTCCGGGCCTGACGGCCGGTCCGCCTGACTGTACGCGCCTGGTCGTACTTCTGGTCGTACGCACCTGGGGGCGCCCGTTCGGTACGGGCGCCCCCAGGGGCATGCCAGGGTCAGGGTCAGGTCAGCGGGATGTGTAGCTCTCCGCGTACTCCTCCGGCATCGGGCGGGTGTCGAGGTAGAACCACTCGGCGGTGGGGCCCGGTGTGGGGGAGGTGGGCGAGCGCTGGGGCAGGGGAGTGTCGGCCCGGTACGTGGGCGACGACTCCGGTGCCGTGGGGGCCTTCGTGTCGGTGGCGATCGGTTTCGCCGGGCCCGGCATCAGGAGTTCCACGCGCAGGCCCTTGCCGCGCTGCTGGGTGACGAACTCCTCGACCTGGTTGCGGCAGGCGTGGTCCAGGTGGGTGACGCCCTTCAGATCGAGTCGGATGCGCGGCTTGCCGGACTCGGCGGCACCTTCCAGGGCCTCGATGACCTGCGGAAGGCGCAGGAAGGTGGCGTTGCCCGCCATGACGACCTTCGCCGTGTCGTCCTCGATGTGCTGCTTGATGACCGTCTGCGACATGCGCAGGGCCGCGAGGATGATGCCCGCGGCGAGACCGACCAGGACGCCTTCCAGCAGGGCCGTGAGCACGATGACCAGCGTGGTGATCGACATGACCGCGAACTCGCCCCGGTCCTGGCGCCACATCTTCGGGAACTCCTCGGGCGCGAAGAGCTTCCAGCCGCTGTGGATGAGGACACCCGCGAGGACCGAGATCGGGATCAGCGCCAGGACCTGCGGCAGCAGCAGCGCGAAGGCCAGCAGCCACAGGCCGTGCAGGGTGCGGGACATACGGGTCTTGGCGCCCGCCTGGACGTTCGCCGAACTGCGGGCCACCACCGCCGTGATGGGCAGCGCGCCGAGGACGCCCGCCACCGTGTTGCCGGCGCCCTGGGCGATGAGCTCGGGGTTGTAGCGGGTGCGCGGGCCGTCGTGCATCCGGTCGACGGCGGCCGCGGTGAACAGCGACTCCGCGGACGCGATCACGGTGAAGGTGAGGATCGCCGTGATGACGGCAGGGTCGGCCAGGCCCGCGAACTGCTCCGCGCCGGGTACGTCGACGGACGCCAGCAGGTTGCCGACCTGGAGCGTCTTCACGTTCACGCCGGGCAGGGCGGCGACCGCGATGCCGATGCCCACGGCCACGAGCGCGGCCGGGATCTTCTTGATCGGGCCCGGCACCTTCTTCCACATGAAGCTGAGGACGACGGTGAGGATGCCGAGGCCGGCCGCGATCATCGCCTGCGGGTTCGAGACGGTGTCGGCGAGCAGTCCCGGGACGCCGGCCATGTTCTCGAGCGGGGTGCCGGGAGCCTTGGCGTCGGCCGCGGGGTACGCCTGGCTGAACATCAGCGGCAGTCCGATGCCCGCGAGCATGCCCTGGACGACCGCCAGGGAGATCGCCTGGAAGAACCGGCCGAGCTTCACCAGGCCGAGGATGATCTGCAGGATGCCCGAGAAGAGGACGATCACGCCCAGTTGGGCCACGCCGAGATCCATCACGGTCTCGGCGACCAGGGCGGCGAGGCCGGCGGCCGGGCCGCTGACCTGGAGGGTGCTGCCCCGCTGCGCGCCGACCACCAGGCCGCCGATGACGCCCGAGATGATGCCCAGCTCGGCCGGGACACCGGAGGCCACGGCGACGCCGATGCAGAGGGGGAGGGCCACGAGGAAGACCACGAGGGATGCCGTGATCTCGGTGGCCAGGTCAGCCTTGGGGGCGTTGGAGGACTTCGCGCCCTTCGCGCCCTTCGCGCCCTTCAAGAGGTTCGCGGCCAGGGGGGACTTGGAGGTCTTGGGCGGCTTGGGGCCCGTGGGGTCCGTGGGGTCCGTAAGGGGGTCGGGGTCGTTGTACGCCTGGGGTGCATGGGCTGTGGGGTGGGGCTGCTCGGACGGGTGCGGCGGTGTCGCCCACGCGTCGTGGCGCGGGGGCCCCGGGGACGCCGGCCATTCGTCCTGATGGTGCGGGGGTGCCGCCCACTCGTCCTGTGGCCCGGGTGTCGCCCACGCGTCGTGAGACGCGGGTGCGGTCTGGTGCGGTCCCGTCGCGTCCACCCTCACCGTGCGGCCCGCGCCGTCCGGTCCGGCGCCGCGGCCCCTGGCGTGCCTCCTGTGCGTGCCGCTCATGCCGCATGCACCCGGAACAGGCCGTCCTCGTCCAGCTCATGGACCTGGCCGGTGTCCACCTCGTAGTACCAGCCGTGCAGTCGCAGCCCGCCCTCGTCCAGACGCCGCCGTGCCGACGGGTAACTCCGCAGTGCGGCGAGCTGGTTGACGACGTTCAGCTGGACCACGTCCGACAGTGACGGTCCGGTCGGCGTGCCCTCGAGCACCGGCGCCAGCCGCGGGCGGGCCAGGTCCAGCCAGGCGTCCACACCGGGCAGCCTGGACAGGTCGTCGCCGGACCTGATGGCGCTCATCGCGCCACAGTGGGAATGGCCACACACGATGATGTCGTGAACGCCGAGCACCTCCAGTGCGTACTCGATGGTGGCCGCCTCGCCCGAGGCGCCAGGCTGTCCATATGGCGGAACGATATTGCCGGCGTTCTGCAGCTCGAATATTTCTCCGGGCCCTGCGCCCGTGATCAGGGCGGGTATGACCCGTGAGTCCGAGCAGGTAATGAACAATGCCTCGGGCGATTGACCTTCGGCCAGTTTCCGGTATTCGCCGCTTTCGAAGTCGACCCGTCGCTTGAGCGAGCGGGCGTGGTCCAGCAATGCCTTCACGGTTCCTCCCAGCAGGGGTTTTCCCACCGCGTCCGACATGGCGTGCAGCCAGATCACGCTCAGCATTCGACCAGGTCAGATGCGGTTCAGGGGTGGTTCTGGGGGTAGTTCAGGGGTGGGGTTCGACCGGTCTTCATCACCGTAGAACAGCGACTGCCAGACGAAGGTTAGGGGAATGCTAAAACGCGGCCAGGAATGGATCAGACTTTGTCCGGGCGCCCCAGAGGGGGACTAAGAGAACGTCAACAGGGCTCGGCCGGGCGGTTTTTGAGCGGCTGCTCACATTGCCCCGGATCTACGGGACGTACCATTGACGGCTCTTGTAGCGTGTCCACTCCACGGCAACGGAATTCGTGCTGTCCGGATGCGTGGTTGCTGTTGACGGTTCACGGAGAGACGGGAACGCATGAGCGTACGAGTGCTGCTCATCGAGGACGACCACACGATCGCCGAACCGCTCGCCGAGGGTCTGGGCCACTTCGGGCTGGCGGTGAATCATGTCGGCACCGGAACCGAGGGGTTGAGGGGGCCGTACGGCGATGTCGTCCTGCTCGACCTGGGCCTGCCGGACGTGGACGGCATCGACGTCTGCCGTGGCATCCGGCAGACCTCCGACGTCCCCATCATCATCCTCAGCGCACGGGGCGAGGAGGCCGACCGTGTCCTGGGCCTCGAACTGGGCGCCGACGACTATCTGGCGAAACCATTCAGCATGCGCGAACTCGTCGCGCGGGTGCGGGCGGTGACCCGCCGTACGCAACGGAACGGGCCGGGCGGGCAGGTACCGGACGCCGAGGCGTACGGCCCGGGTGCGAG
This sequence comes from Streptomyces sporangiiformans, assembly GCF_005768555.2. Lineage (GTDB taxonomy): Bacteria > Actinomycetota > Actinomycetes > Streptomycetales > Streptomycetaceae > Streptomyces > Streptomyces sporangiiformans. The sequence goes on from NZ_VCHX02000178.1 coordinate 19,736, forward strand.
AAGCGGGTTCGGCGCCGGGGAGACCGGGGGCGGGTCGCTCGGGGCCGGCCTGTCGGTCTCGGGATCGTTCGGGGCCGGTCTTCCGGGCCCGGGGACGTACGGCGGCGGAGCCGTCTCCGGTACGGGGACGCATGGCGCCCTGGACTCCGGGGCCGGGGCCGGGGCCGGGGCCCGCGACGCGGCGGAGCCGGAGAGCGGGGCGCCGAGCTCAGGGGCGTCGGGTTCCTGGTCGCGGTCCGCAGGGGCGTCGGGCGGGGAGTCCTTCGGCGGGGAGTCGTTCGGTGGCGAGTCCTTCGGCGGGGAGTCGTTCGGTGGCGAGTCGTTCACCAGGGACTCGGAGGCCGCGCCGCCCAGGCCGACCTCCTCCCCCTCGTACGAACCCGGCGATGTCACCCGGCAGTTCGAGTCCTCACGGAGCTTCGAGGCCGACTCCTTCGACAGGGGCCGCTCCCTGGAGTCGAGCCGTTCACCGGAGCCGGGCGGCTCCCCGGAAAGGGGCCGAGCCCTCGACACGAGCAGCTCGTTCGACTCGACCTCTTCCTTCGACTCTGGCTCTTCCTACGACTCGACCAGCTCCTTCGACTCGCGCTCCTTGGACTCGTCCCGCTCCTTCGATTCCACCCGCTCCTTCGAAACGACCGGTTCCTTCGATTCGGCACGTTCGTTCGACGCCCCCGGCTCCGCCGAGTCCTCCCGTTCGTTCGACGCGCCTCGTTCCTTCGAGGCCCCCGACCCTGCCTTCGACCCCGTACCACCCCCCGAAGCCGCCGCCGAGGACGGCGCCACCGGGCCGCTGGTCGTGGACCGGCGGACGCGGCAGGTGTGGGTCGGTGAGTCCCCCGTGGCGTTGACGCCCAAGGAGTTCGAGCTGCTGGCGCTGCTCACCGAGGACCCGGGGGCGGTGTACTCGCGGCAGCAGATCCTCGACCGCGTATGGGACGAGCACTACGAGGGACCGACCAAGACCCTGGACGTCCACGTGGCCACGCTGCGGCGGAAGTTGGGGAACTCGGCGTGGATCCAGACACTGCGCGGGGTGGGGTTCCGGCTGGCGGTGCACACGCGGCCGCCCACCGCGTACCCCGCGTCCGACCAGCCGGCGGCGTATCGATGACCCGACGCCTGCTGCTCAGCTACCTCAGCCTCGCCGCCTTCGTCCTGCTGTGCCTGGAGATCCCGCTGGGGATCGTCTACTCACGGGCCGAGCGGGAGCGGATCGTCAACTCCGCCAACGACGAAGCCGAGTCGGTGTCCGCGTTCGCCTCGCTGTCCGTCGCGTCCGGACGGGAGGGTGAGCTGACCGAGCGGGTGGAGCACTGTGCCGAGCGCATCGGCGGGCAGGTGGTCATCCTCGACGCGCAGGGCGATCTGCTGGCCACCTCCGACCCGCTGTCGGGTGAGGAGGAGCGCGGCCTGGCGTCGCACCCCGAGGTGGCCGCCGCGCTCGACGGCAGGGCCACCACCCACGTCCGTACGTCCACCATCGGCGGGGTGCGCTACCTCTCCGTCGCGGCCCCGGTCGTGCACGGCGGGCAGGCGCAGGGCGCCGAGCGCGCGATGGGGGCGGTGCGGATCACGCTGCCCACGGACATGGTTACCGACCGCGTCAGCCGGGTGTGGCTGCTGCTGGCGTTCACCGGGCTCGCGGCCCTCACCGCCGTCGCCGCGCTGGCGTTCGCGTTCGCCCAGTGGACCGGACGTCCCATCCGGCAGTTGGAGGAGGCCACGCACCGGCTGGCCGACGGCGGCTCCGCGACCCCGGTGGCGATCACCAACGGGCCGCCGGAGGTGCGCAGCCTCGCGGCCACCTTCAACCGCACCGCCGCGCGCCTCGAACACCTCCTCGCTTCCCAGCGTGCCTTCGCCGGCGAGGCCTCCCACCAGCTCAAGACCCCGCTCGCGGCGCTGCGGCTGCGCCTGGAGAACCTGGAGTCCGACATCGCCCTGCACGCCCGGGGCAGCCTCACCGCCGCGATGACGGAGACCGACCGGCTGGCCCGGATGGTCGAGGGGCTGCTCGCGATGGCGCGGCTCGACGAGAGCGCCGCCGAACGTGAACGGGTGGATCTGGACCGGGTGTGCGTGGAACGGCACCGGGCCTGGGCCCCGCTGTTCGAGCAGCACGGCGTGGGGCTCGCGCTGGTGGGCGACTACGCGGGGCAGGTGCTGGCGGTGCCCGGAGCGGTGGAGCAGATCCTGGACAACCTGCTCTCCAACGCGCTGCGCGTGTCACCGCCGGGCACCACGGTCTCCATCGACCTGCGCCGCCACGCCGCCCAGGAACGCCGCTTCCCCCACCACTTCCCGCACCACCGCACGTCCGGCCCCGCCCGGGTCGACCTGCACGTCATGGACGAGGGCCCCGGCATGACCGAGGAGCAGCGCCGCCGCGCCTTCGACCGCTTCTGGCGCGCCCCCGACGCCCCCAAGGGCGGTACGGGCCTGGGCCTCGCCCTGGTCCAGCGCCTCGCCCACGCCGGCGGCGGCGAGGCGGTCCTCCGGCCCGCACCGCACGGTGGCCTCGACGCGGTGGTCCACCTGCCGTGCGCCTCGAACCGGGACGGCATCCCGAACCGCGACGGCACCCATGCTCCGGACCACCGGCCCCCGAGACCACTGGAGGCCACCCGCTGAGCGGTCTACAGCGACGCGCCGCCGTCGATCACCAGATCAGTGCCGACGACGGACGCGGCCGCGTCGGAGGCCAGGTACAGCACGGCCGCGGCGACCTCCTCGGTCGACGAGGCGCGACCCACCGGCGACTCCTCCTTCATCCGTACGGCACGCTCGGTCTCGGTCTCACCGGGCTGCAGCGACATGGTGGTCGCGGAGACGCCGGGGCTCACCACGTTGATGCGGACGCCGTCCGCGATGTGGTCGAGCGCGGCGCCACGCGTGAGCGCGGACATGGCGGCCTTGGAAGCGGCGTACGCGACCTTGCCGGGCAGGTGCCGGTGCGCCCCCAGGTTGGACGAGATGTTGACGATGGCGCCGCCGTCCGGCTGCGTGCTCATCTGCCGGACCTGGGCCCGCAGGGCGAGGAGCACACCGGTGACGTTGGTGTCGAGCAGCGTGTGCCAGTCGTCGTCGGAGAGGTCGGTGACCGGCTGCCCGCCGCGGAAGACGCCGGCGTTGTTCACCGCGACGTCGAGCGAGCCGAAGCGGTCGACGGCCGCCCGGACGAGCGCGTCCACGTCTTCGGCCCGTGCCACGTCGGCGGCCTGCGCGACCACCGTGCCAGGCGCGCCTTCGGCGAGGGCGACGGTCTCGTCGAGCGAGGCCCGGGTGCGCCCCGCCACGACGACGGAGGCCCCTTCGGCGGCGAACGCGAGCGCGATGGTCCGCCCGATCCCGGATCCGCCCCCGGAGACGAGGACGGTACGGCCTGAGAAGCGGCTGTCGGTCATGGTGTGACTCCTTTTCCTCAGTGGATGGTGCTCGGTGGAGGGTGTGCTGCGGGAACCCCGCTCCCGGCCGGTGCCGGGGGCGGGGAGATCAGGGGCGCGCCAGGCGCAGGGCCACGGCGGCCGTGCCGAACAGGGCCGCGATCGCCGCGAGGCTCGCCGCGTCGCCGCCGACGGCGAGCACCAGGGCGAAGACGACGGTCGGGCCGGTCTCCATCGCCGTGTTGTGCACTCCGCCCGCGAGCCCGGTCCGTTCGACGGGCACCCGGTCGGTGGCCAGGACGGCGGCCCCGGCGAAGGAGGCGGCCACCCCGGCGGCCAGCAGGACGAATCCGGGGAGAAGCCCGTACGCGTACGGGACGCCCGTGTCCAGTCCGAAGAGCGCGAGCAACATGAGTCCCCCCGCTCCCGTGACCAGTCCGGCACGGGTGACGGCGGTGGCCCCGTACCGTGCGACGAGCCGCCCGGCCACCCGGCTCGACGCGATGAGCGCGACGGCGAACGGCGTGAACGCGACCGAGGTCCGCAGCGCCGACCAGTCACGGCCGTCCTGCAGATGGAGCGAGAACAGCACGAAGACGGTCGCGGTCCCGGCGGAGGTGAACGCGGTGGCGGCGAGCCCGAGCGCGCGCCGGCCGTCCAGGAGGAAGCGCGGCGGCAGCAGCGGATCGTGCGTCCGCCGCTCGACCGCGAGGAAGACGGCCAGCAGGACGACACCGGCGGCTAGCGGTCCCAGCACCCGGCCCGAGGACCACGGCCAGGCGTCGGTGAGGACGAGCCCGTAACTCGCGGATGTGAGACCGGCCGTGACCAGGAGAGCGCCGGGAAGGTCGAGGGCGGGAGGGGTGAGGGCTGGAGGGGCGAGAGCTGAAGGGGTGAGGGCCGGGCGATCAGGTAGCCCGGGTCGATCCACCGCCGGTGAGATTGCTGGCCGGAACAGGATCCGGGGTGCCAGCGCGAGCGCCGCCACCGTCACCGCGAGCGGCACGGTGAAAGCCCAACGCCAGGACCAGAGCGCCGAGATGACGCCGGAGAGCAGGTTGCCCGCCGTGGCGCCGAGGATCGACAGGCCGCCCCAGGTGGCCATGGCCCTGCCGTACGCGGCGGGGGAGTCGAACAGCGTCCGCAGCAGCGCCATCGCGGCCGGCGCGATCAGGGCCGCTCCCGCGCCCTGTGCGAAGCGCGCCCCGAGCAGTGCCGCGTATCCGGGGGCGAGCGGGGCGGCGGCCGACGCGGCACCGAACAGCAGAAGACCGGCGGTGAGCGCGCGGCGTCCGCCGTAGCGGTCGGCGAGCCGTCCGCCGAACAGCAGCAGACCGGCGAAGGTCAGCCCGTACGCGGCGCTGAGCAGGATCAAGTCCTCGCGCCGCAGCCCGAATTCATGCCCGATCCGCGGCAGTGGCACCGCCACCGCCGCCAGCGTGAAGATCAGGGTGACCTGCAGGGTGCCGAGCAAGGCGAACGGCACTCGGGTGGAACGCGGTGGCGGCGCCGCTGTCGACGTGGTGCCGTCGACCATGGTCATGTAGCTCCCCTTTACTTGACCGATCGGTTCAATATGAGGACGTGCTTCGAACAGGAGGGCATGCGAGACAGGGGGCATGCGAGGCAGGAGGGCATGCGAGACAGGAGGGTGCGCGAAACGGCCGTACGGGAGACGGCTTCGGTCAGTCCAGCAGCGTCAGCGCCTGCTCCGCCGCGTCCCGCACCCGCGCCGGGTCCGTCGACGCCTTGCCGACCACCCGCAGCCCCTGCAGCAGCACCAGCAGCATGCGGGCCAGGGCCCGTGGGTCGCGGTCCTCCGGGAGTTCGCCCTGGGCCTGGGCGCGTACGAGTGCCGAGTGCAGCGGCATCTCGATGTGCTGCCAGCTGAGCTCCACGCGGCGGGCCGCCGCGGTGTCGTGCGGGCCCAGTTCGGCCGCCGTGTTGGTGACGAAGCAGCCGTTCAGGCGTCTGACCTCGTCCGCGGCCTCCGCCGCGAACCGCCGCACCAACGTGCGCACGGCGGGCAGCGCGGGACCGGGCTGGGACAGCTCGCGCAGCAGCGCGGTGTCGGACGCCTCGCCGTACCGGTCCAGCGCCTTCAGGTACAGGTCGTGCTTGTTGCCGAAGGTCGCGTAGATGCTGGCGCGGCCGATGCCGAGGTGTTCGACCAGGTCGGCCATCGACGTCGCCTCGTAACCGCGCCGCCAGAACAGCTCCAGGGCGGACTGGAGCGCGGCGTCCGGATCGAATTCCTTGGTCCTGGCCATGCGAAGCAGCCTAGGCTTTTCTGAAACGATCGGTCAAGCAACGAGGGCAACGACGGCAGGGTCCGGCTCCATGGAGCCGGACCCTGCCGTGCGTGAGCGGGCGCCCACCCCTACATCGGATACATCGGAGCGCGCACCCCGTGCCTCAGTTNCATCGGAGCGCGCACCCCGTGCCTCAGTTTGTCCGTACCTCGTACGAGGCCACGGTCACCGTCTCGTCGTCCAGGCACCGCCCCGACTCCAGGTCGAACCGCTGCTTGAGCAGGGGCGAGGCGACGAACGGACGGCCCTGGTGGGTGCCGGTCAGTCCGCGGGAGAGGACGGCGGCGCCGCTGAACGGGTCGCGGTTGTCGATGGCGTACAGGCGGCCCGATCGGTCCAGGAAGAGGGCGGCCTGGCGGCCGTCCGGGAGCAGGGCGGCCACGCCGCGGCCCGGGAGCAGGGCGGTCAGGTCGCAGACCGTGAACCAGTCGTCCTCCAGCTGGAGTTGGATCTTCAGGGCCGTTGTCTCGGGTGCGAGGGTCATCGCGTCGCGCTTCCTTCCAGGGGGCGGGTGCCGATGGTCAGCAGCGGCAGGTCGGGCTTGATCTGGTCGCGCTCGGGGACGAAGCCGACGACCGGGTCGGGGGTGTCCGGCGCGTTGACGAAGGAGACGAAGCGGGACAGCTTCTCCGGGTCGCTGATGGTCTCGGCCCACTCGTCGCGGTAGTTCGCGACATGCGCGGCCATCAGCGACTCCAGCTCCTCGCAGATGCCCAGCGAGTCGTGCACGACGACATCGCGGACGTGGTCCAGGCCGCCGTCGATCCGCTCCAGCCAGGTCGAGGTGCGCTCCAGGCGGTCGGCCGTGCGGATGTAGAACATCAGGAAACGGTCGATCAGCCGGATCAGTTCGGCGTCGGACAGGTCCTGCGCGAGCAGGTCCGCGTGGCGCGGGGTCGCGCCGCCGTTGCCGGCCACGTACAGGTTCCAGCCGTTGGACGTGGCGATCACGCCGAAGTCCTTCGACTGGGCCTCGGCGCACTCGCGGGCGCACCCGGAGACCGCCGACTTCAGCTTGTGCGGGGAACGCAGACCCCGGTAGCGCAGCTCCAGGTCGATCGCCATGCGCACCGAGTCCTGGACGCCGTAGCGGCACCAGGTCTGCCCGACACAGGACTTGACCGTACGCAGGGACTTTCCGTACGCGTGCCCGGACTCGAAGCCCGCGTCGACCAGCCGTGCCCAGATCAGCGGCAGCTGCTCGACCCGCGCACCGAACATGTCGATCCGCTGACCGCCGGTGATCTTCGTGTAGAGCCCGAAGTCGCGGGCCACCTCGCCGATCACGATGAGCTTCTCGGGAGTGATCTCGCCGCCGGGGATGCGCGGCACGATCGAGTACGAGCCGTTCTTCTGGAGGTTGGCGAGGAAGTGGTCGTTGGTGTCCTGGAGGGAGGCCTGCTCGCCGTCCAGGACATAACCGTCCGCGCCGATCGTGGGCGCGAGCGAGGCGATGATCGAACCCACCGCCGGCTTGCAGATCTCGCAGCCGTCGCCGCCGCGCGCGCCCTCGCGCCCGTAGCGGTCCAGCAGCTGCTGGTAGGTGTTGATGCGCAGGGCGAGGACGATCTCGTACAGCTCCTGGCGGGTCTGCGAGAAGCAGCCGCACAGGCCGTGGTCCACCTCGACGCCGTTCGCCTCCAGCTCGTCGTTGACGAGCTGACCGAGGACCTTGACGCAGCTGCCGCAGCCCGTACCGGCCTTGGTGCACTTCTTGACCTCGGGCACCGTCGTGCACTGGTGGTCGGTGACGGCGCCGCGGATGGTGCCCTTGGTGACGTTGTGGCAGGAGCAGATGATCGCCTCGTCCGGCAGCGCGGACGGGCCGAGCTGGGCCGGGCCGCCCGAGCCGGCCGGCAGGACGAGCTGCTCCGGGGCGATCGGCGGCACCGATCCGGTGAGCGCGCGCAGCGTCCCGTACGCATCGGCGTCGCCGACCAGGATGCCGCCGAGCAGCGCGCCGTCCCGGCCGATGACCAGCTTCTTGTACGTGCCGGAGCGGGAGTCCGCGTAAACGACGTCGAGGCAGTCCTCGGTGGCGCCGTGCGCGTCACCGAAGGAGGCGACGTCGACGCCGAGCAGCTTCAGCTTGGTCGACAGGTCGGCGCCCGTGAAGGCGGCCTCCTCGTCGGCTGCGATGGTGGCGGCCGTCGTCTCGGCCATCTCGTAGCCCGGCGCGACCAGGCCGTACACGCGGCCGTCCGAGGCCAGCGCGCACTCGCCGATCGCGAAGACGTGCGGGTCGGAGGTGCGGCACTGCTCGTCGACGCTGATCCCGCCGCGCTCGCCCACGTTGAGTCCGCAGTCGCGGGCGAGCGCGTCGCGGGGGCGCACCCCGGCCGAGAACACCACGAGATCCGTGGCGAGTTCCGATCCGTCGGAGAGCTTCATGCCCGTCACCGCGCCGTCGTCGCCGGTGACGATCTCCTGCGTGCCCGTGCCGGTGTGCACGGACAGGCCCATGTCCTCGATGGTGCGAAGGAGCGCGGCGCCGCCGCCCTCGTCGACCTGCACCGGCATCAGACGCGGCGCGAACTCCACGATGTGCGTGGTCAGTCCGAGTCCCTTGAGCGCGCCCGCCGCCTCCAGGCCCAGCAGCCCGCCGCCGACGACCGCGCCGGTGGTGGCCTTCGCCTTCGCGTACTCCTCGATGGCGAGGAGGTCCTCGATCGTGCGGTAGACGAAGCAGCCCTCGGCGTCCTTGCCGGGCACCGGCGGCACGAAGGGGTACGAGCCGGTCGCGAGCACGAGCGTGTCGTACGTGACGGTCAGACCCGAGCGGGCCGTCACCGTCCGCGCCTCACGGTCGATGTGCTCGGCCGGGTCGCCGATGTGCAGCTCGATCCCGTGGTCCTTGATGAACTCCATGTCCGTCATGGACAGTTCCTCGGGCGTACGGCCCGAGAAGTACGAGGTCAGCTGGACGCGGTCGTACGCGGGGCGCGGCTCCTCGCACAGCACGACCACGCGGTGCGTGGCGGTCAGGCCGCGCTCGGCGAGCGCTTCGAGGAAGCGCTGGCCGACCATGCCATGGCCGACGAGCACGATCGTGGGGGTGTCCGTGGACATCAGGAGCCTCCATCGTTGGTAAGCAGGTGGAGCAGTGGTGCGCCGTCCGTGGGGAGCGGCTCTGCTCCCTCCCAGGCGCGGGCGAGCGCGCCGACGGTGCCGAGCTCGCCGACGAGCACCCCGCCGACCAGGCGGTCGTCGCGGACGACGACCTTGCGGTAGGTACCGCGGGTCGCATCGGCGAGCTGGATGACGTCGTCGCCGGGGCGAGGGGTGGGCTCGCCGAAGGAGGCGAGGTCGAACGGGGTGCCGGAGGCCAGGGTCAGCCGGGTGAGGGCGCGGGTGCCGGTGTAGCGGGCGCTGTCGTTCCGGGTGAGCAACTCCGCGAGGACGTCGGCCTGTTCGAGGGCGGGCGCCGCGAGACCGTAGACGTTGCCCGCGTGCTGCGCGCAGTCGCCGATCGCCCGGATGTGCGGGTCGGACGTGCGGAGTTCGTCGTCGACGACGATGCCCTTGTGCACGGTGAGACCCGCGTCCTGGGCGAGGCCCACGCGGGGATGCACACCGCAGGCCAGCACCACCAGATCGGCGTCGAGGGCGTAACCGTCGGCCATCTCGACCGAGCGGACCGCGCCGCCGACGCAGCGCACGTCGCGTACCCGGCACTCGGTGTGCACCTCGACGCCGAGGTCCTTGAGGTGCCGGAGCACCAACCTCGACGCCGAGGGGTCCAGTTGACGTTCCATCAGGCGCTCGGCCTGCTGGGCGAGGACGACCTGGGCGCCGCGCGCGGCGAGCGCGCGGGCGGCCGAGACGCCGAGGAGCCCGCCGCCGATGACGACGGCGCGGGCGCCCGGGCGTACCGCCTCGGACAGGCCGAGGCAGTCGTCCATCGTGCGGAACGCGTGCACGCCTTCCGGCAGCTCGTGCCGGCCCGGTGTGAAAAGGCCCCGCAAGGGCGGAAGAACCGGGTTCGATCCGGTCGCCAGGACCAGCGTGTCGTATGCGATCACGGTGCCGTCCGCGCAAGTCACCTGCCGGTCCGCACGGTCGATGCCGGTGACGCGGGTGCGGGTCAGCTCCGCGGGCGTGGGCAGGGCGATCACTTCTGGGGTGTAGCGTCCGGCCAGGACCTCCGCGAGCAGGACCCGGTTGTACGGGGTGTGCTCCTCGTCGCCGATGAGCACAGCGGGCAGGCCGAGCTCTCCGAGCCGCCGGGCGAGTCGTACGCCCGCGAGGCCGGCGCCGATCACCACCACACGCGTATTTGAGGTCATGAACGCAGCGTGCGGTGCCGGTGTTACCCGGCCGCATCACGACTGTTTCCCGCGGGGAACGCTGCCCTCAGCACCGCGGGTGCGGGAGTGTGAGGGTTCTGACGGGGGGCTTGGGGGCCTTGGGATCTTCCCTGCTGGGGCCCGGTGGGGTCAACCGAACCTCTGGGCTCCGTGCAGGCACGATCGCACCCGGGGCGGGGCCGCGGAAGCCTTGAGATGCCGGGGTTATCTCACTCACATTCCCGGCCCGCACCCGAGCTCGCACCGCGGCTCGCACCCCTGGAGAACGTGTCATGGACACCACCCAGAAGCCATATGTCCGGGACGCCGCCGCCGTGCGGACGTGGCAGATCGTACGCGAACCGTTCACCGCGCGGACCTGGCGCCGGTCGCGTGCGGGGACCTAATTACTTGGACGACGCACGCACCCGTCCATAGGGTCATGATCATGCCGGACATATCGCTGGCCATGGTCGTCGTCCTGTGTCTCGCGGCCCTCGCGGCCGGCTGGATCGACGCGGTGGTGGGCGGAGGCGGGCTTCTGCTGCTCCCGGTGCTGCTACTGGGGCTGCCGAACTCGGGACCGGCGGTCCAGTACGCGCTCGGTACCAACAAGGCCGTGGCGATCGTCGGGACGACGGGCGCGGCGGTCACGTACGCGCGGAAGGCGCCCGTGGACGTGAGCACCGCCGTGCGGATCGGGCTCGCGGCGCTCGCCGGTTCGACGGCCGGGGCGTTCGTCGCCGCGGGGATGAGCACCGAGGTACTGAAGCCCGTCGTCATGGTCGTTCTGCTCGGCGTCGGGGCGTTCGTGATCCTGCGGCCCGCCTTCGGCACGGCACCGTCGACCGGGCCCGTCTCGCCGCGCCGGGTCCTCGCCGCGATCGGGCTCGCCGGTCTCGGCATCGGCTTCTACGACGGGCTCATCGGCCCCGGCACGGGTACGTTCCTCGTGCTCACGCTCACCGCGATCCTCCACCTCGACCTGGTGACGGCCTCCGCCACCGCCAAGATCGTCAACTGCTGCACCAACGCGGGCGCCCTCGCGACCTTCGCCTGGAAGGGCACCGTGTACTGGCAACTGGCCGCGCTGATGGCCGTCTTCAACCTCGTCGGCGGCACCGTGGGAGCGCACACCGCGCTCAAGAAGGGCAGCGGGTTCGTACGGGTCGTGCTGCTCACGGTCGTGTTCGCGCTGGTGGCGAATCTGGCGTACGAGCAGTGGGTGGCGTGACCTGTGGCAGGCGTTACCTGCGGAGAAGGTGACCTGTGGAGGGCGTGAACGGTGGAGCGCGTGGACGGCAGTGGAGGCGTGGCGGTCAGCGGCTGCCGGTGAGGTGCGCGAACACCACCACGTTGCCCTGGTAGCCCGTGGCCCTCGAGTAGCCGCCCCCGCAGGTGATCACCCGTAGCTCCGGCCGACGGGAGGCTCCGTACACCTGCTGGTCCGGGAAGCCGCGGGCTCCGTACACCTCGACCGCGTCGACGGAGAAGAGGGCGACCGTGCCGTCCCGGCGCTCGACCTCGATCGTGCTGCCCTTCTTCAGGGCGCCGAGGCGGTAGAAGACGGCGGGTCCGTCCGCGTTGTCGACATGGCCGGCGACGATCGCGGTGCCTCTCTCGCCGGGTGTGGTGCCGGCCTCGTACCAGCCGGCGAGGTTCTTCTTCTCGGCCGGTGGTACGTCGAGGCTGCCCTGCGGAGTGAGGCCGAGGCCCGTGAGGGGAGCGTTCACGCGGATCGAGGGGATGCGTATGCGGTCGGGCGGGGAGGGCGGGAGCGCGGCCGCCGCGAGCGGATCCTCCTGCGTGCCGGAGCGGGCCTGCGCGGCCGACGGCTGCGGCGGGGCGTCCGTCTCGGCGTCGCTGCCCAGCAGCCATGCGCCCGAGCAGAGGGCGACGAAGGTGACGGCGGCTATGGCGAGGTTGCCGCCGCGTCCGCGGGACATCCGCATGATGTACCCCCCTATTTTCAGGAGCCGTCGAGCCATCGAGCTTCCGAGCCATGGAGCTTCCGAGCCATCGCTCCTCCGAGCCATCGCTCCTTCGAGCTGTCGAGCCTTGGGAGCCCTCAGGAGCTGGGTCCCGCTGCCCCCTCCGGGCCGCGAGGGGCGTCGGACCCGAAGGGGGAGGGGACGGCGGTACCGGTGGACAGCGAGGTGTCCGGTCAGATCCCGTCGCCTCTCGCCCGGCGATGCAGGAGCCAGGTACCGCCCGCGGCGGCGACGGCCAGCGCTGCCACTCCCGCCGCGGTCCGCGCGGGGTCGGGACCGGGTGCGCCGCCGACCCCCGTCTTCACACTTCCTCTCGGGTGTACCTGCTCCTGGGCGGGTTCCTCGGTGCGTTCCCCGGCGGTCGGCTCGGAGTGTTCCTCGGCGGGCTGCTCGCTGTGTTCCTTGCCGCGTTTCTCGCTGGGTTTCTTCGCGGGTTCCTCGGCGAGTTGCTCGGAGTGTTCCTTGCCGCGTTCCTCGGCGTGCTCCTTGCCGCGTTCCTCGCCCCGTTCCTTCGCGGATTCCTCGGTGCTCGCCCGGGCGGAGGCCAGCGTGACCGTCACGTCGCCCGTCAGCCGCTTGCCGTCGGAGCAGCGCGCGGCGATCTCGTACGTGCCCGGTTGCGCGGACGGCGGCACCCGGAGCCAGCCGACCGCGTTCTGCTCGTGCTCGCTGGGCTCCAGCGTGAACTCGCCCGCGCCCACCGCGCCGGCGTCCCCCGTCATCGAGCTGTCCGCGCCGCACGCCGACGTGTTCACCGTGACCTCGGCGCCGGGCGCGACCGTGGACGGGTACACCTCCAGGCCTTCCGTTCCCACGTCGGCGCCGTGCGCGGGCACGGCAGCGAGGCCCGCGACGGCGACGGCGAGCGCGGTACCGGTCAGCAGGCAGGCTGTGCGCATCGTGCTCGCTCCTCCGAAAGGCCACGACCCGCGGCACCCCCATGTGCCGCTGCGTCGGTCGCGCCCTGCCCTATGTAGGTAAGTGGCAGTGGCCGCGACACGCCTCCTGAAGGGACGTCAGAAATGAGGTGAACGGGTGTCGGGCGAGCGCCCCGGTTGCCGTGTTCGACGGCATTTCAGCAGGTCACCGGCGCCCATGGAAAAAGAATCCGATCGGAGCGAAGCGCGGGTGTGAACGGGTGACCGGCTCCCTCGGGGTGTTTCCGGCGCATTCCTCGGACAGCGACTTGACCTCAGGTTTGGTTGAGGTATGAGGCTGCTCCCATGAACACCGCCACAGACTCCGCAACCGATACGGCTACAGCCACCGATACCGCTACGCCTACCGCTGCCCCGCTCCGTGTCGCCGTGATCGTCGGCAGCAACCGCGAGGGCCGCTTCGGCCCTGTGGTCGCCGACTGGCTGCTCGGCCGGATCGGCGAGCGCGAGGACCTCATGGCCGAAGTCGTCGACGCCGCCGACGCCCGACTGCCCACGGCCCTCTCCTACTCACCGTCCCCCGAGGTGACCGCCGAGCTCGCCAAGATCACGCCGAAGCTGGCCGGCGCCGACGCGTTCGTCGTCCTGACCCCCGAGTACAACCACTCCTACCCGGCGGCCCTGAAGAACCTGATCGACTGGCACTTCGACGAGTGGCGCGCCAAGCCCGTCGCCTGTGTCTCGTACGGCGGCATCTCCGGCGGCCTCCGTGCCGTCGAGCACCTCCGCCAGGTCTTCGCCGAACTTCACGCCGTCACCGTCCGTGACACGGTCTCCTTCCACAATGCGGGCGCCCACTTCGACGACGAGGGCCGTCACAGGGACCCATCGGGTCCGGACGCGGCCGCGAAGGCGATGCTGGATCAACTGGTGTGGTGGGGGCGGGCGTTGCGTGCGGCGAGGGCGGCGCATCCTTACGGGGGCTGACCTGTTCCGAGCGAGAGATGGCAAATCGCTTCATCACACGCATACCGCCTCAAGAGTGGATATGAGCTGATCACGAAAACCTCCGACGCGGAACGAGGGTTAAAGGCAGGCCGACTCCCTCGCTCTCGAACGGAGACTGCCCGTGAGTGGGTCCAACCTGTCGATCCCTGCCGCACGGCCCGTGATCGGTGAAGCCGAGATCGAAGCCGTTGTACGCGTTCTGCGCAGCGGCCATGTCATCCAGGGGCCCGAAGTGGCCGCCTTCGAAGAGGAGTTCTCGGAGCTGGTCGCGGGGCGTTCCTGCGTCGCGGTCAACTCCGGAACCTCCGCACTGCAACTGACGCTGATGGCGCTCGGCATCGGACCGGGCGACGAGGTGGTGGTGCCCTCCTTCTCGTTCGCCGCCACCGCCAACGCCGTACGCTTGGTCGGCGCCGAACCGGTCTTCGCCGACATCACGCCCGGCACCTACTGTCTCGATCCGCTCGCCACGGCCGCCGTCATCGGCCCGCGCACCGCCGCGCTGATGCCGGTGCACCTGTACGGGCACCCGGCAGCCATGGACCGGCTCATGCCGCTCGCCGACCGCCACGGCCTCGCGGTGATCGAGGACGCCTGCCAGGCGCACGACGCCGCGCTGCACGGTCAGCCGGTCGGAACGTTCGGGCAGGCCGGATGCTTCAGCTTCTATCCGACGAAGAACATGCACACGCTCGAAGGCGGCATGATCAGCACCGCCGATCCCCAACTGGCCCGCACCCTCAGGCTGTTGCGGAACCAGGGCATGGAGCAGCGCTACGAGAACGAGATCGTCGGCGCCAACATGAGGATGACCGACGTCGCGGCGGCCGTCGGCCGTGAACAGCTGAAGCAGCTGCCCGCGTGGACGGAGCGGCGCCGGGCCAACGCCAAGGTGCTCGACTCCCGTATCGAGGGGCTGCCCGTGCCGCAGGTGGCCGATGGCGCCCGGCACGTCTACCACCAGTACACCGTCCGCGTTCCCGACGGCCGCCGGGACGACGTGCAGCAGGAGCTGGCCCGGCAGAGCATCGGCAGCGCGGTGTACTACCCGACGCCGATCCACCGGCTGAAGCCGTACCAGGACCCGGGCAGGCCGCCCCTGCCCGAGACCGACCGCGCGGCCGCCGAGGTTCTCTCCCTGCCGGTGCACCCCACCCTCGGACCGGGCGAGCTGGAGCGCATCGCCCAGGCCGTGAACCTCGCCGGAGGTGCACGGTGAGCAAGCAGACCTTGCGCGCGGGACTCATCGGCCTGGGCGCGATGGGACGCAACCACGCCCGAGTGCTGTCGTCGCTCGACGGCGTCGAACTCGTCGGCGTCATGGACCCGGCGGGAGACCCAGCGGGCGCCGCGCGCGGCGCCCCGGTCCTCGCCACCCTGCCCGACCTGCTCGCCCTCCGCCTCGACTACGCCGTAGTCGCCTGCCCCACGGCGCAGCACGAGGAGATCGGCCTCGCCCTGGCCGCGGACGGCGTGTGCGCCCTGATCGAGAAGCCCCTCGCCCACTCCGCGGCCGCCGCCCGACGGCTGGTCGACGCCTTCGACACGGCCGGTCTGATCGCCGGGGTCGGGCACATCGAGCGCTTCAACCCGGCGTTGCAGAGCATGCGTGCGCGCCTGGAGGCGGGCGAGCTGGGCGAGGTGTTCCAGGTGGTCACGCGGCGCCAGGGCCCCTTCCCGCATCGCATCGCCGACGTCGGTGTGGTCAAGGACCTCGCGACCCACGACATCGACCTCACGTCCTGGGTCACCGACCGCGACTACGCCTCCGTCTCGGCGCGCACCGTCTGCAAGAGCGGCCGCCCCCACGAGGACATGGTCTCCGTCGTCGGCGACCTCAGCGACGGCACCCTGGTCAGCCATCTCGTCAACTGGCTCAGCCCGCTCAAGGAGCGCTTCACCGCGGTGACCGGCGAGCGCGGCTGCCTCGTCGCGGACACCCTCACCGCGGACCTGACCTTCCATGCCAACGGCGCCGTGACCACGGAGTGGGAAGCGCTGCGCGCCTTCCGCGGAGTCTCCGAGGGCGACATGGTCCGGTACGCCATTCCCAAGCGCGAGCCGCTGCTCGTGGAGCACGAGCGGTTCCGTGACGCGGTGGAGGGCAAGGCCACGGACATCGTCACCCTCGACCAGGGGCTGAGGACCGTCGAAGTGGCGGAGGCGGTCATCGACTCGGCACACCACCGGGCGTCCGTCCCACTGCAGAGCCCACACCGCAGCACCCTGTCGGCGGTCACGCAGCGGTCGTGACGGTCCCCTCGCGCGACGCACTGCCCTCCCTCACCGGTCTGCGGTTCTGGGCCGCGCTCCTGGTGGTCCTCTACCACCTGAGCCGACAGGTCGGTGAGGTACCGGGGCTCAGCCCGCTCGTCTGGTACGGCCGCAGCGGGGTGACCTTCTTCTTCGTGCTTTCCGGGTTCGTGCTGGCCTGGACGTACCAGGGCGCCCGGTTGCCCGTCATGGTCTTCTACCGGCGGCGCTTCGCCCGTATCTGGCCGCTGCATCTCGTCACCACCGCGCTGTCCGTGGCGCTGTACCTGCTGCTGTCGGCCGAGGTCTCCGTCACGGCCGTAGCCGCTTCGCTCCCGCTGCTGCAGGCATGGCATCCGGCCCTGGCGAAGGGCGGCAACCCGGCCGCGTGGTCGCTGAGCGACGAGGCGTGGTTCTACGCCCTTTTCCCCGGACTGCTCGTTCTTCTGACGGCCCGCGGCAACCGGCTCCTTCGCCGAGCGGGAGTGACGGCCGTCCTGGCACTGCCCCTCGCCTGGCTGTGCGGTGCCCTGGTCGTCTCGCCGGCGGTCAGGTCATGGCTGCTGGACTATCTGCCGCTGACGCGCAGTGCGCAGTTCGTGCTCGGAGTGGTGTGCGCGCTCGCGGTCAAGCGAGGAGGGCGCCCCCCGCTGTCGCTTCCCGCAGCCGCCGTGGCGGTCCTCGCCTGGCACACGGCCCTCATCCCCTGGCACGCGGCCGTACCCGACAGCGCCTGGTACGGCCCCTACAACGCCTCCCAGCTGCTGAGCGCACCCCTCTTCGCCGCACTGATCGCGGCGGCGGCACATCACGACGTACAGGGACTGCCCACGGGTCTGCGCGGCGCCTGGCTCCTCCGCCTGGGCCGCTGGTCCTTCGCCTGGTACCTGGTGCACGAACTCGTGCTACGGCTCTTTCTGCACCTGTACGGCCGCGCGGCGCCCGGCTGGCCCGCACTGGTCGTGTGGCTGGTCCTGGCCCTGGTCAGCCAGATTCTGGCCGGGCTCCTGTATGCGTTCGTGGAGCGGCCCGCCGAGTCATGGCTGCGCAGCCGCGGTTCGGTCCCTCAGAGGGCCGGGCGGTCGGGCACCGACCGATTGTCATGGAATCCTTAATGCCGACCATTCATTTCCCTGCGCGGCTTTCCCGCGAATCTCCTAATTCGAAGTGCAGGCTCGACTCGCCGAGATCGTTTCTGTTCTTGCACCCGAGCCGCCGTGCACGCACAATTCAGGCTTACAATGGACTTCTAGGGCAGCAGTCAAGGTGACATGGCTTACGACCCGGAACAGCGGTTCCTGCAGCTAGTACCCGGCGGAAATGGGATCATTTACGGGATCCAGTCCGACGGTAACCTTTACTGGTATCGCCACAGGGGCTGGACCGACGGCACCGCCTCCTGGGCGAATTCGGGAACCGGTCGGCTCATCGGCGGCAAGTGGCAGCAGTTCCGTTACGTCCTGGCTGCCGCCGACGGGCAGATCTTCGCATGGCATCCGAACGGCGATCTGATCTGGTATCGCTACATCCTGACCGATATCAACACCGGCGCAGGACGGTGGCACGGAGCAAGCGGCAGCCGGATCGGTACCGGATGGAACAGATTCCCACGTCTCCTGGGAGGGTGGAACAACGTCATCTACGGGGAGGATGGCGACGGAAACCTGTTCTGGTACCGCTACACCGGAAATGACGGCTCCTTCAGTTGGGCCTCGGGATCCGGCTCCAAGATCAG
This sequence comes from Streptomyces sporangiiformans, assembly GCF_005768555.2. GTDB lineage: Bacteria > Actinomycetota > Actinomycetes > Streptomycetales > Streptomycetaceae > Streptomyces > Streptomyces sporangiiformans. The sequence continues at coordinate 37,585 of NZ_VCHX02000178.1, forward strand.
CTATGGGTGGAGCAAATTCGCCGCCCTGTTCGCCGACCCGAACGGAGTCATTTACGTACAGGGCGGAGGCGGCCCGCTCAGTTGGTACCGCTATATCGGCACCAATGGGTCGTCGGAATGGGCGAACGGCGGGCGGCGCATCAACCTCGGCATCCTGGGCGGCACGCAAAAACAGATCTTCTCCAACGGTTCCGGTACCGTTTACAGGATCAGACTCAACACTGCCACCGTGCCGGGGCCCGACAACGAGCTCACGTGGAATCGCCTGCAGAACTCGGAAACCGTCAACACCAGCGGTGTCCAGTGGCACAACGGCGGGACCACGGTTCAGGTGGGGCGTGGGTTCACCCTGCAGGCCTCGGCGGCGCTGCAGGGCTATCCGACCTCGCTGTCCGTGCAACACGGCGACAGTCTCGGGATTCACGTCTCGTCGACTTTCTCGTCCTACACCTCGTCCACGGTGCGTCTGGCTCCGGCCACCGGTGCCCCCGTTCAGGTCACGCCGCCCGTCAGCCGGTCGGGGGAATTGCAACTGGTGCAGGGTGGCTACCGCAGTAATGGGTGCGGCTGGGACACATCCTTCTCGGTGGACACGGCAACGGACTGGCCCTCGGGCGTCTACGCCTCCCAGTTGAAATCGCCGTGGGGCGGTCAACACAACGTCATGTTCGTGGTGAAGCCGGCCGTGCCGCAGCAGCAGATCGCCGTGCTGCTGCCCACGAACACCTACAACGCCTACAACCTGTGGGGCGGGCACGACCAGTACACGCCCGGCCAGATCGGCGTGCAGCGCACCTTCACCCTGCAGCGTCCGAACATGGGCATCGACAAGGTGGAGACCTTTGTGTCGGCCACCGGGTTTCTCGACCATCTGCTGTACAGCGATCTGTTGCTCTTCCGCTGGATGACCTCGGCAGGAATCTCCTTCGACTGCTATACCGACAACGACCTGCATACGAACGGTGACTCCTGGCTGCCGAACTATCGCGCGCTGGTGTTGACGAGCCATCCGGAGTATTTCACGCAGAGCGCTCGGGATAATGTGGTCGCCTTCCAGAACGCCGGCGGCCGCATTATCAATACCGGGGGCAACGGAATCTTCGAAAGAGTGCAGTACACTCCGGACGGTACAGCAGTCATCTTTCGGCGATCCGACGGCGTACGAGATGTTTTCAGGGATTCGGGAGAGTCTGAATCGCAAATTCTTGGAGTGGCACATTTCGCGCCGTCGAACTTCACCTTCGCCTCGTATGAGGTGCGCAATGATCACCCCTTCCTGGAGGGTACCGGACTCAGCGTAGGGAGCGTCTTCGGTGCGTCCGCCTACAACGGGCCGGCCAGTGGCTGGGAAGTCGACCGGCGGATTGGTGCGGTGCCCGGCGCGGTACTCATCGCCGAGGGGCTCAATGTGGACGGTGGTGGGGAAATCCTCTACGTGCCCAAACCCAATGACGGCTGGGTTTTCACAGCCAGCTCACTGTGTTTCAACGGCGCCCTGCCCAGAAGTCCCGAAATTCGCAGGATGCTGCTCAATGTTTTCACGGCGGCGGTGGCGTAGTCGGGCCAGGGGTGGAGTTCGTTCCCTGATGTCGAGGAGAGAATATGCAGGAGATCTCAAGGCGCACCGTACTGGTTGGTGCCGTGACCGCGACGGCTGCGCTGAGCCTTCCCCCTTCCGCTGCCGAGGCGAAGCCGAAGCCTGTCGCGGCGGCCGCTCTGGATCCCACAACCTGCGCAATGCTGGGCAGCACGCAGGCCTGTGTCACGGCGCGATCAGCCATGGACGTGACTTCCCTCCAATACACCCTCACCAATAGTGGCGAGGCCGCCGCGAGCTACACCATCTCGTACCTGGACGTGGACGGTGGTCCCGAAGGGAACCCGCGCACGGTCTCGGTGGGGCCCGGGGAGACTGTCATCGGCTATTTCTCCGGTGAACTCCAGCACTGTTTCACTCTCCAGATCTGCCCGGAGTCGGGCGGTGACTGCGTGGTCCTCGGACCCGTATGTGCCGAATACACATCCGGTTGGATGATGTACTGAAGTCAGGAACGTTGTCCTCACGGACAGAAAAGGATGGGCATGCGAAGAACCGCTGTACTCGCGTTCACCCTTCTCGTCACCGCGCTGGCTGCCCCGCCCGCCCATGCCGGCGAGACGGTCTGCAATCAGGACGGGGTGGCCAGCCTGTGTGCCACCGCGGAGCCCGTCATGGATGTGACGGGCATCAATTACGACGTAGGGCAACTGGACGGTCCGGGCAGTTATCAAATTCACTACGTGGATTTGAACAACGGCTTCACCTCCACTCCGCAGAACATCGGCCCGCTGTTTCACGGGCAACACCTGTTCGGCTCCATGTTCGGCGAACTGGAGCACTGCTTCCAGGTGATTCTGACCAGTGCCGCCGGCACCGACCTCCAGGTGGGACCGGTCTGCCCCTGACGAGTCGGCGATCCCCAACAGCATCTCGGAGGTTCGGATGTCCAACAGCAGCGGAACAAGACGCCTTTCCAGAGCCCTGAGCTGTGCTCTGGCGGCAGTGCTCCTCACCTTGACGGCTCCCCTGGAATCCGCCCACGCCGCCACCACCTGCACAACGCCGGCAGTGAGCAACTACCACGTGGACGGCAACGGCCAGCTGCGACGCTGGAGCCACAGCGGCCCGCTGACCGGCAGCGCCACGTGGTACCAGTCGGTGATCGATCCGACGTGGGGCGGCATCACCACCTTCTCCGGTGGTGACGGAGTTCTCTTCACCATCTCCGGCTCAGGCGCTCTGCGGTGGCACAAGGACAACAACTACAACGGCACCGGAGGGCCCAGCTGGCACCCCAACAGCGGGGCCACGATCGGCTCCGGCTGGTCGGGGTTCAGCCGGGTCATGGGTGGCGGGGACGGCACGATCTATGCGGTCGCCCCGGACGGAAAACTGTACTGGTACCGCTACTTGGGCACGGCCGGCGAGGTCAACTGGGTGTCGTCCCAAGGACGTCTGATCGGCACCGGCTGGGGCGGCTTCCAGCGCATCGCGCCCAGCGGGAAAGGCGTCCTGTACGGCGTCACGTCCGGCGGTGACCTGCGCTGGTATCGCCACCTGGACCCGCTCGGCGGCAATCCCACGTGGGCCAACGGCGGCACCGGGACAACGGTCGGAATCGGGTGGGCGGGATTCACCAGGCTCGCCTCCTTCGGGGCCGGCATCCTGCTCGCCCGGAACAGCACGGGCACACTCTTCTGGTACCGCCACCTGGACCCGCTGGGGGGCTCGTTCAACTGGGCCAACGACGGAGAGGGAACGTCCCAGGGCACCGGCTGGAACAACAGCCAGATCCTGGCCGACGTAACCGGTTGCAGAGAGACCTGAGTTCCAGGACGGAAGCGTGGAGGGCGGGCCAGTCCGCTCGGCCTCCACGACGACAAACGGTCCACCGAGGCAGCTCGGTGGACCGTTTTCCGCTGTCGGGCGTTGGCCTCAGCCCCGTTCCGGAGCCGCGGCATCCGACGTCCCCCGGCGGCGGGGTACGCGCAGCCTGGCGCGCCAGCTCGGCGAGGTGGTGGAGGCGCTCGAGGCGGTGGCGGTGGTCGAAGTGATCGAGGAGGTCGGGGTGGTCAGGGTCGGCGTGGTCGAGGAGGCGAGGGCCGGCGGGGTGGTCGAGGAGGCCGGGGCGGGCGGCCGGAGGGCCGACTCCGCGATGGCCAGGGCCGCGAACTGACGGAGTGGCGCGGCATCCGCCGGTTTGGGGCAGCCCTCCTCGCAGCGCTGGACGACCTCGCGAAGGGCGTCCGCTTCCATGAGCCCCGTCAGCGGACCACCGGCATGGTCGAGCATCTTCCGGATCTCCGGAACACCGTCGCCGTCCCAGATGCGGGCCGCGGTGGAACGCGACGACGGGCCCGAGGCAAACGGCACATCGGCCCATTCCGGCACCAGCCGCTTCAGCAGGTCCATGTGAATGCGCCGGTCGCGGTGGTCCGTCGCCCTCATGGCGAAGGCGGCCTGCACGAACTCCCTTGTGGTGAAGGGCGTGATGAGCCCGACGCTGTAGGCGGACGTGCACCAGCGGCGCATGCGTTCCATCATGTAGGCGTAGTCGAGGATCTGGTACCCCTCGACGCCGAGAGCGGCGGCCTTTCCGGTGAGGTGCGCGCCCAGTTCCCGCTGGCGTTCCCCGACCAGCGGGCTCTGCACATCGGCGGGTACCTCTTTGGAGAGGCACTTGGTCACGAGGGGTTCCATCCGGGCGGCGGTCGGCGTGCCGTCCAGGGTCTTCGGGTACCAGTACGCGGTGGCGATCTCGCCCCCCGCCCCGCTGAACACGGGCTCCCCCTGCTTCTTGGTCAACTGCGCGGGGCGAGCGCCGCGTTCGAGGTAGCTCGACGGGAACTGGTGGTCGTAGTAGTTCTGCAGCCGCAGCACCCGGTGCGGGAGGCTTTCGGTGTGCACGGTGCGTGATTCCGCGACCCGGACGAAGCGGTGCTCGACCTCGATGCCGCGGTGCTTCATCAGCAGGTCGGTGAGCGACCGCGCGACGTCGCCCTCGGTGGGGTGATCAATGTTGGTCGAGAACTTCGGCAGGACACCGGCGGCGATCAGCGCGGCGGCGATCAGACGGGAGTCCTTGCCGCCGGACAGGCCGAGGGCCACCGGACCGTCCCGGAGCGCCGCGGCACTCGCGGCGACTCGTGTGAAACCGTCGGCAGCCTCGTCCAGTGCCGCGTGTTCACCGCCCTGACGGCCGACGCCTTCGGCGACGAAGTCGTCGAGGCTGGTGCGCTGATGATGTGTCAGGTTCCATGTCCCGTCCGGCCGCTTCTCACCCGTCAGCCGTTCTCCGGGTGCGAGCAGGCGGACCCCGTGGACCGGCGACGAGGTCCCGCCGAAGTGACCGGAGGCCACGTAGTGCGACCACCCCGTCTCGTCCGGCCGTACGGGGTCTCCGAAGAACGCGGGAAGCAGCGTGGGCCGGTTGGAGAGGGCGACGACGCCCTGCGAGGAGTACTCGAAGACCCGGGCCATGCCGAGCCAGTCCTGTTGCAGTGCGAACCGAGGTGACCTGCGGTCCAGAGCGAGCAGGGCGAACGGTGGCACGACCTCGGTATGGATCTCCTGCCCCTGGAGAAGCCGGCCTGCCATGGCGTGGGGGGTGGATCCGCCGGGAGCCCCGATCGGAACACCGAGCGAAACAGCTGCCGAATGTTCCGTCTCGTGGAACAGGGGCCAGCGCCACCCGTTGAGCTCGGCGTGAGCGAGATGGACACCCCATCCGTCGCCCTCCACCCGGTGGTGTGACCAGCCTTCAGGAATGAGCGGTGTCTGATACTCCTGGAGGCGACGCAACGCGGCCTGCTGCTCGCCGTCGCTCTGACACCGGTCCCGCGAGAACCAGGCAAAAAAGATCCACATCAGCGCGCTCTCATGGTCGCAATCCCTCAACTCACCGGCTCGACCGAGGCCCGCTGCAACAGGGGGCCGACAAAGGGCCGACGAGCTCTTCAACAGGAGAACAGGAACCGGTCACACGGGTCACCGCATGCTGGGCCCCTTCACCCGGACGGCTTCGCCGAGCCGCCCTCGGCGGACGCGTCCCCGCACCCGGCCCGCGGCTCGGTCGTTCCACAGCGCATGAAGCAGAACAGTGAGGCGGCGCCGACGCCGGTCCGGGTCGCTCCCGGCGCACAGATCGACGAGACGGCCGTGCTGGGCCCCGGCACCGCGGTGTGGGAACTCGCCCAGATCCGGGAGAAGGCCGTGCTCGGCGAGAACTGCGTGGTGGGGCGGGGCTCCTACGTCGGCCCCGGCGTGCACATCGGCGACCGGGTCAAGATTCAGAACCAAGCGCTGGTCTACGAGCCCGCCGAGCTCGGCGACGGCGTCTTCGTCGGCCCCGCGGTCGTACTGACCAACGACCACAACCCGCGCTCGGTCGACCCCGAAGGCCAGCTCAAGCGCGGTGGCGACTGGCAGCCCGTGGGGGTCACGGTCGCCGAGGGCGCATCGCTCGGCGCGCGCTCGGTCTGCGTGGCCCCCGTTCGGGTCGGCCGCTGGGCGATGGTCGCCGCCGGTGCCGTGGTCACCCGGGACGTACCGGACTTCGCGCTCGTCGCCGGCGTCCCGGCCCGCCGGATCGGCTGGGTGGGACGCGCGGGCGAGCGGTTGCGCGAACTCCCGGGCCCGGCCGGGATCTGGGAGTGCCCGCGCACCCGCGTTCTGCACGCCGAGAAGGACGGCGTCCTCACGGAGGTCCCACCGCCGCCCGCGCCCAGGCCGGCCGCCTGACGCGACGGGTCGCCCCTCCCCGTCCACCGTGGTGTGGAGAGGACATCAGGCCCGGTGGGCCGTCCGTGACGGCGAACCCAGCACGATCACCTCGGCCCCGGCCCACCTGCCGGGGTCGGTGATCCGCCGCCCGTCGACCACGACCCGAACGCCGGGGACCTGGTCGGTGCCGAGCTCCCGGTATTCCTCATGGTCGGCCTGGACGACGGCGGCGGTGACACGCTGACCTGTGTGCGGCGGCAGCCCGAGCGCCGTCAGCTCCTCGGCGGAGTACAGCGGATCCGACACGTACGGCTGCGCCCCGCGCGCCCGCAGCGCATCGACGACCGGGAACACCCCCGAGAACGCCGTCTCCTTGACGCCGCCTCGATAGGCCGCACCGAGCACGAGCACTCCGGTGCCGGTCAGTTCGCCGTACGCCTCCTCGAGGCGCCGCACCGCGTACTCGGGCATTGCGGCATTGGCCTCGCGGGCCGCCCGGACGACCGTCGCCTCCGGGTCATTCCACAGGTACATCCGCGGATAGACGGGGATGCAGTGGCCGCCGACGGCGATGCCGGGCCGGTGAATGTGACTGAACGGCTGCGAGTTGCAGGCGTCGATCACCAGGTCCACATCGACGCCGATACCGTCCGCGAACCGAGCGAACTGGTTCGCGAGCCCGATGTTCACGTCCCGGTAGGTGGTTTCGGCGAGCTTGGCGAGCTCCGCCGCCTCCGCCGATCCCAGGTCCCAGACCCCGTTGGGCCGCGGCAGGTCGTCGCGCGCGTCGAAGTCGAGGACCGACTCGTAGAACTCCACCCCTCGACGGCCGGACGCCTTGTCGAAGCCGCCGACGAGCTTCGGATAGCGGCGCAGGTCCGCGAACACGCGTCCGGTCAGCACCCGTTCGGGGCTGAAGACCAGGGCGAAGTCCCGGCCCGCGGTCAGTCCGCTGCCCTCTTCCAGCATCGGCGCCCAGCGTCGGCGCGTCGTCCCCACCGGCAGCGTCGTCTCGTACGACACGAGCGTGCCGGGCCGCAGCCCGCGCGCCACCGCCCGTGTCGCCGCGTCCATCCAGCCGAAGTCGGGGACGCCCTCGGCGTCGACGTAGAGCGGGACGACGATCACCACCGCCTCGGCCTGCGCGACCGCCGCGGTGGTGTCGGTGGTGGCCCGCAGCCGCCCCTCGGCGACCGCCTTCTTCAGCTTCTCGCCGAGGAGTGCCTCGCCCGGGAAGGGCTCCACCCCGTCGTTGACGAGGCGTACGACGTGTTCGTCCACGTCCGCGCCCGTGACATGGTGGCCGCCGGCCGCGAACTGCACGGCCAGCGGCAGTCCGATCTTGCCGAGCGCCACGACACAGATCTGCATGGTTGTTCTCCTTCGAAGACGCTGCGATGTGCCGTGGTCACCGACTCATCGGAGGGGCCGTCATCTCGGTGTGGTCGGCACGGACACGCTGCGGGAACCGTGGCGTGTCGGGGACCAGCTCGCTGTAGACCTGATCCAGTACTTCGGCCTGCGCCTCCCAGGTCCAGGCGTCCAGCAGTCCCGGCTTGTCGTACGCGGCCCGGTAGCGTGCGCTGTCGGCCAGCACCGCCCGTACGGCCCGTGCGTAGTCCTCGACGTCCTCGGCGCGGAAGACCTCGCCCTGGCCCGTCTCGTGCACCGTGCGGGCCATGGTCTCCACGTCGCTGACGACGACGGGCAGCCGGGCGTGCGAGTACTCGAAGAACTTGGTGATGAGGGCGAGCTCGTGGTTGGGCCAGTGATGGATCGGGATGGCTCCCACGTCCGCGGACGACAGGAAGTGCGGGACCTGCCAGTGGTCCACGTATCCCAGCACATGCAGCCGGTCCCCGGCTCCCAGCGCCGCGGCCCGGGCCAGCAGCTTCCGGATGGCTGCCGCCTCCGGATTGGGGACGACGAGCGCCGCATGGACCGAGGGCAGCCGGGGCAGGGCCTCGACCATGGTGGCCAGCCCGCGCTGCGGCGATGCGGCACCGCTGTACACGACCAGCGGTACGTCGGGATCGAGTCCGCACTGCTCGCGCAGCGACGGCAGCGGTTCGTCCGATGTCTCCTGGAGCGGGCGCATACTGGGCGCGTTGAGCACCACGGTGGGCTTCCGCGCCAGACGGTGTGTCCTCTGCAGCAGCTTGGCGAGGCTGTCGGAGACGGTGATGGCGGCATCGGCGTACGGGGCGTACTCGCGCTCATGGTCGATATGCGCCGGTTTCCAGCGCTCGTTGTCGACCCACGGCTTGATCCCCGGCAGGAACTCGTGGGCGTCCCAGACGAGTTTCACTGGGCGCCCTTTGGCGAGCGCACGCGTTTTGGCGTGTGCGCCCACTCCGATGACACGGAAGTCATTCGCGTGGATCAGATCGGCCTTCAGTTTGTCGACCACTGGGCCGTAGGCGATTTCGAAATCCCAGAGCGCCGGCCAGAGCGTTCGCCAGCTGCGTCTGCCCCGGATCTTCCGGCATGCGGACGTCACCAGCCGGTCGAGGGGTGTGTCGCATCGCCGTCGGGAGCTGACCCGCTTGATGAGCTGCCGATGGCGGAAGGCCACCCAGCGGCTCATGCCTTTCGCCGCCACGCGTGGTGCGAGGAGCCCGATCCGACGCAGCCCGGCCCACAGTGCGCGGAAGCCGCCCTCCTGCTGAGCGAGTGTCAGGGAGGCACGCCTGATGCTGAGGTCGACGCGCCAGGCCTTCACCTTCTGCGCACGGTACGCGGCCTCCGGTCGCCCCAGCTGATACGCGAACGGGTACCGGATGCCAAAGCCGCGCAGAGGATGCCGGGTTCGGTCCAGTCGGGTCGGCACCGGGACGAGCATCGCCCGCGCCTGTCCGATCTTCCACTTGTGGATCTTCCTGTCCGGTGACCGGCCGAGGAGCACCACGTCCCATCCGGCCTCGGCTGCCGAGTGGGCGGCCTTCTGAACACGGGAGTCCCCCTTGATCCCGTTGCAGACGAGCATCACCACCTTTCCCCGTCGACTGGGCTCTTCGCCCGTCTGGTCGGGTCCCACAGATCGCCTCCCGTGAAGTCGGACCTCGCGTATCCGCTACAACGAAATCCGCTCGACGCGGCTACGTGTGCGGTGGCTGAGGTACCCACATGGACTCCCAGTAAATACCAACAAAACACGTGAAATAGGTGTATAGGTAGTCGAACTATTCACCTTTGGGTGGGAGATTCACCCTCCCGCCCAACCCGCCACCCACCACGAATCGTTGGCCACCGAGGAGACCCGCCCACGACAAGGCCGGCGCCCAGTGAAGGACACGAACGAGTGCGCGAACCCCTGATCAAGGACGTGGCCATCGTCACTCCCTGGTATCCGACCACCCAACAGCCTTTTGCCGGTTCCTTCGTCGAGGCCATGGTGGAGGCGACGGCTCCCGGCTGCGACCGCGTCAGCGTGTACCACTGCGACGGATGGGGCTGGGGCAATCCCGATCAGGGGCGGCACAGCGAGATCACGCGAGCCCACCAACGACTTCTGCCGCTGGCCGCGCGGCCCCGCCCCACGGTCGGTGGCGCCCAGGTGACCTATGTGCCCGCCGTGTACCGGCACAGGCGAGGCCCGCGCCACTGGGGTGAGCAGGCCATGGCCCACCGTGACTGCCTGAGGGCCGCCCTGGGCGGCCGGCCGATCGACGCTCCGGTCATCCACGCCCACGTCGGGCTGCGCGGCGGATGGGTCGCACTGGAGAACGCACGGGCCGACGCCAGGGTGTTCGTCACCGAGCACGCGACCTTCGTCGAGAAGGTGCTGGAAGACCCGCAAGGGCGCGAGCTGTACGGCGAAGTGCTCGAACGGTGCGCCGGGTTCTTCGTCGTCGGGGAGAAAGTGCGCCAACCCATCGCGCAGGCCTTCCCGCAGCATGCCGACCGCATCGGCATCATCCCCAACGCCATCGCGTTCGGCACTCCGCGCACCGACCCCGTCACGCGGCTGCACCGCTGGCTGTACGTCGGCCTTCTCATCGAACGCAAGGGCGTCGCGCTGCTGCTCGACGCCTTCGCCCGCTGTCGCGCCGAGGAGCCCGAACTGACCCTCACCGTGGTCGGGGACGGTGTCCTTCGGGACGCGCTACAGAAACAGGCCGCGGAGCTGGGAGTGAGCGATGCCGTCACCTTCACCGGAGCGGTGACACCGGCCGAGACTCAACGGCTGATGCGCGAACACGACCTCTTGGTGCACCCCAGCCGCCTCGAGACCTTCGGCATGACCGTCGTCGAGGCGATCGCCGCGGGACTGCCCGTTCTGGTGACGCGCAGCGGAGGCCCTCAAGAGGTACTGGCCGGGATCGAGGACGTCGCCGGGCAGCTCATCGACGTGAACGATGATCCCGAGACCATCGCCGAGGGTTACCGGCTCCTGAGCGCCCGCTTCCCCCACTCGCTGGACCTGCCGCACGCCCGGCGCCACCTGAAGGAGCGCTGTGGGCACGATGCCGTGGCCCGAATCCATCACGCCCTCTGGTTCCCCGACCGGCCCTCCGCCGTCCCGTCGCACGCCACTCTTCCCGGTACGTGAGGTGACCGAGCCCATGCGAGTCGTCTTCCTGGCGTTGCAGGCCACCCGCCGTCACGCCGTCACCAGCGAGTCCGCCGAGGTCGTCGCCGGCGGCGGGCGAGCCGTCGTGATCGTGGAGAACACGAAGGCATGGAAGGAGGAGACCTTCGCCCCGGGGGTGGAGGTCGTGGAGCTGTCCCGGCTGGAACTGCGCCATCCGCCAAGGCTGTTGGAGTGGCTGCTGCTCTTCAGGGGTCCCCGTGTCGTGGCCGCACTGCTCGGTCGTGGGCCCCTGCGTCCCTTCGTGCGCCGTGCCGAGCGCGCATACGAGCGCCGGGTCGCGCTCCCGCTGCACCGCAGGGTCTTCACCCCGGCCTACCGCAAGGTCTGCGGCGACGCACGACAGCGTCTGATCGGATCACTGGTCCGGCGCAGTTCGCCCGAGGTGATTGTGCTGGCCGACTCGGCGGGGCTGTCGTACGCCTCCTCTCTCCTCGACGGCGCATCCGTTCCTGCCCCCCGCATGGCCTACAGCCTCCGTCACAGCTGAGAGGGTTCCGATGGTCTTCGCCCGCGCCCGCAGGCCCCGCGCGCTGTACCTCGCCTACTACTTCCCACCGTCCCGCGCCAGCGGCGTCTACCGCGCGCGTGCGACCGCCAACTATCTGGCGCGCCGTGACTGGGACGTGACAGTGTTCGCCTGTCCGATGGACTTCCTGGACAAGGTCATCGGATCCAAGGACGAGGAGTTGCTCGGCACCCTCGACCCACGGATCCGCATCGAGCGTCCCCCGCTGAACCAGTACGTCTGGCAGCGGGACGCGCGCGACTTCGGTCCGCTGCGCAGGACGTTCCCGCACACCGCGCAGAAGGGCTACGCCTGGACGCAGCGGCGGCTGTTCCCCGAGCACTACGCGTCCTGGTCCTTCGCATCCGTCAGGCGCGCCCTCGCTCTGCACATGCGGCGCCGCTTCGACGTCGTCGTCGCCACCGGCAACCCGTTCTCCTCGTTCGCGGCCGCCTGGCTCTTCCGGCGCATCACTGGGGTTCCGTACGTGCTCGACTACCGGGACTCCTGGACGCTGAACCAGTTCACGGACGAACTCGCCCGTCCCGAAGGGGATCCCGTGCACACCTGGGAGCGCCGGGTGACGGGCGGCGCCGCGGAGGTGGTGTTCGTCAACGAGGCGATGCGGGCCTGGCACGCCGAGCGCCATCCCCATGCCGCGGACCGGATGACCGTGGTGCCGAACGCCTGGGACGCCGATCTGCTCGACCTGCCGCCGCTGGACCTCTCCGTTCCGGCCGCGCCCCGCCCGATCCGGTTCACCTTCCTCGGCACGGTCACCGCCGTCCAGCCCGTCGAGGAGATGCTGTCGGCATTCCGTATGGTGCGCAGGCATGCGGACTTCAGCGATGCGGAGCTGCACATCCATGGCCACCTGGGCTTCTTCAAGGGGGCCGATGCCGCACTGCGGGGCCGGCTCCAGTCGGACGCGGACGACGGCCGCGACTCGGGAGTCCGGCTGTGTGGCCCGGTGCCCAAGACCGAGGTGGCCGACGTCTACCGGGAGAGCGACGTGCTGGTCTTCCTCACCGGCGGGGCACGCTATGTGACCTCGGGGAAGATCTTCGAGTACATGGCCACCGGCCGTCCGATCGTCTCCGTGCACGGCCCCGGCATCGCCGCGGAGGAGGTGCTCGACGGCTACCCCCTCTGGTTCAACGCGAACAGCCTGGATCCCTCCGCGCTGGCGGACACGATGATCTCGGCGGCGAAGGCCGCTCGTGATCTCTCGCCCGAGGAACATCTGTCGGCCCGACGGCATGCGGACACCTACGAGCGCGATGTCGTGCTCGCGCCCTTCGAAACCCGTCTGCGCACCCTGGCGAGGAGAAGTTCATGACCCTGGTCGACGAGGCCGCGAAAGACACACCGGGTACGGAGGGGACGCCGCCGCACGTGGTCATCCTTTCCTACGCCGATCCCGTGCCTCAGCGCGTTCTCGCCTACGCCCTGTACCTGCTACGGCGCGGGGTCCCGGTCGACCTCGTCACGCCGACGGCGCCGTCTTCCCCCACCTCCGCGACGTTTCCGCACTTCCGGGTGTGGGAGATGAAGTCCGTGGAGGAGCGGCACCCGGTCAAGTGGCTGCAGTACACGGTGGTGCACCGGCTTCCGTCGGGCGTGCTGAACCGCGTCCGGCGTGTGGCGCGCCGCGTGCCGGGGGGCGGACCTGTTCTGCGGGCGGAGCGACTGGCACGACGGACCCACCGTCGGGTCGCCGACCTGGTCGACCGGCGGCTGTTCTGGCCGGTCTACGACCACGTACGGCCGTTGGTGCTGGCCCGGGCCTCACGGCGCGCACTGGCGTCCATCGACTTCGACGCGGTCGACCGCGTGGTGTTCACGGACACACCGGCGGAGCACCTTGCATGGAAACTGGCTCAGCGTCACCCGGAAACCGTTGTCGACGGCAGACTCGACCGGGAGCCTTACGCGCATCTGGAGCAGATTCGCTGAGACAGGACGAGTGGGCTCATGGCCGCGTGGTACGCGGCCATGAACTCATCACCAGTCGGATGAAGATTCCGCGCACACCGGTCCGAGGGTCATGCAGGTCACGTCCGCTTCCTTGCCGCTGGTCCGAGGGCCCGTCATCTCCTTGCCGGCCGACACCGGGCACACCTGCAGAGTGAAACAGTGCAGAAGGTCGCCGTAGAAATAGTCGCTGACGGATTCCCCCGCTTCCACCGACACAGTGACCGTGCCGGGATTGGGGCCGCCGTCTACATCCAGGCATGACACGGAGTAGGTCCGGGGCGCGTCCCCGTGATTCTTGATGGTGTACTGAATGCCGCATACATCCTGGATCTGCCGCACCTCGACGCAGGCTTCCGTGCTGCCCATTGTTTCGCAGGAGCCCGGCGCCGACTCCTCGTTTCTCGTGTTCTCCGTGGGCATCGCGTGAGCGGTGGGGGCGGGGACGGTCAGGGTAACGGCTGCCGTTGCGGCGCCGACCAGAACCGTGCGGCGTGAGATCTCCTGCATACATCTCTCCAGCTGTCAGAGAAGGGTCTTCTTACCGTGGTCGCCTAAGCCACCGCCGCCGTGAGCACATTGAGCATGATTCTGCGCATCGCCGCGTCGAAGGGCAGGCCGCCGTTGAAGGAGAGGGAGCTGGCCGAGAACACCCAACCGCCGTTGGGCTTGGGTACGTACATCATGTCGGCTCCGGCCCCGGGGTTGAGGCCTTGGGCGATGAGTACCGCTCCTGGAGTCGAAGCGTCGTCGATGTCGATTTCCCAGCCGCTGGCCGAGGCGTTGTAGGCCACACTGCCGAAGGTGCTTCCCACGCTGAGACCGGTTCCCGTCAGGAAGGCGTGGTTGTTCTGGACCTCGTACGGCGCGAAGGTCATGTACGACGGTGAGTAGAACGACACCTCCAGGATTTGCGATTCGGGCTGGCCGTCTTCCCGGAAGAGATCACGTGTGCCGTCGGCTCTGCGGAAAACGACCGCCGAACGGTCCCCGTTGTACTCCACCTTTTCGTAAATGCCGTTCCCCCCGGTGTAGATGAGGCGGCCGCCGGCGTTCTGGAAGTTGACCACGTTCTGTCGCATGGTCTCGGTGAAGTACTCCGGGTGGGTGGTCAGCACCAGCGCCTTGTAGCTGGGCAACCACTGATCTCCGGTCGCGTCCAGGTCGTTGTCGGCGTAGCAGTCGAAGGAGAAGCCCGCCGAGGTCATCCAACGCGTCAGTAGCAGGTCGCTGTAGAGCAGGTGGTCCAGGAAGCCGGTGGCCGACACGAAGTTCTGGTTCCGGTCGACTCCCATACCGGGACGCTCAAGGGTAACGGTGCGCTGTGTGCCTAGCTGACCGCCCGTGTACTGGTTGTGGCCTCCCCAGAAGTTGTAGGCGTTGTACGTGTTGGTGGGGACCAGGACAGCGATGTCCTGCTGTGGTGAGGACGGCCGCACGACGAAGGGCACATTCTGTGTGCCGCCGAAAGGAGACCGCAGTTGTGAGGCATAGATCCCCGAAGTCCAGTTCGAGGCGACGGACACGGAGAAGGAGGGGTTCCAGCCACACCCGGCGCTGCGGTACCCGCTCTGCAGGAACTGGAACTGTCCGCCACGGGAGACGGGCGAGGTGACCTGGACCGGGTCACCGCTGGCGGGAGCGAGACGCAGAGTGGCCGAGGTGTACGAGGAAAAGGTGGTGGACACGTGGATACTCAGGCTCGAGTTCTGCGGCGTGGACACGGAGCCCGGATACCCCTGGAGCGCCGCCGAACCCTGATTGGTGAAGCCACTCCCCACCCGAACGCCTTCGCCGTTGTTGACCCACTGGACGCCGCTGGTGTTGATGGTCTCGGAGTTGAGCAGGCGATACCACAGGAGTTCGGTGTCCGCTCCGGGCGGATTGGACGCGCTCAGTCTGACCCGGTAGATGGTGCCGGAGCCATTGGAGAGGATCTGTTTCTGGTATCCCCCCAGAATGCGCAGGTCGATTCCTCTGCCGCTGTTAGCCCAGACCGAAGACCCGTTGGTTCCCAGGTAGCGGTACCAGTTCAGGGCGCCGCCCTGCCTCGATGCGAAAATGACTCCGTTCGGATCCGCGAGCAGATAGTTGAACGACTTCCAGCCCCTGCCGATCTGGGCCCCGGAGCCCGACGCCCAGCTGGACGATCCGTTATTGGCGGTGTATCGGTACCAAAACATGTTCCCGCTGCCGTCAACTCCGTAGAGGACGTTGTTCCAGCCGCCAAGGAGGCGTGGGAATCTGTTCCAGCCGTGACCGATCTTACTCCCGCTCGCGGAATGCCAACTTCCGGCGCCCGTACTGCTGTTGTTCAGGATGTACCGGTACCAGATCAGATCCCCGTTCGGCTGGAAGGCGAAGATCTGTCCGTCGGCGGCAGCCAGGACGTAGCGAAACTGCTGCCACTTGGTGCCGATGAGCCGACCGGTGCCGGCATTTGCCCAAGAGGATGAACCAGTGCTCCATCCCGTATTGCGGTACCAGTAGAGGTTGCCGTCGGACTGAATCGCGTAAATAATCCCGTTGCCGCCGGGCACCAATTGCAAGAAGCGCTGTTGAGGGTCGTACGCCATGTCTCTTGATGCCCATTCTGTCAACCGTCGTGGACGCGATTGTGGGTGACCGGTCATTCATGCTCAAGAACCAACACGGCGCGACGGGCTTGTGGGTATTTCTGCTTTATCGGCTATCTCTTACGGTAGTTGTGGCGCAGTCCGGCGGACGACGCGTCATCGGTGGAGGCGAAGCAGATATGCCGGGGCCGTAGCCATCACTCCGCATTCCTCGTTCAAAAGGCGGGGGTGTCGAGAGGAGACAGCAGGACATGTTCACCGCGCGCAGTGCGAAGCGGAGGGTCAGGCGCGGAAAGCGTGGCGCGGCCCTCTCCTGCGATGTCAGCGTGATCGTTCCGGTCTACAACGCCATGCCGTACCTCACCGAGTGCCTGGACTCACTCGTGGGGCAGTCCATCGACCGGGCGCGGATGGAGGTCATCGCCGTCGACGACGGTTCCACGGACGGCGGTGAGAAGGAGCTGGAGCGGTACGCGTCCCTGCATCCCGGACTGTTCAGGGTGATCCACCAGCCCAACTCCGGTGGTCCGGCGAGCCCTTGCAACCGCGGGCTGGAGCAGGCCGCCGGTCGCTATGTCCTCTTCCTCGGCGCGGACGACTACCTGGGCCCCGAGGCGCTGGAACGGATGGTGGACAGCGCCGACGCCAACGAGTCCGATGTGGTGTACGTCAGGATGGTGGGCGTCGGTGGCAGGGAGGTGCACCAGGGCGTCTTCGCCAGAACCCGGGCGGAAGTGCCGCTGGACGACTGGCGGATCTGCTGGGCCCTGTCCAACACCAAGCTCTTCCGCCGCTCCCTCGTCGAGGAGCACGGGCTGCGTTTCTCCGAGACGCTGACGGCCTTCAGCGATCAGCCGTTCACCCTCGAAGCGCTGTTCCGGGCTCGTCGCATCTGCGTGCTCGGCGACTACGACTACTACTTCTCGGTGCGCAGGGACGACCTGAGCAACATCACCCTCCGATCCCGGCATCTGGAGCGGCTGCGGGGCCTGACGGCCGCGATGGCCGTCACCGAGCGATTCACCGAACCGGGCAGCAAGTGCCGCGCCAACATGAACGTGCGGCACTTCCACTGGGAGGCCGAGCAGCTGCTGCGCGCCAACTTCCTGGAGCTCGAGGAAAGTACGCAGCAGGAGATCTTCGAAGGACTGCGGGCCCTGGTGGACCGGTACCTCGACGAGGGGGTCGAAGAGCGGCTGCAGGTGCGTCGCCGGGTGCGGCTCGCGCACGTACGCGCGGGGGACCTGGTGGGACTGCGGGCGGCCATCGCCGAGGAGGACGACCAGGGGCGGGTTCCGCTCACGGCCCGGGGCGACCGTGTGTACGCGGACTACTCCGCCTTCCGTGAGCCGGAGCGCACACTGCCCGACAGCGTCTTCGACGTCACGAAATGGGCCAGGCAACGGGCCTCCCAGCAGCGCTTGGAGATCCGCTCACTGGTCGCGGTGGGAAAGCCAAGGCCGCTCGGACTCAGGATGCGGGCAGTGAGCTCCCTCGACGACCTCGCTGACCTGGCCGACCAGAACGTCGCCTCGGTCACCGTCGACGAGGCGCCGGCAGGGACCCGCATCCGGCTCCAGGCGTTGGGGGACGGCGCGGGGACCGAGATCGACGTGGAACTGCCCTTGGCCGTACCGGAGTTCGGCCGGGCGCTGACGCTGCGGATCCGTATCGCCGGTGTCGAGCGCACGGCCAGGTCGGCCGACGAGCTGGGGCGCCGGGTCGTGTCCGCCTTCCTCGTCCGGCTACGCAGTGGTGTGGCGCGGCGGTTGCGACGGCTGATCCGGGCGGTGGGGTGACTGACGCGCACAGGTCGTGGCGGGGCGCGCGGCCTCGCACCTCAGCCCCGGGCGCGGCATGCCTTGCGCAGCGCCCGGGTGACGACCGGCGGCAGCAGGTCGACGGCGATCCGGCGCGCCAGCGAGCCGCTCTTCGGTGCCCCGGCAGCGGTGGAGGACAGGACACGTGCCGGGCTGTACACGCGCCTGGGGTGACACGAGGTGACCAGGTCGGGTGCCGGGATCTTCCCGCGTGAGGCGCGGATGACGTCGTGGCCGGCGATCTCCTGAATCCCCGGTACGCACTTGGGGATGGTCCGCAGCTCCGTCAGCAGCGCTTCCCTCAGCGGTGCGGGATCGCCCCAGGTGCCGTAGAGCTTGTTGGACGACAGCATGACGGGGCGCAGGCCGTGGCAGAACACCGCTTCCCAGCTCGCGGCGGCGACACCGGGGGTGTGTTCGGTGCGGTAGTCGTCGAGGACGAGGATGCCGTCCTCGCGCAGTGCTTTCTTCGCTGTCAGGATGTCGCCGCGTACGTCGTCGTACATGTGCGAGGCGTCGATGTGGACGAAGCGGCACGAGTCCTCTTCGATCAGCGAGGCCAGCACATCGGTGCGGCCCTCGACCACGTCCGGCAGCGTGTCGTTGAAAGCCAGGTAGTTGGCCTCGAAGGCGCGGCGGGTCAGGGACCTTTGGTAGAAGGCCTTGGTCGCCTCCTTGGTGTAGCCGTCCTCGGCGCCGAAGAGGTCGCAGACGGTCAGCTTCTCGCCGTCCCGCAGGAACGCTCCCATGACGATGGTGCTCTTGCCGAGGTAGCAGCCCATCTCGAGGAGGTCGCCCGGGGGATTGAGCGGGGTGCGGTGTCCCAGGAACCAGGCGAAGAGGTGCTGGTCGAGTGGCCAGAACCAGCCCGGTACCTCCTCCAGGGAGCTTGGCCTGGGCAGTTCGCTGTCGCGGCTGGTGGTTGCCTCGTCACGCGTGATGGTCATGGTCGTGATCTCCGTCAGGATCGGGGAAGGGGGAGGGGGAGAGGTAGGGGGTAAGAGGAGGGGAGGCAAGGGGCGATGGGCGGGGACTCCTCAGCTGTCGTGTGCGGACGACCGGCCGGGTCGGAGCACCCCGCCGCAGCTGTGGTGGCCGCTCTCGTAGTCCTTGGGGACGGCGCGGTCGGCCCAGGCACGAACGGACTTCAGCCGCTCGGGATGGTCAACGGCGTCGGCCAGGACCCAGTCACCGGTGCCTTCGTTCGTACGCATCAACGGCACATATCCTTCGGCGGTCAGTCGAGGCGCCGTCATTCCGGTGCTGCGGGCCCAGTAGCCGACCGCATGGATGAAGGTGGGCCGCAGCTCGCCGAATACGTACGCCTGCAGCCCCTTGGTGTCCTGCGCGGCCAGGGCCTCGGCGATCCGCGGTTCCGTGAGACCGGCCAGGTCGTACACCCGGTGCCTGCTGGTGAGCAGAGTGCCCCCGAGGCTGGGCAGCAGGAGCGAGGCGTTCCGCATGCCGAGCCGGTCGGCGTACTCGTTGAAGATCACGCCGTCCCGGTTGACGATGTTGCACATCGGCAGCGTCGGCCTGGCACGGAACGCGGCGGCCGGCTGCCACTGTCCCACCCAGGACAGGAGCAGGGCGAGGCTCGCAGCGACCGCGGTGAGGACACGACCGCGTGGTGTTCCCCGCTCGACCAGAGCAGTCACGGTCAGGGCCACGGCCATGGTCGCCAGGACCCACACGGGAGTTGCGAACCGGTAGAGGCCCATCCAGTCCCGCTGGAGCACGCCGAAGGCACCGAGGGTCAGTGACAGCGGCACCAGGACGGCGGCCAGCGCGGCGCGCAGCGGACCACGACGGGCGAGGAGCATCGCGATCCCCGCCAGAGCCGTCAGTACGGCCGACCAGCCGGCGAAAGTGAGCAACTCGCCGATCGTCTTCGCGAACACAGCGGGCTCCGGCAGCTTCTGGGCCTTGGCCACCGCAGTGTTGGGCACAAGGCGTCCGAAGAGCGTGTAACGCCAGACGAGGAACGCGGCGTACGGCACCGTGAAGGCGGCGATACTCAGGGCGGCCGGCCGCATCCGCGATGTCAGGTTCGCCCGCCGGACCGACAGCAGAAGCAGGAGCGGGTACGCGCCCGCGAGCACCGCACCGTCCGGTCTGGTGAGCGCGGCGGCCAGCGCGAGCAGCCCGGAACTCACGGCGGGGCCGCGATCGAGCAGGGTGCCGGTGGCACACGCACGGACGAGCACCGAGGCGAGAACGGCGGCGAGTAGGGCGTACAGGGGATTCTCGAGCCCGGAGAACACCCAGGCCACGAAGGAGATGTTGGCTGCCAGCAGGACGCCGGAGAGTGCTGTCACGACCCAGGAGAAGGTGACGAGAAGCCGGGCCGCGGAGGCGATGGCGACCAGAATGCCGGCGGCGCAGAGCAGCCCGAGCAGCTTGGGATACAGCACCAGATCCGGTACGCCGAGCATGGCCCGGTGGTCGAAGAGCCCGAGCCGCCGGCCGACGACCAGCAGCGCCAGCCAGGTGGGGTTGGAGTAGCCCTCCACCGGGGGTGCTCCTGGCTGCTGGACCGGGCCGAGCCCCTCGTCGATGCTGCGGGCGTACGCGAAGGTGATGGCCGCATCGTCGACGACCCACTGGCCGAGCCGGGAGCCCTCCCATCCGATGAGAGCGGTGCCCACTGCGACGGCCGCACCGTCCGCCCACCATCGGGCACGAGGACGCGCGGCGGCCTGGGGCGCACGGTTCCGCTCGGTCTCCGTCCGCTCGGCCCGGACCGGGGGGCCGGTTGCCGTTCTGGTCATCGCGCGCTGTCCGGGAGCGAGGAGCGCACGAGGCCGTGAAGCTGCCGTGCGTCCTGCTGAGGAATCACCGACGAGGGATAGTCCCGGCCGAGCATGACCTGGGAGACCACGCGCGCGGCCGCGTGGCCGTCCTCGTACGTGCAGAACCGTCGGCGGAAGTCGGCGCGCAGAGCGGCGGAGCGCTCGTCCTGCCACGCCCCGGAGGCGAACAGATCCGTCAACGCCTCGGTAGTGGTGGAGACATGGCCCGGTGGGGCGGAGGGCAGGTCGAAGTAGGTTCCGCGGGCGGCCCGGTACACGGCCCAGTCGTCGGCATGGACGATGATCGGGCGGTTCGTGTTGGCGTAGTCGAACATCAGGGACGAGTAGTCGGTCAGCAGGGCGTCGGAGGCGAGCATCATGTCCTCGACCGAGGGCTCGTCGGTCACGTCGAGGAGCAGCCCGTGCCGCTGGAGGTCGCGCATCTGCAGGTGCCGGATCGGCGCCTGCGCGTCCCGCGGATGCAACCGGACGAGCACGGTGAACGTGGGCCCGAGCTCCCGCACGAGGTGCTCGAGGTCCAGCCGCGGCACGTACGACGTGCGATGGTCGCGCCGGACCGGGGCGTAGAGCACCACGGTGTTGCCGTCCGGGATGCCGAGCCGCTCGCGCAGGGCGGCGGTCCGCATCCTGTCGCCCCGCACGAGCACGTCGTTGCGTGGGGCGCCCGTCGGCAGTGAGGTGAAGTGACAGGGAAAGGCGCGGTCCCAGATCTGTTGCGCGTACGGGCTGGAGACCAGGCTGTAGTCCCAGCGGTCCGCGCACCGGAGCATCGTCCGCACATCGTCGTGATACGTCGCCGCCGGGTGGCCCAGTAGGTCGACGCCCATGTGCGCCAGGGGCGTTCCCCGGTGGGTGTGGACATGGATCTGCCCCGGGCGCTTCACCAGTCCGGGCGTCCAGTCGACGTTGCTGACGAAGTAGGTGCCGCGGCTCATCACCTGGTGGTAGCGCGGTGTGTCCGGGGTGACGTAGTCGATGCCCTTCGGCAGCCGTCGTACGTCGTCCGGCCCGACCACCCACACCGCGTGGATGTGCGGGGCCAGCGTCCGGGCCGCGTGATGAATGGCCGCCGGATCGCCGAGCACACCGCGGTGCGAGAAGGCCGAGTACACGGCGAGGTTCGGGTCGCGCGGGCGCCGGCGCTGGGTCCGGGCGAGGGTGCGCTTGATGGTGCCGGTGGTCGTCTTGCCCAGCTCGTGCTTCTTGCGCAGGGACACGCCCCCCAGCCGCTTCGCCAGCGCGTAGGTCTGGAACGCGGGATACACCCTGCCGGCGACCAGTCGCCACCGGGCGCGGTAGGCATCGTCCGGTGGGGTGAAACCCTCCGGCCTGTAGCGGCGGTAGAACTCCACCGTCTTGCGGTAGAAGGCGGGCCGGTCCTCGGGCAGCACGCGCTCGGTGAGCGTCATCGTCGCCAGGAAGTGGTTGATCATCCGCTCGAAGAGGAGCGGCCTCGTCGCGGCCAGCTCCGGGTGTTCGTCGAGGAACGCGAACAGCGCGGCGTACTGCGGGAAGATGTCGAAGTGGCTGCGTCCCGGAGTGCGGGTGATCGCGCCCTGCCTGCGCTGCCGGTACTCCACGCACACCCGGTCGAGACACGCGATGCGGCGGGCGCACACCAACGCCTGATAGGTGACCGGGGCGTCCTCGTAGAGACCGGGCCGGTAGGTGAATCCGTGGCCGGTGAAGAAGTCGCGGCGGTACGCCTTGTTCCACGCCACGAGGAACAGCCGCAGGTACTGGGGACTGCTCGGGATGTCGAAGGTGTCCGTGCCCGCGGAGGCGAGCAGATCGGCCGTCAGGCTCCTGCCGCTGCGGCCCCACCAGTGCATGCGCACATGGTCGAAGACGAGGACGTCGGGGTCGTCGGTCACGGTGAGCCGCTCGTCGATGGCCCGCAGTGCTCCGGGGGTATAGACGTCGTCGCTGTCCAGGAAGAGCAGATAGTCGCCGGTGGCGTGGCCGACCCCCGCGTTGCGTGCTCGGCCGAGGCCGACGTTCTCCGGCAGATGTACGGCGGTGACCCGTGGGTCGAGCGCCGCGTACTCGTCGATGATCGTGCCGCAGTTGTCGGGTGAGCAGTCGTCGACCGCGATGACCTCGAAGTCGGCGAAGGACTGCGTCAGGATCGAGTCGAGGCACTCGCGCAGGAAACCCTGCACCTTGTAGACGGGGACGATGACGCTGAAACGGGGCACGGGCTCTCCCACGGGTCCAAGGGCGTTGGTCGGGTTCGTGGTACCGGGCGTCGGTCACCTGTGGCACAGATGCCGCTCGGCCTCCAGAGGGTCGTGCGGATAGCGGAGGGCCGTCCGGTCCCAGGCGCCGGTGAGGTTCTTCCAGAAACGCCCTGGTGTCAGCGGAGCCCGTACGGATTCCTGGAGTTCGGCGAGCGGCCCGCAGGTGAGTGCCTTGCGTGCCGCGGCGACCCGTCGCTCGTCCACCCATGCGGGCAGCTTGACGCCGGGGTCCGTGTAGTCGGCGATCGTCCAGGAAACGTCGACGGGCTTCTCGTGCCCGGCACGGTGTGTGGAACTCCGGGTGCCATGAGCTCCCAGCGGATAGCCGAGGCTGAGCGGGTCGACCGCGACGCCGTCGAGGGGCACGACGACTCCGCTGTGGCCGAGAAAGTCCTCGGAGCCGGCCACCGATGCGTCACGGTCACGCGCGAGCGGGAACATCGCGAAGCGGCGGTTGTACGCGAGAGTGATGACCAACTGCGCACCCTCCCGGTCCTTCTCGGCGACGGCGTCCCGCACCAGCTGTGTGTACTTGACGGGGCGATTGCCGTGGATTTCCTGGCTGATGGGGTGCGGATGCCGGGTGGCCTGCTGGTAACCGCGGTGCGAGTCCCAGATGTTGTGCACGGGCGTCTGCAGCGGGGCACGCCACAACCCCAGGCAGGGGGCCGCCCAGAAGGCCAGGGCCGTTCCCGTGACCGCCACGGTTCTGGAGGGCGGCATGGCCCAGATGGGCAGGGCGCACAGGAGGAGCGGCAGGACGAAGAAGCGGCCGTGCATGAAGTCGCCGCCCACCTTCACCGCGTAGATCCCCAGCACGAGGCCGGCCACGACCGGGGCCGAGCAGAGCACCCAGCGGCGGTAGTGCTCGGCGGGGGCCGGGCCCCGGCGGGTGATACGGCGGAGCGCCCAGACGAGCGCGGCGAGGAGGAGCACCCCGAACGGCATCCAGAGGTGGTACGGCTCCGTGAAGTTGGCCAGGTAGTAGAGACCGCGGCCCCAGGAGCTCACTCCCGGATCCTTGGTCAGCCCCGGCAGCGGGACCAGGATTCCGTAGTAGCCGGCGCGGAAGACTTCATACGCCGCGGGCAGGGCGGCCGCGCACGCGGTGAGCGGCAGCGCCTCGCGGAGTGTGGTGCGCAGCAGCACGAAGGCCACGGCCAGGAAGATCACCGACACCACGGCGAGGTCGGGCCGCACGAGGGGACCGAGCCCGATGACGACGAGTACGGCGACTCTGAAGCGCTTCGAGGAGCTGGGGCTCGTACGGACCAGAAGACTCCACGCGCCCGCGACCCAGGCCATGCTCAGACCCGTCTCCAGCCCGGACGTCGTGTAGTCCCAGACGGGCTGCACGGGCACCACCACGAGGAGGCCCAGCGGTACGAGCGCGTGGGTGTGTCCGGGTGAGTGCAGGCGCTGTGCCGCGTGACCTGCCAGCAGAAGGCCCGCCGTGGCCAGAACCAGCCCCAGGGCCACGGCGATGACGGCGGGGTCCTGCCGGGAGACGAACCCGCACAGTGCCAGCAGCCACTGCCACAGCGTCCCGGTGGATGTCTCCGCCCGCTCCCCGACGTTGTGGACAGGGCCGTTGCCCGCGAGGATCTGGCGCACCGCACGGGTGTAGATCAGGCCGTCGTCGCCGACCCAGCGGTGCCGGAAACCGAGTACCAGCACCACCGCGGCGGGCACCGTGATGACCAGCAGGTTCCATGACCTGGGCGGGACGAGACGCGTGATGCGCCAGGCAGTGAGCGAGGACGGAGCCTGCGGCTCCGCTGCCCGTTCGGCCGGCGGCGAGGACGTGTACTTCAGAAAGGACATGCGGCAGGCCTCAGGGTGAGCGGTTCAGGTTCGCGCAGGTGCGACTCGGCGGGCGCTGGGGGCCGGGGCGCGCTCGTGCAGCGGAATGACGGGTGGCAGGTCCTCGGCCGGCTCCCCGAGCAGCACCCGGCGCACCACACGCTCCGCCGCCCGGCCGTCGTCGAATCCGCAGAACCGCTCGCGGAACGCGCTCCGCAGCTCCGCCGCCCGCTCGCCCTCCCACTCACCGTCACGGAAGATCCGCGTCAGCTCGTCCTGGGTACGGGCCACCGCGCCCGGCGGCTCGGCGAGCAGGTCGAAGTAGACGCCGCGGGTCTCCCGGTAAGCCTCCCAGTCGTCGGCGTACACGACGACGGGTCGGTCGAGGTTGGCGTAGTCGAACATGATCGACGAGTAGTCCGTGATCAGCGCGTCGGCGGCCAGGCACACCTCCTCGGCCGAGCGGTGCTCCGTCACGTCGATCAGCGCGCCGGAGCGCAGGATCCCCTCCAGGCCCGCGGACCCCTCGTAGAAGTGGTGGGCCCGCAGGAGCACCACGAACTCCTCGCCGAGCGAGGCGCAGAACGCGGCGAGGTCCAGGTGAGGGACGAAGTCCGTGCGGTAGTCGCGGTGGGTCGGCGCGTACAGCACGGCGATCCGGTCCTCGGGGATGCCGAGGCGCTTGCGGATCGCGGCCACGTCGTCCGCCGTCGAGGCGTAGAACACGTCGTTGCGCGGATAGCCGACGTCGAGACTCTCGTACGAGCCCGGGTACGCCCGCTCCCAGACCTCGGTGGAGTGGTGGTTCGAGGAGATGTTGAAGTCCCAGCGGTCCACGCGCTCGAGCAGCTTGCCGAAGTTCCCGGCCGCGGCAGCCGCCGCAGGGAACTCCACCTGGTCCAGGCCCATGCGCTTGAGCGGGGTGCCGTGCTGGGTCTGCACATGGATGGTGCCGGGTCGCTTCTTGACCGACATCGCGAAGTTGACGTTGTTGAAGGTGTACTTGGCGGTGGCCATCACCTCCCAGTAGCGGTCGCTGCCGATCACCACGCTCTCCACGTCGTCCGGCATCCGCCGCGCGTGGTCCTCGGTCACCAGGAAGACCGACTTGATGTGCGGGGCCAGGCGCCGCGCCGCCGCGTGCACGGCGGCGGGGTTGCAGGTGTAGCCGCGGCCCCAGTACGAGGAGAAGACGGCGAGGTTCTCGTCGATCGGCCGTCTGAGGAAGGCCCTGTACGGATGGCCGACCCGCTTCCGCAGCCGCCCCAGCCGCCGGAGATGCTTCATGACGGGCCGTGCCGCCCTGCGCGGCAGCTGCTTCGCTCCGCGCATGGCGCAGAACGCCGAGTACGAGCCGGAGGCCAGGAGGGTGTGCTGCAGCCCCATGCTGCCGCCGGGCCGTCGATGACCTGAGGGCCGGTGCCGGCGGTAGAGGCGGCCCGCGCGCCGGAAGTACCGTCGTCGCAGCGCCATGCCCGGCAGCCGGCACGGC
Organism: Streptomyces sporangiiformans; assembly: GCF_005768555.2. GTDB lineage: Bacteria > Actinomycetota > Actinomycetes > Streptomycetales > Streptomycetaceae > Streptomyces > Streptomyces sporangiiformans. The sequence continues at coordinate 63,664 of NZ_VCHX02000178.1, forward strand.
GACGCCGCCGTCCTGAGCACTTCGCACACCAGCTGGTCGAAGATCCTGTCGAGGAGTTCCCGGGACGCGGTCAGTCCCGCGGTCTGCCGCATGACCAGGTCGAACTGGTCGAGCAGGTCCAGGTGGTGGGGGCCCCGAAGGTGGTTCCGGCTGCCCTGACGGCGCAGCAGATGGCGTACGCAGATCCGGTCGAGCACGGCGATCCGGTCCGCCCGCAGCGCGGCCAGCACGCTCCACGCCATGTCGGTGAACATGCCGGGCGAGAAGACCATGTCGTGCCGTTCCAGGAAGGCGCGCTGGTAGGCGCCGCTCCAAGCGGGCACCAGTACATCGGGCAGCGCGGGATGCTGCTCAAGAAGGAAGGCGCCGGCCGGTGCGTCCTTCCACAGCCGCCGAAGCGCCGCCCCCTGGCCGCCGTGGAACCAGTGCACGCGCTCATGGTCGAAGAGCAGCAGATCCGGCTCGCCGGTCTCGGTGAGCCGGGCGTCGAGGACCTCCAGTGCGCCGGGTGCCAGGGTGTCGTCGCCGTCGAGGAAGAGCAGGAACTCGCCTTCGGCGACGGCCATTCCTGCATTGCGTGCGGCCGGCAGGCCCCGCGCGCACCCGGCCGCGCCCGGGGGGACGGTGCCCCCGTCGACCGGCGCGCGCACCACCTTGACCCGCGGATCGCGTTCCTCGTGTGCGGCCACGATCGAGGCGCACAGGCCCTCCGGGGCGCTGACGACGGCGATCAGCTCGACATCGGTGAAGCTCTGGCCGAGCACCGAGTCGAGACAGTCGGCCAGCCGCCCATGGACCTCGTGGGCAGGAACGACAACGCTGAAGCGAGGCAAAGCTCTCTCCCTTGGTGGGGCGTTCAAGCGGCGCTGGTGGGCAGAGTCGCGACGACCTCCGGCTCCTGCCGCGGGCCGGGTGTCGCGGGAGCCGCCGCCGGCTGCCGCTCCTCCAACGGCACGACGGACGGCAGGCCCCCCTTCTCGCCGAGGAGGACATGCCGTACGACCCGCTCGGCGGCGCGCCCGTCGTCGTACGGGCAGAAGCGTTCGCGGAACGCGGCCCGCCGCTCGGCGGAGCGCGGGCCGCACCACTCACCGGTCGTGAAGATGTCGATCAGCTCGTCCTCGCCGGTGGCGACGGCGCCGGGAGCGAAGCTGCGGACGTCGAAGTAGGTGCCGCGGGATGCCTCGTAGGCCTCCCAGTCGTCGGCGTACACGACGATCGGGCGGTCCAGGTTCGCGTAGTCGAACATCAGTGAGGAGTAGTCCGTGACCAGCGCGTCGCTCGCCAGACAGAGGAACTCGACGCTGGGGTGGTCCGAGACGTCGATCAGCCGGGACGAACCCTCGTCCGCGAGGGCGGAGTCGTAGAAGTGGTGGGCACGGGTCAGCACCGTGAAGTTCGGGCCGAGCGCGCGCAGCATGCGCTCGAGGTCGAGGGAGTGGCGCTGGGTACGGCGGTAGTCCCGGTGCGTGGGGGCGTACAGGATCACGACCGAATCGGGGGGGATGCCCAGGGTTTCACGCAGCCGGGCCACGTCCTTGGCGGTCGCGCGATGGTAGATGTCGTTGCGCGGGTAGCCGTACTCCAGCGTCGTGTACGCGGCGGGGTAGACCCGTTCCCAGACGAGCGTGGAGTGGCGGTTCGCGGACAGGACGTAGTCCCACTTGTCGCAGTTGGCGAGCATGCGCGGAACGTCGGTGTCGCCGACCGCCGCCGGCCGGTCGAGCAGATCGAGGCCCATGCGTTTGAGTGGGGTGCCGTGCTGGGTCTGCACGAACACCTGGCCCCGGCGCTTGACCAGTCTGCGGTCGAAGTTGACGTTGTTGACCAGGTACTTGGAGCGGGCCAGCGCCGTCCAGTAGGCGGCCGTGCCGGGCGTGAGGCGACGGGTGCCCGGCGGGACCGTGTGATGGTGCGTCCGGTGGGCGATCCAGGCGGTGCGGATTCCCGGCGCCAGCTCCCGGGCCTTCTTCTCGATCGCCGCCGGGCTGCAGCCGTAGCCGCGGCCCCAGTAGGCGGAGAACACGGCGTCCTGCGCACGCAGCGGAAGGAGCCGCTGGACGCGGTAGTGCATTTGGAGCGCGGCTCCCCTGATGGCGTGGAGCGCGGCGCCGGTGAGGCGGCGGACGCGTCGCTGGAGGCTCCCGGCCAAGGCCAGGGCGCGGTAGGTACGGTGCGCGCCCATGCGGACCAGGGCGTGCCGGATCCTGGTGCGCGCGCGGGGTGCGGCGCCGGGGGAGCGGTAGCGGTGGCAGTAGGCGCGGGCCTGGCGCAGAAACGCGGCACGGCTGCCACGCGGCAGCCGGTCGCGCGCCATGAACACCGTGCTGAAGTGGTCGATCATCCGGCGGAAGACGAAGGGCCGCCAGCGCGCCAGTTCGGGGTGGGCGTCCAGATAGGTGAAGACCCGGTCGTACTGCCCGAAGATCTCGAAGTGCCTGCGCCCGGGGGAGCAGGTGATCGCACCCCGTCGGCGCTTGCGGTAGCTCACGCAGACACGGTCGAGCACCGCGATCGACTCCGCGGTCACCAGTACCGGATAGGTCCAGGAGACGTCCTCGTAGTAGCCGGGCGCGAAGGTGAAGCCCACACGCTGCAGGAACTCACGGCGGTATGCCTTGTTCCAGGCGACGTGCAGGACCCTCAACAGATCCGGCCGGTCCTCCAGGGTGAATGCCGCGGGACCGTTCTCGGCGAGGTGGGCCGCGAAACGGTTGGGGGTCGTCCTTCCGGTCCAGTCCGTCCGTACGTGGCTGTAGACCAGGACGTCGGGACTGTCCGTGTTCTTGAGCCGCTCCGAGATGGCGTGCAGTGCGTCGGGGGTGAGCGAGTCGTCACTGTCGAGGAAGATCACGTACTCGCCGGTGGCGCGTTCGAGGCCCGCGTTGCGGGCCGGGCCGAGGCCTACGTTCCGCGTCAGATGAACGGCGTGCACCCGCTGATCGCGAGCGGCGAACTCGTCGATGATCCTTCCGCTGCCGTCCGGTGAGCAGTCGTCGATTGCGATCAGTTCGAGATCCGTGCAGGACTGCTCCAGCACGGATTCAAGGCATTCGTGCAGATATGCCTGCACCTTGTATGCGGGGACAATCACGCTGAACCGTGGCAATGCGCATCCAGGGGTCGTCAACGGCATGTTGACCCGGAAACGATCAATGCACTTACTGGTTACGCGGTATGTGGCATACGAGGGATATCGGTGGACGGAAGTGGACGGAAAGGGCCGGGAAGGGACAGGGCCATACGGGTCAGGACGAGGCGGGTCCCGGGCCCCGGTGCCCGCGCCGTGCGACCGTTCACAGCGTGCGGTGTCGGCCCCAAAAGGACAGCAACACGCCTGAAAAAGCTGGACAGTTGAGCGCCGCGGTCCACATGCTCGTACGGGACAGGAGCACTGCTCATATGTGCCTCGGACCGTCTTCGTCATGCGAAAGGTGTCACCCGTGAAGTTCAGCTACGCCATGCTGCCCGATTACCCCCTAACGGAGTCACTGGCGTCCATCCGGCTGGCCGACGAACTCGGCTTCCACGCCTGCTACGCCGCCGATGAGACCTGGCACAAGGACTTGTGGCTCCTCTTCGCGGCGGCCGCCGGCCAGACCAGCCGGATCCGTATGGGCCCGAGCGTCTCCCCGGTGACGCTGCGTGAGCCGACTCTGATCGCCCAGTCCCTGGCCACGCTCGACGAACTGTCCGGCGGACGCGCGGAGGGTGTGCTGTCCAGCGGCAACTTCGGGCTGCTGGCCCAGTACAAAATCGACTGGGCGCGTACGCGGCCGCTGTCCCGGGTCAAGGAGGCGCTGCATGTGGCGCGTACCCTGCTGGACGAGGGGGCCATCTCTTACGACGGCGAGTTCTACTCGTACGACGGGCTGTTCACCTTCGCCCGGCCGGTCCAGAGCCGGGTGCCGCTGATGCTCGGGGCGATGCGCGGGCCGAAGTCCTTCGAGGCGGCCGGCGAGCTGTCCGACGGATGTCACCATGCGCTGAGCTACACGCGCGAGGCCTACGAATACGCGGTGCGGCACATCCAGATCGGAGCCGAGCGTGCGGGCAAGGACTGGCGGACCCTGGACATCGGGGCGTGGGTCGTCTTCGCGACCGGACCCGACTCCGCGGCCGCCAAGGACGCGGCGCGCAGCATGGTCGGCATCTACGCCTCCTCGATGCCCGAGGAGCAACTGCTCCGCAACGGCGTGGACCCCCGCGAACTCAAGCCGATCATCGACGCCATCGCCGCCGGTGATCTGGCCCGGGGCATCGAGCTGACGACGCCGGACATAGCTGAGCGCCTCTCCATAGCGGGCACGCCCGAGGAGTGCCGGGAGAAGATCCAGCGGGAGATCGCTCCCGCCGGCGTGAACCATATGATCTGCGCCATCACCGACCGCTCTCTCGTCAAGGCCTTCACCGGCCGCGACCTTCCGGGCGTGGCCGACGTGAACACACAGCTCCGCCTGATCCATGACGGGATCATGCCGGCGTTCGCGTGAACTCTTATTGGGCTCGGTTCGCCTCCGGGGCGCTGGAGCCGAGTCTGAACACCGTCCCTTGAGGAGGCACGACGCATGGCCGAACCGCTCAAGACCTTCGTGGGCGGCGCCGAGGTCGAGGTGCCCAACAGCATCCCCGAGATCCGCGCCGCCCTCCCGGAGGAACGACGCGAGGAGTTCGACCGGGCCATCAACGCGGCCGGGGTGCACGACATCCACGCCGTCATGCGGCACTGGATGATGGAAGCCGTGCCCGACCCGGAGGCCGAGGCCCTGCTGGAGCGGCTCGCCGCGGACGAGGCCGAGAGGCGGGGGGTCGCTTGAGCCACCGCATCAGTTACGCGCCGCCCGCCGACGACACCCTGGCCAAGATGTGGAACGACGAGGCGTTCAGAGAGGCGATGGCACAGACGGTCGGCCGCGATCCGTACGGGCACGGTTCGACCGCCGTCCGGGGTGAGCGCGACCGCCGTGAGGCGACCGTCGTCGGCGCCATCGTGCTGTACTACGTCTCCGGTTCCGTGCTGACCGTGACCGTGGTCCGGCTCATTCCCGGGCTGTGAGGGAGGGGCGGATACGGGACGGCCGCCCCGGACGCGAGCAAGTCCGGGGCGGCCGCACCAAGAAGAAGAACGAAGAGGAAGCGAACGAGAGACCTGAAGGAACAGCGCAGGTCAGTTCACGGACACGGCGCTCCATGCCGCCGCCACCGCGTCGTACTCCGTGCTCCCCGCCCCGTACAGGTCCTTCGCCGCGTTGAGCGTGGCCGTGCGGGCGCCCGCGTACGTCGTCGAGGACGTCATGTAGACGGTCAGGGCGCGGTACCAGATGGCGCCCAGCTTGTCCTTGCCGATCCCCGTCACCGTCGCGCCGTTGCAGGTGGTGCTGTTGTGCTGGACGCCGCCGATGCTCTTGGGGCCGCTGCCTTCCGCGAGGAGGTAGGCGAAGTGGTTCGCGACGCCGGACGAGTAGTGCACGTCCATGGTCCCGACCAACGAGTTCCAGCAGTCCACCGACTTGCCGTCCTTGGAGGGCTGGTCCATGTAGCGGAGGGCGGAGCGGCCGAAGCCGGGCTTCACGATCTTCTCGCCGATCAGCCAGTCGCCGGGATCGGAGGAGTTGCCGGCGTAGAACTCGACCAGCGTGCCGAAGATGTCGGACGTCGCCTCGTTGAGGCCGCCCGGCTCGCGCGAATACGTCAGGGCGGCCGTCTTGGACGTCACGCCGTGCGACATCTCGTGGCCCGCCACGTCCAGCGACACCAGCGGGCCGAAGGTCGTGCCGTCACCGTCGCCGTACGTCATGCAGAAGCAACTGTCGTCCCAGAAGGCGTTGTTGTACTTGCTGCCGTAGTGCACGCGGTTGTACGAGCCCTTGCCGTCGCCGGCGATGCCGAGGCGGCCGTGGACCTTCTCGTAGTAGTCCCAGGTGGTGTCGGTGCCGTACTGCGCGTCGACCGCGGCCGTGGCGCGGTCCGAAGCCGACCCGCTGCCCCAGTGGTTGTCGGCGTCCGTGAAGACGGTGGCGGGGGCGCGGTTCAGGCAGACGACGAGGACACAGCGGTCCGTCTTGTTCTGGGCGTCACCGGTGTAGGTGTTGCCGCGGGTGGGGTCGGTGAGCTCGTACGCCGATCCGGTGGGCGTCGTCTCCAGCGGGACCTTGCCGCTGTAGAGGGACTGGCCGTCGCCGGTGGCCGTCTCGATGCTGTCCCAGGCGTCGATCTGCCGGCCGGTGACGGCGTCGGTGAGGAGGACGCGGGCGACCGGGTTCCCGAGCGAGTCCTGGCCGGCGGCCTCGGTACGCCAGGCCAGCTTGGGGGAGCCGTGGAGGGCGTCGACCACCAGCTGGGGCTTGGCGGTGACCTTGCGGAGCGTCTCGCCGAGGTTCGCGGTGCGCAGCGCGGCGGCGGCCAGGTCGGCGGCCTTCGGGGCGGGGAGGTCCGGCTCGACGGACGGCACGGAGAGGTCGGCGGAGGTGGCACGGTTCGCGCCTCGGTAGGCGCCGTCGGGGGACAGATGGACTATGAAGTCGCCGCCGAGGACGGGGAGTTGACGGAACGTACGGTCGTAGCGCACATGCTGGCCGCCGTCCGCGTCGACGATCACGTCACGGACCTTGGTCTCCTGCGCGGAGGTGAGACCCAGGCGAGCGGCCTGGTCCAGCAGCGCCGACGTCGCGTTGTCGATGGCGGTGCTCCTGGTCGGCCTGTCGGCCGTCACCGCGGGCGGGGCCACTGCGCCCGCCAGCAGGGTGATGGCCGCCGCGGACATGCCGACGGTGGCGAGGTGCGAGCGTCGGAAACCTCCGGTACCGCGGAGACTTCCGGTGCCTCGGAAGCCCCCGGTACCTCGGATGCCTGGAACTTGCTGCCGTATCCGAATCCGACTCATTGATCTCCTCGGGACGACGCGCGGAACGCGTGGGGGAGCGGGTGGGGGGCATGCGTGGGGCGTGGGGGTGGCATGCCTGGTGAGGGGGGCGGCGTCCGCTCAGTTCTAGGGGGCCATGACATGTCATGTCCATAGCGGTTACCGGTGGGTTATGTGAGGGGTGAGAATCGTTTCTGCAAAGGCCTGGAAAGGAGATCGATCATGACCGTGGCCGACTGGCTCACCGTCCTGACCACGACTGACGCCCCGGAGAAGGCGGAGGCACTCGCGCGCGGCGCGGTCGCGGCGCGTGTTGCCGCCTGTGCGCAGATCTCCGGGCCGGTCGTGTCCGTCTACCGCTGGAAGGGGGAGATCGAGACCGCGTCCGAATGGCAGGTGTCGTTCAAGACGACGGGGACGCGGTACGCGGAGCTGGAGACGTATCTGCGCCGGGAGCACGACTACGAGACACCCGAGATCATCGCCACGCCGGTGGACCGGGGGAGCCGGGAGTATCTGGAGTGGCTGGAGCGGGAGACGGCAGGGTGAGGCGGTTGCCCTTCTTCGTGTACGGCACCCTGCGTCCAGGCGAGCACAACCACGACCTCTTCCTGCTCGGCCGCACCGAGTCCGAGGTGCCGGGGCGGCTCTCGGGCGCGGTGCTGTACGAGGGGCCCGGCTATCCGTACGCCGTCGAGGAGCCCGGTGGTGTGGTGTGCGGGGAGCTGGTCACCGCCGTGCCGGAGCAGTACGGCCCACTCCTCGCCGCCCTCGACCGATTGGAGGACTACGCGGCGGGCGATCCCGGCAACGTCTACGAGCGCGTGGCCCGGGACGTGGCCCGCCCGGACGGCACCCGCGTCCACGCCTGGGTGTACGTGGCCGCGCCCGCCGTCGCCGCGCGTCTGCGGGCGCGCGGCAAGCTGATCGAGGGCGGGGACTGGCGGCTGCGGGGCGTCTGAGGGCGACTTGACCCCGACGGGGCGTACACCTCCGGCTAGCCGCCGCTCCCGCGCCGTCGGCGGATCACGAGAAGCGCCGCGCCCGCCACCGACACCGCTCCGGCGCAGGAGACCCAGACCATGGGGCCCGGGCCCGAGCCGTCCGCCGGAGGTGCGGCCGAGGCGGTGTCAGGTGCGGAGCCGGTCGCCCGCAGCTGAACGGGCGCCTTGTCGTTGCCGGACTTCGGGTCCTTGGCCGGTGTGTTGTCCGCATGCTTGTAGGGCGCCATGGACACGGCCACGCTTCCCGGGCGGTCGTCCTTGTCCACGATGCGCAGCGTGAACTCGAAGAAGTTGTCCTTGCCGACCTGGCCGTGCCGGGTGCAGGCGTAGTGGCGCCCGCCGTCCTTCGTCAGGCACTCCTGGTCGAACATCTCCTCTTCCAGCTCCGGGTCGTACGGTGCCTTCACCACTTTCGCCCCGGGCGGGACGGTGAACACGGCGCGGACGTCCGCGGTGTGCGGTTCGGCGGGACCGTTGTTGCGGAAGCCGATACGGATGCGATGTTCGGTGCCCACATCTCCGCGTACCCAGGCTCCGAAGGCCTGGAGGTCGGCAGTGTTGCGGACCGGCACCTCCATGTCCGCGAGCTCGTCCAGCGTCGTGGTGAAGGTCGCCCCGGCACCGTTGCCCGGGTCTTCGGTGAGAGTGAGAGGTGGCGCCGTGCCCCGTGTGCTCCCGCCGGGCGGCAGACCGCGGTACAACCCGGCGCGGTAGGCCCAGGCACCGTAGGTGAGCCGGGCGTCGAGCGCGTCGCCGCCCGTCTTCAGGCGCTGGGTGGGGGAGACCCGGACCGTCTTGCCCGGGGCGATCTCGGCGTCGGGAAGCCGGCACAGGGCGACGCTGCCGCCGTCGGCGTAACGGCAGTTGGAGTGCCGGACCGTCGGGGCCAGATCTCCGTTTCCCTCCAGATAGACCTCGACACCGCGGGCCGGGACATCGCCGATGTTGCGGATCAGGATCGGCGCGTCGAAAACCTCACCCACGGCCTTCGGCCCGACGCGGCCGGCCGTGTTCACCCGCAGCTCCGGCCGTCCGGCGATCACGGTCAGACTGCCCTTGACGGTGGGCAGGCCCGGCGTCTCGAGGGTGTACCGCAGCACACCCGAGTCGCCGGGGCGGGCGCCGGGCGCGGGCTTGACCCTGAGCTCCTGCCGCGAGTTGAGCCGTGTCGAGCAGACGAAGACCGGCTTGCGCGGCTTGCAGCCGTCGGCTCCCGCCGGGATGGTCGCGACCCCCTCGATTCCCGTGACGTCGACGGTCAGTCGGGCCGGCTGTTCCGGGCCGTCATGGTCGAAGGCCAACGAGAGCACATCGGAACTGGGCCGTGCGGTCTTCGGATGGAGCGACGCGTAGAAGTACTCCGGGCTGACATCGCGTGGCCCGCGCTCCGCCGCCGCGGCGGCCCCGCCCGGGCCCGGGACTCCGGCCGCCGCGCCCGCCGCGAGGACGAGCGCACAGAACACTCGCAGCGGCGCACGCCACACACAGAGGTAGCGGTGTCTGCCCCGTATGACGGCCATACGCGGATTCTGCCGCATCCCGGACGCGGCGAAAATCGGCCACTCGCAAACCCGTGATCGCCGGCGGGTGCCTTCCTGATTCGACCGCAAGCACCGGCGGATCGAGTGCCGGTGACCCTACGTTGTAGGCCTGAGGCAAACCATGGTTCCGCACAAGGAGGCTGTCCGGTGACGCAGGACTCGTCCGGCCCTGACACGGTGGCGTTAGCGAAGATCGACTCGGCGGTGCCGCATTCGGCCCGGATCTGGAACTACTGGCTGGGGGGCAAGGACAACTACCCGGTCGACGAGGCGGCGGGCGAGGCGTTCCGCGAAGTCTTCCCCGGCATCACCGATCTCGCCCGCGGCTCGCGGGCCTTCCTCGGCCGTGCCGTGCGCCACCTGGCCGGTGAGGCCGGGGTTCGCCAGTTCCTCGACATCGGTACGGGGCTGCCGACGGCGGACAACACCCATGAGATCGCCCAGCGGATGGCTCCCGACGCCCGCATCGTGTACGTGGACAACGACCCTCTGGTCCTGGCCCATGCCAAGGCGTTGCTCACCGGCACCCGCGAGGGGGTGACCGACTACGTCGACGCGGATCTGCACGATCCGGGCACCGTGCTGCGTGAAGCGGCCAGGACGCTGGACTTCACACAGCCGGTCGCGCTCACGCTGATGCAGGTCAGTGGGCACATCGCGGACTACGACGAGGCGCGGGCCATCGTCTCTGCGCTGATGGGGGCGCTGCCCTCCGGGAGCTACTTCGCGTTCAACGACAGCGTGGACACCAACAAGGCCAACGTCGAAGCCACGCGGCTCTACAACGAGAGCGGGGCGGCTCCGTACTACTTGCGCAGCCCGCAGCAACTCGTCGGCTTCTTTGACGGCCTGGAGTTGCTGGAGCCCGGCGTCGTCCCCATCGCCGACTGGCGCCCCGATCCCGCGACTGCCGACACCCCGACCGAAGTAATCGCCATGGGCGGCGTGGCCCGTAAGCCGTAGGGCGGTGCCGGGAGTGCTGCGGGTGGGTAGGGGGCGGTTTTTTCTTCCCCAACCCCACCCCTTCCCGAAACAGGGGGCTGCGCCCCCAGGCCCCCCATCGCTCGCACTTCGGCTGCGGGCCGGCCGTGGCTGGTCGCGCAGTTCCCCGCGCCCCTGACGGGCGCGTCCCGCTCAGGCTCAGTTCCCCAGTGGCCCCTGGAGGGGCGCACCCCCACGCTCCCGCAGTTGGCCACCGGCGGGAGGGGTCGTGTGCCGGTGCGTCATCGCCCGTCGCGTAGGGCTTGTCTCAGGAAACCCGCACGCTGTACCAACA
>NZ_VCHX02000177.1 GCF_005768555.2 Streptomyces sporangiiformans
CGCGGCCGCCATCGGTGGCGGCCGCGGTCGGCGCGTGTCAGGCATCGAAGCGGCGGCGGGAGGCCTCGATGTGACCGAGGTACTGATGGGTCCAGCCGCACATTCCATCGACCGTCGCCCGTAGGCCCTGGCCCGGCTCGGTGAGGGTGTACTCGACCCGGGGCGGCACGGTGGGGTGCACGTTCCGCTCGACCAGGCCGTTGCGCTCCATCATGCGCAGGTTCTGGGTCAGCATCTTGTGGCTGATGCCTTCGACCTCGTTCCTCAACTCGCTGAAACGCAGGGTGCGTTCACCGAGAGCCTCGATGATCAGCAACGCCCACTTGTTGGCGACGTCGGAGAAGATCTCCCGCGCCAAAGAGTCCGCGCGCGACAGGTCCGCTTCCTCGGGCGAGCCCTTGAACTGCTCGGTCACCATTAGGTTCCCCAGTCACTGAAAAGTGCGTTCTTCCATGTCAGCGCTCACTCTCCTACGGTTCCTGAGTAACCACAAGAGAGCACATGTGTCAGGAGGCGGACAGTGGCCATCACCCTGGTCAACCCCAGCGGATTGCCGGAAATCGATGCGTACCGGCAGGTGTCGATCGCGACCGGGTCGAAGCTGGTCTTCATCGCCGGGCAGGTCGCCTGGGATGCCGAGGGGGTCACGGTCGGCGAAGGTGACCTCGCCGCACAGGTCGAGCAGTGCTACCTCAACATCGGCACCGCCTTGACCGAGATCGGTGGCTCCTTCGATGACGTGGCGAAGCTGACCGTCTACGTCGTCGACTGGACCCCTGACAAGATGCCCCTGCTCCTGGAGGGGGTCTCCCGGGCAGCCGCGAAGCTGGGGGGCCCTCCGGTTCCGCCGGCCACGCTGCTGGGCGTCGCGGCCCTGGACGTACCCGACCATCTGGTCGAGGTCGAAGCCACCGCGGTCATCGACTGACCAGGTGCCTACGAGAAGGTGAGCAGGCCGGTGACAACCACCAGGACTGACACCACTGCGATGAACACGGGGGCCCACTTGCCGGAATCTGCGGCATTGGCGAATCGGGCCCCCTGCAGATTCGCCGGGACATAAACGATGTCGGCGGCTTCGCCGACTCTGAGCGGCGGGTGACTGAAGTATCCGACCGTCGGCCTTACCGGAACTCCGTCCGGACCAGTGCACTCCATGAGCAGGCCCACTTTTCCCCCGACCTTGACGTGATCCACGCACACTGCCCGAACGCGCACCCCACGCTTCTTGAGGCTGTTCCGTGAAACGTGGTTCACCACGAGGCTCAACAGGACGATGCAGAGAAATATCAGAATCCCCAGCATTCGAACACCCCGATTTTCCGTCCAGTCGACAAGGAACTGTTCGGAGAACAGCGGACAGGGGGCGCACAGTATCGGCTCATTCACCGACAACTCAAGAGTCACAGTGCCAACAGCCAGTGGTCAGGCGGCATTGAAGTCCGTGACCCGCCTCGTGCGAGAGCCTGCGCGAACTGCCGCGCGGTGGCCGCCGGCTCCGGGGGCGGCGGGCGAACCGTTCGCCTGACAACCGCCAATTGTCGGACCGATGTGGCACGATCCTCTGCCATGTCGTCGCTACAGGCACACACGTGGTGGTCAAGGGCCGGTCGCCGTCTGCTCGTTGTCCCGCTCGCGTTGCTCGTGGCAGCGGCCGCCACAGGCGCCGATGCCGTCACGGCACCCGCACCGGCACCGGAATCCGAAGCCAAGGAGACGACCCCCAGGACCGCGACGCCCGATCGGCTTCGCTACGACGTGTCCCTGCGCGGCGACGCCGACGGCTCCCACTGGACGGGCCGGCAGCGGGTGTCGTTCCGCAACGCCTCCGATCGACCCCTGCGTGAGGTGTACCTACGCCTGTGGGGCAACGGCGACGACAAGTGCGGCACGCCGGGCAAGCCGTCCCCCGTCAAGATGTCCAAGGTGCGCGGGGGCACTCCGGGCCGCCTCACCGTGAACTGCACCGCGCTGCGCGTCACCCTGCCGAAGCCGCTCGCGCGCGGCGAGCGGACGGCCGTCTCCTTCGACGTGTCCATCACCGTGCCGGGGCGCAACGACCGCTTCGGCCGCGAGGGCGCGTTCCGTTTCCTGGGCAATGCGCTGCCGGTGCTCGCCGTGCACGACGCGAAGGGATGGCACCTCGACCCGTATGTGTCGACCGGCGAGAGTTTCTACGCCCTGGCGAGCGACTTCCGGGTGCGCATCGACCACCCGTCGACCCTCAAGGTCCCGGCGACCGGACGCACTTGGACCCGCGACGGCAAGCCCGGGCGTACGGTCACGCACAGCGTCGCGCACCGGGTGCGGGACTTCGCGTGGGCGGCGGGCCCGTTCCGTACGGCGACCGAGACCTCGCCCGGCGGTGTGCGCGTGAAGTCGTACTGGGCGCCGAACACGCCCGCGGCGGGTGTGCGCCTCAACCGCAAGGACGGCGTCGCCGCCGTCGACAGGTTCGGCAAGGAGTTCGGCCGTTATCCGTACGGTGAGATCGACTTCGTGATGACCAAGAAGTTCGGCGGCGGTATGGAGTACCCCGGCCTGGTCATCCTCGGCACCACCGAGGAGGGCAGCGCCGTCGTCCACGAGGTGGCCCACCAGTGGTGGTACGGCATCGTGGGCAACGACGAGTACGGCGCGCCCTGGCTGGACGAGAGCTTCGCCCAATACGCCAACGCGCGCTTCTACGGCTGGGACACACGCGACTGCTGGTCGGACGACGACTGGCCGAGCGACCGCACCGCGCTCACCAACTCGATGGCGTACTGGGCCAAGCACCGGGACGAGTACCACCTCGTCTACACGGCCGGATCCTGTGCCCTGGCACGCCTGGAGCGCACCATCGGGGCCGACACCATGGCGCGACTCCTCAAGCGGTACGCCCGCGACCACTGGTACGGCGTCTCCACCACCGCCGACTTCAAGAAGGCCGCACAGTCCGTGACGGACAAGGACCTGGACCCCTTCTGGAAGCAGCACCGCATCCGGTGAAACCGCCGGCGGTATTCCGCTCGCTCGCCGAAGGTCAGGCGCGCTTGAGTGTCCAATCGCCGTCCGGTACGGAATGAACCCAGAGGTAGCCGGGCCCGCTCAGACGGACCATCCCTCTCTTGGTTCCTGTCCTGTCCAAGTCCAGTGGCTCGCCGCTGTCGAACGCATGATGCGTGAACCGCAAGCCATTGCTACGGCTGAGGCACTCGTACCGCAGCTCCAACTCTCCGCCCTCCCAGGTGAAGAGTCGGGTGCCGTGGCCGATGACGGTGGCCGGCAGGGGTGGCACGTCGTCAGGTGACATCCTGTCGAGCTGCCAGCGAGCGACGCCGTTCTTCCCGGCCTTGCCCACTTCCACATGGGTATAGCGGCCGGGCAGCACGAACGGATGCCACGATCGCCCCCACGTGTGGAAGAGAACAGCGTCCGACGACAGCTCCTGCGGGGTGTCGATCACGGGTGTCGGGCCGTAGGCGGTGAACGGTCCCCGCGACCTCAACCTCAACAGCGCCGGCGTCCCCCGCGGACGACGAACGGCAATGGTGCGCTTCCTCCAGCCACCCACCGGAAACGTCTGTGGTGTCACGCCAAGCCTCTCCCGTACGGGCACCTCTCTGGCCACCCTCGACTCCCCGACGCGAAGCCGATCCAACCACTTCACCGGTCACTTCGCGTCGAGCACAGTCACCCGTCGTCCGGGACGTCCATCTCCATCAGCCGCTCCGCGATGTCGTCCGCCCATTCCAGGGCCCACCGGCGCAGGTTCGAGACGGCCCGCTCGTCGAGGCCGTAGACGGCGAAAGCGGCGTCGTCGATCCACTCCGCGCCGGTGAGGCGGGCTTGGAGGTCGGTGAGGTCGAAGGTGTCGGGGGCGTGGCGGCGGCCGAGCTCTTCGAGTTCCGGAGCGCTCCAGCGGTCCGCGGCGGCGCGGACGTCGACGAGGTCCCGGGCGAGGCCGCGGTCGGCCAGGGCGCGGACCTTGGTGCCGACGACGTCTTCGAGGGAGAGGACCGGCCCGTGCTCGGTCAGCACGAGCGGACGCCAGAGGGCCTCCTTGTACAGGTCGACCTCGCACTCTTCGCCGCTGTCCGGGTCCGTCACGATCAGCTGTGCGGCGAGCGGGTCCGTTTCCGGCACGCGTACCTGCCAGCCCCGTTCCACCAGGCCGGCGCTCACGGTGGCGGCGATCTTCTCCATCCCCTCGGGGCTCTCGGTGGCGAACTCGAGGTCCTGGCTGAGGCGGTCGACCAGACCATGTGCCTGGACGGCATAACCGCCGGTGAGCGCGAGGGGGAAAGGGGCACCCACGGCAAGTACGTCGGCGAGCAGGCGGCGGTGCAGCTCCGTCAGGTTCACGCGACGGCCCGGTGGCTCACGCCGGGCATGCGCCGGGGCGACCTGGCTCGGCGGAGCTCGGACACGGAGGACGGTGAGGCCATGCCGCGATTATCGCCCGACGGCTTCGGCCGGGCTCGTCGTGGCGAGTGAGCGGCGTGCCGAGCCGGTGGCCGGGCCGGCGAGCTGACGGGCGGCCGCCCCGGCCGGGGCGGCGGGAGTCAGGAATCAGGAGCCAGGAACAGGAGTCAGGAACAGGAGTCAGGGATGCGAACGGTGCTTGAGTTGCTGCTCCAGGCCGTCCAGGACCGCCTGGAGGCCGAACTCGAAGCTCTTCTCGGGTGCCGCTCCGTAGTCGGTGTCGGCGTAGGCGTCGATGCGGGCCCGCAGCCGCGGGAACTGCCCCGCGATCTCCATCGCCTGGGTCATGGCGTCCTGGATCAGGTTCTGAGCGTTCTTGCCCCCATGGCTGAGGCGTCTGTCCACGGAAGCCGAGGCCGCCATGCCCAGGGCGTTGCCGAGTACGAACATGAAGACCGTGGCCGTCGCCTGGTCGATCTCCGCGCCGACGAAACCGGCCTTCTCGTAGACCGCGAGGCTGTGGTCGTCGTGGCGGGACTTGTTCACCCCGTAGAGAGGCTGGGACGCGAAGGCCATCACGACCCACGGGTGCCTGGTGATCATCGCGTAGAGGTCGTTGGCCATCGACGTGGCCGCCGTCCGCCAGTCGACGGTCTCGAGGTCGGGCAGCCGGACCTCGTTCCACACCTCGTCACTGGCCAGGATGACGAGATTGTCCTTGTTCTTGACATGCCAGTAGACGGCAGTGGCGGCGGAGTCGAGCCGCTTGCCCAGACTGCGCATGTTCAGGCCCTCGAGACCCTCGGCGTCCAGCAGCTCGATCGCGGCCTGAACGATGTGTTCGCGGGTCAACGTCTCACGCGGCATGCGCCCAGGCTAGATCAGAATTCCGGATTGCACAAAGTTCAAGAGGGTCGGTCACGTCGACAGGGCAGCGGCTGGGAAGCAGTCACTTCCGCTGAGAGCGGCGGCCGTCCTGGAAGCCGGCCCGCGTTCGCGCGGTCAGCGGCCGGGAGTTCCGGAAGCCTCTTGTCGCGTGCCGCCGGTGTCTGTTCCGATGGCTCCCGCGGGGGCCGGTCGGCCCGTGACGGAGGTGGGGAACTGGTATGCCGGTCCAAACGGTGCCTACGCGGCCGACGGTGGGCACGTATGTGGTCATGGCGGTGTGTACCGGCGTCGCGACTGTGCTGCTGGGGACGCTGTACCTGATCTACCGGGACATGGCGATCACCGGAGGCTGTGGATCGCGGTACGGCGTCACGTGTTCCGGGAAGCAGTCGGCGCACGTCTTCGCGGCGCTCGTGGCCATGGCCGCCTCCGTGGCCTGCGTCCTGTTCCTGAACTGGGTCGTCTTCCGCCCGTACCGTCGAGGGCACGAGGCGTACCGGCTCGTCATCCCGCTTCTCCTGGCGGCGGGCGCCGTCGAGTTGTTCGCCGCGGGTGTCCCGCTGGGCGGCTCGGCCACGCTACTGGCGGCCGTCGGGCTTCTCCTGGCCTCTCGAAAGCCGGTGGGCGTCCGGGGAATGGTGTGGGGGCTGAGCGGGGACCGCCTCAAGGTGCTGACGGCCGATCCCGCGGCGGAGGAGTTGTCCACGGGCCAGAACGTACTTTTCCTGTGCGCCAACGCCGTCGGGATGGCGCTGGGGCTGCTGGGCGCGGACCGGCTGTTCTCGTCGTTGGGCTGAGTGCGCGGACCTGGTGCGCAAGAGTCTGCCCGGCCCTGAAGTCTGCGGCTGGAGGCCGCGGTCCTGCCCGTCGCCGCCTACCGGCGGGCGAACCTGACGGTGCGGCAGCTCGCGCCGAAGTGCACCGATGGTTACCGATGTTCCTCGACCCACGGATCTTGACGGTGTGAATGTTACCGGTAACATCAACCGTTGGGATCGCTCCGGGCGCGCCCACGGTCAACCGCCCATCGACCACGACCACTCCGTCACCTGGAGACCACGTGACCGATCAATCCACCGGACAACGGGTCGCGGACGCCCGGTCGGCCGGCTCCCCGGTCGCCGCCCCCGTCTTCAGTACGGCGGCGGTGGTCGCGTCCTGCGCGGGGTTCGTTCTCATCGGTGCGCTCCAGGCCCTGTACGGGCCCGCGATCCCGGCCTTCCGGGAGGAGTTCGCCCTGTCACCGTCCGCCGCCGGGCTGGGGCTGAGCGCGCACTTCATCGGCGGCGTCGCCGGTGTGCTGCTCTTCGACCGGCTCTACGGGCGGATCGGCAACCGGCGGATCCTCGGCGGCTCGTACCTGCTGATGGCGTTGGGCGCGGCAGGTTTCGCGCTCGCGCCGAACTGGCCCGTCGGCCTGGCCATGGCCCTGCTCGCCGGTCTCGGCTTCGGCGGCATCGACTACGGCCTCAACCAGCTGTTCGCCGTGGGCTTCGGCCACCGCTCGACCGCGATGCTGAACATCCTCAACGCACACTTCGGGGTGGGCGCCATCCTCGGCCCCGCGCTGATCGCGGCGGTGGGTTCCGAGCACTACCCCGCCGTCTTCCTCGGCTTCGCGCTCGCCAACCTGCCGCTGCTGCTGTGCCTCAAGGGCGTACGAGACCGGGCACCGCAGCCGGCCGACGCGGCACGGCCGACCGAAGCTCCCCGGCCGGCCGACGCGGAACGGTCAGCCGACGCGATACGACCGGAGGCCGGCGGCGGGTCGGTGCTCGGCCGCAGTCTGGGCTCCGTGCTCGCCGTGTTCGTCGCGCTCTACGTCCTGCATGTGGGCGTCGAGGCGGGCGTCGGCGGCTGGGAGCCCACCCACCTGGAGACGGTCGGCTACGGCGCGGGTGTCGCCGCCACCGCCACGTCGGTCTACTGGCTGATGATGACCGTCGGCCGCTTCCTGGTCGCGCCGATCGCGCTGCGATTCTCGGCCCAGGCCATCATCACGGTCTCGTGCGCCGGCATGACGGCCTGTCTGCTGCTGGCCGCGGTGCCGGGGCTCGCCCCGTACGCGTACGCCGGTGTCGGTCTGTTCATCGCGCCGATCTTCCCGACCGGTCTGCCCTGGCTCCACAGCGCCGCCCCGGGGGCCCGCAGGGCGGGCGCGATGGTCATCGCCGCGTCCATGGTCGGCGGCGTCGCGGCGGGACCGGCGCTCGGCAAGGCGATCGAGTGGTCCGGTATCCGTGCCGTCCCGCTCCTGCTCTGCGCCGTCTCCGCCCTGTGTCTGGCCGCCACCCTCTGGCTCATCCGCGCCACGCGCCCCACCGCACCGCCCTGCTGACCCAGGTCGAACCGCCACTGCACGCAAGTACAAGCCCGTACATGCCAGTAACCGTACGAAGGGAAATCCTCCGCATGCCCGCTCTGACGACGACGTCCGACGGTTTCCTGCTCGACGGCGAGCCGTTCCGGATCATCTCCGGCGCGATGCACTACTTCCGTGTCCACCCCGATCAGTGGGCCGACCGGCTGCGCAAGGCACGCCTCATGGGCCTGAACACCGTTGAGACGTACGTGCCGTGGAACCTCCACCAGCCCGACCCCGACAGCGACCTCGTCCTCGACGGCATCCTCGACCTGCCGCGCTATCTGAGCCTGGCGCACGCCGAGGGACTGCACGTGCTGCTGCGCCCCGGACCGTACATCTGCGCCGAGTGGGACGGCGGCGGACTGCCCTCGTGGCTCACCGCGGACTCCGGCATCCGGCTGCGCAGCAGCGACCCCCGGTTCACCGACGCGTTCGACCGCTACCTCGACCTGCTGCTGCCCCCGCTCCTGCCGCACATGGCCGCCTCGGGCGGCCCCGTGATCGCCGTACAGGTGGAGAACGAGTACGGCGCCTACGGCGACGACACCGCGTACCTGAAGCACGTGGAGCAGGGTCTGCGCTCGCGCGGCGTCGAGGAACTGCTGTTCACATGCGACCAGGCGAACCCCGAGCACCTGGCCGCCGGAAGCCTGCCCGGCACGCTCGCCACCGGTACCTTCGGCAGCAAGGTCGCCCAGTCCCTGGAACGGCTGCGCGCCCACCAGTCCGAAGGGCCCCTGATGTGCATGGAGTTCTGGATCGGCTGGTTCGACCACTGGGGCGAGCCGCACCACGTGCGGGACGCGGCCGACGCCGCCGCCGACCTCGACCGGCTGCTCTCCGCCGGGGCGTCCGTCAACATCTACATGTTCCACGGCGGCACCAACTTCGCCTTCACCAACGGCGCCAACCACGACCATGCCTACTCGCCCACGGTCACGTCGTACGACTACGACGCGGCGCTCACCGAGTCCGGCGATCCCGGTCCCAAGTACCACGCCTTCCGTGAGGTCATCGCCCGCCACGCGCCGGTCCCCGAGGAACCGGTCCCGGCGCCGGCCGCCAAACTTCCGCCCACCGCCGTCGTCCTGGACCGCAGGGCCCCGCTGCTGCCGCACGCGCACGCCCTGTCCGGGCCCGTACGAGGGACCGTACGAGACGACGTACGACGGCCCGTACAGCGGACCGAGGATCCGGTGACCATGGACGAACTCGGTCTGCGGTCCGGATACGTCCTCTACCGCACCACCGTTCCCCGGGGCGGCGACGGCCTGCTGCACTTCACCGGAGGTGTCGGCGACCGCGCCCAGGTCTTCGTGGACGGCGCCCCCGTCGGCGTACTCGAACGCGAACGCCACGACGAGAGCCTGCCGGTCAGGGTGCCCGGCCCCGGCGCCACCCTCGAGGTGCTCGTGGAGAACATGGGCGGCGTCAACTACGGGCCGCGCATCGGCGCCCCCAAGGGCCTGCTCGGTCCGGTCACCTTCAACGGCACGGCCCTGCACGGCTGGTACTGCCACCCCCTGCCCCTCGACGGCCCGGACAGCCTGAAGGCGGTCCCCTTCGCGCCGTCCGACGCCACCATCGACTCCGTGCCCGCCTTCCACCACGGCACCTTCGACGTCCGCACCCCCGCCGACACGTTCCTGTCGCTGCCCGGCTGGACGAAGGGCCAGGCCTGGGTCAACGGCTTCCACCTCGGCCGCTACTGGAACCGCGGCCCGCAACGCACCCTGTACGTCCCCGCGCCTGTCCTGCGGCCCGGCACCAACGAGCTCGTCCTGCTGGAGCTGCACGCCACCACCGGCACCCGCGCGCTGCTCACCGACGTCCCCGACCTCGGACCGGTGCAGCCCTGATGACGTCCAAGACGACTCCTCGGGCGACACCCTCGGCGGCGCCGGGAACCGCCGGGCCGGGAACGGCGGCGCCGGGGACCGCCGCGCTCCCGCATTCCGTGCGCGTTCCGGCCGCCCCTGCCGCACCCCCGCTGACCGGCCACCTGCCGTTCGCCGACGCGCCGGGCGTGCCCGACCCGATCGAGGTGACCAGCCGCTACCTCACGCGCGGCGGCCGCCCCTGGTTCCCGGTCTCCGGGGAGTTCCACTACACCCGCTACCCCGCCGGGCAGTGGGAGGAGGAGCTGCTCAAGATGAAGGCGGGCGGCGTGACCGCCGTCGCCAGCTACGTCATCTGGATCCACCACGAGGAGGTGGAGGGCCGCATCCGCTTCGACGGCGACCGAGACCTGCGGCGCTTCGCCGAACTCTGTGCCCACCACGGCCTGGACTTCATCCCCCGCATCGGCCCCTGGTCCCACGCGGAGGTACGGGGCGGCGGACTGCCCGACTGGCTGCTGGCCCGCCCTTGCACACCCCGCACCGACGATCCCGCGTACCTGGAACCCGTACGGACCTGGTACGCGGCCATCGCCGGGCAGTTGCGCGGCCTGGACCGCGCCCACGGCGGCCCCGTCGTCGCCATCCAGATCGAGAACGAGCTCTACGACCAGCCCGGCCATCTGCTCACCCTCAAGCGGATGGCCCAGGAGGCCGGGCTGAACGCGCCGCTGTGGACGTCGACGGCCTGGGGCGGGGTCCAGCTCCCGCCCGACGAACTCCTTCCGCTGTACGGCGGCTACCCGGAGGCCTTCTGGACCGAGGCGGACGGCGGCTGGCCCGACACCTGCCGCAAGCACTACTTCTTCACCCACCAGCGGGACGACGAGGGCATCGGCGCCGATCTGCGCCCGACGACCGTGCGCGGCGGCGACCCGATGCTTCTCGCCGAGCGATTTCCCTGGGCCACCTGCGAGTTGGGCGGTGGCATGGCCGTGGCCTACCACCGCCGGCCGCGCGTCGAGCCCGCCGACATCGGCGCGCTCGGCCTCACCAAGATCGGCTGCGGCTCGGTGTGGCAGGGCTACTACATGTTCCACGGCGGCACGAACCCGGCCGGGGAGCTGACGACGTTGCAGGAGTCCCACGCCACCGACTACCCCAACGACCTCCCGGTTCTGACGTACGACTTCCAGGCGCCGCTCGGTGAGTACGGCCAGTACCGGCCCTCGTACCACGAACTGCGCCTCCAGCACCTGCTGCTGGCCGACTTCGGCCACCTGATCGCGCCCATGCGGTCCGTGCTTCCGGAGCGGCAGCCCTCGGGGCAGGGTGACCGCGACACCCTGCGGTGGGCGGTGCGCAGCGACGGCACCTCGGGCTTCCTCTTCGTCAACAACCACCAACCGCACGAGCAGCTGCCGGACCACCCGGACACGTCCTTCACGGTGGAACTGCCCGACGCCGCCGCCGCGTTGACGCTGCCGAGTACGCCCGTGACGGTCCCCGAGGGCGCGTACTTCTGCTGGCCGCTGCGCCTCGACGTCGACGGCCTGCGGCTCGACTGGGCCACCGCGCAGCCGGTGTGCCGCATCGAAGGCGACGGGGGCGACGCGGGCGACGGTGGTGCCATGCGCGCCGTGCGTACGGTTCTGGTGCTGGCCGCCACTGAGGGAATCACTCCCGAACTCGCCCTGAGCGCACGGACCGTGGCGTCCGTCAGCGCTCCCTCCGGGGACATCACGCGCGTCGATGACCGGATCCTGATCACCGGGCTGCGCCCCGGCACCGACGCCCTGGTCGAGGTCGACACGGCGGAGGGCGGACGGGTCGGTCTGCTGGTCCTGGACGCGGTGACGGCGCGCACCGCCTACCGGGGTGTCGCATGGGGTGCCGAGCGGCTCGTGCTGTGCCGTGACGGCGTCGTCTTCGACCACGACGAGGTACGCGTGCACAGCTCCGCGGCGGAGCCCTCGTTCGCCGTCCTGCCGGCGCCGGACCGGGCTCCGGTGGTGGCTGGGGCGTCCGTGCGGGAGGCGGCGGACGGGGTGCTCACCCGCTACTCGGTTCTGCCCGACGCCGCCCCGCTCGGAGTTGAGTCCGGTGACCGGGGTTCCAGCGGCACCCTGGCGGTCACCCCGGTCCGGCCCGCGGGCCCCGCACCCGAGACCGTGACGGGCCCGCTCGGCCGGGCGAGCGTCCCCGCGGACAGGCACTTCGACGGCACCGCGGCCGAGTACCGCATCGACGTACCGGACGCCCTCCTGCGCCAGAGAGAGGGAACCCTCCTGCGCCAGGGAGAGGGAACCCTCCTGCGCATCCACTGGACCGGCGACGTTGCGCGCGCGTACGTGGGAGACACCCTCGTCGCCGATCAGTTCTTCTCGGGGCGGGTCTGGGACATCGGCCTCGACCGGCTCCCCGCCGAAGCCCTGCGCGCCCACGGTCTGCGGCTGAGGGTGCTGCCCCTGCACGCCGACGCGCCGGTGTACGTGCCGCGAGACGCGGGCGACGGAACGGCCGCGGGAACGGCTACTGTCGGGCACGCCGAGTGGGTGACCAGCCGCTGCTGGGTGACCCGACCCGGATGACCAGGCCACCGAGACGATGCCGCGACGATGCCGAAGGAAGCGCGACCCATGAACCCGAGCGCCCCTGACGGCCCCGCTCCCAAGGGACGCAGCCGACGCAACTTCGCGGGAGCGCGCCCGGTGATGGATGACGTGGCACGCCTGGCCGGTGTCTCCAAACAGACCGTTTCACGCGTACTCAACGACAATCCTGCCGTCCGTCCCGAGACGCGTGAGACGGTGCTGGACGCCATGCGCTCGCTCGGTTACCGCCCGAGCCGCAGCGCGCGCTCCCTGGCCAGCGGCCGGACCAGGATGCTCGGCGTGATCTCCTTCGACGCGGCGCGCTACGGGCCCGCCTCCATCCTGACCGCGATCAACACCGCGGCCCAGAAGGCCGGTTACCTGGTCAGCTCCATCGCCCTCGACACGGCGGAGCGGGACACGGTGGTACGCGCCGTGAACCGTCTGTCGGCCGAGGGCGCGGACGGAGTGATCGCCATCGCCCCGCAGCACTGGGTGAGAAAAGCCCTGGCGGAAGTCCGTCTCGACACGCCCCTGGTGGTCCTGGAGAACGACCTCGGCGACGGCACACCACTGGTCACCGCGGACTCCTGGACCGGAGCCCGCAAGGCCACCGAACATCTGCTGCGCCTCGGCCACCCCACCGTCTGGCACATCGCGGGCCCGACCGGCTGGACATCCGCCGACCTACGGGCGGAGAGCTGGCGGGCGACCCTGCGGGCGGCCGGCGCGGAGGTGCCCGAGCCCCTCATCGGTGACTGGAGCGCCGACTCCGGGTACGAACTGGGCCGCCGCCTGGCGAAGCGCCCGGACGTCACCGCGGTGTTCGCCTCCAACGACCAGATGGCACTCGGCGTGCTGCGCGCCTGCCACGAAGCCGGCCGCCATGTCCCCGGCGACGTGAGCGTCGTCGGCTACGACGACATCCCCGAGGCGGCCCATCTGCTTCCCCCGCTGACCACCGTACGCACCGAGTTCGCCGAGATCGGTACGCGCTCCCTGCAGCTCCTCCTGACCCAGATCGACGGCCCGGCCGGCCCACCGTCCGGGTCGCCCTCCGGGTCGCCCTCCGGGGCGGCGTCAGGCCCGCAGTCCGGTCCCGTCGTGCCCGTCGAACTCATCATCCGCCGCAGCACCGGCCCGGCACCGGTCTGACGGAGCCGACGGACTCCGCCACGTTCCTCGGCTACGACGCGAGCCAGTCGGTCAGGAGCCGGTTGACCTCCCCGGGGCGTTCCTGCTGAATCCAGTGGCCGCAACCGTCGAGGATGTGCGAAGAGCTCAGACCGGGCAGGGTGCGGGGGAATTCCTTGATCGCGTCGGCCAGCCAGCTCGTGGAGGCGTCCAGGGAACCGCCCACGAACAACGAGGGCTGGGTTATGGAGGCGCCGTCGTAGTCGGCCAGGTCCTCCCAGTCCCGGTCCATGTTCCGGTAGCGGGCCAGGGCTCCGCTCAGCCCGGTGCGCTCGAACTCCCCGGCGTACACGTCGAGATCACGCTCGTCGAGCCAGGACGGCAGCCGCCCCGTGGGGAAACGGTCGCGCATCGTCGCGCCGCGACTGACGAAGTGCGGGGCGGGCGCGCCCGGCGCGGGCATGGTGTCGGCGGACAGGGCGGCGTAGAAGCCCGAGAGCCAGCCGCGTACGTCGGGCTCGATCTCCGCCTCGGCGCGACCCGGTTGCTGGAAGTAGGAGACGTAGAACTCGTCCTCCCCACCCATCCCCGCGAAGATCTCGCTCGGCCTGGGGCCGCCGCGCGGGGTGTAGGGCACGCTGAGCAGGCCCACGGCACGGAAGACATCGGGCCGGACCAGCGCGGAGTTGGCGGCGATGGCCGAACCCCAGTCGTGCCCTATGACCACCGCGTTCCGCTCGCCCAGAGCGTGGACCACGGCGACGTTGTCCTCCACCAGGTCCAGCATCCGGTACGCGTGCACCGCGTCGGGCTTGGAGGAGCGGCCGTAGCCGCGGACGTCGACGGCCACCGCGCGGTAACCGGCCGCCGCCAGCGCGGGCAACTGATGCCGCCACGAGTACCAGGACTCCGGGAACCCGTGCACCAGCAGGACGAGCGGACCGCTGCCCTGCTCCACCAAGTGGATGCGGCCGGCCGGTGAGGGCACCAGACGGTGGGTGAGGTCGGCGGCGGACGTCTTCGGCATGGGTCCTCCCGGGTGTGTGTGGATCACCAGTAGTGATCGTGCAGCAGGCGGTGCGACGTCTGCGAGCGTCGTTGCCGATGCGGCAAAAGCGCGGGCACACAACGGAGTTGAGCCCGACATCCGCCACGTGACGCACGTCTGAGGCGTACGAGTGGGAGGGTGGATGTCTCGATGAGGCGCGCGACGGCGCCGGGAGGGGGCGAGCATGGGCAACTGGGTCGTGATCGCGCAGTACGACTACGGTGACTCCTACGTGACCGACATCATCCGTGATGGGCTGGACACGAGAGGCCAGGCGCTGGAGGAGCTCCGAGCCGCCGTCCACACGTATCTGCCGACGAAGAGGATCATCGAGAGCTGGCGCCGGGTGTACCGCTTCGACGACCGCGCGTCGTACCTCGTACTGATCAAGGGGAGGGCGTCGCGTTGGTATTGCACCCTGCGAGTCGCGGAGTTGGTGTCGGACTCGACCGACCCGAAGGTGTCCCAGGCGTTGCAGGCGGAGGACGCCGAGGACGCCGTGGACGCCGCCGCGGCGGAAGCGGCTGCCGAGCCACAGGACCGGGTGCCGCCCGGCTGACGCCCTCTCACGCACAGCGAAGCTGAAGTCGCGCTTCGAGCGTGCCAAGGACCTGGGCGACCCCTACGAGGTGGCCCGGCTCGGCGCTGCCCGTCGGCGTGCCCTCGCGCACACCGACGCCCTGTGCGCGCTGACGGATGACCTCGCCCGCACGGTCACGGTGACTTCGAAGAGCTGAGGCCCTCGACGCGCGTGTGGTGGTCAACGGGCAAGGGTCACAAAGGCGGTTGGACCCATTGACTTCCGCTTCTCGGCGGCTCTAATTTTCAGCGCCTGCAAGTTCGGTAGGTCGATTAACGTCCGATATTTCGACAAGAGTTCGCGGTCAGGGCTGACTCTGGTGTTCCCTCGGAGGAAAAACACATGCCACTCCAGTCACTCGCAACCGGCCTGAGACGCCGGTGCAGGGACGCCGCGGTCCGCGCCCTCGTGGTAGCGACGGTGGCCGCGGCAGGGCTCGTGGGCATCCAGCAGGAAGCCCCGGTCGACGCCCCGGCCGACCTCGGCAGAGTGCAGCCGATGGCGGTGACGTCGAATCAGATCGCGGTGCCTCCGGCGCCGATGGGCTGGGCGTCGTGGAACACGTTCGCCGCCAAGATCGACTACAACGTGATCAAGGCGCAGGTCGACGCGTTCGTCGCGGCCGGACTGCCGGAGGCGGGGTACAAGTACATCAACCTCGACGAGGGCTGGTGGCAGGGCACCCGCGACAGCCAGGGCAACATCACCATCGATGAGTCCGAGTGGCCCGGCGGCATGAGCGCGATCGCCGACTACATCCACAGCAAGGGACTCAAGGCCGGTATCTACACGGACGCCGGCAAGGACGGCTGCGGCTACTACTTCCCGACGGGCCGCCCGGCGGCGCCCGGCAGCGGCAGCGAGGGCCACTACGAGCAGGACATGCTCCAGTTCTCGAAGTGGGGCTTCGACTACGTCAAGGTCGACTGGTGCGGCGGTGACGTCGAAGGGCTCGACGCGAAGACCACGTACCAGGCCATCAGCGACGCGGCCGCGAAGGCCTCGGCCACCACGGGCCGCCCGCTGACCCTCTCGATCTGCAACTGGGGCAAGCAGAACCCGTGGAACTGGGGCGCCGGCATGGCCGCCCTCTGGCGCACCAACACCGACATCATCTTCCACGGCAACTCGCCCTCGTGGGACAGCATGCTCGCCAACTACGACGCGAACGTGCACCCCACAGGCCAGCACACCGGCTACTACAACGACCCGGACATGCTGATGGTCGGCCTGAGCGGCTTCACCGCCTCCCAGAACCGCACGCACATGAACCTCTGGGCGGTCTCGGGCGCTCCGCTGCTCGCGGGCAACGACCTGTCGCAGATGAGCGCGGAGACCGCCGCGATCCTCAAGAATCCCGAGGTCATCGCCGTCGACCAGGACCCGCGCGGCCTCCAGGGCGTCGAGGTCGCCGAGGACACCTCCGGCCTGCAGGTGTACAGCAAGGTCCTCTCCGGCACCGGAAAGCGGGCCGTCGTCCTGCTCAACCGCACCGGCAGCGCGCAGAACATCACCGTCCGCTGGTCGGACCTGGGTCTGACCGACGCCTCGGCGACCGTCCGCAACCTGTGGACGCGGGCCAACGTCGGTAACTTCAGCGGCAGTTACACCACCAGCGTCCCCGCGAAGGACTCGGTGATGCTCACGGTCACCGGCGGCACCGAGGCGTCGAGCAGCACGTACGAGGCCGAGTCCGCCGGCAACACCAAGGCCGGCTCGGCGGCCGACGCCACCTGCTCGGGCTGCTCCGGCTCCACCAAGGTGGGCAACGTCGGCAACGGCGCCGCCAACACCCTCCGGTTCAACGGCGTCGTGGCGGGCGCCACGGGCACCAAGGTCGTCGACATCGCCTACACCAACGGCAGCGGCGCGACCCGTACCGCCGTACTCAAGGTCAACGGGCAGACGCCCACCACGGTCGCCTTCCCGCCGACCGGTTCGTGGTCCACGCCCGGCACCGTCTCGGTCGAGGTGTCCCTGGCCAAGGGCTCCACGAACACCCTGACGTTCTCCAACCCCACCGCCTGGACACCCGACTTCGACGCGATCCAGGTGCGCCCGCTGCCCGGTACGAACGGCACCCAGCTCGTCGGCCAGCAGTCCAGCCGCTGCGCCGACATCGACAACAACACCATCGTCAACGGCACCCAGGCACAGCTGTGGGACTGCGCCGGTGGCTCCAACCAGTCCTGGACGTACACCACGCGCAAGGAACTCGTGGTCTACGGCAACAAGTGCCTGGACGCCTTCCAGGCAGGGACGACCAACGGTACGAAGGTCGTCATCTGGGACTGCAACGGCGGCTCCAACCAGAAGTGGAACGTGAACGCCGACGGCACCATCACCAACGTGAACGCCAACCTCTGCCTGGACGCCTACAACGCGGCGACAGCCAACGGCACCAAGATGGTCCTGTGGGCCTGCAACGGCGCGTCCAACCAGAAGTGGACGCGGCAGTAGCCCCCTAGCCCCCGCACAGGTGGAGCACCCCCGGACCTACCAGGGCCCGGGGGTGCTCTACTGTCAGCCTCCGACACCCGGCTCCGGACCGCGTCAGAAGAGGGTCGGCAATTCCGACAGGGACGCGATGGAAGGCATGTCCGAGGGAGCCGGGTCCGAGTCCCGGCAGACCGCGCGCCCCTGGTAGCCGAGTGCGATCGCGGCGGCGACCAGGCTCGGGACGTCATCGACGAACAGGCATTGCGCGGGAGCCAGCCCCAGCGCGCCGCTGGCGTGGTGGTACATGCGCGGGTCCGGTTTCTCGCAGCCGAGTTCGGCGGAGATCGCGTACGCCTCGAAGAAGCGGTTGATGCCGAGTGCGGCATGGAGGTCCGGCAGATCGGGCCAGGCATCCGAGACCACCGCCATGCGCACGCCCCGCCGATTCAGCTCTTCCAGGGTCTCCACGACCTCCGGGTACGTCTCCAGGATCATGGCCGGGGGGACTTCGCGACGCAGGTCGGCGAGGAGCTGCGAGGTCGGGGCCACACCGAGGGCGCGAAGCAACACCCGGTGGTATGCGTCGTAGTCGGGCGTCGACGACGAGGTGTCGAAGAAACGGTCGCCTTCGACGATGGCCGCCGCGAACTGTTCCGGGGTGATCGAGGGGGCGTGGGCGAGGACGGTCTGCTCGAAGTCCGCTCGTGGATTCCACCGGCCGCCCATCGGCCGCATCAGCACGCCGCCTGAGTCGAAGAGAACAGCACGGAGACCTTCGGGGGAGCGTGGTTGTGTCGTCACCCGATCATTCTGGTGAGCGGCCGCGGAGATCAGTGGCTCAGTAGCTCAAGTAGAGCAGAAACACCGTCAGGTTGATCACCTCGAGCGAGAGCAGCCACCAGAGTGAGGCCCATGCTTCAGAACGGGAGTCGAGCTCTCGTCGGCTGCGGACCCTTCGCCACGGTGAGGCGGGGTCGTACACAAGGAGGGCTTCGTTCCCCGGCGTGCCCCATCTACGGCCGCTGAGCGGGGAGATGTAGATGATCCTGTCTCCGGTATGCGTGGAGAATTCAAAGCTTGTCGAGTATCTCCCTTCGGAAGTCGAGACGTTCCGACAGAGCCCCATGACTTCTCTGCCCGACCTTCTCAGCCGCCGGTCGACCCACAGCGGAATCACACCGAACCAGAGAAGAAAGGGAACGGGAAAAGCCACCAGACCGGCACAGACCCACCCCAGGCCATCCATGCGGCCATGATGACACGCCGCACATGCGACCCTCATTCGGGAGCGCGCGGGGCGGGCCTGCGCGCGGCGCTCCCACAGCCCACCACCGTCACGCGGTCTTGGTGAGTCGCTCGGCATGCTGGGCCTCGTCCTGTCGGACGGGACTGGGCTGTGCGCCGCGGAACTGCCACCGCGTGGTGATGCCGTCCGGGCCGTCGAGGGCGGCTCGGGACAGGGCGGCCTCGATACGGCAGCGGACTTCGGTCTCGGCCGCCGGTTCGGCCGCGAACAGCACGCGCAGACGTACCTCGTCGCCGGAGCGTTCGGCAGAGGTGTGGTGCGGTGCCAGCGGGCACGGGGGTTCATGGTCCCAGTGCCCGCACAGCGCGACCGTGATGGCTGCGCCGGGTGCTCGCACATCACCGTCAGACTCCATGAGGAGAACCGCGTCGTGGGCGAATGCTTGGCGCATCCGCTCAGTATGGAGCCATGTACCAGGCGCGGCCCTTGCGCAGGTCGGTGCCTTACTCATTCGGATGCACACCTTGTGCGCGTTTCGGTAATTACGCCCAGAATTGGCCTCGCGATGTATTCCCTCATGAAGGAAAGACCATGTCGACGTATGTCACGCTGCTGAACTGGACCGATCAAGGGATCCGAAACTACAAGGACACCGCCAAGCGTGCCGAGGCCTTCGCCGCAGGGGTGCAGAAGCTCGGGGCGAAGCTCCTGAACATCTACTGGACCGTCGGCTCGTACGACCTCGTGGCCATTGTCGAGGCGCCCGACGACGAAACCGCCACCGCGGCGCTCCTGCAGCTCGGCGGAGTGGGCAACGTCCGTACCACGACCCTGCGGGCGTTCGACCGAGAGGAAATGGGCCGCATCATCGCCAAGGCCGCCGGCTGAGGACAAGTGGAGGGCCCGGCCATCACCGCGTACCGACATCGCGAGCGGTTCCGTCGGCGATGGCCTGGAGTTTGTCGGGGTTGGCCACGTTGTGGATCGCGGTGATGCGGCCGTCGGTGTCGAAGTCGAAGGTGACGGTGGCGATCACGCGGCCCGGTCCGCTGAACAGCACGCCCGGCCCGCCATTGATCTCGACGAGTTCGGCGTTCATGTCGGCGGGCTCGACACCCTGGTACGTGACGGTGCCGATGGCCGCGAACCAGGAGGCCACTGTCTGTGCGCCCACGACCGGTCGCAGGGCCTGGCGGACCTTGCCGCCGCCGTCGGTCCACAACGTGACGTCCGGGGACAGCAGTTCCATCAGGGCGTTGACGTCACCGCCGGTCGCGGCGGCGAAGAACCGCTCGGTGACCTCACGCCGGCGGGACCGGTCGGCGGTGAAACGGGGCCGCCGGGCCTGTACGTGCTCACGCGCCCGGTGCGCGGCCTGCCGTACCGCCGCCTCGGAGCGTTCCACCGCCTCCGCGATCTCGGCGTGACTGAAGTCGAAGACCTCCTTCAGCACGAATACCGCGCGTTCGAGGGGGCTGAGCGTCTCCAGCACCACCAGCATCGCCATCGACACCGACTCGGCTTCGGCGACGGCGTCGGCGGTGTCGCCGCTGGTGAGGATGGGCTCCGGAAGCCACGGGCCCACGTAGGTCTCCCGCTTGTGCCGTGTGGAGCGCAGTCGTGCCAGTGCCAGGTTGGACACGATCCGGGTCAGATACGCCTTGGGGTCGGCGACTTGGGAGCGGTCGGCGGCCGACCACTTGATCCAGGCGTCCTGGACCGCGTCCTCGGCGTCCGCGGCGGTGCCGAGGAGGCGGTAGGCCACGGAGAACAGCAGGTTGCGGTGCTGGTGGAACACCTGCTCGTCGGGGTTCGTGGGCAGGTCGGTCACCGCGCCTCCTGGTTCCGGGTGAAGCGGCCGCCGCGCGGCCAGAAAGCGCCCGAGGCGGGAATCTTCTTCATACGGCCGTAGGTCGGCCACGGGGAGGCAGTCACCGTCTCCTTGTACCGGACCGCCATGCGGCCCGTCAGGCAGATCCGCCGCGGGCTGTCGTCGGGGCGGGTGAACTGCACGACGGCGTCGTTCCGGCCCAGGCTCACCGGCGTGTGGTAGTAGCCGAAGCGGAACGGCTTGGGCTGCTTGCCCTTGAGTACCCGGTCGATCGACAGCGCGGCGTGCACACCGGTCGGCATGCCGCCCTGGCAGGTGCCGTGCATGACGCCGTAGCCCTGGCGGATCGCGGCCGCGTCGCCGACCGCGTACACCTCCGGGTGGGACACCGACCGCAGCGCGGCGTCGGTGACGATGCGGCCGCGTTCGTCGACGGTCAGCCCGGCGGCAGCCGCCAGCGGCGACACCCGCGTGCCGCTGGTCCACAGGACCGCGTCGGCGGCGACACTCTCCCCGCCAGCCAACTCGACCGCGCCGGGGCGCACCTTCACCACCTCGACCCCGCCGCGCACCCGCACACCCAGACGTTCCAGCGCGGCGCCCAGATATGCCCTGGCCTTCCGGTTCAGGGCCGCGCCGGGCTCCTGCCGGCCCAGCAGGACGACGTTCAGATCCGGGTACTGCTCGGCGATCTCCGCGGCCGCCTCGATGCCGGTCAGGCCGCTGCCGCAGACCGCCACCGTGCCGGTGTCGGCGCCGCCGTCGAGCCGGGCCAGCCGGTCGCCGAGCAACTCGGCGTCCTGGACGCCGTTCAGGGTGTACGCGTGGTCCTCGACGCCGGCCACCGCCGCCGTGTCGGCCACGCCGCCCAGCCCGTACACCAGGGTGTCGTAGTGCAGCACCCGGTCGTCATCGATCCGTACGGTCCTCGCGCCGGCGTCGATGGCCGTCACCCAGCCGCGCACGAACCGCGCGCCCGTGCCCTCCAGCAGCTCGGGGATGCTCAGCTCGGCGAGCTGCTGTCCGGTCGCCGTCATGTGCAGCCGCATCCGCTCGGTGAACCGCTCCTGCGCGTTCACCAGAGTCACCTGCACGTCCTCGCGCCCCTTGCTCCGGGCCGCGAGCTGGATGGCCGCGGACATCCCCGCGTACCCCGCTCCCAGGATCAGCACGCGGTGGGTGATCGCCGTACCGACTTCGTTCTGTGCGTTCATGGCTGCGTCGTCCTCTTTTTCGTCTCGTTGTTGACGACCACCAGATGCAAGCTGCCCGTCCGTGCGTGACATGGAGGTGGTGTGATGTAGGTCACATGGCGTCGAGGGTCCCCCCGGGATGTTTCGCGCCACCTTTCGTCGTATCTCGCTGTTCTCGTACGCGCCGATCCCCATGCCCTGAAGAACAAGGCAGGCGCCCGGCGGCGCGCCAGGTGAACTTCGCATCGTCGGGTGCTCAGGGGCCAGGGAGAAGCGAGGGAAAGGCGGCAATGATGAGTCAGGCCGAAAAGGGTCGATCGGGCGCGGCCGACAAATGAGAGCCCTTGTCCCGCTTTCACTGTGGTTGGACTCTCTACATCCATCTCTCGCCCTGTTTTCCCAAGGAGGGGACGTGGAAAGGGACATAGAAGAACTGGACGGCAAAGTCCATGACATCGTGCGGATCATCGAGGTCATCCGGGACGAGGACATCTGGCAGACGCTTCGGGAATCCTGGCGGCGGCCAGGCTGGACGACCCCCGCGGAGTCGATCCTCGTGGCAGGGCATCTCGATTCGCTCAAGGACCAACTGCGGCAGATTCGGCAACAGCAGGAGAAGCTGCTCGAAGGGTGCCGTGTCGTCGGGGAGAAGGGCTGACCACGTCGAGCACGGCCTGGAACCGCTCGCGCGCAAGAATGCCCCGGACCGTGATCGGTCCGGGGCGTTTTGGCCGGTGCTCCCGGCACGAGCTAGCCGTTGACGCAGGTGTTGCCCGCCGCCGGGTTGAGCAGTCCGACGACGTTCACGCTGTTGCCGCAGGCGTGGACCGGGATACTCACCGGTGCCTGCACGACATTGCCGGACAGCAGGCCGCCCGAGTTCGTCGCGGTGCCCACCGCGGCAGCACCTTTTCGCTTGACGGTCAGGGTCGCGGAGGCCGGGGGGTTCAGGCCCACCGTGGTGACCCCGTCAGAGCTGTTGACGTAGGTCCCCGCCTTGGCAGCGGTGACATTCACCGTGACCGTGCAGGATGTCTCACCGGCGGCCAGGTCTCCGCCGGCCAGAGTCAGGGACGAGCCCTTCGCCGCCGCGGAGACCGTGCCGTCGCCGCAGGTCGTCGACGCGTTCGCGTCCGAGGCCACGCTCACTCCTGCGGGCAGGCTGTCGGTGAAGCCGAAGTCGCTCTTCGCCGCCAGTTCACTGGTGTTGGTCACCGTCATGGTGAGCGTGGAGACGCCGCGCTTGTCAATGGTGGCAGGACTGAACGCCTTGTCCATCCGCGGAGTCGCGTCCAGGATCCGAATGTTGTCGAAGGCGTGGTCGTTGCCGTACCAGTCGCTTTGCCCGTTGAGCATCTTGATGCCCAACTCGGTGCCGGCGAACAGTACAGCCCTGTTGCCGGCGAACGACCCGGCCATGAGCCCGTTTCCTCCGGGATAGGGGGTGGCTTTGGGGTCGGTGCAGGGGTTGATGGGGTCGGTGAAGGTCGGGATGTCCGGACCGTTGCCGGTCAGATAGAACTTCAGCAGCGGATCCTCGACCGCGCAATTGTCCGCGGCCACGTCCACCGCGAAGGTGATATAGCGGTTCGGCGTCGCGATCGGGATCGGCTGCTGGGTCCGGAACTCCACCCGGTCGGCACCTGTGTCCACCGAGAGGGTGTACGCGGCAACCGCGTGATTGGTCGGCGGATTCGTCCCGCCGACCTGCCCCAACGTATGGGCCATGTTCTTCAGGCGTGCCATCGGCACCCCCTGACAGTCAGGGTGTCCCGCACCGGACTGGTTGAGGATGATGCCGTTGCACTGTGCAGGGTCCAGCCACGGTGGGTCGGCGGTGTACGTCTCGTTCAGTGCCGGAGCCCCGACATAGTCCTCGAGGAGAACCGGGGTGTCGCCTGCGTTTTCGAAGTCCTCGACGAACACGGTGGCCGGGTCCTGTGGCACACCCGCAGTGCCGGGCGCACGAAGGGCGTTCACACCCGCCGGCGAAACCAGGGTCTGGGCCTGGGCCTGGGCCTGGCCTTGGTCCTGGGCTTGAGCGGCCAGCGGAGCACTCGCGATCGCAAGTGCCATCAGGGACACTGGTGCAATGCGTGTGCGTCGGGAAATCTTCACTGCGGAAATTGCCACCACCTCTTTCAGGTAGCCCGAATTTCAGCACACGCTCCGGAAAGCAGTCGATCAACGAGCTCGACGATTGCGCTTTTCACCGTGATGGTCGACCTGGGAACAAACCCTATAAATACATGTCGGAATTTAAAGCATCCGGTAGGTGATCCGGCTCGCCGAGGCGCGAGAGGAGTCCGAAGGTGGCTGAAGGCCTTTCCGCCGTGGCGCGGTTCCTGTACGAGGCGGGGACGCTGAAGCATGCGAAGCGCACCGGCTGGTGGATGGCCGGCGTACGCGACCCCGAGTCGGTCGCCGAGCACTCCTGGCGCACCGCCCTCATCGCGACGATCATCGCGAAACTCGAAGGCGCCGATCCCGCGCAGGCCGCATTCCTCGCGGTGTGGCACGACTCCCAGGAGACGCGGACCGGTGACGTGAACTACCTCGGGAAGAAGTACGCCACCGAGGCTGACCCGCGGGCGGTCACCGCCGACCAGGTCGCCGGCATGCCCGAGATCCTGGCTTCGGCCGTGCGTGAACTGGTCGCCGAGTACGAGGCGAAGGAGTCCGCCGAGGCGATCTGCGCCCGAGACGCCGACAAACTGGAATGCATGATCCAGGGCATCGAGTACAGAACCCAGGGCTACGAGAATGCCCAGCGGTGGATCGACAACAGCCGAGGCCGCCTCACCACCAGGACCGCGAACGAACTCGCCGACGCGATCCTGGAGACCGGGTCCCTGGACTGGCTGCGTGCAGCGCTCGGCGAGAAGCAGAGTTGACGACGGCCGGCGGCAGGAACACCGCCACCGGCCACCACCGAAGCAGAGCCGCGCTCGTCGGGGTGCCCGGGCGCCCCTCTCACGACCGAGTAGCGGTCCCGCACCCCGCTTCGCCGGCCTCCCGCAGGCGCGCGTCCATCGACTTGCTCCGGTCGTACGGGTCGACCTCGGGACCGTCTCCCGAACCCGTGGCCGTGCGCTCGGCGTTGAACTCGGGGGTGAGGTAGCCGGTGAAGGTGTCGCAGCCGCCGTTGGTGGTGTTCACCTTGTAGGAGACGAGGGAGAACGTCCCCCGCTCGATGACCACCTTCGCCGGGTCGTCCCAGCTCATCACGACCTCGCGGCGCACGATGGTGCGCGCGACTTCGTCGCTTCCCGCTGCGGCGCGTACGACCGGATAGACGTACGTGACGTCGGTGGTCACCTCGACCGCGCCGCGCTCACCCTCCCGGTACGTGATCCGGCCTCGTGTCTTGACCACGTCCCCGACAAGCCGCACCTTCGCCTTCTCGAATCGGCTGAACAGCAGCAGCGGGTCGTTCTCCCGGCTGGGCGCGCGGAACGAGGTCGCCAGATAGTCCTGGACATCGCGCTGATGCGGATTGAGCAACGCGATCGCCTTCGTCGGCCGCTCCCCGCGCAGCACACCGGAATCCAGACTGGACGCGGCAAGGAAGTCCCGGGTTCGATCGAGTGCCTGCCCGACCTGCTCCTTGCTCATCCAGCCGGTTGCCCGCGCCGCGGGCAGCTGGATCCCTGCCGTCCCGTCGCCCCACCGCGCCGCAGGCGACCCCCTGAACGGCTGCTTCACCGTGGGCAGTTGGGCTGCCGCCTCCGTCGCCGGCGGCTTGTCCGGACGTTCCGACTCCGCGGCGAGCGGCGCGCTCTCGCCGTCCCCGCCTCCGAACCATCCGGCCACCCGTCCCGGAGCCAGTGCCACCACCAGCAATCCGACCGCGACCAGCAGACCGACCACGTACCAGCCCTTGCTCCGTCGCCGCCGGGCCGGTTGGTGGGTCCGCCACCCCTCCGGCGGGGCGGGCTCCTCGCGCAGCCGCCGCGCCACCATCCGGGCCCGCGCCGACGGCTCCTCGGGCGCGTCCTGAGTCCCGGCCTCGGCCTCCCGTAGGAAGCGCTCCCATTCCTCGTCCGGTATGGACGCCCCGCCCTTGCCCACGATGCGCTCCTGTCCCTCCCACAGATCCGGCCGCTCCCCACGGCCGGTCGTCATCGGTGCATCATCACACGGCTCAGCCGGTTCAACTCGTGGGTGCCGACGACGAGATGGGGCACGGCGAGGAACGGAACAGGTCGAGGGACGGCCCAGTCGCATGCCGGTCCTTGCTGATTTTTCCCAAGCCATCTCCCATGTGAGCGCGCGCCTCACAACTGCCGCCACTTTGTTCGTGGGCTGGTACCGTCCCGGTCCATGGCGGGTGGTCAGTGCCACGACACCGACACCGACACCGACGCGGGCGTCGACGCGGACGCGGACGCCGACGCCATGCTCGCTGAGGGGGGCCTCAGATGAGTGTGCTGCGAGAGGTGGGCGGTGTTCAGAAGCCCTGAGTGGCCGTTGGGGGGCCTGGCCCGTGTCGCCATGCGCCATGGCTCCCTTCGGCGAAAGCGACGCCCCGCCGCACGTCCGAGGCTCGATCTGCTGGAGCCGTGGGAGCAGGCGGTCGACGAACAGACCGCGCGCGCCCACATACTCCCCGGTGTCCACGGGTTCCCGTACCGCCCGCGCAGCACGGAGGACGTACCCGACGGCGCGCTCGGTGCACTGCGCCGGGCCGTGGGGGCCGGGGATGCCGATGACCTGCTCGTCCTTCCCGCCCACACTCGGCCCGGCCGTCTCGGAGACAGCCGCCTTCAGATTCTGACGCCTTCCAGCGTGCTCGGATTCGGACCCGGCGGAGTGGCGTTGTGGGTCGGTGCTCCCGCCCTCCCCGGAGTGCGGGTGGCCCTCCATCCGCAGCGGGTGGCCGCGATCGAGACCGCTCACATCCTGCTGTACGCCCGACTGACGATCTTCGCCACCGACGCGCGCCTGAACGTCCACTACAACGCCGTTTCCGGGCACCACCTGCACCCCCTGGTGCAGTCCCTGCGTCGCCGTGTCGCCCGCACCGAGCTGGACATGCCCGACGCTCCCGCACCGAACGCCGGGCTGCCGTACAAATGGCGACGACTGCTCACCTCGGACGCGGCGCGCCTGGACGACGGCGACCCGGTCGCCGCCGTCGCCGGGGCGCTGCCCGTGCCCCGGCGCTCGGAAGCCGCGTACGCCGCCGTCGTACTCACGCCCCGCGAACTCGTCGTCCTCGCCGACCCGGTGCACGCCGATACGACCGGCGGCCGCCACGGCCTGGACACACACGCCATTCCGCGCGCGAGCATCGAGCAGGTACGCGCGGATGGCCCGCTCCTGCGGGTCCGTGTGTGCGGAGCAGACCTGCAACTGCCGTTGGGCCAGGAGCTGTCCGCCCGGGTCGTCCACGAGTTCGCGCGGTATCTGCCCATCGCCCCGTAGCGGTTTGCGGCGGGCCACGGGCAGCGGGCCGAGGGCCGGACCCGGATGCGGCCACGTGACCACGGCGCTCGGCATTCGCCGACAGCGTTACGCACTTTCGAGTGACGGGGCTGGTAATGGGCCGGGCAGCGAGTGCCGGCAGACGGTTGCCTCAGGCCGGTGTTCATGGGGCCGACGGCTCCGACGGGGCATCCAGCAGGTTGTTTTGGCCTCCTGAATGGACCACACAGGCGACCGTCACGGAAATATGGGCGATTGGTAACAGGCTTCGTGTAGCGCCCATATCGGTTGTGTGCGGGCGCAATGTGATGGCCCTCGGCCACCGGGCCGGGGCTCGCACAAGCAGATCAGCGGCACCTGTCGGTGCCGGGTTCGGGTCTGCCAGCACGGAAACGAGGGGCTTTGCATGTCTGCTTCCCTGTCTGTCACTGCCCGCCGTCTGACCGCCGCCGTCCTCGCGGCCGGCGCTCTGGTGGGTGCGACGGCCGCGTCGGCCTCCGCCGGCCACGACCGGCTTCCGTACCGGCCGGTCGTGGAGATCAGCGCGGTGCAGTACGACTCGCCGGGCTACGACAACGGCAGCAACCGGTCCCTGAACCGGGAGTGGGTGGAGCTCACCAACACCTCGCGCCGTGAGGTGAACCTGGACGGCTGGACGCTGTCGGCCGAAGGCGGCCAGACCTACACCTTCCACGGCTTCTGGCTGGCGGGACGGGCCACCGTCCGCGTCCACACCGGCATCGGCCGCGACATCGACAGCGACGTCTACCAGGACCGCCGCAACTACGTATGGGACAACCGCACCGACACCGCCACCCTGAGCAACCACCGCGGCCGCGTCATCGACACCGAGACCTGGGGTCAGGACGTCCGCGACCGCCGCGACGGAGGCCACCACCGCCACGGAGGCCACCACCGCCACCACAACCACTGAGACAACCCGGTCTTGTACTGCCGTATGAGACCGCGAGGAGCCGGTACCGCGACGCGGTACCGGCTCCTCGCGCAACAGGACCGAGCCCGAGCGGCCAGGGGGCCAACCATCGGCCTTCGGCACTGCCGATCACGCGCCGGCGGAAATTCCCTACCGTGGTGACCGGAAAGGGCGGAGACTCGTCTCATGGCTGACATGGGGGCGTTCCGGGAGGCGGTCACCGCGTGGGCGGCCGGTGGCCCCGGCGGCCCCGCGCGCGAGCTGGCCGCGCGGCTGCCCGTCCGGACAGCCGTCCTGCTCGAAGGGCCGAGCGACGTCGCAGCGGTCAGCGCGCTGGCCGCGGGCCGCGGCCGGAACCTGGCGGCCGAAGGAGTCTGCGTCCTGCCGATGGGCGGTGCGATGAGCGTCGGGCGCTTCGTCCACCTCCTCGGGCCACCCGGCCTGGGCCTGCGCCTCACGGGACTGTGCGACGAGGCGGAGCGTCGCTACTACGACCGTGCCTTGGAGCGCGCCGGTGCAGCACAGCGAGGGGGGTTCTTCGTCTGCGCGGCGGATCTGGAAGACGAGCTCATCCGCGCGCTGGGCGTGACACGGGTGGAGGAGCTCGTCCGGGCGGAGGGCGACCTGCGGGCCCTGCAGACCTTCCTGCGCCAGCCCGCACAGCGTGGCCGCACCCCACAGCAGCAGCTGCGGCGCTTTCTCGGCACGAAGAAAGGACGCAAGATCCACTACGGCCGCGTCCTCGTCGAGGCCCTCGAACCCGACCGCATACCCGCCCCACTCGACGGCCTGCTCACCAGCCTCTGACCGCTGGGCGAACGGTCCCGCACCGCTCTCGAACACGCTGACCGGGAACGGACCCCGTCCAGTAGTGCTGCACAGCGTCGCCGAAACTATGCCCCCGGTGTTCCTACGCGCCAGGAGCCCGGTACTGGACTCGACCGGCTTTGCGCAAGGCATCCAATGTCTCGTCGACGGTCAGCAGGACAGTCGTCTCGAACGAGCTGAGCGCGCCGCCTCCACTGATCGCCAGCGAGACCGCGGCCATGGACACGTTGTCGGGGGCCTCCCACAGGTTGTAGCCGTCGTGCGTGCCGAAGGCATACCAGAAGCCATGGAGCTTCCCGCCGACGGACTCGATGTACGACTGAGCGGCCTGTGCGCGGTCCTCGGGTTGGCCGATCAGCCTCGCCCAGGTCTCCGGCGTGTAGCTGAATCTCGATAGATAGAGCGGCATCATGTCTCCCTTTTCGTCCATCATGTGATGCCACCGCAGGGAGAGAAATGTTCCGGAAGCGGCTCGCGTATCCCCCGAACGGCCGCGGACGATGACAGACACGGCCACAGCCGGCCGTCGGCGGCAGGTCGCCGTCAGCCGTGGTGCCGCCCCGTCAAGGAGGCGAGCCCGTCCTCCAGGCCCTGACGGAACGCGGACCGCTGTTCCTCCGGTATGTCGAGGAGCAACCGGTCCTCCAGCTTCTGCACCGCCGGCGCGCACGCCGCCAGCAGTTCCTCGCCCTCCCGCGTCAGCCGGGCCACCATGATCCGCCGGTTCCCCGGGGCATGGTCGCGCTCGATCAGCCCGCGCTCCTCCAGCGCGCGCACGATCTCGTGCATCGTCTGGGGCCTGACGAAGGAACGGCGGGCCAACTGGGCGGAGGAGAGCCCGCCTCGGTGCTGAAGCACCGTCAGGGCCGTGTACTGGAACGTCGTGAGCCCGTACGGCCGCAGGGCCTCGTCCATGAAGGAGCGGATGGCCAGTTCGAGTTGCTTGACGAGATAGATCGTCAGCGGGCCCGTGGGGCTCTCGGGGTCCGGACCGGGATCCGCACCCGGAGCCGATCCCGGAGCCGATCCCGGAGCCGGATCCCGATCGGCTGCCTCCGCCATCGTGCGCACCTCTTGGTCGGTCGTCTGGGAGGTCGGGCGAGGCCGTCGGGGAGATCAGACGACCGGCGTCCTCACCCGATAGCCGACAGGTAGGAGTTCCAGGTCACGTCGGCGAGCCACGGTACCCCACAGGCCGTGGGGCATCCACAGCGTCATCCCGATGGCCAGGGCGCCGAGCCCGATCAAGTACCAGGTGCCGCCGTTGTCGCCGAACCAGTCCTGCACCAGGAAGAACACGATCGCTCCTG
The DNA here is from genome assembly GCF_005768555.2 of Streptomyces sporangiiformans. Classification (GTDB taxonomy): domain Bacteria; phylum Actinomycetota; class Actinomycetes; order Streptomycetales; family Streptomycetaceae; genus Streptomyces; species Streptomyces sporangiiformans. Next base: position 30,063 of record NZ_VCHX02000177.1, read on the forward strand.
TGATCGGTCCCTCGAAGGTGCCGAGGCCGCCGATGACCACCATGAAGATCATGTACGCGGACCAGTGGACCCCGAAGATGGAGTCCGGCTGCACCCGCAGCGTGTTCGCGAGGGTGAGTCCGCCGGCCGCCGCGCAGCCCACCGCCGCGAGGACGAAGACCAGGCGTTTCGCCGAGGTGACCCGTACCCCGACGGACGCCGCGCCCACCGGGTCGTCGCGGATCGCCTCCAGCGAAGATCCCAGCCTGCTGCGCAGCAGCACGAACACGGCCAGCAGCAGCACACTCATCAGCGCCAGGGCGAGCCAGTACACCTGAGCCTGCCGCACCGCCGGATCGGTGGCCGACAGATCGGTGAGCGAGCGACCGGAACCGCCGCCCAGCGAAGGCGTGTTCACCACGACCAACCGGAAGAACTCCGCGATCGCCCACATGCCGATGGCGAACTGCCCACCGGTGAGCCGGAACGCGAGCAGCGAGGTGGGTACGGCGACGGCACCCGCGAGCAGGGCCGCCAGGACGACCGCGAGAAAGGGGCTGACGCCTCGGTCGACGAAGAGGAAGACTCCGTACGCGCCGAGGCCGATGAAGCCCTGCTGGCCGACGGAGACCAGACCGGCGTAGCCCGCCAGCGCGTTCCACATGGCCGCGACGATGACGAGGACGAACAGGGTCGTCAGCTTCGCGGTCGCCTCGGGCGTGAAGACGAAGGGCGCGAACGCCAGGGCGAGCAGCAGGGCGGCCAGGGCACCGGACGCCGTACGGGAGACGGGGGTCCACCGGTGGATGGTGGCGGTGGCGGTGGCGGGGGCCACCGGTGATGCGGTGGTCATGTGCGGCTCCTTCTCATGCCGAGCAGTCCCTGCGGACGGAAGGCCAGGACCGCGAGGAACACCGCGTGTCCGGCCACGATGGAGAAGCGCGGATCCACCTGCGCGCCGACCGTCTGGGCGACGCCGAGGACCATGCCCCCGGCGAGCGTCCCCCACAGCGAACCGAGCCCTCCGATCACGACGACCTCGAAGGCGAACAGCAGCTGGGTCGGCCCCATGGACGGGCTGAACGACGACCGCATCGCGAAGAACGCTCCCGCCAGACCGGCGGTGGCGACGGCGATGGCGGCGGCCCAGGCGTACACCCGGCGGCTGTCGATCCCGACCAGCTCGGCGGTGTCCGCGTCGGCGGCGGTGGCGCGGATCGCCCGGCCGATGCCCGTACGGGCCAGCAGCAACTGCAGCCCGCCGAGCAGCGCGACCGCCACCGCCACGGTGAGCAGGCCGAGGTACGGGATGCTCACCGACGACCCGAGCTGGAGACCGGACGTGGACAGCGAACCGATGTCCAGGGAGCGGGAGTCGGCGCTGAAGATCTCCAGCAGTACGTTCTGCAGCACGATGGCGAGACCGAAGGTGGCCAGCATCGACGACATCTCGCCGGTGCGCAGCGCCTTGCTGAGGATGCCCCGCTGCAACGCCACCCCGACCAGGCCCATCACGGGCAGGACGAGCAGTACCGCGAAGAACGGGCTGATGCCGACGGCGGCGGCCAGCACCGCGACGAGGAACGCGCCGAGGACCGCGAGGTCGCCGTGGCTGAGGTTGACGGTCCGCATCACGCCGAACATCAGGGAAAGGCCGCAGGCGAAGAGCGCGTAGACACCGCCGAGCATGACGCCCTGCACGATGGCGTTGATCCAGTTCATGCCGGCTCCTCCTGCACGGTTGCGGCCGTGGCGCGGCTCAGGCCGAAGTACGCCTCGACGACCTGCTCGCGGGTGACCTCGTCGGCGGGTTCGTCCAGGACGACGCGGCCTTCGAGCATGCACAGCACACGCCGGGCCACCCCTAGGGCGCGGCCGAGGTCCTGCTCCACCAGCAGCACCGTCGTACCGCCGGAGAGGATCGTGCCGAGCGAGTCGTAGAGGGTGTCGACCACGATGGGCGCGAGGCCCAGCGAGACCTCGTCGAGCAGCAGCAGCCGGGGGTTGGTCATCAGCGCCCTGCCGATGGCCACGGCCTGCTGCTCGCCGCCCGACAGGTTGCCGGCGCGCCGCTTCAGCAGCCCGTCGAGCAGTGGGAAGGCGGCCACGACGGCTGCCAGGTCCCACGGTCCGGGGCGCCGTACCCGGGATGCGACGAGCAGGTTCTCCTCCACGGTGAGGTCGGCGAAGAGCCGCCGCCCCTCCGGGACCAGCGCGATCCCGGCCGCGACACGGTCGTGGGCGCGCCGGGCCGTCACCTCCACACCGTCCAGGCCGATACGGCCCTCGGCCGGCCGGTGTGCTCCGGCGACGGCCCGCAGAAGGGTGGACTTTCCGGCACCGTTGGCCCCGACCACCGCCACCACCTCGCCCTCGTCCACGGCGAAGGAGACGTCGTGGACGGCGCGCAGCAGACCGTGCCGTACTTCGAGATTCTCGACCGTCAGCAGACTCATGCCGCGCTCCCGAGGTAGGCCTCGACGACCCTGGGGTCGGACATGACGGCGTCCGGTTCGCCCTCGGCCAGGACCCGGCCCTGCGCGAGACAGACCAGCCGGTCGATCACCCGCAGAAGCGCGTGGATGACGTGCTCGATCCAGACGATGGCGATGCCGTCGGCGCGCAACTGCTGGATGGTGGCGATCAGTTCGTCCGTCTCGGCGTCGGTGAGGCCACCGGCGATCTCGTCCAGCAGCAGCACCTGCGGATCGGTCGCCAGCGCCCGCGCCATCTCCAGTCGCTTGCGCTCCAGCAGGGTGAGCGCGGCCGCGGGCCGGTTGGCCTGGCCGAGCATGCCGCAGCGCTCGAGTACGCCGAGCGCGTGCTGTTGCGCGGCCCGGCGCCGGTGCGAACCGCCCTGCACCGATGCGACCAGCACGTTCTCGTAGGCCGTCATGCCGGTGAAGGGGCGCGGCACCTGATGGGAGCGCCCGATACCGCTGCGGCAGCGGCGGTCGACCTTCCAGCGGGTCACGTCCTGGCCCTGGAAGGTGACGCTGCCCTCGGAGGGGGCCTGGGCCCCGGAGAGGATGTCGAGCAGGGTCGTCTTTCCGGCGCCGTTCGGGCCGACGATGCCGAGGGCCTCGCCGGGGGCGAGGGTGATGTCGATGCCTTCGAGGACGACCAGACTGCCGAACCGGCGGTGAATGCCGTTCGCCGCGAGCACCGGCGGGGCCGGGGCGGCCGCCGAATCGGCAGCCGGGGCGGGCTTCCCTGCCCCGGCGGTCATCGGCTCAGCGGAGGGGCTCAAGTTCGCCTCCGAGCGGGATGTCACGGAAGGCGCCGTTGTCGACGATGACCGGCTCGACGGCGAACTTGCCGCCCCCCGTGGCCTTGCGCCACTGCGCCATGACCAGCGGCTCCGTGGACACGTTCTTCACCGGCCCGGACGTGAAGTCCAGCGGCCCGGCGATGGTGGTGAGCTTGGCCTTGCCGAGGGCTGCCGCCAATTCCTTTCGGTCCTTGGGGTCGGAGGTCGCCTTCAGCGCGTGGACGGCCACCTCGAAGAGAGCCATGTTGGACCCGATGACCTGGTTCCACTGCTTGCCCGTCGACTTCTCGTAGTCGTCGGCCAGTTGCCGGGCGGTCTGGTCGGTGAGGGTGGAGGTGTACGGGAACTCGGGCGACCACCAGAAGCCGGCGCTGAGGCCGTGTCCGAGCGAGCCGAGTGCCTCGATCTGGGAGGGGAGGAGACCGGTCTTGGCGATGCTCGCGATGCGCGGCCGGTAACCCTGCTGCCGGGCCTGCTTCCAGAACGTGGCGAAGTCGGGCGGCAGCGGGAAGGTGTTGAAGATCTCCGCGTCCGCCTTCTTGAACGCCGCGATCTGCGCCGAGAAGTCGTTCGTCCCGTCCTCGTACGCCCCCGGGTCGACGATCCTGAACCCGCTCTTCTTCAGCTGCGGCCCGAGCCCCTGCCGGATCGCCTTGCCGTCGGGGTCGTTGGGCCACATGACGCCGACCCGCCGGTTGGTCTCCACCCCGCCCTTCGTCCACAAGGAGGTGTACGCGGCATGGATCTCCGCGACGCCTATGAAGAAGTGGTAGGTGTACGTGAACGGCTTCTCGGGGGTGGCACCGCGGCCGAAGTACCAGGCCTCCCACGGCACGGCGGTCGACAGACACGGGACCTTGGCCGCCTCGCACGCGTCGGCGACGGGGTTGACCGTCTCCGGCGTGGAGGTGACGAGCATCAGATCGATCTTCTCGCTGTTGATCAGATCGCTCGCGACCTGCGCGGCGGTCTGCGGATTCGACTGACTGTCGCGGTCGACGATCTCGACGGAGTACGTCTTGCCGCCGATCTTCAGCCCGCTCTTGAAGGTGGCGCGCAGCTTCTTCATCAGATACGCGTTCGGCTCGCCGAAGCCCGCGGCCGGGCCCGTGCTGGGCGAGACGTAGCCGATCCGGAGCACCGCGTCGGTCTGCGCCGAGGACTCCTTGATGCCGCCGCAGGCGGTCAGCAGACCGCCTGCGGTGAACAGACCGGCGGCTCCGGCCGTCCCCCGAAGAACGGATCTTCGAGACAAATTGCCGTTCGCGGGTGTGCTCATGGGTGCGCTCATGAATGCCTCCGGGCACGTCGAGGGAGCGGAAGTGAGGATGGTGAAGCTGCTGGGGGGAGCCGGAATGGGCGGCTGAAGCCGCTGGGGAAGCCAGAGCCGGCAGCAGAAAGCGGTGGCGGGTTCCTTCGCGTCCCGGTAGGGCCGGGCAACGTGCCCGATATCAGGAACCCTGATGATGAGCATGATGATGCACACGGCGACGCCGGATGACAAGGGTGTGGCGGAGACGTATCGGGCGCACTCCTCGGGGGCCACCCGTCCGGCCCTCGGGGAGAGAAGTTGCCGTGAGGGTCTTGACGCGGCCCGCTCAGCGGGCGTACCTCTTTCTCAGGTTTCCTGACATTCGACCAGGGTGGACCGCGCTCGACGCACGCCTCGGCCCTTCAATCCCACATCCACCTGCCCGCCACCCGAAACGGTCCCGGACGAGGAGTCCTCGCGCGGGGTGCAGGGCCGGCGACCGGTCCGCTGCCACAACAGAAGCCAGTGAATGCTTTGGGGCGCCGGAGCGCCGGTGTGGGCGCTGTGGCCGCGGCACGGCTGATGCGGACACCCCGGGCCGAACCTAGACTGGCGAAGGCGTAGAAAGTCCCGACTTAGGGAGATGGGCACCATGTCCAAGCGAGGGAACAAGCGCCGCGGCCGTAAGAAGAAGAAGGCCAATCACGGCAAGCGTCCCAACGCCTGAGCCAACCGAGCAGACGGCCGAGGGGTCCCGCGTCTTCGCCGCCCGGCACGCGCTCCGGTGCCACGCTCAAAGACACCATGGTCCGTGCCGGGCAGTCCTCGGAGCAGGTGGCGCTGGCAGCTGCCAGGTTCAGAGGTCTACGCGTGACTCGTGGTCCCCGCGGCGGAGTACGACGTGGGCGGGCCGGAACGGCAGACTGCGCAAAGTCGGCCCTACGACGGCGAAGAGGGCATCGGCATCCGGTCCGTAGGCGTACAGCACTGCTTTCCCGGCGCCGAACTCATTGCCGTCGACTTCCCCGACCCCGGTCTCCGCAGCCGCTGTGGCCATCGCTCGCGCAGCCTCGTAGACGAGAGCGCGTTGTTCAGAGTCTCCGAAGCCCTCGCCGGCAAGCTGGAAGTGAGCGATGACGGCGTGCTCCTGGCCCTCTGGTTCGGGGGCAACGGGTGTCTCCATGCGGACACACTCTCATCAAAGTCCGACATGACGGCCACGTACGGTTCGGGGTCCAGCATCCCACCGCCACCTCCTGGGCCGGCGGGTGGCAAGCTGTGCCGATGAGCGACTGAGAGGCGGGGCCGTCCTGCCGGTGACTTGCTGGTTCCCCTGCATCTGGCACGGCTGTGGCACGCGACTCCTTCGTAGGTGCATACGCGGTCAGCGTCTTTCGCGCTCGTAGCGTTCCACCCGACGCGCCAACTTGGCGCGATACCTCTCAGGCGAGTGGAAAGCCTGAGAGCGGCGGATCATGTCCTCTGCCGTGAGGCCCTCTGCATAGGCCCGGAGCGCGGGTATCCGCAGGAGGACAGCGCGCTGAGATTCGGCTTCCTCGACGGTCCCCAGCGGGGTGCTGTCGTTGCGTTCATGATTGCAACCCCAGTGTGTGAGGCGCACATTGTCGCGCGTGTCAGTGCCGCCGGCCGCGATGGTGCGGATGTGGTCGATGCTCGGTGACCGAGGGTCTGGATGCTGATGGGCCAGGTCCACTGGACCTTGGCACAGACCACAAACCCAGCCGTCCCGTTCACCGATCTCTTCCACTGTGAAGCGCTCGATGCTCCCGTTGCTCCGCATGCGCTCACGGCGGCGACGATCCTGGGCGCGCTTGGCTTCGCTGCGCCTGGGTACGGGCAGGTCTGCGTTGCTCACCTGTGCCTCCTTTCTACGCGCTGACGGGCAAGGCGGCCGTGGAAGCAGTTGTGGCGATTCTGATCGAGGTTCAGGACGAGCATGCATCATGACCGTGTGACCAAAATGGATGACACCCAGTCTCTGACGCCTGCTGATGCGGACGCATTACTTGCGCTGGCTGATGGCCACCATGCCCGAACCGTACGCCCGTTGGGCAGCCCTGAGGTCGCCGGGCACGTGGTGAAGTCCTATGCGATCGAGGCGCCCGGGCGGACCGTGACGGACCAGGACTCACAGGCCGCGCTGCGGATCGCGGCCGATCACTTGTCGTCGGCTCATCTGCGGGGCTCCGTCGGGCTTTCCGTGCTGCTGATGCATGCCGGTGGCGACGGTGACTACGTTCTGGTGCACACGTGGATCGAGGGCTACATGTCGGACCTCGCTGTCTTCACCGGGCCGGCGGGGGACATCAGCCGACTGCGGCCCGGCCGGTCGGGCCTTGCTCCTTGCGTGTGGGAAGCGGCCGTACTGGCCTACGAACGGGACGCGTTCAGTCGGCACGTGCTGGACGGAGACGGCGCTTTCGAAGAGCGGCTGTCCGCATGGCGCGGCGACCTGCTGGAAGGCGAGGTTCGTTGACGGGCGCCGGGGTGCCGCGGGTGCGGCATGCGCGCCCCGCCGATCTGCCGCACATCGCTCTGCTGGCGGCCGAACACGCCGCGTACGAGAAGGCGGTGCCGCCGCCTGCCGACCTGCCCCAGCGGCTGGAGACACTGCTCTTCGGCCCGACCGCTCCGCGCCTGCGCTGCTTCGTCGCGGAGCTGGACGACGGCGAGATCATCGGATACGCCTCGTGCGCGCCCGAGTTGTCCACTTGGGACGGTGCGGAGTACCTCCACATGGACTGCCTGTTCCTACGGGACGGCCACCGGGGCCTGGGCGTCGGCCCGATGCTGGTGGATGCCGTGCTGGCCGAAGCACGTGCATGTGGACTCAGCCAGGTCCAGTGGCAGACCCCACCGTGGAACGAGGACGCGATCAGGTTCTATGACCGGCTGGGTGCCCAAGCGAAGGAGAAACGGCGCTACTTCCTGTCCGTCGACTGAGGTTCGGTTGTCGGCATCGAGCAACATCAGGAGGCCCTGGTGCCGCGCTGATCGAGGCCACCGACGCCGACGCACTGACTCTGTTCGCCGGCTGGCGCGCGCAGCCCTGCCCCTCCGACGACCCGGTCGGTGCGGCCATGCGGCGCATCCACTTCCCGTCCTGGCCCACCACATCGGCCCGCCCGCCGTCGCAGCAGACCGGGGGGCAGGCCGAGGGGCGATCCATACCGTTCTACTGCCGTATGGCCGTGTTCCTCTCGAGCTCGCTGCCGGTACCGGAGCCGATCCGCTGCCGGATCACCGCGATCACCACGACAACGGCCGCCACGAGCAGGGAGAGCAGTACCGTCTCCTGGCCGCTGTGCTCGGTGTCGGTGAGCATGTAGCCGAGGACGAAGACGATCAGCGCGATGGTGGCCCAGGTCAGGTAGGGGTAGAGCCACATCCGTACCACGAGCTTCTCGGGGGTCTCGCGCTGGATGATCTTCCGCATGCGCAGCTGGGAGAAGCAGATGACCAGCCAGACGAAGAGCGCTACCGCGCCGGAGGAGTTGACCAGGAAAAGGAAGACGGTGTCCGGGAAGGCGTAGTTGAAGAAGACAGCGACGAACCCGAAGACGACCGAGGCCAGCGTCGCGGCGAGCGGCACCCCGCGTGAGGTCGTCCTGGCGAAGGACTTCGGCGCGTCGCCGCGCCCGCCGAGGGAGAATGCCATCCGGGATGCGGTGTAGAGACCCGAGTTCAGACAGGACAGTACGGAGGTCAGGACGATGAAGTTCATGATCTGACCGGCGTGCGCGATGCCGAGGGAGTCGAGTGCGGCGACGTAGGAGCCCTTCTCTGTGAGGGAGGGATCGTTCCACGGAAGCAGTGAGACCACGACGAAGATCGAGCCGAGGTAGAAGACCGCGATCCGCCAGATCACGCTGTTGGTGGCCTTGGTGATCGCGCGCTGCGGGTTCGCGGTCTCGCCGGCGGCGAGGGTGACGATCTCGCTGCCCATGAACGAGAAGACGACCAGCAGCACACCGGTGAGGATCGCGCCGGCACCGTTGGGCAGGAAGCCGCCGTGGTCGGTCAGGTTGCCCAGTCCCGCCGTCTGGTTGTCCACGCCCGGCAGCACGCCGAACACGGCGAGCCCGCCGACGACGATGAACACAGCGATCGCCACGACCTTGATCCCGGCGAACCAGAACTCGAACTCACCGTAGGACCCGACCGATACCAGGTTGGTCGCGGTGAGCACCACCATCACGATCAGTGCCCATGCCCATTGGGGCACGGCAGGGATCCAGCCCTCCAGGATCACCGCGCCCGCGGTCGCCTCGACGGCCAGGACGACCACCCAGAAGAACCAGTACAGCCAGCCGATGGAGAAGCCGGCCCAGCGGCCCAGTGCCCGGTCGGCGTGGGCGGAGAAGGAGCCGGAGGTCGGGTTGGCGGCGGACATCTCGCCCAGCATCCGCATCACGAGGACGACCATCGCGCCGACGAGCGCGTAGGACAACAGGATGCCGGGACCCGCAGTGGCGATGCCCGAGCTGGAGCCGACGAAGAGGCCCGCGCCGATGACACCGCCGATGGCGATCATCGAGAGGTGACGGTTCTTGAGTCCTGCCTGGAGGCCGTCCGAGGGCGGAGTCTGTTCACGGGTGCCGGACGGCACTTGGGCGTCGTTAGTCGTGTTCATGAACATCCTTGATTAGAGGTTCAAAGATCCAGGGGTTCTGCTTCACCCGACCGTGACCTTGAGGATGGACGATGAGCGGGGTGTGACCTATGCGCGATGCCGGGAACAGACCGGCCGCTCCCAGCTGCATTACCGCTGGTCGGGGTGGGGTGCACACCCGCATGGTCTTGTGGACGCAGGCAAGCCACGGCTTCCGCACGGGTTGTGATTCTTTGAGAACTCCCGGTCCGGGACGTCTCATGTGGAGGCTAGAAGTGGCTTCGAAAGCGGTACATGCTCCATGCTGGACAGCGATCTCTACGTACTTGTCCAGAGCGGAACTTGTGCGCCTGGCGGATCTCGTGCGCCGGCCCTTCACGAGATCCGTCTACTGACTTGCGGCAGGCGTTTCGTGAGCACATTCGATTGCAGGCGGCCGAGCTGTTCGCAGCTGGGCATGACAGTGCCGCGGTCGCCAAAGACTTACGTGTCAGTGTGCGGTCGGCGCAGCGATGGCGCCGGGCCTGGGAGCAGGGTGGGGAGCGTGCGCTGGCATCCAAGGGTCCGGCCAGCCGTGCGCCACCGGCCCCGTGGCCGGCTTCCTGCCGAACATCCGGGCCATGCGCGACATGGTCGTCACCAAGGCGGACCTACTCGCTGAGCCGCAGGTACCCACGGTCTTGCTCGAGTTGAGCGCGCACGTCTCCGGGTACCGAGATCGTGGAAGCCAAATGGGCGCGTGGCGACAACACGCAGCATCTCTCCAGCGTGCCGTTTCCTGCCGAGGAGCTCGCGCTGTACGCGCGACAAGCATTCGCCCAGCTCAAGGAGGAGCAAAGCAGCCTTCTGGGCCGCCGCCGGAAGCAAGGCAGCGCGCAGCCGGACAACGGTGCCGAATCGGTCCGTTGGAGTCGCGTCGAACCTAGGCCGAGTGACATCCACTCCTGACATCAACGAGGGCGGAGGCGACCGGCCGTAGGGGCTGAACTCGTCTGCGCAGGCTGGGAGTTCGACGATCCACCTGTCGGCCTGGGCGGCGGAGTAGGCATCGAATGACGCGAGAAAGGCCAGCCGTTGGGGTTCGGTGAGGTGCTCGGTCCAGCACCGGTGCGCGAGCGCGCTGACCATGCCCAGGCCTCTGCCGTATACGGCGTCCTGCCCGGGGAGTTGGCCTTCGGGAGGGAACCTGCGCAGCCGTCGCCCGTGACCGGTAGCGCGACCACCTGCGGTGAGACCGCGAGGGTCAGACGGAAACTGCCCGATTCCTGGCCGCACGCACGTCGTGCGGGACACGCGGCGCGAGGCAATGAGTCACATGGATCGGCTGCTGCGGAGGCGCCGCGGTCGTCAGTGACCGCCGCGTTGATGTCAGCTTCAGGAGGTCGATCGACGGGGCAGCAATACAGCCCGATGCTGCACAGAGACAGTTGCTGAAGGCTGCCTGGGGCAGTACACCGCCCGCCTCTGACGCCGAGCACTTTTCCCGTCCTGCGCGGTCACAGCGTCCTGGCCTGCGGTGTGAGGGCGGCGCAACTGAAGTCCCCACGGGGTCTAACAGGTCGGAAACCGGCCGCTACGGCAGTCGGACTAACTTCGTGAGCATGAGGGTGTGGACGCCATTACGGCCGCTGCTCGGCAGGCTCGGCAGGCTCGGCAGGCTCGGCAGGCTCGGCGCAACCGGCAACGGCAGTTTCGGCAGGGGTGGTGCAGGGCGCCGCCATGGTGACCGAACGACTCCCGGCGACCGGCCGATGCCTGGCCGCCGTCCGATGCCTGGTTGGCGCAGCATCAGAGGCCGTGTGGCGGTGGTCATCACAGTCCCGATCTGCTTGCTGCTGGCGGTGGCCGGTCTGGCCGTGTACGGCCGCGCCGAGGCCCTCGGCGACGCGCGGACGACCCGTGCCGAGGTCGGCCTCAGCCTGCGGGTCCAGGCACTGGTACACCAGCTGCAGCGCGAACGCGGCCTGACGAACGGTCTGTTGGGCGGTGAGGAGAGCTTCCGCACACCGCTCGCCGCTACGCGCAAGCGCGTTGACACCGCGCTGCGCGGAATGCGCCCCGAACGAGCCGTCGAGGATGTCATCCAGCGGCACTTGCGGCGCCTCGCCGCCATCCGCGCCGCCGCTGACAGGGGAACCGCCGGCACAGACACCGCCGACCGGGCAGCCACTCTCACCTTCTACACCACTGCTGTCGACGCTCTCAACGCCGTCGACCCGGTGACGGAGAGCGCGACACGCGCCGACCGTCAACTGCGCGACGGGCTGGCGGCGTTGCGGGAACTGGCCGCGGCCAAGGAGTCCGTGGCTCTCGAACGCGGTCTCCTCAACGGCGTGTTCGCCGACGGCGCCTTCCACGGCCGCGAGTACCTCACCTTCACCGAGGTGCGCGCCACGCGCGTCGCCGCCCTCGTCCGCTTCCGCCAGGTCGCCACCGCGCCCCAGCGCGCCGCCCTGAAGAACGCCTTCGGCACCAAGGACGCCCAACGCGCCACCGCCTACGAGAATCAAGCGGAAGGCGCCGCCGACGGCTCCGCGCTGCGCGCCGACGCGGGCACGTGGTGGGACGCGATGACCGTACTCGTCGACGATCTGTACGCCGTCCAGCAGTCGGTTGGTGACGACGTACGGGACCGGGCCGACAGGCTCAGTCACGACGCGGAGCTGGGCCTCGCCGCCTACCTCGTCGCGGGAACGCTCATGGCCGCCCTCGTCGCGGGCCTCGCCGCCTTTGCCTCGCGTTCCCTCACGCGCCCGCTCGGCGCACTCGCCGAGGCCGCCCACGACGTGGCGCGGCACCGGCTGCCCGCAACCGTCGCCCGTATCCAGCAGTCCCCGCAGGACCATGGGGAGTTCCTCCCGCCGGCGGAGGCCCCGGACACCCCCGAGGCGCAGTCGCTGGGTGGCGCGGCGGAGATCGCCGAGGTCGCGGCGTCCCTGCACCAGGTGGAACGCACCGCCCTCCACCTGGCCGCCCAGCAGGCCGGTCTGCGCCGCAACACCACCGAATCGCTCGCCAATCTCGGCCGTCGCAACCAGAACCTCGTGCGTCGCCAGCTCAGCCTCATCACGCGCCTGGAACGCCAGGAACTCGACCCGGACGCCCTCGCCGAGCTCTTCGAGCTCGACCACCTCGCCACCCGCATGCGGCGCAACGCCGAAAGCCTGCTCGTCCTGGCCGGGCAGAATCCGCCGCGGCCCACGGCGGCACCCGCCGACGGCTTGGAGGTCGTCCAGTCCGCCGTCGCCGAGGTGGAGCAGTACCGGCGAGTCCTGATCGCGACCGTGGAGCCGGTGCGGGTGCGCGGGCACGCCGTCGCGGATGTCGCCCACCTGCTCGCCGAACTCATCGAGAACGGGCTGAACTTCTCGCCGCCGACCGAACCAGTCGAGGTACACGGCTGGCACGACACCGAGGACGACACGTACTGCTTCGCTGTCGTCGACCACGGCATCGGCATGTCCGAAGCCGACAAGGAACGTGCCGGCGCCCGCCTCTCCGACTCCGGCGAGGAAGCCCTTCTCACCGCGCCCACCCGCTTCCTCGGCCACCTCGTCGTCGGCCGACTCGCCCACCGCCTCGGTGAAGGCGCTCAGGTCCAGCTCTTCGACACCCCTGGCGGCGGCTTGTCCGCGCTCCTTGTCCTTCCCGGGCGCCTGCTCGTCCCCGCGCAGGACAGCTCCGCCACACCCCCACCCGCCAGGCCCGCTGTCTCCTCCCTGCTCAACGGTTTCCGAGCAGGGGTCGCCCGTGCCGAGGCCAGAAGCACACAAGGAGTGTCATCGTGACCACCGCCGTTCAGAGTTTCGGCTGGCTCATCTCGGAGTTCGTACGCACCACCGACGGCGTCGTCGACGCCGTCGCCGTCTCCTCCGACGGCCTCCTCATGGCCGCCTCGGACGGCCTCGGCCGAGATCGTGCCGACCACCTCGCCGCCGTCGTCTCCGGCATCACCAGCCTCGCCCAGAACGCGGCGACAACACACGGCTTCCACGGCATGAAGCTCGTCATGATCGAGATGCTCGGGGGTTTCCTGATGGTCGGTCGTATCCGCGACGGCAGCTGCCTTGGCGTCCTCGCCGCCGAGGGATGCGACGTCGGCCTGGTCGGCTACGAAATGGCTGTCCTCGCCGACCGCGCCGGCGATCTGCTCACCCCGCAGTTGATACGCGAACTCAACTCCACGCCCCTGGCCGCGGGATAGTCACGGCGCGCTCCGGCTACCTTCCGCGGGGCCTTCCGGGGGCATCGGGGCCCCAGCGGACCAGGCACCAGAAGCCGTCCTCACAACGGGCGAAGATCGTTTCCGCGTCCCCGCGGCGGCCGGCACGTTCGGTGACCGGGCGCATGCCGGTCAGGCCGTTCGGGAGGGCCGGCAATATTGCCAGGCAAGCCCAGAGGCCCTCCCGTGCGCCTGGCGGTCATCAGCACGGGCTGTTGGTCTTGTCAGGCTCCATCGGAGGACTCAGCACGGGCATCCCATACACCGGTAGCGGCGGTCTTGCGGACATACTCCGCGAAGTCATGGGCTGGTCGGCCGAGAATGCGCTCGACGGTGTCGGTCACGCCGGCCCTGCGGCCGTCGAAGACCTCGACCATCAGGCCGGCCAGTTGCGTCGCGTACTCGGTCGACACACCTCGTCCCGTCAGCGATGAGACGAACTGCTCGGGCGTGACCGGCAGATAACGAACCTCCCTGCGGGTCACCCTCGCTATCTCGCCGACGGCATCGGCGAAGGTGAGCAGTCGTGGTCCGGTCACTTTCGTGGATCTGGCCGGCGTGACCGTTCTCGGTCAGCGCCGCGACGGCGACATCCGCGATGTCCTCTGCGTCGGTGAACGGTTCCGCCACATCGCTGACCGGAAGTGCGACCACACCGGCCCGGATCCGTTCTACGAGGAACGCCTCGCTGAAGTTCTGCGTGATGAACCCCGCCCGCACGATGGTCCACTCCGCACCCGACTCCCGCACCGCCTGTTCGCACCGCTCGGCCTCGGCAGCACCGCGGTCGGCAAGCAAGACAAGGCACCGGATGCCGCAAGCCACCGCGAGGTCTGCGAAGGAACCCACGATCCCAGCCGCGCCAGGGAACGCCGCATCAGGATAGAAGGCCACATAAGCCGCGTCCGCGCCCCGCAGTGCAGGTTCCCACGTGGTGTCGTCCTGCCAGTCGAACGGCGGCTCAGCACGCCGTGAGCCAATCCGTACCGGCACATCACGCGCTACGAGCCCGGACACGACCCGGCGTCCAGTCTTGCCTGTTCCCGCGAGGACCAACGTTGTTGGCGTAGTCGGTGTCATGTTCCACAGTCCATCGGGCATGCCGGGCCATGGGCCATCGCCGAGGCTCGCAGGTCCATAATCGTGCGTCTTTACAACGGCTAACACAATGCGGCGAGCGGTCATCAGAGCCAATTTGTCCCGCACGTGATGGAGCTGTGCTTCTGGGACGTTGGCGCCCCGTGGTGCCTCCAAGCGGTTCGAAGCGACCCTCCAGTTACTTGGCCAACCAGTACCGCGGCAGTGACGCGGCGTGTGCATGCGTGCTCGTCAAGTGCGGCTAGAAGTAGGGAGGTTGTCTCAGCCAGCAGCGTGTAGTGTCCCGTTGCGTGCTGGCTGAACGACGACACCAACTCATCCTTCGGGCCCTGCGTGTCAGCGGCACCGCTTCTGTGGCCGCCCTCGCCGAGCAGCTTGACGCCAGCGCGGCGACCATCCGGCGCGACCTCCTCAAACTGGAGGCGGACGGGCTGATCACTCGTGTCCATGGTGGAGCGGTCATTGAGGACGCTCAACCGCCCTTCGACGAGGCTGCCGAGGTTCAGGTCGCGGAGAAGGACGCGATTGCCGCCCGGGCAGCCGCCATGATCGAGGACGGCCAGTCGGTCATTCTGGACAGCGGCACAACGGTCCACCGGCTCGCGCTTCAGCTCCGTGGTCGCCGACTTACCGTGATCACCAACAACCTTGCTGTATATGACGAACTCAACGATGACGAGAGCGTCGACCTCATGTTGCTCGGAGGCATGGTCATCCGCGAGTCACGCATGCTGGACGGCTTCATGGCCGAGGACAATCTCCGCCAAGTTCACGCCGACTGGCTCTTCATGGGTGCTTGCGGCCTGCGACCTGGAGGCCAGGTCATGGACACCACCGTGGCCGAGGTGCCCGCCCGGCGCGCCATGATCGCCGCCAGCGACAAGGTGGTGCTGCTGGCTGACAAGACCAAGTTCCCCGGAACCGGCATGGTGAAAATCTGCGTTCCCGAGGATCTGGACGTGATCATCACCAATGAATCCGAAGGCCACGCGACTTGTATGGCCCTGCGGGAGGCCGGTGTAAGGGTGGCTGGAACAGCTTCGGCCACAATCCACGGTTAACAGAGCAACTTGCATTGCCGGTGGGTGATGAGGCAGCAGGCAAGCTGGAGGAACGCTTCGTGGATGTCGGCTCGTCGTTCCCAGCGGATACGTAGACGTCGGAAGCCGTGCAGCCAGGCGAAAGTACGCTCGACCACCCAGCGGTAGGTGCCCAGTCCGGTGCCGTGTAGGGTGCCGCGGCGGGCGATCGCGGGCACGATGCCGCGGGCGCGGACCCGGTCGCGGTAGATGTCGTGGTCGTAGCCGCGGTCGGCGAACAGCGAGTCCGGCTTGCGGCGGGGCCGTCCGACCCGGCCGCGGACCGGCGGGATCGCGTCGAGCAGCGGCAGGAGTTGGGTGACGTCGTTGCGGTTACCGCCGGTCAGCAGGACCGCGAGCGGGGTGCCGTGTCCGTCGGTGATCAAGTGATGCTTGGAGCCGGCCCGGCCCCGGTCGACCGGCGACGGGCCCGTGTGCTGCCCCCTTTTAGCGCCGTGACGTGGGAAGAGTCGACCACACAGCGGGACCAGTCCAGACGTGCGGCCGCGTTCAGTTCGGCCAGCAGGACCTCGTGCAACCGCTGCCAGACGCCAGCCTCGTTCCAGTCTCGCAGCCTGCGCCAGCACGTCATGCCCGAGCCGAAGCCGAGGTCCTTGGGCAGGTACTCCCACTGGATTCCGGTGTGCAGCACGTACAAGATCCCGCACAGCACGTCCCGGTCCGGTAATGGCCTGCGACCCGGATACCGGAACCTGCGCTCGCGCTTCGGCAGCAGCGGTTCCAGGTGATCCCACAGCTCATCCGACACGATCCACGGCGACATCCCCATACCGGGCCGAACGCTCAACTCCTGCCCCGGACACTACAACCAGGACCGGTCCACCTCATTGTGTTAGCCGTTGTAAGCGCCTGATCGTTGCGTCACGTCTACCAATCGGCGGCCTGAAGTACTCGTATGGCGATGTCCTGAACCGGCCGGCTGTCCGTCGGGATACGAACGGTGCCCGCTGGAGCCTCCTCGTCCAGATGCCGTGCCATCCGCAGGCTCCGCTCGATATGAGCGTGTAGCTGGGATCCGATTTCCCGTTGGGCGAGCCGCTGTCGCACGGTGGCTTCAGCTGCCGTGAGCAGAATACGTGTGACTTTGATTTCGCCGCCGCACATGGCCCGGCTGACCATGGGCCCTTCCAGGACACTCACCGTGTTGGTATAGATCAGCCGGTGCTGACCAAGAGCCGCGTAGTTCGACCAGACCGCGGCGATGTTCCGTTCGGTGATCGTTGTGCGGTGAGGATCGTCGTCGGGTGCGGGATGGATTTGGTCCATGTAGTCCCCTTCGATCAGACAGTGCGCTGTCCCGTTCTCCTGCAATGCTGCGGACACCTCCCATGCGACAGTCGTCTTCCCGACGCCCGCACCACCGCCAATGAGCAACAGTTCGTAAGCAGTCATGGCTCGTCAGCCTGGCAGAACCCGGACTATCGCAGCATGTGGTTTTCATTGGGAGCCAGCCCAGTGCATCCGGCAGGTTCTTGCTGACCGCCTTTGCCGTTCACTACGGCCAGGCTGGTGGGCGCAGGAGCAGGACACTCAGCGTGCGAGGAGAACGCGTTTCCGCAGGAGAGCGAAGCCGGCGCGGCCGAACATTTGCCGCTTCAGCATCTTGATCCGGTTGACATGGCCTTCGACGACGCCGGAGTTCCAAGGTGTGGAGAGGCCGGCTGTGACCGCGTCCAGATCGCGTTCGAGGCCGCTGGCGAAGGTGTGCAGGCTGGGCAAGTCGTCCTACGAACCACCACGATCCACTCCGTGTGCTGCTCTCCTTTGCGCTGCGTGAGAATCCGGGCGAAGGCGCGGATGTGCCCGGCGAGGGCTTGCAGCTCGGGGCAGTTGGCGAGCGCAGCCTTCAGTCGCAGCCGGTCGTCATCCTGGAGGGCGTCGGGATGGGTGAGCATCCAGCCGGAGACCGACCTGACCGAGGGTTGGCCGGACGTCCGGGGAGCCGGGGTGTCGTCCGCAGGGGGCGCAGGTAGTCGTGGACGGCGCCGTAGCCGCCGCTCGCGTGGGCCACCATCACGCTGATGACCAGGCGGCTGACCAGGCCGGTCAAACAGCGGCCTACTGCCCAGCCCGGACCGGCCGCGGCAGCGCCCCGGCCGGTGCGGATCAGGACCGGCTCCGGCGGGATCCGGCTGGCACCCGCGAGCCTGCGCTGAACGGGAGGCGCCGCAGACCGAGGCCGCCGTCGGCCAGCTCGATGAGGCCCACTCCTTGGTGGACTGGACTGGACTGGACTGGACAGGCAGGGCCGTCCCGTGGCCCGGCAGCCCTCCGGAGGCGAATGCCCTGGGTCGACGGCGGAATCGTCATGCAGTCGCCGACCGGCTGTGTCACTGGAGGGAGTCAGCCGATTCCTGCCGCTGCTGGTACTGCTCGTTCCAGAGGTCGGCGAGCTCGCGAAGTGCGCCGTTGATGCGGCCGAGTTCCCAGAGCACGTAGATGCTGGCTCCGGCGAATGAGATCCACTCACCCCAATGGAAGTCCGGCACTCCCCCCGTGGTGGCGGACCATACTCGATCTGACTGCAAGATCGTCTGCCAGCGGGCGACCTCGGTGTTGGTCAGCTCGGGCGCAGCAGTAGCGGGCGCGTAACGCGCGGACTGGCGAAGCTTGGAGAGGACCCGCCAGTTCTTCAGGCAGGCGAAGGTGTGCTCGCACGCCGCCCGCCAGGAGACGATCACTTTCAGTCGGGGAACTACCACCCCCAGCGAATAGGCGCTATCCAGCGGGCGCATCGTCCGGCAACTGGAGTGTGGGCATGGGCATGGGCTGCGCATTACGGATTCGTTCCTCCGTCCAGTACTTCAGGAGTTCCTCCGCGCTGCCCTGATTCTCAGAGTTGTCAACCTCCAACGGCAAAAAGGACGGGTCCTCGGGAGTCTCTCCCGTGTCCGCAGAGCGCCAAGCCGCAAGGGCGATTACGGTGACAAACGCAACTGGAAGTGGCACCAACCACAGCAGTACACGAAGCTTCATTGCCTGCACCTTCGCGACGGAGAGTCGGCAGCTCGTCCAGAAAGTCGTCACCACGCTGCGCACCGCTGACGGCTCCCAGCGTGACAGCACCAACCTCAGTCGGCTGCCCTATCCAGAGTCAAGTCACCCTGCCCGGGTCAGAAACACGCACTCATTGACTTTCTATGTGCTACGAAAGCGGATTGGGCTATATACGGCGACACTCGTTGCCCATCCAATATTGGCGGGGCAACGAGTTGAACTCGGGCCGGGTTTACTCAGTAGATCGTGAACGAAGTGCCCGTCACGGTCACTCCGAGGGTGCCCCACGTGTTCGGCCCGAGGACCGGGCCACAGACCGGCCCTCCATAGTTCCAGCATGCCCTGGTCGTGTATCTCCCCGTGTGATAGTCACCTCGGTAGGGCATGGTCGCTGAATACGTGCCTGCAGACCCGTAGAAGCCGAAATTGGCGTACGGAACCCGGGTTGTGTACCAACAAGCGTCGCCCGACTGGCAGACGCTGCGTCTGCTGATAAGCGGCTCGACGCGCGAGTTCCCTTCCTCGACCGCGAGCACGGCTCCGGTGGCCGGGTCGAGGGTGACTGTCTTCGGCGTTTCTGACTTCAGCAGCTTCTCTTCAGAAGCGCTGAGCGAAGTTCCGTCAAGTGCCGGCCCGGCCGCTGTGGCTTGACTGATCATGGACACACTGGCGACAGCGGCCAGGATAAGCGCCACGCAACTCGGCAACACGCGCCGAAAATGTAATTTCACTGGACCTCCCCTTTTCTATGTGCTTGACTGCACTGCATCTCTGGGAGGTTAACGGACCTTTTATTCCCACAACAGGTGGTCGTGGAGAAATGACCGAAAATCGCTGACGTATGAAATTAGCCACTCACGCATTAGTGATCTCTAATTAATGATCTCGAGGTCGACATTCCGCTCTACCGCAATGCCGCTGGAGTAGGACGGTGTCTCACACTGCTTTGCCTGTCGATGGTTGATCACCACGTTTTTCGACGAAACCAGCCCGCTGCCCGCCTGGGACCTCGGGTGCTGTCTGCGGTCACCGAATCTGTGCTGCGTTCCCTGCCTGGGCCGTGCTGTAGCCGCGAAAGCTGAGGTTCCGCTTTACAGAAATTGCGGAGCCTCCCCGCGCGCCAGGCAGACGGGGGAGATGGGCCATCGGCGCTGGACGATGAGTTCGCGGATGAACTCCGCCAGAGCCGCGAAGGCATGGAAGATCAGGCGCCCGCCGGGCGTGGTCGTGTCGAGCGCCTCGTGCGGCGAGGTGAATCCGACGCCGCGCTTGCGCAGGCACCGCACCGATCCAGACGCCGGGCTCAGGATGCCGGTGAATCGGCCGTCGCGTCGTACCGCTCTCGTGCCGCGCGGACCTCATCGAAGTGGGTCTCGGCCCAAGCTTTCACGGCCGTCAGCAAGCCGGCCAGACTGGCGCCGAGGGGGGTGAGTTCGTAGTCGACGCGGACAGGGACGGACGGAGTGACCGTGCGGGACAACAGACCATCGCGTTCGAGAGCACGCAGGGTCTGCGTGAGCATCTTGGGGCTGACACCCGCGATCTTGCGGCTCAGCTCCCCATAGCGCCGGGGGCCGTCGGACAGGGCCGCGACGACCAGGCCGACCCATTTGTCGCTGAGACGGCCGAGCAGTTCGTTGGTCGGGCAGGTGCGGCAGAACGCGTCGTACTCAACCCGCGCCTGCTCACGCTTCTGGGCCGCCGTCATCGTCGCCACAGCTCTCCTCTCGGTGCGCTAGGCACTCTCAGGTAACTACTTCCCGTTAGAGAGTAACGCTCCCTAGGGTTGCCTCAGCAAGGCGGAAACGCGCTAACAAGTCATTTCAGGAGAATTTCCCATGCGTGCTGCAGTGGTGAGGACATTCGGCGGTCCCGAAGCCGTGGAGATCGTGGACGTAGACGTGCCCGACCCCGGGCCGCGCCAGGTGCGGATCAAGGTCGCGGCAGCCGCGCTGAACCCGGTCGACGCGGCCAAGCGGTCCGGCATGTTCGGGGAGCCGGGCGGGCTGGGTGGCGATGTCGCCGGGACGGTCGACGCGGCCGGTGCGGACACGTCATGGAGCGTCGGCGCCGAGGTGGTGGCGCTGGCCGACGGCACGCATGCCCAGTACGTCGTCGTGGAGGCCGACTGGGTGGCCCCGGCGCCTTCGTCGGCCGATGCCGTGCATGCTTCGACCCTGCCGTTGAACGCCCTGACCGCCGCGGGTGCGCTGGACCTGCTGGGGCTGCGGGAGGGACAGTCCTTGCTGGTGACCGGCGCTGCGGGAGCGGTGGGCGGATACGCCGTCCAGCTCGCCACCCGCCAAGGGGTGTCGGTGACCGCACTGGCCCGCGAGAAGGACGAGCAACTCGTGCGGTCGCTGGGTGCGGCGCACGTCACCGGTGTCACCGGCGGGGCGGACTTCGACGCCGTGCTCGACGCGGCGATCCTCGGGGAACCGGCACTCGCCCGGGCGCGCGACGCAGGGGCCTACGTCGGTGTCATCCCCGGGGCGGGCCCGGCCGCGGCACGCGGAGTACGCGTCGAGGCGGTCCAGGTGAGGCCGGACGGGGCGCGGCTGGCGGAACTGGTCCGACTGGTGGACGAGGGCGTGCTCACACTCCGGGTCGCCGAGACGTACGCCCTGGAGGAGGCGGCGAAGGCTCACGCCCGGCTCGCCGAAGGCGGACTGCGGGGACGCCTGGTCATCGTTCCGGACCACGGCTG
Organism: Streptomyces sporangiiformans; assembly: GCF_005768555.2. Classification (GTDB taxonomy): domain Bacteria; phylum Actinomycetota; class Actinomycetes; order Streptomycetales; family Streptomycetaceae; genus Streptomyces; species Streptomyces sporangiiformans. The sequence continues at coordinate 51,322 of NZ_VCHX02000177.1, forward strand.
ACCGCACTGACCTGTGCCACACCATTGGGCTCCTGTCGGGCTCGACGGCGATCCAGACAGCATTGGGATCATGCGCCCGTACGCTCCCCAGCCCGGGCACTGGCCGTGCGTGTCCGTCGGCCCGCGAGCGCCTGGCACGGTCACCGCAGTGAGGTTCAGGCGGGCGTCCACTTCTTCGTACGGGCGCACGTGCGACCAGAACAGCGGTGTCAGGCCGCGCCGGTCGGCCGGCGTGAGCGGGTCGGCCCACTCCGGGTCGGCGAGGACGTCCTGGAGCATGAGGGTGTTCACGCAGACCAGGGCTGACTGGAGGATCCGCCGGCACAGCACGAACATCTCCTGCTCGTCGCGCCGGTTGGAGGCGATCTCCCCGCCCCGTGCCGTAGGCGTTCACGGAGTTCGCGCCGTTTGGTGGCACCACCGACGGGTTCGCCGCTCAACTGCGCAGCTGCGCAGTTGAGCCGGGCGGCCCGTCGCGTGGCGTCGCCACAGTGCTGCGCGTGCCCTACCTAGGGTGGAGACCGACCGGTGGATCGCGTTCCGCTCGCACTTCGGCATCGAGAGCTTCTACTGCCGCTCGGGCATCGACGGCGCCCACGAGAAGGGCGGGGTCGAGTGGCAGATCGTCTACTTCCGCCGCAACCACTTCACCCCGGTGCCGGAGGTAGCCTCGCTGGCGGAGCTGAACGAGATGGTCGAGCAGTGGGACCAGTCGACCGCTACAGCCAGATCGCGGTCCGCACCAACCGTTACTCGGTGCCGGTGAGGTTGATCGGCAAGCGGGTCCGCGTGGTGCTAGACGCCTCTCACCTGGTGGTTTATGACCAGAACGTGGAAGTCGCCCGGCATGAGCGGCTGATTGCCAAGGGCGGCTGCCGCCTGGAGCTGGACCACTACCTCGAAGCCCTGATCCGCAAGCCGGGCGCCTTTCCCGGAGCCACCGCCCTCGAACAGGCCCGCTCGGCAGGCAAGTTCACTCCGGTCCACGACGCCTGCTGGGCCCAGGCCCGCAAGATCCACGGCGAGCGGGACGGCACCCGGGCCCTGATCGGGGTGCTGCTGCTGGGCCGGCACATCCCGCACGAGCACCTGGTCGCCGGGCTGGCCACCGCCCTGCGGGCGGCGGGTGCTTTGACCGCGGACGCGGTCGCGCTGGAGGCCCGCAAGGCCGCCCTGGCCGAGGACGATCCCGTCCCCGGCCTGCCCACCACCGGGACGGGACAGCCGTCGGGGACCGTGACGTTTCTGCACGAGTGGAGGCTTGCCCACCTGCCGCCGGACACCAGGCCGCTGCTCTCGGTGACCCCCTATGACCAGTTGCTCCGACGCCGTCGCGCCAGCGGCGGCGCCCACCGAGAGGAAGAAGCCCAGTGACCCTGTCCCGTCAGCGAGGCTTGACCGAGCAGGCCGCCGACGCCGCCGTCGGCACCGCCTGCCGCCTGCTGCGGCTGCCGAGCATCCGCAACGAGTTCTCCGACATCGCCGACCGGGCGGTGAAGGACCAGAAGACCTACCGCGGCTTCCTGGCCGAGCCGCTGATGGCCGAGTGCGACGACCAGGACCGCCGCAGGTCGGAACGGCGGATCAAAGCGGCCGGCTTCCCGCGGGAGAAGTCCCTGCGGACCTTCGACTTCGACGCCAACCCCAATGTCGACCCGGCTACCATCCACACCCTTGGCTCCAGCGAGTGAATCAAGAAGGGGCAGCCGCTCTGCTTGATCGGCGACTCCGGCACCGGCAAGTCGCACATGCTGATCGGCCTGGGCACCGAGGCCGCCATGAAGGGCTACCGGGTCCGCTGCACACTGGCCACGAAGCTGGTGAGAGAGCTGGTCGAGGCCGCCGACGAGAAGCAGCTGAACAAGACCATCGCCCGGTACGGCCGCGTCGATCTTTTGTGCATCGACGAGCTCGGCTACATGGAACTGGACCTCACGGCGCTGAGCTGCTGTTCCAGGTGCTGACCGAGCGCGAGGAGAAGAACAGCGTCGCTATCGCCTCCAATGGCCCCCACCGGGCACGAGCCGAGGAACCCGCCAAGGCCGGCTGACTGCCCGAGGCGCGACTCGACGGCCCGCCTCAGGGCAGCCCCAGGAGGCAAAACAGGCAGCCCGGGCCAGCCCTGAGGTCCGGTCACTTTCGCCAGAACAGGTGGTGCGTCACGCCACTCGGGCTGGGCACGACCTCCAGGTGGAACCGGTCGAGCAGCTCATCGGGTGACTCCCAGAGCCGTAGTCCGGACCCGAGCTTCACCGGCGAGACCGCCACATGCATGGTGTCGACGAGGTCGGCGTCCAGGAACTCCCGGATGGTGGTAACCCCGCCGCCGAGCCGGACGTCCTTGCCCTGCGCCGCCTCCCGCGCCTGCTCCAGGACCGTGGCCGGGTCGCCGTCAATGAAGTGGAACGTGGTGTCGGAGAGCGTGAACGAAGGACGCTTGTGGTGAGTCATGACGAACACCGGGGTGCGGAAGGGGGGCTCGTTACCCCACCAGCCGCGCCACTCATGGTCATTCCAGGGCCCGCGCTGGGGCCCGAACTTGTTGCGGCCCATGATCTCGGCACCGATGTTGCGCGCGTAGTCCCGCGTGAAGTAGTCGTCGAGGCCCCGGCTCCCTCCGGGATCGGTGCGCATGGGCCAGCTCGCCGTGGCACCGGCCCAGGCGAACAGCTTCGCCGGGTCGACGGCGTGGCCGAACGGACTCTCAAGGCTCTGGCCCTCGCCGGCGCCGATGCCGTCACTCGAGACGTTGAAGTTCTGGACTCTCAGCAGCTGAGCCACGTGCTCCTCCTGTGTTGTCGACAACGGTGGTGAGACTCTTTAGGCCGCGAAAACTCATCGCTGCATCCGTGACCGGTCAGAAACTGGGCCACCTGCTGTCACAGACGGCGGGCGACCCCAGGCAGTGACGTCATTTCTCGTGAACATTCAGGCCACCGTCGACCGCCAACCGGCGCCCGAACAGACGGACAAACGCTGCCGCTTGACGTGAGCGAAGCCAGGCGGAGGTCTTCGCGCTCATGGACTTACGCGTCAGTGGTGTGTCTCTACCCGCTCAACCACCCTTCCGAGCAACAGCAGATGGCTGATCCCCGCGGTGTGTTGCGGCGGTCTTGTCGCATCGAGTCGCGAGACCGCGGAACCCTTTGAGCTGGTTGACGCAGCGTTCGACGACGTTGCGTCGGCGGTCTGGTCCAGCAGATCGCGGCCGACCGCCGCCGCGATGGCCACATCGGCCAGCTCGACGCTCCGTGGCTCTTCCCTGGAATCCGTCCGGGCCAGCACCTCAGCCGCGTCACTCTCGCTGCTCGACTCAAACGGCTGGGCATCCGGTCCTTGCCGAGCCGCTCGGCGGCAATCCGCGACTTGACTGCCGAAGTCCCAGCCGCAGTGGTCAACCGCCTTCTCGGCATCAGCACCTCCACCGCTACAAGCTGTGCCAAGAGATCATCTAAGGCTTCATATGCTGAACTACCGGTGTAGCCGCCGTCGGCCCAGACCAGGGCCAAGCGGTGGTGCGCGTCGGCCACCTGCTCGAGCAGGACCTGGGCGGCGGCGCGGTCGCCGGTGTCCGCGGCGGTGACCACCACGCCCAGCAGCAGGCCGAGCGTGTCGACCACGACGTGCCGCTTGCGCCCGTTGATCAGCTTGCCGCCGTCGAAGCCGCGGCTGTCGGAGCCGACGACGGCGTCCGCCTTGACGGACTGCGAGTCGATCACACCCGCACTCGGCTCCGCGTCGCGGCCCAACTCCCCGCGGACTTCGGCGCGCAGCCGGTCGGGGAACTCCTTGACCATGCGATGGTCGCGCCAGCGGCGGAAGAACGCGTATACCCGGTCCCACGGCGGGAAGTCGGCGGGCATCGCCCGCCGCTCGATGCCGTTGTCGACCAGGTAGCGGATCGCATCGAGTATCGCCCGGTGGCAGTAGGCCTCCGGCTGTCCTCCCCGGCCGCGGCCCGCCTGGGCCGCACCCCCTACAAGCTCGCCTTCGCCGCCCTGGCCGCCCTCGACAAGTCCACCTTCGCCATGGCCCCGTACCTGCGTACGAAACCCTCGGCCCCACCCTCCCCGGCGGCGCCCACTCCGCCGCCGTGCTGTGGGCACTCGCCCAGCGCATCGCCAAGGAGTACCCCGCCGCCATGCGCCGGGCCGGACACCCAAGCGCCGACGCCCTCTTCGACGCCATGCTGGGCGGCCGCTCCGGCGTCACGTTCACCGAGGACGAGTACGGCGACGCCTGGAACTACGTGCCCCACCCCGGCCACCGCACCCTCGCGTCAGATCGGCCAGTTTCCAGGTCGTGGTGATGGCCGCAGCGGAACGGACTCGGGAAGCGGGGTCGCCGCCGCCGGTGACAGGCCATCAAGGATGAGGGAGAGGTAGCGGCGCCAGCCGTCGCTGGCCGGGTCCATGGTCCACAGCAGGCTGAAGAGCATGGCCATGATTCTGGGCATGTCGTCCGGTACGAGGTCGGCGCGGATGCGTCCGGCCTCCTGGGCGCGACGGGTGAGAAGGGTCAGCGACGCGTAGTACGGGCCGATGGCGTCCGAGATGACGGCGCCGGCGTTTCTCGCGGCGGCCAGGGTGTTGTGCTCGCGGGCGGCCAGCGACATGGCGGCGTCGATCACGGAGTTGAGTGCCAGTAGCGGGTCGTCATCGAGGAGTGCCTGTTCGATGACGGGAGCGATGCACTCGGAGATGCCCTGCTCCAAGGCGGCCTTGGCGAGGACGGCCTTGTTGGGAAAACGCCGGAAGAGCGTTCTGATACCGACCCCGGCGTGTTGAGCGATCTCGTCCAGTTGCGCGTCGGGGCCGCTCTCGGCGAAGACCTCGCGGGCGGAGCGCAGGATCCGCTCGGCGTTGCGGGCTGCGTCGGTCCGCAGGAGTCGCTCGGAATTGGTGGCCACGAGGAAAGAGTAGCAACAGGCAGTTGACTGCCACTTGCATCAGGGGCACCATGGAACTGGCAGTCAGCTGCCAGTTACCGCTGCATGTCGGCTCGCGAATGATCCGGTGAGTGGCGAACGCGGAGCGCTGTGCGCGGTCCACGACGCGCGTGGTGCCCCTGCGTTCTTCGAGTGGTCACGACGGCTCGCTCACCAGTACCTCGGCGCCTTCCCCCACGACGCTCCAGGAGGTTCCATGTCCACCACGACCGACACCGATGACGTCATCGGTCTTCCCGAGTTCCCCGCTGACCGCGACGCACGCTGCCCTTTGGCCCCCGCCCCCGAGTACCGGGAGTGGCGTGAGACGGGTGGTCTGCGCCGGGTGAACTTCAGGGGCCGCGCCGCCTGGGCCGTGAGCCGGTACGAGGACGTGACGGCCGCGATGACGGATCCGCGGATCAGCGCAGAGGTCCCGATGCAGCAGATCAGCATGGGCCCCGGCACCCAGATGTTTCCCCGGATGGACGACCCCGAACACGCCCGGCTGCGCCGCATGCTGACCAAGGACTTCACGGTCAAGCGGGTTCAGGCCATGCGCCCGCGGATCGAGGAGATGGCGAACGAGTTCATCGACACCATGGTGGCCTCCGGCAGCCCCGCGGATCTGGTCCAGGCGTACGCGCTGCCCATTCCCTCCCTGGTGATCTCGATGCTGTTGGGGGTGCCCTACGACGACCACGCCTACTTCCAGGACATCACCGCCGTCCTGATGAGCCGCACCGCCACGGAGGAGGAGAGGCAGAAGGCCAGAGGGTCGATTCTCGGCTACCTGCTCGACCTCATCGGGAAGAAGGAACGCGAACCGGACGACGCCCTGATCAGCCGTGTCGTGCGCGAGCACCTCCATGAGGGGCAGCTGAGCCGAGAGACCTTGGCGGTGAACGGCTTTATCCTCCTCAACGCCGGGCACGAGACATCCGCGAACATGATCGCGCTGGGCACCCTCACGCTGCTGGAGAACCCGGACGCGCTCGCGCGGATCCGCGACGCGGACGACCCGAAGGTGGTCTCGGCCGCGGTGGAGGAGCTCCTGCGCCACCTCACGATCGTGCACAGCCTGGTCACCCGAGTGGCCAAGGAGGACATCGAGATCGGTGGCCAGCTCGTCCGCGCCGGTGACCTCCTGGTCATGAACCTCTCGGCAGCCAACTGGGATCCCGGCTTCGTCAGCGACCCCGACCGCCTCGACGTCGAGCGCGACGCCCGCGGACACGTGGCCTTCGGACACGGCGTGCACCAGTGCCTCGGACAGGTCCTGGCCCGTGCCGAACTCGAGATCGCCCTGCCCGTGCTCCTGCGCCGGCTGCCCGGCCTGCGGCTCGCGGTGCCACCGGAGGAGATCAGGTTCCGCAACGACATGAGCATCTACGGCGTCCACGCGCTGCCGATCGCCTGGTGACACGACCCGGACGCCCTGCCGCACGAGGGGCAAGGTCACCCCATTCCCCCCACAGGAGACCGAGCATGTCCCCACCGAACCCCGACCCCTCCCTCTCGGCTGCCCGCACCCAACCTGCACGCTCGATGGCCTGGGCCCCGGCATGACGGACCTGCGATTCGACGGCAGGGTCGCGATCGTCACCGGAGCCGGCGGCGGCCTGGGCAGGGAGCACGCCCTGCTCCTGGCGTCCCGCGGAGCACGTGTCGTGGTCAACGACATCGGCGGTTCCATGGCAGGCGAGGGAGTGGACGACGCTCCTGCCGCGGCCGTCGTAGAGGCGATCCGCGAGCGCGGCGGGCAGGCGGTGGCGGACAGCCACAGCGTGGCGACCCCCGAAGGCGGACGGGACGTCGTGCGCACCGCGCTCGATGCCTACGACCGGATCGACATCGTCGTCAACAACGCCGGCATCCTGCGCGACAAGCCCTTCCACGAGATGACCCCGGACCAGCTCGACCCGGTCATCGACGTGCACCTCAAAGGCGCCTTCCACGTGACCGTCCCGGCGTGGTCCGTCATGCGGGAACAGGGCTACGGCCGCGTCGTCAACACCACCTCCGCGGCGGGTCTGCTGGGCTCCGCCCGGAAGAGCGGCTATGGCGCGGCCAAGGCGGGACTCCTCGGCTTCACTCGGGTCCTCGCCGTGGAGGGAGCCGCACACGGCATCAGGGTCAACGCCGTCGCCCCGGTCGCCGCCACCCGCATGCTCGCGGGATCCCTGGCGGACGCGGGGATCGGCGGCGCGAACGGCCGCCCCGTCGATCCGGCGGCCCTGTAGATGATGAACACCCTCACCCGCAGTCTCGCCCCGGCGCTGGTCTCGCCCGTGGTGGCCTTCCTGGCCCACGAGGACTGCCCGGTGTCCGGAGAGGTCTACACCGCAGGTGCCGGACAGGTCGCGCGGTTCTTCGTCGCACGGACGCGGGGCTACCACAACCCGGCACTGACGGCCGAGGACGTACGTGACCACCTCGACCGGATCCGGGACGAGAACGACTCCTTCATCCCCACGGACCCTGGCGTGGAGATGGCCCACCTGCTGCGGAGCACCACACACCACCCATGAGCAGGTGCCTTGCACGCCCTGCTCCGGCGGATCACTGCTCGTCCACCCCTCCCCCCAAGGAGTAACCATGAGTACGGCGACCGACCAGACCCAGCCGAACGACGGCACCAGCCTTCCCGACTACCCTGGCACGCGTTCCCCCCGCTGCCCCTTCGACCCGCCCCCTGTGCAGGCCGGTTGGCGGCGCGCCGACGGGCTGCCCCGGGTGCGGTTGAGCAATGGCCGCATCGCCTGGGCGGTCCCCCGGTACGACGATGTCAAGCAGGTACTGGGCGATCCGCGGCTCAGTGCCGACGGACATCGCTTCCCGCAGCTGATGGAAACCCAGCAGCACGGCCAGCCGCAGGCGTTCCCGCGGATGGACGACCCCGAGCACTCCCGCATCCGGCGCACCCTCACCGGCGAGTTCACCGTCAAGCGGGTCGAGGCGATGCGGCCGCATGTCCGGTCGCTGGTCGACCGGTTCCTGGAGGAGACGATCGCCGCAGGACCGCCGGTGGACCTGGTGCGCACGTACGCTCTGCCGATTCCGTCCCTGGTGATCTCGTTGCTGCTCGGGGTGCCCTACGACGACCACGCCTTCTTCCAGACGCGCAGCGCCACGCTGATGCGCAAGGGAACCTCACAGGAGGAGAGGAAGGCGGCGAGCGGCGAACTGTTCGGCTACCTCCTGGATCTGGTGAAGCGCAAGGAGCGCGAGCCGGGGGACGACCTCATCAGCCGGCTGATCGCTGAGCGGGTGGTCGCCGGAGAGCTCACTCATCGCGACGTGGCCATGAGCAGCATGGTGATCCTGCACGCCGGGCATGAGACCACGGCCAACATGATCGCGCTGGGGACGCTGGCCCTGCTGGAGAACCCCCGGCAGGCCGATCGGATCCGGGACACCGACGATCCGAAGGTGGTCGCCGCCGCCGTCGAGGAACTGCTGCGGTACCTGTCGATCGCCCAGGACATGCTGGTGCGCGTGGCGACCGAGGACATCGTCATCGGCGGTCACCCCGTACGGGAGGGCGAGATGCTGGTCTTCGGTGTGCCCTCCGCCAACCGGGACAACAGCGTCTTCGACATGGCCGACGTCCTGGACCTCGACCGCGACGCCCGCGGACACGTGGCCTTCGGATACGGCGTTCACCAGTGTCTCGGCCAGTCCCTCGCCCGCGTGGAACTGCAGGAGGCCCTGCCCGCGCTGCTGCGCAGGCTGCCGGACCTGCGTCTGGCCGTACCCCTGGAAGAGCTGAGTTTCCGTCACGACATGGTGGTCTACGGCGTGCACGAGCTGCCAGTCGCCTGGTAGGCCGCCACTCCTGAAGAACCACTTTTTGAAGCCTGAAGTCCCCCTGAAGAACCGAGGACAAGAACCATGCGTGTGGAGCTGGACGAACCGAAATGCGTCGCGGCCGGGCAGTGTGTGATGGCCGCCCCCGACGTGTTCGACCAACGGGACGAGGACGGCGTCGCCGTGGTGCTGGAGGAGCACCCCGTCGCCGAACTCCTCGACGGCGTACGGGAGGCCGTGGCCGTCTGCCCGGCCGCGGCGATCCGTCTGGCAGAGCGGTGAAGCGGATCGTGGTCGTCGGTGCCTCGGCCGCCGGTCTGGCGGCGGCCGAGACACTGCGCCGGGAGGGCTACGACGGCACGCTGACCCTGATCGGCGACGAACCCCACCCGCCCTACGACCGGCCGCCACTGTCCAAACAGGTCCTGTCCGGTCAGTGGGGCGCCGACAGGGCGGCCCTGCGGACTCCGGAGGACCTCGCCGCCCTCGACCTCGACCTGCGGCTCGGCGTCGCCGCGGCCGGCCTCGACCCCGCCGGACGTCTGGTGCGGCTGGCGGACGGCTCGACGGTGCCGTACGACCGGCTGCTCATCGCGACCGGCGTATGGCCACGGCGCCTTCCCGGTGACGGTGTCGCCCACGTCCTGCGCACCCTCGACGACGCGCTCGCCCTGCGGGACCGGATAGGACCGGGACGGCGGCTGGTAGTGGTCGGGGCCGGATTCCTGGGGGCGGAGGCAGCGGCGGTGGCGTCGAAGCTGGGCGCTCAAGTGACCCTGTTGGAGCCGGCGCCGGTACCGCTGGCGCGTGCGGTGGGCCTTGAGGTGGGGCAGGCGCTGGCACGGGCTCACCGGGAGCGAGGCGTGAAGCTGCGGTGCGGGGTCACCGTCACGGAGGTGACCGAGGACGGGGTGCGGCTGGCGGACGGCGAGGTCGTTGAGGGCGACGAGATCCTGATCGCGATCGGCTCACTGCCGAACACCGGCTGGCTGGCCGGCAGCGGTCTTGCGGTCGACGACGGCGTGGTCTGCGACGAGTACTGCCAGGCCGCCTGGGGGTCCCCCCGGCCGAAGGCTGGGGGAGTGTACGCGGCCGGGGACGTCGCCCGCTGGTACAATCCTCTGTTCGGCACCTCGATGCGGATCGAGCACCGCACCAACGCGGCCGAGCAGGGCATGGTCGCCGCCCGCAACCTGCTCGCCGCTCCCGGGGCACGCACACCGTTCACGCCGGTGCCGTACTTCTGGTCCGACCAGTACGACATGAAGATCCAGGCGTACGGCTACTTGCGCGGCCATGACGAAGTCGCCGTCGTGGANGTACGGCTACTTGCGCGGCCATGACGAAGTCGCCGTCGTGGAAGGGGACTTGGCCGAGGACCGCTTCCTTGCCGCGTACCGCTCCGGCGACCGGATCACCGCAGCCCTCGCGGTCGGCATGCCGGCCAAGGTCGTCCGGCAATGGCGGCAGGTCATCGCCGTCCGCGCCGCCTGGCACGACGCCGTGCCGAATCGGCCGTAGGCGACACGCGTGTACGCGACGCAGGGCTGAGGAGCCCCGTAAGGCGCGCCCAGCCCTGTGACCGCCACAAGCTCCCCTTTTCTGTATCGCCGTTCCCACAGGCTCCAGCCGTGCCCGTGCCCGTGTCCGGGACCGCCGCCACGGTCGGTCTCAACACCCTCATGCGGTCCATCGGCACCTCCCTCTCCAGCGCCGTGGCAGGCGTGATCCTCGCCCACCACACCATCGACTTCGACGGCGTTACGCTGCCGCCCCGGAACGGCCTGCGCACGTCCTGGCGATCGGCGGATACCGCCGTCGTCTCCCTGGCCTGCGCGCCCTTCATCCCCCGCCGGCGGTCGGACGCCAACTCCGCGGAAGCACCCGCGCCGGCGGGCACGGCCGCGGGAAAGCCCGCCACTGACGCCGAGCAGGGGCCACGGAGCAGCGGCTCTCGTTCCAGCACCCTCACACACCCCTGCTTCCAGCACACTCACCGTCCATCAACGCACATTGCTGCCGAAATCTCCCGGAGGAAACACATGATGCTGTACCTCGCCCAGACCACCGGCGAACCGACAGGGGGCCTGGCCGGGTGGGCCATCGATGTGATCGACGCACTCGGCGGGCTGGGGATCGCGTTGCTCACCGTCCTGGACAGCGTGCTTTTCGGGGCCCTCCCCATCGACGTGCTGCTGCCGCTGATCGGGTACACCGCCAGCCAGGGCGCCATCAACATCGGCGTCGCCATCGTCTGCGCCGCCGCGGGAGTGGTCGTGGGCAGTCTCGTCCAGTACACGCTCGGCGCCCGGCTCGGCCGTGACCGCGCGCGAGCGCTGCTGGTGAAGCTCCCGGGCATCAAGCCGGAAAGCGTCGACCGCGCCGAGGCATGGTTCGCCCGGCACAGCACCAAGGCAGTGTTGTTCGGCCGGATGCTGCCCGTCGTCCGTCCCCTCATCTCCATACCGGCCGGAGTCGAGCGGATGGCGCTGCCGAAGTTCGTGGTCCTCACCGCGATTGGCAGCCTGATATGGAACGGCATGCTGCTGGGCTCCGGATACCTGCTCGGCGAGAACTGGCACCAGGTGGTCGACATCATGGGTTATGTCCCGTATGCCCTCTTCGGCGCCCTCGCCGTGGGTGTCCCCCTCTTCCTCAGGCGCCGCAACCGACGACGGAAGAACGCAGCGACCGCGATCGTCGAAACGAACACATCCGGGTGAGGTGGCCTTGGGGAGGAGGCACACGCCCTCAGCCGACCGCGGTTCATGGTCCGCAGGGGCGCGCAAAGACTACAACTGCCTTGCTCAGTGGTGTGACACGAAGTCGCACCACATAAGAAGCAAGGACCGCCACGTGAAGGCGGCATCGATCGGCTGAAGTTCGGGCCGGAGTCCAGGACCCGTCCCCGCGGTCGCATGCTTCGCCGGTAACGGCAGTGTGTGAAGCCGAGCGTTCAGGCGAAGAGCGCCACGGCCATCGCCGCGGCCCGCAGCCTGCTCCGCCCCGAGGCCCGCAAGCAGTTCGCGCCGGTGCCCTACTTCTGGTTCGACCAGTACGACATGAGGATCCAGGCGTACGGATATCTGCGCGGCGACGAGCAAGTGGCCGTCGTGGAAAGCGACGTGACCGAGCGCCGGTTCGTGGCCGCGTACCGCACCGGCGAGACGGTGACCGGAGTCCTCGCCGTCGGCGTGCCGCCCAGGACCATCCGCCCGTGGCGCCAGGCCATCGCCACCCACACCCCTGGCACGACGCACTGGCGACCAACGCGCTCCAGGCCGACGCACACGGGCCACGGCCCGAAGGAGGACCCCCACCTGCTCCTCCAACTTCCCGACCGTTCCGACGTCACCCCAGCCCGCCGCGGCCGCTCTCAGCCCAGCACCAGACACACGGAGGCCCACCCATGTCCAGAACGCACCCGCCGGTCGCCCAGGCACAGAATTCCCTGCCACCGCGGCTGGGCGCCATGGTGGCGGCCCTCACCCTCACCGGAATCGTTGGCGCGTTGACGCAGACCCTGGTGATCCCGATCGTTCCCCTCCTGCCCCAACTGCTGGACGCCAAGGCTTCGGACACCGCCTGGGCCGTCACGGCCACGCTGCTGTGCGGCGCAGTCTCCACCCCCGTGGCGGGCCGGCTCGGCGACATGTACGGCAAGCGGCGCATGCTCCTGCTCGGCATCTGCCTGATGCTGGTGGGCTTGGTGATCTGCGCGCTGAGCGACTCCCTCGCTCCGATGGTCGTCGGCCGGGCATTGCAAGGCCTGGCGGCGGGCGTGGTCCCGCTGGGCGTGAGCATCATGCGTGAGGTACTGCCCGCCGAGAAACTGCCCGCGGCGACGGCGTCGATGTTCGGCTCCCTCGGCGTCGGCGCCGCCCTGGGCCTGCCCGTCTCCGCGGTCATAGTCGACAACTTCGACTGGCACGTACTGTTCTGGGTCTCCGCGGTCCTCAGCGCCGTCTCCGCCGGACTCGTCGTCCTGCTGGTGCCCGAGTCGAGTGAACGTACGGGCGGGCGCTTCGATCTGACGGGGGCGGCCGGCATGGCACTGGGCCTGGTCTGCCTGCTGCTCGCGGTCTCCAAGGGCCAGGACTGGGGATGGGGAAGCGGCACGGTCCTCTCCCTGTTCGCCGTGGCCGTGATCGTGCTGCCGCTGTGGGGCTGGTTCCAACTGCGCACTCCGAAGCCCTTGGTGGACCTGCGCACCACCGCACGACCGCAGGTACTGCTCACCAACCTCGCCGCGCTGGCGCTGGGCCTCGCCCTGTTCTCGATGAACATGGCGCTGCCGCAACTGCTCCAGATGCCTGAGGCCACCGGCTACGGTCTGGGCAAGTCCCTGATCGCCACCGGCCTGGTCATGGCTCCGCAGGGTCTGACGATGATGGCGGTCTCTCCGTACGGAGCGCGCATCACCAAGAGCAAGGGGCCGAAGGTGACCCTCATGATCGGGTCCGCGATCGTGGCAGCGGGCTACATCATCACCATGGTGATGATGTCCGGGGTCTGGCAGGTCCTGGTCGCCTCCTGCATCGTGGCGACCGGAGTGGGCTTCGCCTACGGCGCGTTGCCCGCGCTGATCATGGAAGCCGTGCCTGTGTCCGAGACCGCCGCCGCCAACGGCCTCAACGCGCTCATGCGTTCCATCGGCACGACCGTTTCCAGCGCCGTCGCCGGCCTGATCCTGGCCCACATGACCACCGACTTCCACAGCGTGCACATCCCGACGGAGAACGGCCTGCGGGCCGTGCTGGCCCTGGGCGTCGGCGCCGGTGTCCTCTCTTTCGCCTTCGCGAGCCTCATCCCCCGTAGACCCCCGATAGAGGTCCCCGCCCCGGTGGAGTCAGCCGCCGTGAAGACCGCGGGTGCGGAGTAGGACGCCGCTTCCAGCAAGTAGGAAGCTGCATATTCGGTGCCCACACGCCTGCACACCGTGCTCCGTGGGCGTGTGGGCACCGCTTTCATGTTCGGCGCGCACCGGTGCCTTCACTTCTGGTCCGCTCTCTATGTGCTCACTGGTCATAGTCCCTTGAGAACGCGAACGCGGTCGGCCTTCATGCGCCGGGCGACGGCGGTGTCGAAGGCGATGGCTTCGAAGGCGTGCGGGATGGAGGGGTGGACGTGGAGTTCGGTGCTGACTCCCGCTGCTGCGGTCCGCCGCGCGTAGTCGATGTCCTCGTCCCGGAGGATGTCGAGTTCGAGGGCCTCCATGTAGAGCGGAGGCATGCCCGTGGCATCCTTCAACCGTGCCGGCGCCGCATAGGGTGACACGTCGGGGCCGCCGCACGCGGGGCCGAGCAGTGCCTGCCATGCGGTCGCGTTGTCCTCGTAGCTCCAGGTGGCCAGTCCAGCGAGTGCTGGGTCAGGAGTTGTGGTGCGGTCATCCAGCATGGGGTAGAGCAGGATCTGCTTGGCGATCGCCGGGCCACTCCGGTCACGTGCCAGCAAGGCCAGGCCGGCCGCCATCCCGCCGCCGCCACTGTCCCCCATGACCGCGATGCGTGCCGGGTCGACACCGAGTTCCCCGGCGTGTTCCGTCAGCCAGGTCAATCCGGCGTAAGCGTCTTCGACGGGGGTGGGGTGAGGGTACTCGGGGGCGAGGCGGTATTCCACCGACAGGAACGGGACACCGCTGGACGACACATAACGGGACACGGTTCCGTCGTAGAGCGAGACGCTGCTGAGTATCATGCCGCCGCCGTGAAGGAAGAGCACGGCGGCCCCGGGCTGCGCGCCTTCCTTGACATACCACCGCAGCAGCAACTTGGCACCGTCACCCGCTGTGGTCTCGAAGTCCTTGACCACCACATCGTCCGGTCTGGGCTGCGCAGCGTCGATCATGGCGTGAACGGGTTCCATCGTGCTGCGACGTGTCGCGACATCCCCGACGGGCCTGTGGACAGAGGGGAATTCTCCCGGTGCGCCGAAGAATTCGATCACCTCGGGGGCCCAAGAAAATGACATGTTTGCGCCTTGCTTTGTGAGTGGTGCTGGAGGTTCGTCGCGCACGCCGTGTCTCAGCACTTGCCTGCTGTGTTGACGACTCTTCGTTGGCACGACCCACCAGCGATCATGTTTTCCGGAGTACGGGTAACTCGAAAAGCCAGGGCTCGTCCACCGTGCCCTTACGGCAGCGGACCACCATGGTCGCGAAACGGTTGACAAGGGCGGCGGCCCGCAAGCTGATCAGTGCCCTGGTTGGTTCCTGACCCCCATGCTCGGTGGAGAACGGGAGCCTCTGGTCCGGGCGGGCCTCGCGGTCGACTGGTGCGAGCCCCTGTCGCCGATTACTGCCAGGCCGGCATCACCCCCGCCGGGTAGCGGGAGCCGGCCGATCCGTGCGGCAGGATCTCCTGGATGCGGGCGAGGTCCTCGGACGTGAGCGTGACCTGCGCGGCGGCCACGTTCTCTTCCAGACGCCGCGGGCTGCGGGTGCCCGGGATGGGCACGATGTCGTCGCCCTGTGCGAGCAGCCAGGCCAGCGCCAGCTGGGTGACCGAGATGCCTTTGCTCTCCGCCAGCGTGGTGAGCTCGCGGACCGCGGCAAGGTTCTTCTCATAGTTGCCGGGCTGCCAGCGGTCGTCCTTGCCGCGCATGTCGTAGGCGGAGTAGT
Organism: Streptomyces sporangiiformans; assembly: GCF_005768555.2. Classification (GTDB taxonomy): domain Bacteria; phylum Actinomycetota; class Actinomycetes; order Streptomycetales; family Streptomycetaceae; genus Streptomyces; species Streptomyces sporangiiformans. Next base: position 66,678 of record NZ_VCHX02000177.1, read on the forward strand.
CGTCGGCCGGCTTGACGGCGCCGGTGAGGAAGCCGCGGCCCAGCGGAGAATAGGGCACGAAGCCGATGCCCAGTTCCCGGACGACCGGCAGGACGTCGGCCTCCACTGCTCGCTCGAACACCGAGTACTCGGTCTGGAGCGCGGAGACCGGGTGGACGGCGTGGGCGCGGCGGATGGTTTCGGGGCCGGCCTCGCTCAGGCCGAAGTAGCGGACCTTGCCTTCGGCGATCAGCTCGCCGACCGTACCCGCCACGTCCTCGATGGGGACGTCCGGGTCGACGCGGTGCTGGTACAGCACGTCGATGTGGTCGGTACCCAGGTGGCGCAAGCTGTTCTCGGTGACCTCGCGGATGTGCTCGGGGCGGCTGTCCAGGGCAGCTCCGATCCTGGCCGGATCGGAGAGGTCGAAACCGAACTTGGTCGCGATCAGAATGTCGTCGCGGAAGCTCTTCACGGCGCGCCCGAGGAGCTGCTCGTTGCTGCCGGTGCCCAAGCCGTACAGCTCTGCCGTGTCGAAGAGGGTGACCCCGAGTTCGTGGGCCCGGGTGATGGTGGCGATGCTGCTCTGATCGTCCGAAGCCCCGTAGGCCATGGTCATGCCCATCGTGCCCAGACCAATCGTCCCGGCCTTGAGGCCCTGGCCGCCGAGGACGCGCAGGGGCAGGTTCGTGGTGTGCTGTGCCATGCCCCCAACGCTAGGGACACGGCACCCGCAGGTCATGGGGCATCGATCGCATAGAATTGCCTGATCCTCTCAGCGAAGGAGGCGTCGTGCTCGACCGACTCGCTGCGGCAATCGTCCGGCACTGCGTGGGACTGGGTTCGGAGACCGCTGTGCCCCGGCTCTTCCTGGCCGCGGTCGAAGAGCCCATCGAGCCCATCGACGTGCTGTACGAACCGATGATCTGCTTCGTCGCCAGCGGCGTGAAACGCACCACCGCGGGAGAACTCAAACAGGTGGCGCAACCCGGCGAGATGCACCTCACCACGATCGACCTGCCCGTCACCATCGAGCTGGACCAGGTGCCCTACCGGGCCGCCGTCATGCAACCCGACGACCAGGCGCTCACCGAGCTGCTCGTCGAGCTGGACGAGAGCGGTCAGACCGCCCCGTTGACCGCCGGTGGGCAGCTCCACGCGCCGATGACACCGGAACTCGTCGACGCGGTCACCCGCTGGGTCCAGCTCCTCGACACCCCCGAAGACATCCGCCCCCTCGCCACCCGGATCGAGAGCGAGATCCTGTACCGGCTGCTGCGCAGCTCCCTCGGCCCCGTCCTGCGCCAGTGGTCGCTGGCAGACTCGGCTACGACCCGGGTGCGCAAAGTGGCCCGATGGATATGCGCGCACTACACCGAGCCGCTCAGCATCGACGCGATCGCCGCCGCTGCACACATGAGCCCCGCCAGCCTGCACCGGCACTTCAAAGCGGCCACCGGCATGAGCCCCCTCAAGTACCAGAAACACCTGCGGATGCAGGAGGCACGGCGGCGCCTACTCGCCGGCCACGCCACGGTGGCCCAGATCGCTCAGGCGGTCGGATACGTGAGCGCCACCCAGTTCAACCGCGAGTACCGCAGCGCCTACGGCCTCCCGCCGGGCCAGGACGCGGCCCGGCTACGCACTCGACACACCCACAATCGCACTGCCACACCATGGCGGGCATAGGTCCAGGACGTCAGTAGCTGTTGTCGTACCGATCTTGGGGTTTGTCGGTGCGCCCGCAGCCTCGAGTACAACCCCGGCAGGGAGCCGGTCGCCAGCGACGGCTATGACGAACACGCCGCCGCCGTCACATCGACCGCGGCCGTGCTCACCGGGGCCGGGTTCGGCACCCCGCTCTCGTCGCAGACCGAAATCGGCCACAAGCTCCCCTACGGCTACACGTCCGGTCATCCGCATGCTCCGCGGCGCCTGCGGCCCGCCCGGCTACGGCAACGACCCCTGGGCTGCGCCAGGATGTGGCGCTGGCTGATGTCTGAAGCGAATCCTCGCGAACCTGCGGCAGGGTGGTTGCGCGCTCGCAGGGTGCCAAGCCACTCATTCACCCGACCTATCAGCTGATTGCAGTCCATGCTCCCGGAGGCTTGCTGCCCAGGCTGGGGGAAATGTCAGCTCTGTACTGGGGATCCCGTCGAACCTCTAGACAGAGCCTGCGTTGTTGACGCTTAATACGTCCGATGTACTTCGGCGAACACCCGCGATGTGTGGCCTCCTGTGTGTCGTGCCGTCCGAGGGTGAAGTCACTCCGTGCGGCCCTGGTGCCGAGGGAAGCACTGTTGCTGTCCTGCCAACAGCCAGGAGAAGACCTTGTCGGAGCCGATCACCCGCCGAAGGAGCGCTCGTCCCGTCACCAACGTCTCCTGGTTCGGCGACACCGCCGGCGTCGGCGGCGACCGCACCTGGCAGGACAGCTTTCGGCCCCCGAGCGGTACCGCAACCCGCGATGGAACTAGCAGCCGGCACCGTTGACCCGCACGTCACCGCTCAACGCCGACTACGTCCCCAACGACAGCCAGGTCGCCAACCCTGGGCGGACACCTTCCGCGTGGCGCCGCCCCACCAGAGTTCCAGCGGAGCACCGTCTCGCAGCCCCTGGCCAATCCGTTCTCCGGCGGGCGGCAGATGCCCCCGCCCGCACGCCCCGACACCCAGACCGGCCTCGCATGCCATCTGTACGTCGCCACCGCAAACAAAGCCACCAACACACAGGAGTGAGCCATGTCCTCACGAAGAATGACTCGCCGTACGTTTCTCGGCGCGGCGGGTGCGGCAACTGCCGCGACCGCCCTGCCGATCGTCCCCGGCTTCTCCGGCTTTCTATCGCACGCGGCCGCCGCGGACACACAGACCAACCTGAGCAAGGTGGTCGACATGCGGTTCGGCATGTTCAACCACTTCAGCCTGGGCACGTTCACGAACCAGGAGTGGGCCGAACCCAACCAGAGCCCCACCCTCTTCGCTCCCCCGAGCGTCAACTGCGCACAGTGGGCCGACGCGGCGGTCGCCGCGAAGATGCGGTACGGCATCCTGACCACCAAGCACCATGACGGTTTCGCGCTGTGGCCGAGCGCCTACGGCACCCAGAACGTCGCGAACAGCTCCTACAAGCAGGACGTGGTGCGGGCGTACTGCGACGCCTTCCGGTCGAGGGGGCTGAAGGTCGGGTTCTACTACTCCATCTGGGACCGCACCTTCGGCGTCGAGGCATGGGAGAGCCGGCACAAGGTGACCGGGCTCGAAATCACCGATGCCATCCAGCCCGGCGACATGACCTTCATGCTCGGTCAGATCACCGAGTTGCTGACCAACTACGGCACTATAGACATGTTCATGACCGATGGTTACGCATGGCAGATGGGCCAGCAGGCCGTCTCCTACCAGAGGATCCGTTCGCTGGTGAAGCAGCTGCAGCCGGACTGCGTCATGATCGACATCGGCGGACTGTCCGTGCCCTTCCTCAGCGACGCGATCTTCTTCGAGGAGCCGCTGGGCGTCACGGCGCCGGCGGGCAACACCTACGCCGGAATGCAAGGGCAGACCATCAGCAACGGCTGGTTCTGGCACCCCTCCACCCCGACCGAGAGCCTCATGAGCAAGGCGGACATCCTGTCGCACCTGACCGACCTGGAGCCGAAGTACACCTCGTTCATCCTCAACTGCCCGCCCAACCGCAACGGCCTGCTGGACACCAACATCGTCAACCGGCTCGCCGAAGTGGGTGCCGCCTGGAGCCCGAACACCTCCCGGCCGCCGCTGCCCACCCAACCACTGCGCGCCGAGTACCCGGTCACACCGGTCAACGCGTATGCGACCGCCTTCCACACTGGCGAGGGACCGCTCAACGCCATTGACGGACTCAGCGACGTTCGCTTCGAAACCTGCTGGTCGACTTGGAGCCTGCCGCTGCCACAGTCGATCACCATCGACCTGGGCGGGGTGTGGAGCAACGTCTCCACCCTGGAGTACCTGCCCAAGCAGTGGAGCCGCACCAACTCCACCGACGGCGACATCGCCTCGTACACCATCCACACCAGCACCGACGGCGTCACCTTCACGCAAGTCGCCGCGGGCACCTGGGCCGGGGACCGCACCCTCAAGCTGGTCGAGTGGCCAGCCAGGAACGTGGGCTTCGTTCGGATCCAGGTCAATGCGGCCACCGGCGGTTACGCCAACATCGGCGGCGTCAGGATCGGAGGCCGGACGGCCAAGCCTGCGTTGGTATCCCCCACACTCCCCGGTGACGGCACCGTCTACCGGCTGGTCGCCCGGCACAGCGGCAAGGTCGCCGACGTGGAGGGCGGGCGCACCGCCAACGGCACCAACGTCGATCAGTGGCCATGGCTCAACCAGGCGAACCAGAAGTGGACCTTCACCAGCACCGGCGACGGCTACTACAAGATCAAGGGTGTGGGCAGCGGCAAGCTTCTGGAGGTCGCCGGTCTCTCCCGCGCAGACGGCGGCAACGTCGGCATCTGGTCAGACGCCGACGCCCCCCAGCAGCACTGGGCCGTCACGCCCACCGGTGACGGACACTACTTCCTCATCAACCGCTACAGCGGGCTGTCCCTCGGCGTCGACGAGGGCAGCACCGCCGACGGAGCCAACATCGAGCAGCAGCCGTACGCGTCACAGACGCGGCAGCAGTGGCAGATCGTCCCCTCCTGATCCTGCCCTCCGCAATTGAGCGCCTCTTCGCCCACCTGAAGCGCAACGGCCGCCTGGCGCGCGATTTCGAACGCCGCACCACTAGGGCGTGCATCGAGTCGCGATCACCATTCGGTCCGGGTGAGGTCTTTTCGAGTCGGGGTCGGTCAGGTTGATCTTGCCCTCGGGTCTCGCCGGCGGTATGTATGGCTTCGGGGCGCCGCCGAAGCGGCGCCCTCGCGCATCACTCTGTGGTTGGAGGCCGAGGCCTCGAACTTCGAGCCGTCGACGGCGAGCACCGCCACCGCGACCAGGCCGGCCTCGGCGCAGAGGCCGAGCACCTGGCCGAAGAGGTCAGCGAGGGCCTCCTGGTGGCGGACCCGGAAGCGGGCGATCACGCGTCGTCGGGGGCCTGGTTTGCGCAGATCACCCTGAAGGCGACGTTCTCGCGGCAGCGGCGCTCGATCCCGCGCGAGCTTCGCTCGCCGACGCAGTAGGAGTAGCGAGCAGGGGGAGCATCGTCTTCGGCTCGTGGGCAGCCCGGCCGTGCCCGTCGGAGCGATAGGCGCCGTAGAAGGGCTCGAGGTGGAGCTGCTCGATCGCCTCGATCACGAACCAGGCGAGGTGGTCCTCGGGCAGCCAGTCGCGCAGGTCAGGGGGCTGCAGGGCTGCAGCAGCGGTTGGTCTCGATCGCATGTGAGGAAGTTCTGTGGCATGCCCAGATGGTCCAAAACGGCCCTGGACAGCCTGGTTTGTGCGACAGCCTCCTTGAGAATCAGGTGCCAGAGTTGTCGACGAACCCCACGATATCGAGGTATTCGATTTTCGGCGGGACGCCATAAATCCCCGTCACCTTGTCGACGAGCTCCTCCGTGAAGAAGGAGCGGCCTTTCTCGTCGTCATCCCACATGTAGAAGTTCCTTGCCTGAACGCCGTCTTCGTCGAGCATGAAGCTCTTGAAGCGAAGGCCGGCCATGCCTTCGAACGGTCCGCGGAGTTCGCCGGCAATCTTTGCGAGAGTTGAACGATCGAACTTGTCGGTCTGCGTGAAAGTCACGAGCACGCCGATCATCGGGCCTCCTATCGATTGCGTGAGCAACGGTTGATCGAGTGATGCTAGCGGCGGATCCTAGTACACGCGGCTGGAAAATCTGGTCGTTAGGCCGCGAGTCGGAGGTGCGGCTCGCGGTCGACGCTGCGGGCCAGGAGCGCGTCAAAATTTACATGCGTGAACACCCGCTCGAACGGGTGGGCGATTTGGCGCACATCATTCCGACCAATACTTGCGGCCGCGCCTACCTGGCACGTATCGAGTCGTGATCAATTTGCAGGATTTTGCCCTCGCTCCGAGGTCTGATCCGGTAGATCATCTTGCGTGACGCGAGTACAACTGACGAACGAAGAGTGGGAGTTCATTGGGTCGCATCTGCCGATTGGCGAGTATGGCCCGTACCCCGAGCGGCTGCGCCAACAGTTCGAGGGCGTGATCTGGCGGTTCAAGACGGGCGGGCAGTGGCGGGAGATACCGCAGGAGTTCGGCCCCTGACCGAGCCGGGCCCGGTCCGTCACGACCTGCAGGATGCGCTGGTAGTCCAACGACAGCACCGACCAGGCCAGCCCCTGCCGCCACATGGGCACCTGCGACTTCGGCTTCACCGCATCCCGGGGCGCCGACCGACCGTCGGCATCCCGCACATCCGAGGTGATCTCCGTGCCCGCGGTGTCGCCACCGCCCGGAGCCAGCACCGTATCGACCCGCCTGCGGGCGATAACCCACTCCTGCAATTCCAGCTCGGCGCGGCCAACTCGGCCTGGACGCGGTCGGCCTCCTCACACAGCTCGTCCACGCGACGGCGAGCACCCAGCTCACGCTGTTCCAACAGCCCAACCACCGACGGCATCCACGACCTCCCGGGCAGCGACAGCACGACAGGCCGTTGCTCCCACGGAACCTCCAACCCCACGCCCGACCAGCGGAAACGCAGCCCTCAAGCCCAGAAAGACAACAGCTTCTCAGACGCCGAGTGTGAGCACAGGGCGAAGACATTCAAGGTTGTAATAAGGCTTCCGCCAGGGATCGGCTCGACGGCATCGGCCCGGCAAGGCAGTCATGAGGAGGTGAAGCCGACGTCGCGGGCCACGAGGGCGGCTTGGACGCGGTTGGTGACCTCCAGCGCGGTCAGGATGCGGCTAACGTGCGCCTTGATGGTGCTCTCGCGCATCGCCAGGTGAACGGCGATGTCGGCGTTGGTGTCGCCCCGGGCCAGCAGGGCGAGCACGTCGCGTTCGCGCGGGGTGAGTCGCTCCAACCCGGCCCGGGCCGCGGTGGCCTGGGGCTGGTTGGTGGCGTGGTAGCGGTCGATGAGGCGGCGGGCCGCGGTGGGGTGGAGCATGGCCGACCCGACGGCCACCAGGTGGACGGCGCGCAGTATTTCGGCCGGGTCGGTGTCCTTGAGGAGGAAGCCGTCGGCTCCGGCGGCGAGGGCGTTGTAGACGTATTCGTCGAGGTCGAAGGTGGTCAGGGTGATCACCTTCGGCGGGTGGGGAAGGGCTCGCAGGCGGGCGGTGGCAGTGATGCCGTCCATGCGGGGCATGCGTACGTCGACGAGGGCGACGTCGATGCGGTGGGCGGTGGCCTGTTCGATGGCCTTCAGGCCGTCGGGGGCCTGGGCGACGACCTCGATGCCGGGGTCGCCGTCCAGGAGGTCGGCCAGGCCGAGGCGGACCAGGGCGTCGTCGTCGACGATCATGGTGCGGATCATGTGCGGGTGCCGTTCTGTTCGATGCCGGCGGGGTGGGGGATGCGTGCGGCCAGTCGCCAGGCGCCCGCGCCGGCCGGTCCGGAGTTCAGGTGCCCGCCGAGGGCGGTGACGCGTTCGCGCAGGCCGACGAGTCCGTACCCGCTGCCGACGGTGTCCGTGCGGGGAATGCCAGGGGGGTTGGTGACCTCGACGAGTGTGGCGGGCGGTCCGTAGTCGATGCGTACGGTCACCGGAGCGCCGTCGGCGTGCTTGCGGGCATTGGTCAGTGCTTCCTGGACGATGCGGTACACGGCCAGACGGTGGGTGGTGGGAGCCTGCTCGGGAAGGCCGTCGGTGGTCAGCTCAATGTGCTGGCCGGCGGCGCGGGCCTCGTCGGCCAGTTCCCCTACTTCCCTCATCATCGGCGTAAGGGCGGCGCTGGTCGGCGTGGTGTCGGGGTCGCGCAGCACACCGAGAACGTCGCGCAGATCGGTGAGGGCTTCGACGGACGCCGTGCGCAGCAGACCGAGTCGTTCCGCGACCGGTGCGGGCAGCATGTCGTTCTTGGTGGCCAGCACGCCGGTGTGCAGCGCGATCAGGCTCAGGCGGTGGGCCAGGACGTCGTGCATCTCGGCGGCGATACGGGACCGTTCCGCGATGCGGGCCGCTTCCTCGCGCAGCTTCGCCTCGATGCGCAGGTGCTCGACGTCGGCTGCCAGTGCCTGGACCAGGCGGCGCCGGCCACCCAGCCACAGCCCGACGAGCACGGCCAGCACCGGAAGGAGCAGCGTGGACGCGTAGGACTGCGCCGTCCACAGGGAGGTGGCCCGGTAGCTGAGCAGGTTGGCGCTCAGCGCGGCGACAGCACAGCCCGCCGCCACCCGCGCCCGGCGGTCCACAGCCAGGTCGAACAGGGCGACTGACAGCATGGGCAGCAGTGGCCATCCCCACCATGCCGTGGCCACGGTGACCAACAGCGGCGCGAGGGGCCATCGCAGCCGGGGCACGAGCAGGGCCACTCCGCACACCAGCGCTGCACCGATGACGGGGACCAGGCGGCCCCCTTCGATCGAGACGGCGTTCAGTGCGGCGGCCAGTACGCACAACGTCACGAGTGCCCCACGCCCGTAGGCCGCCCACCTGCGGCCTTCTCTGCTGCTCACCTGGGCCATCCTAGGCAGACCTGTGCGCCGTTCAGTCTGACGATCGGCGATGTCCGTCCCCTACTTTCGTAGGGGGACACCGTCGCAGAACCACGGGTCCGATGCCGGACGCGGCTTTCTAGCGTCAATTCCATGAACGACTGGACCACCTCCCACGACCGTGTCCTGGCGCAGCGCAATGCCGAAGGATGGATGTTCCTGATCGAGGCAGCCCGTGATCTGCGCACCACGGGTGCCATAGCCCCCAGCGGCAAGGCCCTGGCCCGCGCTCTGACCGATCCCGTACGGGCTCAGGCGCCCCGCCCGCTGGCGGTCCTGGAAGCCGGTGCCGGGACCGGCACGGTCACCCGCACCCTGATACCCGAACTGCCCCGAGCCAGCCGCCTGGACATTGTCGAGGCCAACCCGCGCTTCGCCTCGCGACTGCGCCACCTCGTCACCACGCATCCCCACCTGGCGCCCGCGCAGGTGAACGTGAACCAGACCTACGTCGAGCAGCTCGACACCGACCAGCGCTACGACGTCATCGTCTCGGGGCTGCCGCTGACCAACTTCACGCCCGTGCAGGTCGAGCGCATCATGGCCCGCTACATGGAACTGCTCCACCCCGGCGGCACGCTGACCTACTTCGCCTACCTCGGCACGCGCAAGGCCCGTGCCCTGACGGCATCACGAGCCGAAGCCCGCCGCCACGCCGCCGTGGACGAGATCATGGCCACCTATCAGCGCACCTATGCCACCGGCCGCTGGACGGTGTGGGCCAACGTTCCCCCCGCCTACGTCTGGCACCTGCAACGACCCCTCGTCTCCGCGGAGCACCCCGAGCCGCAGTCCGTCGAGGCGCGGCGGTGAACGCGCTCTCCGACATCCTCGGCCACATCTCCCCGGCCTCGGCGTACGCGGTGGTGGCCGCCGCTGTCCTGGCTGAGTCGATCCTTCTCGTCGGCGCTTTCATCCCCACGCTCACCCTGCTCCTGACCGCTGGCGCGCTGGCCCGCACCGGCCACATCAGCCTTCCCCTCGTGATCGCTGCCGCGGCCGGAGCCGTGGTGGCGGGTGACTTCCTCGCCCATCGCACCGGCAGACTCCTCGGTGATCAGCTGCGCGGAGGCCGCATAGGCCGTCGGATACCGGGTGCCGCATGGCATCAGGCCGAGACGCTGATGACGCGCCACGGCGGCCGAGCGGTCTTCCTGGCTCGTTTCCTGCCGGTGGTGCGCACTGTCGCCCCGCACTTCGCGGGCGCCACACGCCTGCCCTACCGGCGCATCGCTCCCTACAGCGTCATCGCCGCCTGTGTGTGGGCCACAGCGGAAGCAGGTGTCGGATACGCCGCCGCGACCTCTCTCCAGCGCGTCCTGACGCTGGGCGGCCCCGCCTTCGCCCTGGTCGCTCTGATGGCGATCGGGGGCGCGCTGTTGTGTCGAAGGAAGCGTCGCCCGCTATCTGAAGCCCAGGAACCGGCTTCCGAGCCTGGTACGACGTCCTCCGGCCATGTTCAGGCGGGTCTGACGAGGCCGGTGTCGTAGGCGAAGATCACGGCCTGGACCCGGTCCCGGACCCCGATCTTGGTGAGGATACTGCCCACGTGCGACTTGACGGTGGACTCGGCAAGGCAGAGGCGTTCGGCGATCTCGGTGTTGCTCCAGCCGGTCGCGATGGCGGTGAGTACTTCGCGTTCGCGGTTGGTGAGGCGGGCCAGCTGCCGTTGCTGTTCGGGCGTGTGGCCCGGCATTCGGCTGCCGAAGGCGTCGATGAGCTTGCGGGTGAGACCGGGCGAGATGACGGCGTCTCCGGCGGCCACCGCGCGGATGCCGGAGACCAGTTCGTCGGGCAGGGCGTCTTTGAGCAGGAACCCGGACGCTCCGGCGCGCAGGGCGTCGTAGGCGTATTCGTCGAGGTCGAAGGTGGTCAGGACCAGGATGCGGGAGCGTCCGCCGGACTCGATGATGCGTCTGGTGGCCTCGATGCCGTCCATGCCCGGCATGCGGACGTCCATGAGAACGACGTCGGGCTTGAGCTCGGCGGCCTTGCGGACGGCTTCGGCACCGTGGGTGGCCTCACCGATGAGGGTGAGGTCGGGGTGCTGTTCCAGGAGCATGCTGAAGCCGAGGCGTTGCAGGGCCTGGTCGTCGACGATAAGCACGGTGGTCATGCGCGGGGGTTCTCCGTTGTGGTCGTGGATGGGGGTCCCCCCGCTCGAGCGGAGCCGAGAGTGGGGGAGGGCGGGGTGGTCAGGAGGCGGGCGTGGACGCTCCAGCCGCCTTCTTGGTTGGGGCCGGCGGTGACCTGGCCCTGATAGATGGCCGCGCGCTCGCGCATGCCGACCAGACCGCGGCCGCTTCCTGCGCTCCGTCTGCGGGAGCGGGGTGCGTGGAGGGGGCCGGTGTCCTCGACATCGACGTGGACCGTCTCGGAGCGGACGGCTACCCGGACGCTGATGGAGGTGTCGGCGGCGGCGTACTTGAGGGTGTTGGTGAGGGCTTCCTGGACAATGCGGTAGACGGCGAGCTGGAGACCGGGGGCCAGCGCGGTGAGGTCGCCGTCTGTGCTGAGGGTGAGGCTCGGTCCGGCGGCACGGACGCGTTCGATCAGCGGATCGAGGTCGGCCAGGCCGGGCTGCGGGGCGAGCGGGGCATCCGGCGGCCGGTCGTTGTCGTCGCCGATGACGGCGAGCAGGCGGCGCAATTCGGCGAGGGCGCCACGGCCGCTGTCGGCGATGATCCGCAGGGTCTCGGCACCGCGCTGGGGCTTTGTCTCGGTCAGGCCCGCGGCGCCGTCGGCGAGGCCAACCATGACGGCCAGGGTGTGGCCGAGGATGTCGTGCATCTCCTTGGAGACGCGGGCGCGTTCCTGGGCGACGGCGAGGCGGGCCTGCTGGTCCTTCTCCTTCTGCAGGGCGGTGATGACGACGTTCACCAGGCGGTTGGCGAGGCCGAGGCCGGCGATGGCCGTCACCGTCACCATCCCCAGCAGCACGAGGATTTCCGGGCGTGTGGCGTACTCCGGCTGGCCGTCACCCCACAGCCCGGCGGCCCAGGCGACCAGCTGCATCAGGGAGATGGTGACGGCGATGAGCAGCTGGCGGGGGGTGCCGAAGCGACCGACGTTGAACAGGGCCACGATGCGGGCGACGTCAGCACTGGCGTTGGCGCCGTGGAGGGACCCTGTGGAGGCCGTCAGCACGGCGGTGGCAGTGATGAGCGCGAAGACCAGCATGGGCCTGCGCTCCCGCCACAGCAGCGGGACGGCTATGGCGACGGTGAGGACCAGCTCTTCGGCGACCCCGGATTCGCCGGCGGGGTTGAGTATGGACGGCAGTCCCAGGATGGCGCAGAACAGCGGTACGCCCCACCTCCGGACCCGGGGGTGGGTCCGGTCCGCCCACCGCCAGGAAGACAGCCGAGCGATGATCGACACAATCACCCGTTGCTCAGCGTCGTTCGTCAGTGCCTCGGGCAGCTCGGGTCGGCTGGGGACGGTTCGACCGGGCCGGGAATCCTGTGGGGGCGTGGGTGTCAAGGTCTGTGCCCTTCGCGGTGCAGGCGATCCGCTCGCCGGTCCCGGGGGAATGGACAGACGAGCGGCGACTCGGGAAGAACGCCGACCGGGGCCGACCGCTCTTCCGCGATCGTACGGCTGACAACGGCTCGGGTTCTGCGGTCGTCCTGGCCTGGCCAGCGCCCGCGCCGCCGGAGCCGGGGCCGAAGCCGAGGAGAAGGGGGCCGTGGGATGGGCGGCCTGCTGGGCGTCGAGGGCGTGGCGCGACTTCTCGCCCTCGAACAGGGCAAAGGCGAGGCGGAGAGTCGGTGCAGGATGGTGGCCACGGATTTGTTCCCGCCAGGAAAGAGGTCTTTGCGTGGACGGGCCTGACCAGGCCCGGGTTTCAATCTAGAAGCGGTATCGACTGGCGCTACGGCACTGTGGGCGGGAATACGGCGACGCCGGCTAGTACCGGGGTACTAGGGCCTGTGTGAGGTCGTGCTCGATCTGGCCGATGCGGATCCGCGTGGAAGGTGGGTCCGGTAGGAAGACGGTCGTGACGCGCAGGCAACTCACAGGCGAGCAGTGGAAGTTGATCGAGCCGTTTCTGCCGATGGGCGAGTACGGCCCGTACCCCGAGCGGCTGCGGGAGCAGTTCGAGGGGGTGATCTGGCGGTTGCGCACCAGCAGCCAGTGGCGGGAGATGCCACGTGAGTTCGGCCCGTGGCCGACGGTCTACGGCCGCTTCCGGGTCTGAAGGGAGCCGGCGTCTTCACCGCACTGCTGGAAGGCGTGATCGCCGAGGCCGCCCGCCAGGGAAAGGACAGACTTATCCCTGGTCAGCGTGGACTCCACCACCGCCCGCGCCTACCACGACGCCGTCGGCATGTGCATCGGCCAGGAGGTCATGGACGCCCTCGAGGAAGCCGCCGCCGACCAGGAACGGGCCCGGTAAAAGGGGGCGGCGGCCCGCCGGAACAGAACGGACAAGAAGGAAGCGACGCCCCCGACCAGGAAGAGCGGCGGCACATCAGGCGACGGCGCAAGCTCCGCTTGAAACAAGCCCTGCTCGGCAGGTCCCGTGGCGGGCTGACGAGCAAGGTTCATCTCGCCGCAGACCGCAAGTGCCGTCCGTTGTCGTTCGTCCTGACCGCAGGACAGGCAGCCGACAGCCCGCAATTCGTCCCCGTGCTGCAGCAGGTGCGGATCCGTCTGCCTGTCGGCCGTCCCCGGACCCGGCCTGGGGCAGGCCTGACGGGGCATCGCGACTCGATGCGACAAAACACTCGAGAGCTGCCTCGCCGGCCTCCACCTCCGCGCCTCCATCATCTGGATCAACGACCTGCTGAAGGCAACCGATTGATCATGACGTCACACAGGCCCTAGGAACGCCATTGCGGGGAGACAGCGCTGGGTGAAATTCCCTCCGGGGGCAGGTCGCTGCGATCGTCGGCGGCCAACACCGCCGCCAACTGCTCCACGGCCCATTGCAGTTCCGCCGATTTCACGACGAGGGGCGGCGCGAGTCGGACGGTTGATCCGTGGGTGTCCTTGGCCAGGACTCCTCTGCGCAGCAGGCCCATGCACACATCGCGCCCTACCCGGCCGATGACATCCACCCCGGCCCAGAGGCCGCGGCACCGTACGGCTGACACATGCTCCGAGGGAAGTGCTCGCAGCAGGGCTTCGAGGTGTGTGCCGAGCTGTGCGCTCCGTTCCTGGTAGGTGCCCTCCTTCAGCAGCCGGACGACCGCAGTGCCCACCGCGCTCGCCAGCGGATTGCCACCGAAGGTGCTGCCGTGCTCGCCTGGCCGGAAAACCCCGAGCGCCTCTCGGGTGGAAACGACCGCGGACACCGGCAGGATGCCGCCGCCGAGGGCCTTGCCGAGGATGTACGCGTCAGGGGTGACGCCCTCGTGGTCACAGGCGAAGGTCGTCCCGGTGCGGCCGAGGCCCGACTGGATCTCATCGGCGAGCATCAGGATGTTGTGCCGGGTGCACAGCCGACGGACGGTGGCGAGGTAGCCGGCGGGCGGAATGACCACCCCACCCTCGCCCTGAACGGGTTCGATCAACACGGCGGCGGTGTCGTCGTCGATGGCCGCCTCGAGCTGCTCGGCATCGCCGTAGGAGACACTGACGAACCCGGGCGTGTACGGCCCGAAGCCGCGCCGCGCGACAGCATCGTCGGAGAAGCTGATGACGCTGATGGTGCGTCCGTGGAAGTTGCCCCCCGCGACGATGATCTTGGCACGCCCCTCGGGGATGCCCTTGACCTGGTAGCCCCACTTACGCGCCATCTTCAGGGCTGTCTCCACTGCTTCCGCGCCGGTGTTCATCGGCAGTACGAGGTCCATGCCGCACAGCTCGGCCAGCTCCGTGCAGAAGACACCGAGCTGGTCGCTGTGGAAGGCCCGGCTGGTGAGGGTGAGCCGTTCCAACTGCTCCTGGGCTGCCGCGATGAGCGCGGGGTGGCGGTGGCCGAAGTTCAGGGCGCCGTAGCCGGCGAGCATGTCGAGGTAGCGGTTCCCTTCGACGTCCCATACCCACGCCTCCTCGCCTTCGCGGACAACCACCGGGAGTGGACTGTAGTTGGCGGCCGAGTGCGACTCGACGACGTGGATCGCCTGTTCGGTCGCGACGCCGGGCAGGCGCGTGTCGGTGGACGACGACGTCATGAGTTTCTCCGTAAGTTGTTGTGGGCCCGGGCGGGCCGGGTGTGGCTGATGAGTTCTTTTCTTCAGTGGCTCAGCAGGAGTGGCCGCCCGGCTCTCCGGGGCGCCCTGGCTGCTGATTGAGATGTGCGCGCCTTGTGCGGTCGCTGATTACGGAGATGACGGCGGGGTGTTTCTCGGGCCGACGGCACGCTGCGCGGAACGAGGAGAGGCGAGTGAACGAGCGACGGGCCCGGGTCGGCCTCGACGCTGGCAAGGGCCACCACTGGGCCGCGGTAATCGACGAAACCGCGCGACCCTGTGGTCGAGGAAAATCGACAACGACGAGTCGGCGGTCCAGCCAGCGTCCTGTGGGCCCTGTTGCGCGACAACCGGGTCTTCACCCCCGCCCTGCCGGTCGCGCAAGCGGTTTGACTTCGTCATTGAGACTCCTTCTGCGTCATTTGGTGCCGACCGAGCGCAGCACGGTGAGTACCAGTGCGCGGGTCACGTCGACTGTCTCGCTGATCGAGACCTGTTCCTGGGGGCTGTGGGCGAGGCGTACGTCGCCCGGCCCGAAGTGCAGGGTCGGTATGCCGGCCGCGGAGTAGAGCCGCAAGTCGCTTCCGTAGGGCGCACCGCGCTCGCGCGGTACGGCACCGCCGTCCGCGACATCGGCGTACGCGGTCCGGACGAGGTCACGCAGGGGATGGCCCGCGGGCAGTCGGCCGCTGGCGAACTGGCCTCCGGGCCACGTCACGGCCGCGGGGTGATCGCGCAGCCACGGATCGGCCGCACAGACCTCGGCGACGCAGCGCTCGAAGTCGGCGCGGGCGGCCGCCGGGTCCTCGTCGAGCCGTACGCCCAGCCTGCCCTGGGCCACGAGCAGGTCGGGGACGGTGCTCGGCCAGTCGCCCGAGCGCAGCGTGCCGACGGACAGCGCGTAAGGGGTCGGGTATTCCGCCAGCAAGGGGTCGGGAGCGACATTGCGCTCGGCCTCCAACCGGGTCAGAGCCGCGTGGATCGCTCCGTACGCGGTGATGGCGCTGACCCCGGCGTCACGCGTACTCGCGTGGGCGGCCTTGCCTGCGACCTCGATGCGAAAGGTCAGTGCGCCGGCCGTCGCGGTCACCAAGGTGCCGCC
Organism: Streptomyces sporangiiformans; assembly: GCF_005768555.2. Lineage (GTDB taxonomy): Bacteria > Actinomycetota > Actinomycetes > Streptomycetales > Streptomycetaceae > Streptomyces > Streptomyces sporangiiformans. Next base: position 82,510 of record NZ_VCHX02000177.1, read on the forward strand.
CGTCGGTTCGGTGATGACACACGCGTCGCCGGTGTGTCCGCGCCGGAGCGTCCCGAAGGCTCCGATTCCGCCGTCCTCCTCGCCCACCACACAGTGCGCCGCCACCCGGCCGCGCAGTTCCGCCCCGCTCGCCCGGATCGCGGCCAGCGCCGCGAGGTTGGCCACCAAGCCGGCCTTCATGTCGCAGGCTCCGCGGCCGTGAACAAGGTCATTGGCCACCCTCGGCACGAACGGATCACCGTCCCACTGCGCCCGGTCACCCGCGGGTACGACGTCGACGTGCCCCTGCAGGATCATCGTCGGCCCGTCCCCGCCGTCAGGCGTGGTCGCCACGAGCCCCCAGGCTTCGTCGCGGGGTGCCTCAGATCCGGGGAAGGCAGGGTCGGCGCGAAGCTCGGGCAGGTCCATGGACCACAGATCGACATCGAGCCCGAGCCGGTCGAGGTGCCCGGCGAGCCGGTGTTGCAGTTCCGACTCGGCGGCGCTCCCGGTCACGCTCGGAACCGTGAGCACGTCGAGCAGCACGGTCGCGATCGCGTCCTCGTCCACGGCCGCCAGTGCGGACGCCTCCTCGGCACTGAGCCCTGCGGGCATAGTGATCTCCTGTCGGGTCGGTGGCCGGAGGGCCTTTTTCGATTTCCGCGATCGGCAAGCAGCGCAATGATGAGACGTTCTGAGCCCGATCAGTTTTGTTTCTTGCTCTTCGCCGGAGATGAGGGGCACAATCTTGCGTCCGGGGCGGAAAGCCCGATCACCAGCGGGACCAGACGGAGGCAGTTCGTGGACTCCATCGACGAAGAGATCATGCGGTGCGTCGTCCGCAATGCCCGAAGCACCTACGCCGAGATCGGGGAGGCGGCCGGGCTGTCCGCGCCCGCCGCCAAACGGCGGCTGGACCGCCTGGTCGCCACCGGGGCCGTCCGCGGGTTCACCGCCCTCATCGACACCCAGACAATGGGCTGGCGTACCGAGGCCTTCGTCGAGGTGTACTGCAAGGGCAACCCGACCCCAGGAGCCCTGGGGGAGTCCCTCGGGGAGATCCCGGAGGTCATCGAGGCGTGCACGGTGTCGGGCTCCGCGGACGCGATGGTGCACATGCTGGCCCGGGACATCACGCATCTGGAACAGGCGATCCAGCGAGTCCGTGAGGCGCCGGTGATCGACCGGACGAAGAGCGTCATCGTGCTCTCCCGGCTGATCGACCGGCCCCGGCTGTAACTCAGGCCGGCAACGCATGGGTGGGATCCAGCACGCGCCGGAGGAATGCTCGGGTCCGCTCATGGCGCGGGTTGCCGATCACATTGTCCGGGGTGCCCTGCTCGACGACGACTCCGCCGTCCATGAACACGACCCGGTCGGCAACTTCCCTGGCGAAAGCCATCTCGTGGGTGACCACGAGCATCGTCATGCCCTCCTCGGCGAGGTCTCGCATCACCGTGAGAACGTCTCCCACGAGCTCCGGGTCGAGTGCCGACGTCGGCTCGTCGAACAGCATCAGCATCGGATCCATGGAGAGCGCTCTGGCGATCGCGACCCGCTGTTGCTGTCCGCCGGAGATCTGGGCGGGATAGGCGGCGGCCTTCTCGGTGAGCCCGACCCGTTCGAGGTTGGCGCGGGCGATCCTGTCGGCCTCGGCGGTCTTACGCCCCAGCACTGTCTTCTGGGCGACCGTGCAGTTCTCCAGCACGGACAGGTGCGGGAACAGGTTGAACTGCTGGAACACCATCCCGACGTGTCGCCGGGCCGCGTCGAGGTGGCAGTCCGGGTCCGCGAGGTTCTCACCCCGCACGATCACCGCTCCGCCGTCTGGACGCTCAAGCAGGTTGACGCAGCGAAGAAGAGTCGACTTGCCGGAACCGGACGGACCGATGAGGCAGACGACCTCACCCTCACCGACGGCGAAGTCGATATCTCGAAGCACATGGTTGTCACCGAAGGACTTGTGCAGCCCCTTGATCTCGATCAGTTCGGTTCCGGAAGCAGCCATCAGCGAGCCTTTACGGAGGAGGATTCCAGCCGCCGAGCCAAGAAACCCAACGGAAGGGTGATGATCAGATAGCAGAGGCCGGCGGTGACCAGAGGGGTAAGGTTCGACTGCGTATTGGCCAGTTCCCGGCCGAAGCCGGTGAGTTCGTTGCCGGTGGCCGAGACGCCGATGATGAACACCAGGGACGAGTCCTTGACCAACAGCACCAGTTCATTGGTGAGCGGCGGCAATATGATCCTGAAGGCCTGTGGCAGCACGATCTTGCGCATCGCGAGACCCGCCGGCATACCCAGTGAGCGGGCGGCTTCGACCTGCCCTCTCGGGACAGCCTGGATTCCTGCCCGGATCGTTTCGGCCATATAGGCCGCCGCGACGATTCCCAGAGCGAGCCAGACCACGCCATAAGGATCGAAGGGAATGATCAATCCGCCGAACGCCAGCGGGAGCAGGCTGAAGGCGATGAACACGATGACGGCCGGGAGCCCGCGGAAGAACTCGATGTAGGCCATCGCGAACCACCGGTATGGACCGATCGGGCTGAGCCGCATCAGTGCGAGCACCGTCCCTGCCACGAGACCGATCAGAAAGGCGCCGGCGGTGTACTCGAGAGTCTTGACAAGCGCCGACAGCAGTCCGTCCGCAAAGGCAGACCTGATTAGCTGCGGTTCGAGGAATACGTGCGCGATCTGGCCCCAGTCGGCGCTCGCGGCCGCCCCCACGGCGAGCATGGCGATCACGACGTACTGAAGGATGCGGTTGCGTCGGGCCTTGCGGCGTGGACTCAGCGCGGTTCGTTCTTCGATGACAGTCGCGCTACTCACCGCGGTCAACTCCGAACCATTTCTTGTAGAGCCGGTCGTAGTCCCCGTCCGACTTGGCCTTGGCAAGTACGGCGTTGAGCTTTGCGAGCAGCTTGGCTCCGTTCGCACCCTTCCGGTCCGCTCCGAACCCGTACTGCTCACCGGTACGGAACTCGTCCACCACGGCGGTGTCAGGATTGTTCTTGGTGAAGTTGTACAGCACGCCGTTGTCGTTGATCCCCGCATCCACACGGCCGGACTTCACATTGTTGGTGAGCAGTGCGAGGTCTTCGAAGACAACTGTGGTGAACCCGTACTTCTTGGCCTGCGAATTTGCGTACTTCTGGCCGGTGGTCCCCGACTGGACTCCGACCTTCTTGCCTGTGAGGTCGGCAAGAGATCTATAGCCGGAGCTCTTCTTCACGAACAGGACCTGGGTGGCATCCATGTAGGGATCGGAAATTCTGATGGCCCTTTTTCGCTCCTCGGTGATGGTCATGGCGCCCGTGCCTATGTCGCATTTCTTGGCAGCAAAGGCGCCGCCGGAAGTGATCTGCGACCATTCGATGCTCAGAAATTTCGGTTCGACGCCTAGATCCTTGGCCAGCAGGCTCAGCAGATCGGCATCGAAGCCGACGACCTTGCCGCCGTCCTTGTACACAAAGGGCTTGTACGGCAGCTGCGTGCAAATGGTGAGATCCACCGCGGAGACCAGACCGATGCCTTCCACCTTGCCGCCGGACCCGGAGTTTGTCCCGCAGGCCGTCAGAGTCAGTACAAGACCAGCTGCTGCCACACCCGCAGCCGAACGGCGAGAGAATACGCCGGATGTGCAGACCACTTTCACCAGAACGCTCCCTTGTTACGGGCCCGGCAGCGGCGGATACCGCTACACCTCTGTTTCGGCCCATTGTTGAGATCTCTGCGGACCCGGGCGATTGCGGCCCGATTTGAATAGTGGGGCGCATCGAAGTGGAATCGTCGGTAATTCCGGGTGGCTCACCGGGTTCTCGCTGAATGTTAGGGCCGAGACCCTGCTGCAATCAATCGCTAATTTTGTTGCTTCGTATCATTTTTCTTGCGTCATTGAACTGTGTGTGGCGATCCGTTGCGCGGTTTTTCTCGCTGAATCTCGCCGCTCGGAGGCATCGACGGAGGTGGCGGCATACGGACGCACGTGCCGGTATGCGTGGGTCCCGCATGGTGAGAGGGGTGGGTTGCCGGCGCATCGAAGCCCCGGTGGCACCCTGCTCTGACCACCCCGCGTTTGCAGCGTGCCTTCCCCGGTACGGCGGGTTCCTCGACGCCATTGATGACTGCGGGCGCTCCTTCCAGGGCCACAGGACCATCCATCCGGCGCTGGAGCGACGCCGAACTCATGGCAAAAGGATGACCTTCGGCATACATCACTGGCGTCCAAGGCCCTGCAGCCCGAGGACGCCGGTCTGCCGCGTGGGCCGCGGCGTCGCTCCGGGGCCTGCGCCGCGAGGAAGCCGCGCTGCTGGCCGGCATGTCCGCCGACTACTACGCCCGCATCGAGCAGCAGCGCGGCCCGGTGCCCTCCGAGTCGATCCTCGCCGCGATCGCCCGCGCCCTGCACCTGACACTGGACGGCGATCACCTGTTCCGGGTCGCCGGGCACACTGCCCCGGGCCCCGTCCCGCACCGGACTGGCCCGCGGCCTGATCCACCGTTGGTTCACCGACCCCCGCTCCAGGCGGATCTACCCCGTGGCCGCCCCCCGTCGCGCAGCCGCGCCTTCACCTCCGACTTTCGCGCCTCCTGCACCCGCCAGAGATCGAACTCCCGTGCGGGCGAAATCACCGACGCGCTGCTGACCGGGAGTGAAGTGTTTCACCACGCTGCGGAACAGACACGAGATCGGCGTTCGGCGCCCGGACACCAAGCGCTTCGCACTCGGGTGACGAGCACCCTGCCACGCCCTGATCTTCGACCGCCTCGTGCCGGGTAGGGCCCGGGCTGCTGGTCGTGATGCTTCCGGCAACCATCCAGTACCCGCTGTTTGTGTTCCTCGCCTACGTTTCCGGCCGCGGACGGACGCTGATCGACCGCAGCCTGTATCTGCCCACGTCAGGGACGGACGACCGGGATCGACGCCGCCGGTCCGGCATCGACGACCACGTCGCCTTCGAGACGAAGGTGGCCATGGCCAAGACGATGGTCCGCCGGGCGATCGCCGAGCGGATCCCGTTCAGGTGGGTGACGGCAGACGCCGCTTACGGCTTCAGCAAGGGCTGGCGGTTCGAGCTGGAGCAGGCCGATGTCTTCCATGTCATGGCCACAACCCGGCACGACGCCGTCGTCACCCGCTGGGCCCTCGACCATCCCGTCCACGACCTGTTTCCCGGTCTGCCGCGGCAGAAGTGGAAACGCCGCCCCTGCGGCGCGGGGGCTCACGGCCGGCGGATCTACGACTGGGCCCGTGTCGAAGTGAGGCCCTGGCACCGCGAGGATCGCCGGCACTGGGTTCTCGCCCGCCGCAGTGTCAGCCCCGCCCGAGGAGATCTCCTACTACATCGCCTACTGCTCCGCCGACACGACCCTGGACGAGTTGATCCGCATCGCGGGCAGCCGATGGGCTGTCGAGGAGTGCTTCCAGACCGCGAAGCAGGAGTGCGGCCTGGATGACTACCAGGTCCGCCGCTGTCCCGGCTGGCACCGCCACATGACCCTGGCCATGGCCGCCCACGCCTGCCTGACCGTTCTGCGCGCCCGCGAACTCGGCGCCGACGAACACATCCTGCACTGGCCGACATGGCGCTGCAGACGACAACACCAAGCCCGTATCAGTCACTACAGCGGACATAGCCCATGACAACTGCCCAGCACTCAGAACAAACACCGGTGCAGTACTAGGGTGCCACTCCTTGCGGCTGCGACGAGTGGTCCACGGTCCGCCTCACAGGGTCGGGCGGGCGCGGCCGGGCGCTGGGAGCGGCGAGCGAGTGGTGTGCGGTTCGGTCAGGCCCGACTCGTAGGCGAAGGCTACTGCCTGGACGCGGCTGCGGGCGCCGATCTTGGTGAGGATGCGGCAGACGTGGGATTTGACGGTGGTCGGGGCGAGAGACAGGTGTGCGGCGATCTCGGTGGTGCTCCAGCCGGAGGCCACGGCGGCAAGGACCTGACGTTCACGTTCGGTGAGTGCGCCGAGCCGTTCCGTCGGGAGGGACGCGGAGGCGGGCGGCCGTCGTCGGATGGTGTCGATAAGCTGGCGGGTGAGACCGGGCGGGATGACGGCGCCTCCGGCCTCCACCGCGCGAATGGCCGCGGTCAGCTCGTGCGGGGCGGTGTTCTCCGGAAGCAGTGCGTCAGCACCGGCCGCCAGCGCGGCCCAGGCGTACCCGTCGGGCCCGACGGGGGCAAGCACCAGTACGCGAGGGTGGGGCGGGCTGTCGCCGCGTGCGATGCGGCGGACGGTGTCGATTGAGTCCGTGCCGGGCTTGAAGATGTGCATGAGGACGACGTCCGGGCGAAGCGCGGTGCTCATGCGGACCGCCTCGGCACCGCCGGCCGCCTCGCCGACCGGGCTCAGGTCCGGCTCGGAATCCAGCAGGAGGTGATAGCAAAGGCGTCGCAGCTCCTGGTCGTTGACGATGAGAACGGTGGGCATGCTGCCTGGGTTCTTCCTGTGGGTGGGACCATGCCGGCGACGAGGGGGGTGCCGCGGGGTGGACCGGACGGGCCGGTCGCCGGCGACTGGAAGTCCCCTGCCTCCTGCGGGCGTTCAGTCGCCGATCGCGCGGAGCACGGCGTCGGCCATGCTTTGCTCGCCGTGCGCGTTCGGGTGGACGGCGGCGGCTGGACTGCTGGGCCGCAGGGGCTCGATCCAGCGGGTCTTCTGCGCGGAGCAGGCGTCGTGGCCGACGGACGGGGAGTAGGTGTCGACGTACGTCGCTCCGACGGCCTCAGCCTGCCCGCGCAGCATGGTGTTGAGCTGCTTCCCCTTGTCGTGCAGGTAGGTCGCGTCACCGGGCGCGAGGGGCAGTTCCCTGCCGCAGCCTTTGCCTTCGGCGGGCAGGATCGCCGGATAGCCGACGACGTAGACCCGGGCCTTCGGCGCACGCCGTTCGATCTCGACCAGCGCCGCGGACAGCTGTCGGCCGGTCGCCTGGATCTTCTGTGCCACTTCGTCGATGCCGCCGTCGACGTGCTGCTTCTTGCAGGGCGCATCGTCGGAGAAGAGACGGTCGCTGCCGGTCGCACGGTACATCGCGCCCATCGTGACGCATTTCGTGACCGTCGAGCCGAAGCCGATGTCGTTGCCGCCGATGCCGAGGGTGACCAGCCGCGTCCGCGTCGAGAGGGCCGAAAGCTGGGCGGGGTTGGTGCCGTTGGACGTCTTTTGCGGCGCGCTGAGGTTGGTGATGGTGGCACCGCTGCAGCTGACATCACGGAAGTCGGCAGCCGTGACGCCGAGTTGGCGTGCCACCACCGCAGGATAGTTGTGGTCGGATCGGTCGCAGCCGGCCGGTGTCCCGGACTGTCGGGGGATCTTCGGGCCGGAGGTGTAGGAGTCGCCGAGAGCGACGTAGGGCCCCGGCTGCGGTCGCTCGTCCTTGGCGTTCTCGTCGTTGCCGGTGCCGTCCGGCCGCCCGATGAGGACGGCGGTGAACAGAACGCCGCAGCTCACGATCCCGGCCAGACCTGTGCGTGCATACGGTCCCATGAGTTTCTCCTGTCGTCGTCACTGATGACCAACTGCTGGGCGGGCACCGCAGCGCAGGCGGCTGCGTGCGATGGGCGGCGGTGCCCGGAGCGGGACCGGCAGGGTTGGCTGGGGAGAGGGTTTGCCCGGATCACGGCGGGGACGAGGCGTGTGCGACCCTGCCGTCAAACTAGGCGGGAAAACGCGCATGTCATCGGCACCGCGGGACCGAATACGGCAGTGCCGAGTAGTACCGCGGTAGGAAGGCGCGTCGACTCTGGGCGGAGGCGCGGTGGGGTCGGCCGGGCGAGTCCCGTGTCGTGGGTTGTACGCCGATCGTGACCAGGCGGCAATTTCGGCCAGGGCCTTGCGCTCATGCTGGGCAGGCCGGTCAGACGCGGGTCGCGGCGATGCCGAGCTCGGGCCGGGCGATCTGCGCGGTGACGGTTTCCAGCAGGCGGCGCGGGATGGCGGGCACGTCCACGGCGTCACCGCACGCGACCGTCCTGATCCCCACCAGGAGTTCGTCCGGGTGGGCGTCCGCGAGCCGGAACCCGCTGGCTCAGGTGCGCAGCGCGCCGTAGGCGTACTCGTGCAGTTCGAAGCTGGTCAGCAGGGACCCCGGGAGGTCCGCCGGACTCGACGATGTGCCGTGTGGTCTCGATACCGTCCATGCCGGGCATGCGGACATCCGTCAGGACGGCATCGGCGGAGTTCGGCGACGGCACGGACTGCTGCGCTGGTCTGCGGCCTCGCCGACGACGGTGAGGCCGGGGCTGAGCCTCCAGCAGCATGCCGAAGCCCAATCCGCTGCAGCGCCTTGTCGTCGACGGTGAGGACGATGGTCAAGCGGGGTCCTTCTCCAGGGAGTTGACCGGCGGGTTGGGGATGAGGGTGGCGTGGACGGTCCAGCCGCCGTGAGGGTTGGGGCCGGCGGTGACCTCGCCCCGGTAGAGGGCGGCGCGCTCGCGCATGCCGACCAGCCCCCGGCCGCTGCCCGTCCGGCCACGGCGTGCACGCGGGGTACGGGGCGGGCCGGTGTCCTCGACCGTGAGGCGCACGGTGTCGGGGTTGGCGGCGATGGAGACGTGGACCGAGGTGTCGGAGGCGGCGTACTTGACGGTGTTGGTCAGGGCCTCCTGGATGACGCGGTAGGCGGACAGCTGGAGTCCCGGGGCCAGGCCGGTGAGGTCGTCGTGCGCGTGCAGGGCGACGGTGGGGCCGGCGGCGCGGACCCGGTCGAGCAGCGCGTCGAGGTCGGCGAGGCTGGGCTGCGGGGCGAGCGGGACGTCGTGCGACCGGCCCTGACATTCGCGGTCGTCGCCGATGACGGCGAGTAGGCGGCGCAGTTCGGCCAGGGCATCGCGGCCGCTGGCGCTGATGATGCGGAGGGTCTGGGCGCCGCGTTCGGGCTTGCTCTCGGTGAGGGCGGCGGCGCCGTCGGCGAGGCCGACGATGACGGCGAGGGTGTGGCCGAGGATGTCGTGCATCTCGCGGGAGACGCGGGCGCGTTCCTGCGCGGTGGCGAGACGGGCCTGCTGGTCGCGTTGCTTCTTCAGGGCGTCGATGTAGGCGTAGGCCAGCCGCAGGAGCAGGCCCAGTGCCGCGAACGCCACTACGGCGACCATCACCATCAATGTCACGGGCTCCGGACGCGTGACGTACTCCAGCTGCTGGCCGCGCCAGAAGAAGTAGGCCCATGCGACGAGTTGCACGAGGGTGACGCCGGTGGCGACGGCTAGCTGGCGCGGCGTGCAGTGACGGCCGACATTGAAGAGGGCGACCACCCGGGCGAATTCGGCGCCGGTCAGCACACCCAGAGAAAGAGACACGACGGAAACGGCCGTGGTGAGGGCGAAGACCAGCATGGGGCGTCGTTCCCGCCACAGCAGTGGGATGCAGAAGGCGAGGACGAGGGGCAGCTGGGGATTGCCGACGTTGTGGGGATTGAGGTACGCGTCGCTGCCGCCCGCGAAGCAGAAGACCGGGACCCCCCACCGCCGGACCCAGGGACGGGCCCGGTCGGCCCGCCGCCACGAGGCGAGCCGGGAGACGACCGAGCCGATCACCCGTTGCTCGGGATCGCTCGTCAGGGCCTGAAGGAACTGGCGCTCGTCCGGGCGTGGGGCGGGAACGGGGGCACTCGGTGCGGTCACGGGACAGGCCCTTCGCGATGTCAGGCCGCCCGCCGGCCCGGGGGGATCGGGCCGGCGGGCGGGGCAGGGGAGACGGCCGGGGAGAGTCGGCCGCCACGTCAGGAGCCGGTGCGGAAGCCGGTGCTACGGCTCGCTCTCGTCAACTCCTGCGCATCGGGTTCTTCAGGAGCTTCCTGCGTACCGGTGCCTCCGACTCCGTCGTCTCGGCGGGGACGGTGGCGTCACCGCCCTGTGCGCGGCGCTGCCTGAGCCTGGACAGTCCGTGCGCTTTCCCGGGGGCCTGCTGTGCGGGTGCCTCCGACTCCTTCGTGTCGGCGGGGGCGGTGGCGTCGCTGCCCCGTGCGCGGCGCTTCTTGAGCCTGGACAGTCCGCGTGCCTTCCCGGGGGCCTGCTGGGCAGGTGTCGGCGTGTCCGGGCCGCCAGAAGTGGGGACGCCGGTGAGGGTGCGGGGGGCGCCGTGGTCGTCCGAGCCCGTGTGGACCCCCGCGGCGACACCGGCGAGCACGGGTTCAGGCGCGGAGTCCGTCGGCTCGGCTTCGAGCGCGTGGCGCAGTTTCTCGCCCTCGACATCCACGTCGGGCAGGATTCGGTCCAGCCACTTCGGCAGGGTCCAGGAGCGGTGGCCGAGCAGGGCCATCACCGCCGGGACGATGGTCATCCGGACGACGAAGGCGTCGAAGAACACGGCGGCGGCGAGCCCCAGGCCGATGGACTTGATCAGCACCTCGGCGTCGAGGAGGAATCCGGAGAAGACGGAGACCATGATGACCGCGGCGGCGGTGACCACCCGGCCGCTGTGCCGGAAACCCTGCACGATGGCCTGTGTGGGTTCGGCGCCGTGGACGTACTCCTCCCGCATCCGGGAGACGAGGAAGACCTCGTAGTCCATGGCGAGTCCGAACACCACGCCGATCAGCACGATGGGCAGCAGGCTGACGATGGGTCCGGTCTGGTCGACGCCGAAGAGGTCCTTCAGCCAGCCCCACTGGAAGACCGCGACCAGGACCCCGAGGGTCGAGACCACGCTGAGCAGGAAGCCGAGGGCGGCCTTGAGCGGGATCACGATCGACCGGAAGACCAGCAGGAGCAGGACCAGGGCCAGGCCCACGACGATGGCCAGGTAGGGCACGAGCGCGTCGGAGAGTTTGGTGCTGACGTCGATGTTGACGGCGGTCAAGCCGGTGACCATCAGGTCGGCGCCGGTGTCCTGATGCAGGGCGCCGCCGTGGCCGCGGATCTCGCCCACGAGGTCCTTGGTGGCCTCACTGGTGGGGGCGCTCTTGGGGACGGCGCCGAGCAGGGCCACGTCGCCGGCCTGGTTGAAGGAGGGAGGACGGACGGCCGCGACATCGTCCAGCTTGCTCAGCATGGTGTACGCGTCCTGGGCGGCTGCCTTGGGATTGTCGCTGTCCCGGGCGTCGACGACCACGGTGAGCGGTCCGTTGAAGCCCGGCCCGAAGCCCTTGCTGAGGGTGTCGTAGGCGATGCGCTGGGTGGTGCCGGGGGGCTTTCCGGAGTCGTCGTTCAGGGCCATCTTCAGGGACATCGTGGGGATGGCCACCAGGGCCAGGCCGACCACCGAGACGGCGAGCACCTTGACCGGGTTGCGGGTGACGAACCTCGCCCAGCGCACGCCCATCGACTCGCCCTCGCCGCGCTCCAGCGCCTTCATACGGCGGGTGAGCAGCTTGCTCGTCATGATCCGCATACCGGCGAAGCCGAGCACGGCGGGCAGCAGGGTCAGCGCGATGATCACGGCGACGGCCACGGCGAAGGCGGAGGCCAGGCCCATGGAGGTGAGCATGCCGATGCCGATGACGCTCAGGCCGCTCAGCGCGACGATCACGGTCAGGCCGGCGAAGACGACCGCGGACCCGGCGGTGCCCAGGGCCCGCCCGCAGGCTTCCTCGGGTTCGTGGCCGTCGCGGATCTCGTTGCGGTAGCGGGAGACGATGAACAGGGCGTAGTCGATGGCGACGGCCAGGCCCAGCATCAGTGCCAGGGTCGTGGAGGCCGAGGCCAGGTCGAAGAAATGCGTGGCGAGCGTGACCGACAGGATGGCCGCGGCCACCCCGAGGATCGCGGTGAGCAGGGGCAGTCCGGCCGCGATCATCGAGCCGAAGGTGATCACCAGAACAACGGCGGCGACCCCGACGCCAATCAGCTCGGCCGCCTTGCTCGCGGCCTTGTCCTTGACGGCGTTGCCGCCCAGGCTCACTTTCAGGCCGGCCTTCTCGCCTTGCTGAACGACATCGGTCTGGACGGCGTGGGCCGCGCCGCTGACGTCGGCCTGGGCGACCTTGTAGGACACCTGGGCGTAGGCGATGGTGCCGGACTTGCTGAGCAGGCCGCTGGTGAAGGGATCGGAGACGCCCGACACTTGTGGCGACTTCTCCAGCTTCGCCACCAGGGAGTCGACCTCGGCCTTGTTGGCACCGGAGGTGAGCTTCTGCCCGCTGGGCGCCTCGAACACCACACGCGCGGTGGCACCGTCGGCGGATGCCTGCGGAAACTCCTTCTGCAGCAGGTCGATCGCCTTCTGCGACTGCGTGCCCGGAACGCTCAGGGCCCCCGAGGAGGTGCCAGGTGCACTCATGGCGCCGATGCCGATGGCGGCCAGGACGGCGACCCACAGCATCACGACGAGGCGTCGTCGCCGGAACGTCAGCCGGCCGAGCCGATAGAGGAAGGTGGCCACGGATTACTCCCACCAGGAGAAGAGATCATTGGGTGAGCTGGGCCTGACTGACCCGCGATCTCAACCTAGAAGCGGTACCGGGCGACCATCCCGTACCGCGGAACCGAATCCGGCGGGGCCCGTTAGTACCGCAGTACTACGCCCTGTCCTCCTCGCAGCCCGTCGGCCGACGATGCCCCGATCTAAGAGGGCATCTGATCAACGTTCACGACGTTGTGGGCGTGATGCCCGTTTCGTTTCGCCAGGTTGGTGTGGATTCTCCGGTGAGTTCGCGGCTCATTTTGTTAGCCATGGCCCAGTGGATCATCGCCCGTGACCGCTGGGGCAGGGCTTCATAGTCCCGCACCAGGTGGCGGTGCTGCATCAGCCAGCCGAAGGTCCGCTCGATCACCCAACGCTTCGGCAACGGATGGAACCCCGTGGCCGAGGTCCGCTTGACGACCTCCAGCCAAATCCCCAACGCGGCACCGTGGTTGAACACACGTCCCTGATAACCACCGTCAGCCCAGACCTTCGTCACACTCGGATGGGTGGCCGCGAGCTCGGTCAGCAACTGCTTGCCGCCAGTGGAGTTGTGGACCGAGGCGGCCGTGACGACGACGGCCAGGACCAGACCGAGGGTGTCCGTGATCAGGTGCCGCTTGCGTCCTTTGAGCTTCTTGCCGGCATCGATGCCCTGGCTCGACTCAGCCACGTTTGCCGAGGTCTTCACGCTCTGCGCGTCCACCACGGCTGCGGTCGGTTCCCTGCTGCGACCATGGGCCTGGCGGGTCTTGTTCCGTAACAGATCATGGACCCGCTGTGTGGTGCCGTCCGCTTCCCACTTGGCGTGGTAGTCGTACACGGTCTTGTACGGAGGAAAGTCCTGGGGCAGATACTCCCACGGGATTCCGGTGCGATTGACGTACAGGATCGCGTTCACGATCTCTCGCAGATCATGCACCCGCGCTGCCGTGCCGGGCCCGGTACGGGCGGCCCGCCAAGCGGCGAACACCAGCTCGATCAGGGCCCACCGGGCATCGGACACGTCACTGCGATACGGACGACGAGCACTCACACACCAGGCAACGACCGTCGGCCCCGACAGTCACAAAAACATCCCAAAACACTGACTACCTAGATCAGATGCCCTCTAAGCCGTATGTGCTGCTGCGGAAGGCCCTGGAGCGGACGAGCAAGGCGGCGATCGCGAAGTTCGCGTGGCACGGCCGGGAGCGGCTGGGCCTGCTGCGTATCCGGGAAGACGCGATCGTGCTGCATGCGATGCGGTGGGACGACGAGGTCCGTGACCCGGCTGCCCTGGCACCCGGCCAGGTGGAGGTGTCGGAGGAGGAGATCCAGAGGGCCGAGCTGCTGATGGACAGCATGATCCGCGATGATCTCGAGGGCGATGAGTTTGTGGACCACTACACGGACGCGCTCGCCGAGGTGATTACGGCGAAGCGGGAGGGCAAGGAGCTGCCGGAGATGCCCGAGACGGCGGCGCCGGCGGGCGAGGTCGTCGATCTCATGGCGGCGCTGGAGGAGTCCGTGAAGAAGGCACGGGTGTCGCGCGGCGAGGACGCCGAGGTCCACGAATTGCCGAAGAAGAAGACCGCGGCGAAGAAGGCGTCCGGCAAGAAGCCTGCCTCGAAGAAGAAGGCGAAGGCTGCGGGGAGCTCCTAGACGAGTAAGTCCGGTCTCCGGTCACTGATCGCCTACGACCGCTGACCGGAGATCGGAATTAGAACTCCTAACAGAATGACGCCTTCACCCTTGGAATGTTGGCGCCTGATGGAGTGTTGGCCTGCACATGCGAAGGGGTGAGCAGCTGCCATGGATTGTGCCGGATGAGCTGTGGGCGCGGATCGAGCCGTTGCTGCCGGTCGTGTCGCGCCGTGCGGATCACCCGGGGCGCAAGCGTCTGGACGACCGCAAGGTGCTGTCGGGCATCCTGTTCGTGCTGTACACCGGCATTC
>NZ_VCHX02000176.1 GCF_005768555.2 Streptomyces sporangiiformans
TCCAGGGGGCAGAGCCCCCTGGCGGGGTCTGGGGCGGAGCCCCAGGGGACGGGAATGGGTAGGGGCGGCGGGGGCGAAAAACCCCCCGGGCCCTCACACCTGAACGATCGGCTCCTTCGTGAACAGCGCCCCCAGCTGTGGCGCGTTCACCCGGCGGTCAGCCAGCCGCAGCGCCTCCCAGACCGTCACCTGGTTGGCGGTGAGGACCGGCTTGGACAGGGCCTTCTCCAGCGCCGGGATGTGGGACGCCGTATGGAGCGCGGTGTCGGGAAGCAGCACCGCGTCCGCGTCGGGATGGTCCCCCTCCCGGGCGAGCGCGAGCACCTCGTCCTCGCCCCACGTCCCGACCTCCGCGGCGGTGATGATGCCGCTGCCGCGCATGGAGACCACCTCCAGCCCCGCGTCCTTCAGGAACGCGACGAACAACGAGGCCACGTCCTCCGGATACGTCGCCGCGACAGCGACCCGCTCGGCGCCGATCTCCCGCGCGGCGTGGGCGAAGGCGAAGGACGTGGAGGAGGCCGGCAGCCCCGCCGCCAGGGCCAGGGAGCGCACCTGTTCGTGGGCGCCCTGCCAGCCGTACACGAAGCTGGCGCTGGTGCACGCCCAGACCACCGCCTCGGCCCCGGACAGGCGCAGCTCCTCGACCCCGGCGGCCAGCCGGTCCACCGAGCCCATCTCCAGGAGGGCGTCGACGCGGTGGGCGTCCTCGCCGATGTCCGTGTGCACCAGCGGGAGGCGGATGTCGCTGCCCAGGAGCTGCTCGATGCGCGGATAGTCGTCCTCGGCCGAGTGGCCCGGGTAGAGGAATCCGAGAGCCGTCATGCCCAACCTTCCTGTTCTTCCGGCAGTACGGGGTCCTGCCGCGCCGTCTGGTCTATCAGCGCCTGATAGGACCCCACCGCCCGCGTACCCAGATGGCGCAGGGCAGCCCACATCGTCACCTGGTTGGCCGAGAGCACCGGGATGCGCAGTTCCGCCTCCAGCTGTGGGATCACGTCGTACGTGGGGAGGTTGGTGCAGCTGATGAAGAGCGCGTCCGCGGCTCCGCGTACCGCGCCGCGGGCCATGTCGACCACGTCCCGGTACGGGACCTTCCAGATGTGCCGGGTCAGGCCCATGAAGGCACGCCCGGTGACCTCGACGCCCGCCTCGGCGAGGTAGTCCTCCAGGGACTGGGTCACGGAGACCGTGTAGGGCGTGACCAGGGCGATGCGGCTGGCGCCCACTTCCCGGAGCGCCGAGAGCAGGGCGCCGGAGGTGGTCAACGACGGCACCGCGCCCGCGCGGGTCATCGCCTCGCACATCGCGCGCTCGCCCGCGATGCCGCCGACGAAGCTGCCCGACGTACAGGCGTACGCGACGATCTCGGGCTCGACCGCGTTCAGCGCGCGCACCGCCTCGCCGAGTGTCTCGTGCTCACTGACCAGCCGCGCGAGGTCGAGGCTGACCTCGACGGGCACAAAAGGGGTGCGGGTCAGGTGCAGCGACACCCCGTCCGGAACCCAGCGCCACAGTTCGCGATCGAGGGCGAAGTCGAAGGGCGCGACGACACCCACACCCCTTTGAGGGTGCGGTCCACCAAGGAAGGAGACGTCCATGAGCAGGCCCCAAACTCAAGAATTTGTGCGGTGGAGACCGGCCCGTGGGCCGGGGGACACAAGCCGGCGCATGCCGGGACGTCGGGACAGGGTATGGACCGCTTTCAGGCCCATGTTGACGAAGGTAGGTTCGGGTGCGAGCGTGGTCAATCCGCGCATCTCAGACGGCTGATTTCAATTTCCCGCAACTGTGCCCCGACTCCAGAGAAGCGGATCCTCATTGCGAAATGGTTTCTCCCCGATGACCACCCCCACACCCTCACAGATGGCTGAAAACAGGACGACTCTGCTGGTGCTGGACGCCGAGCCCCTCCCCCGGCTCGGCCGGCTCACCGGGCGGGTCCGGGTCGAGCACGCGAACGAGTCGACACTGGCCTCGCTCCTGCCCTCGGCGGACGTCCTGCTGGTCTGGGACTTCGCCTCGCACGCGGTACGCCGTGCCTGGCCCGGCGAAGGGCCGCGGCCCCGCTGGGTGCACACGGCGAGCGCGGGCGTGGACCACCTGATGTGCCCGGAGCTCGCCGCGTCCGACACGGTGGTGACGAACGCGCGTGGTGTCTTCGACCAGCCGATCGCCGAGTACGTGGCCGCGCTCGTCCTCGCGATGGCCAAGGACCTCCCGCGTACGTGGGACCTTCAGCGGGCGCGGGAGTGGCGGCACCGTGAGTCGCAGCGGGTCGCGGGCACGCGTGCGTGCGTGGTGGGTTCGGGGCCGATCGGGCGGGCGATCGTGACGACGCTGGAGGCCCTCGGCATCACCACGGCACTGGTGGGTCGCACCCCGCGCGCCGGTGTCCACGGCCCCGAGGAGCTCGACCGGCTGATCGCCCGCGCGGACTGGGTGGTGTCGGCTGCGCCGCTCACGGAGGAGACCCACGGGATGTTCGACGCGCGGCGCTTCGGCGTCATGCAGCCGTCCGCCCGCTTCGTCAACGTCGGGCGCGGGCAGCTCGTCGTCGAGGACGCGCTCGCGCGGGCCCTGTCGACGCACGGGATCGCAGGGGCGGCGCTCGATGTCTTCGAGCACGAGCCCCTCGGCCCCGAAAGCCCGTTGTGGGAGGTCCCGGGCTTGATCGTGTCACCGCACATGAGCGGGGACACCGTCGGCTGGCGGGACGAACTGGGTACACAGTTCGTGGAGTTGTACGAGCGCTGGGAGGCGGGCGAGCCCCTTCCGAACGTGGTCGACAAGCAGCGTGGGTACGTACCTGGGCACTGAACCTCCCTGGTACTCCCGGGGCAGCGAACTTCCTGGAGGGCGGATGACCGACTTCACCGAGCTGACCGCGGTACAACTCGTCGAGGGCTACCGCAAGGGCGAATTCAGCCCCGAAGAGGTGACACGAGCCGCGCTACGGAGGGCCGAGGAGGTCCAGCCTTCCGTGAATGCTTTCGTGCGCCTCGATATTGACGAGGCACTCACCCAGGCGAGTGAATCCGCCGAGCGGTGGCGGCGGGGCGAGCCGGCCGGGCTCGTGGACGGGGTGCCGGTCACGGTGAAGGACATCCTGCTGATGCGGGGTGGTCCGACCCTGAAGGGCTCCAGGACGGTGCGCGCGGAGGGGCGCTGGGACGAGGACGCGCCCTCCGTGGCCCGGCTGCGCGAGCACGGCGCCGTCTTCCTGGGCAAGACCACGACGCCCGAGTTCGGGTGGAAGGGCGTCACGGACTCACCGCAGGCCGGGATCACCCGCAATCCGTACGACGTGTCGCGTACGTCGGGCGGGTCGAGCGGTGGCGCGGCGGCGGCCGTGGCGCTGGGCGCGGGGCCGCTGGCCCTCGGCACGGACGGCGGCGGCAGTGTCCGTATCCCCGCCGCCTTCTGCGGGATCTTCGCGCTGAAGCCGACGTACGGGCGCGTGCCGCTGTATCCCGCGAGCGCCTTCGGGACGCTCGCGCACGTCGGGCCGATGACGCGCGACGCCGCCGACGCGGCTCTCACCCTGGACGTGATCAGCGGCCCGGACGCCCGCGACTGGTCCGGGCTCGGTCCGGCGGCCGGCTCGTTCACGGACGTGCTGGACGACGGTGTGCGGGGCCTGCGGATCGCGTACTCGCCGTCCCTCGGCGGGCAGGTAGCGGTGCGGCCCGCCGTCGCGGCGGCCGTACGCCACGCGGTGGAGGGCCTCGCGTCCCTCGGTGCGTACGTCGAGGAGACCGACCCGGACTTCGCCGACCCCGTGGAGGCCTTCCACACCCTGTGGTTCAGCGGCGCCGCCCGGGTGACCCAGCCCCTCGGCCCCCACCAGCGGGAGCTGCTCGACCCCGGGCTGCGGGAGATCTGCGCACTGGGGGCGCGGTACTCGGCCCTCGACTACCTCGCCGCCGTCGACGTCCGCATGGAGCTCGGCCGCCGTATGGGGCACTTCCACGAAACGTACGACCTGCTGGTGACCCCGACGCTCCCGCTGACGGCCTTCGAGGCGGGCGCGGAGGTCCCGCGCGGCTCCGGCCATCACCGCTGGACCGGCTGGACCCCGTTCACGTACCCGTTCAACATGACCCAGCAGCCCGCGGCCTCGGTGCCGGTGGGCGTGGACGAGGCCGGCCTCCCGGTGGGGCTGCAGATCGTGGCGGCACGCCACCGGGACGACCTCGTTCTGCGGGCGGCTCACGCGCTGTACGAGGCGGGGGTGGCCGGTGTGGCTCCCCCGCCGTACCCCACCGCGGTGGGCTAGGAGGCCCTGTCGCCTAGGACTTCCGGAAGCTCAGCGTCTCGCCGAGAGCCCCGGCGCGCCACAGGTCGTTGCACGCCTCCGCCATCGCTTCCAGGCCCTCCACCACCTGCCCCCACACGATGCCGGGCACCCAGCCCACATCGCCGTTGAGGAGGAGGTTGTTGCGTTCGTAGAACAGTGCCAGGTCGATCACCGGGGTGCCGGCCTGGACACCGGAGGTGTCGGAGTAGCCGTAGGACTGCGTGCCCAGTTGGGTGCCGGAGAAGGAGAAGTAACAGAGGTCGCCGGGGATGGGGGTGACGGTCGGGTTTTCCAGGGGTGGCTCGGCGGGGGCGAAGGCGGGCAGGAGGGTGTAGATCTCGTTGCGGGCGTACTTGGCGTGGTAGACGTCGCTGCCGAGCGGGAGCGCGTTCCACACCGCCTCACAGGTGATCGGGGCGCGGTCGTCGAGGAGCTTTGCCGTGCAGTGGACTCCCCGCTTGACCAGGGAGACTTCGATGTAGCGGTCTGCCATGGACCCATGGTCCACCCCCGGTCAAGGGTGCCTCGGTAGCGACCGGGGCCAAAAGTGATCCGCATAACTCGCATGAAGTCGGGTAGCCGCGCGCCCATGGCTCGACCACACGCAAACCGATCAGGAACCGACAACGGACCCAGAGGTCTCAGTCGCCGCTCGCTGCTCGCCGGAGCGGTGTCGCTGGGCGCGGCGGGCAGTCTCGGAGTGGCCGGCTGCAGCCGCGTCCCCGAAGAAGGAAAGGTGCTCGGAGGCAGCCTGCTGGACACCCTGCGGGACCAGGGATCCGTGAAAATCGGCATAGCCAGCGAGCCGCCCTTCGGTTACGTCGGAGACGACGGACAGGCCACCGGCGAAGCACCCGCGATCGCCGAGGTGATCTTCAAGAGGCTCGGCATCGACGAGGTCCTGCCGGTGCCGGTGGACTTCGGGGCACTCATTCCCGGCCTGAAGGCCCGGCAGTTCGATGTGGTGTCCGCCGGGATGTACATCAATCCGGACCGATGCGCGCAGGTGCTCTTCTCCGACCCGGACTACCTGATGCTGGACGCCTTCATCGTCAAGAAGGGGAATCCGCACGGCATCAAGACGTACGAGGACGTCAAGAAGAAGGGCCTCAAACTCGCCTCCGGCAAGGCCTACGCCCAGATCGACTATGCCAAGGCCGCCGGCATCAGCAACGTCCTGATCCTTCCCGACCAGGTGGCCGGCCTCGACGCCGTGGCCCAGGGCCGGGTCGACGCCTTCGCCGGGACCCGCATCACGGTCAAGGACGCGGTGCAGGGATCCAACCGCGCCTCGGCGACCGAGCCCTTCCAGCCCAAGATGGACGGAAAGCCCGCCTATGGCGCGGGCGGGTTCGCCTTCCGGCTGTCCGAGCAGAACTTCCGTGACGAGTTCAACAAGGAACTGCTGAAGCTCAAGGAGAACAACTACAAGGAGCTCCTCAAGATCGTCAGCCCCTTCGGTTTCGGCATGACCGAGATGACCGACCTCACCGCGAAGGAGCTGTGCGCCGGATGATGAGCTCGGAGTTCTTCACCACCTGGTTCCTGCCGGGTATATGGGTCACCATCCAGGTGACGGTGTACGCCGCGGCCCTCGGCGCGGCCATCGCGTTCGGCATCGGTCTCGCACGCACCTCGCAGCTCTGGATCGTCCGTTTCCTCGCCGGTGTGTATTTCGAGATCTTCCGCGGGATGTCGGCCCTGGTGCTGATGTTCTGGATGTTCTTCGCACTGCCGTTCTTCGGCTGGCAGTTGGTGCCCATGTGGGCCGGCGTCAGCGCGCTCGGTCTCACCTACGGCGCCTACGGTTCCGAGATCGTGCGCGGTTCGCTGGCCGCCGTCGCCCCGGCGCAGAAGGAAGCGGGCATCGCGCTCAACTTCACCCGCTGGCAGCGGCTCCGCCTGATCGAACTGCCCCAGGCATGGCCCGAGATGGTGCCGCCGTTCAACAACCTCCTGATCGAGTTGCTGAAGGGCACCGCCCTGGTCTCCGTCATCACGGTGGCCGACATGACCTTCGCCGGCAATCTGCTCCGGCTGGGCACCAACGAGACCACCCCGGTCTTCACCCTGCTGCTGGTCCTCTACTTCGTTCTCGCCTTCCTCATCACCCGCGGCATGCGGCTGGTGGAGCGCAGGGCGAAGGCCGGAGTCGGGCAGCGACCGCAGAAGACGGGTGGGATCACCAGCAGGCTCAGCTCCCGTGGCGAGAGTCTGCAGGCCGGCTCGCAGTCCGCAGGAGGTATGTGATGAGCTGGGACTGGCAAGTCGTGGACGACTTCATGCCGCGGTTCTGGGACGGCGTGTTCGTCACGCTCCAGGCCCTGGCCATCGGCACGCTGATCGCCTTCGCCCTGGGCCTGGTGTGGGCGCTGGCGCAGCGGTCCTCGCAGGTCTGGGTGCGCTGGCCGGTCGTCGCCGTCACGGAGTTCATCCGCAACACCCCGCTGCTGGTGCAGCTGTTCTTCCTCTTCTACGTGGTGCCCAACTTCGGCCCGTCGATGTCGCCGCTCACCACCGGCATCATCGGCCTCGGACTGCACTACTCCACCTACACCGCTGAGGTCTACCGTGCGGGCATCGACGGCGTCCCCGTCGGCCAGTGGGAGGCGGCCACGGCGCTGAGCCTGTCCAAGGGCCGTACGTGGCGTGCGGTGATCCTTCCGCAGGCGATCCGCCGTGTTGTCCCGCCGCTGGGCAACTACGTCGTCGCCATGCTCAAGGACTCCCCGATGATCGCGACCATCGGTGCCCTCGACATGCTCGGCGAGGCCCAGGCCTTCAGCAACGAGACCTTCACCACGGAGGCGCTCACCGTCGTGGGTGTGGCCTTCATCGTCATCGCCTACCCCGCTTCCCTCCTGATCCGAGCCCTGGAGCGACGTCTTGTCCGCTGACACCCCTCTGCAGAACGACCATGACGGCAACGAGAACCCACCGGTGGACGGCAGCGAGCTGATCCGGTTCGACAAGGTCACCAAGCGCTTCGGCAGCAACGTCGTCCTCGACGAGCTGGACTTCTCGGTCGCCTCCGGCAAGCACGTGACGCTGATCGGCCCGTCCGGCTCCGGCAAGACGACGATCCTGCGTCTGCTGATGACCCTGCTCAAGGCCGACGAAGGCACGATCAAGGTCAACGGCGACTACCTCACCCACGAGGAGAAGAACGGCAAGCTGGTCCCGGCCGGCGAGAAGCACGTCCGCGAAGTCCGCAAGAACATCGGGATGGTCTTCCAGCAGTTCAACCTGTTCCCGAACATGAAGGTGCTGCGCAACATCACCGAGGCGCCGGTCACCGTCCTGGGACTGTCCAAGGACGAGGCCGATCAGCGGGCGCGCGAGCTGCTGGACATGGTGGGGCTCGGCGACAAGGCCGACGCGTATCCGACGCAGCTGTCCGGCGGTCAGCAGCAGCGGGTGGCGATCGCCCGCGCGCTGGCGATGCGCCCGCAGGTGCTGCTGCTCGACGAGGTGACGTCCGCGCTCGACCCGGAGCTGGTCGCGGGGGTCCTCGACGTGCTGCGCGACATCGCGCACACCACCGACATCACGATGCTCTGTGTGACCCACGAGATGAACTTCGCCCGGGACATCTCGGACCAGGTCCTGATGTTCGACTCGGGGCGGGTACTGGAGTCCGGTACACCGGAGAAGATCTTCGGCGATCCGGAGCACGATCGGACCCGGGAATTCCTCAGCGCGGTCCTGTGAGGCCTTTTCCTTGGTCGTGAGCCGAAGGAGGGCCGACCTCCTTCACTCCCCGTAGTCGCCCGAGGCCGGACAGCTATGACATGACTGCGGCATATGCCAGAGTGGCGCGTTCCTGCTGAGAGAGCCGGGACGCGCCACTTGTCTCGTCAACAGACCCTCCCGCCAAGGCTCTTGGCGTCTATCGTGGAGGCAGCCCGGTAGCCCGGGCTGCCCTGAGGGGAAAAGCGGGCCGACAAGCGCAGGGGGAACCGTGGCGCTGATGCACGAGCCGACCGCGCCGTACCACTCGGCCCAGGACGCCCTCCGCGTCCTGGAGGCCATGGCACGGCACACCACCGGCGTCACCGACGCCGAACTCGCCCGGCAGACCGGCCTCGGCACGGAGCGGCTGACCACGCTCCTGCGGATGCTGAACCGGGAGGGGTACGTCGAGCGGGCCGCCGACGGTGCGTACGTCACCGGGGCCGCGCTCAGCAGGCTGACGTCCACGCACGGCCGCGACCGGGCCCTGCGCGAACAGCTCCAGCACAACCTCGAGCGGCTGCGCGACTCCGTGGGCGCCGCCGTCTACATCAGCCGGTACGTCGACGGCGAGATCCACATCACCCAGTGCGCCGCCAGTCCAAGCACGCCCGCCGTGAACGAGTGGGTGGACTTCCGCTCCGCCGCCCACGCCAGCGCGATCGGCAAGAGCCTGCTCGGCCAGCTCGACCTGAACGCCCGCCGCGACCACCTCTCCCGCCACAAGATGGCCCGCCTCACCTCGCGCACCATCACCAGCGAGCGGCTGCTCCTGTCCCGGCTCGACGCCCAGGCGCCCAGCGTGCCGGTGCTCGACCTCCAGGAGTACGCGGTCGGCACGGTGTGCGCGGCGGTCCCCATCACGGCCGGCTCGGCCGTGGGCTGCCTGGCCCTCTCCCTCCCCGTCGCGCACGCCCACCGTCTGCGGGCGGCGGCGGACACACTGAACCGGGGCGCCGCTCCCGTACTGCTGTCCCTCGCGATCTAGGGGTCCTGGGGGCGTGTACGGCGGATCGTCCGCGCCCCTCGGACAGTGGTCCGGAGCACCTCTTCGGACCAGGTAGTATTTTCTCTGTCGCCGCCCGCGGAAGCGGGGGGGCGGGAGTCATGCGCCGCTAGCTCAGTTGGTTAGAGCAGCTGACTCTTAATCAGCGGGTCCGGGGTTCGAGTCCCTGGCGGCGCACGATGACGATGGCGGGGTATGTTCGCACAACGCGCGAACGTACCCCGCCATCGTCGTTACTGCGCGGCTCCGCCGCGCGCTTTGGGGGCTTCGCCACCCACACCCCTTGCGCCGCGGTGAGCCTCGCTGCTACCTGGCCAGCAGCTCCTCCCGCCCCCGGGCCCGGTACTCGGCCTCCAGCCCCGCCACATCCTCCGCGCCCAGCCGCCGGTACGTGGTCTCCCCGGGCGGCCGCCACCACACCGGATCCGTGCACCGGAACCCCTCCCGCCGCAGCCCGACCCGGTGGATCTTGTTGGTGGCCGTGACGGGCATGCGCGCGACGACCCGTACGAACCGGGGCGCCATCTTCGTCCCCAGATCGGCCTGCGCCGGCAGGAACGCCTCGAACCGCGCCGGATCGAAGACGGCCCCGTCCCGCAGCGCCAGCGCGGCCATCACCTGATCACCGGCCACCGGGTCCGGCACCGCGTACACCGCCACAGCGGCGGCGTCCCCGTACCGGGCGAGGATGTTCTCGATCATCGCCGCGGCCAGGTTCTCGCTGTCGACCCGCAGCCGGTCGTCCGTCCGCCCCGCGAAGTACAGAAACCCCTCGGCGTCCCGGAAGAAGAGGTCCCCGGTCCAGTACCAGCCGTCCCGCTGCCGCGCCCGCTCCGCCTCCGGGTTGCGCCAATAGCCCTCGAAGGGACTGGGCGCGCGGTTCACCAGTTCACCTATCGCGTCCCGCCCGTTCAGCAGCCGTCCGTCCGGCCCGAGGACGGCCGGCGGGCACTGCGCCCCGCTCACCGGATCGACGACGGCGAGGTCGTTCCCGGGTGCCGCCCGCCCGATCGCCCCCGCCGGTGTCCCGGGCGTCCGCTGAATGGCGGCACCGCCCTCGGACGACCCGTAGCCCTCCACCAGCCGCACCCCGAACCGTTCCTCGAACGCGGCCGCGTCCACCGCTCCCGCCTCCGTCCCGAAGCCCATCCGCAGCGGGTTGTCGCGGTCGTCCGCGCGGGCGGGCGTGGCCAGGATGTACTGCACGGCCCGCCCCACATACGTGAAGTACGTGGCCCCGAAGGCCCGTACGTCCCCCAGGAACCCCGAGGCCGAGAACCGTCGCCGCAGCGCGACGCCCGCGCCCGCCGCGAGCGCGGGAGCCCAGTCCGCGAGCACCGCGTTGCCGTGGAACATCGGCATGCAGACGTAGTGCACGTCGTCCGCGCGCACCCCGAAGTGCTCCACCAGCGACCACCCGGCCGCCGCGAGCCGCCCCTGCGAGCAGATCGCCGCCTTGGGCGCGCCGGTCGAGCCGGAGGTGAAGTACAGCAGGAGGCGGCTGCCGGGAGTGGCCTTCGAGGGGTCCGGCCTCGCGCCCTCGTACGGCGCGAGGAGTTCCTCGTACGCCTTGGTGTCGGTCACCAGCAGCCGTACGCCCGGGAGTTCGAGCCCGTCGAGCAGGGGCAGATGGGCGCGTTCGGTGACCAGGACGCGGCATTCGGTGTGCAGGATGTCGCGGGCCAGTTCGGGGCCGCGCCGGGTCGGGTTGATGCCGGCGACCGCGGCCCCGGCCAGAGCCGCGCCGCTCAACCACAGGGGGTATTCAGGGGTGTTGTCGAGCAGGACACCGAGGTGCGGCTCCGCGCCGGGCGGCAGCAGGTCGGCCAGCACCGCCGCCCGCGCCGCCGCACCCGCCGCCACCTGGTGGTGGCTCAGCACCCGCTCCTCGAACCACAGCCCCGGCCGGTGATCACCCCACCGCTCCTGCACGAGTTCCGCGACGGTGCACCTCTTGGACCCCATGGGCGCACCATAATTGACGATGCGTCAGATAGGGAGGTCCAGGAGGAGCGGGTCAGGAGGAGCGGGTAAGGAGGAGCGAGTCAGGAGGCGAGCGCCGCGACAACGAGGAGGCCGATGGCGATGAAGGCGACGCAGAAGGCGATGATCACACCGAAGCACCCCATCGTCAGGCCCGTGCCCACGGAGAGCCTCCCGTGGCTCGGGGCGTGGGCCGTCGCCCGCTCCGGGTGTTCGGCGGTGTAGTACACGATGGCGAGATCGCCCTCGACCCTGGTGGAAGGCCCGTTCACCTCGTCGAAGCGGAAGACGCGGCCGTCCCACGTCATGAACTCGTACACATGGTGCAGCCTCGTAGTCACAGAGGTGTTGCCGCCGCCACCACTGGTCGTCGTGTACGTCCGCAGACAGCGCGCCTGGGCCGTCAGACCGCTGGTCCAGGCCCGCCTGACCTCCCGCGTCCGGCCGATCATCTTGACCATGGAGAACACCACGAGGGCCAGGATCAGCGTCGGCACCAGCAGCAGGAACAGTACGAAGAATTCCATCTCGTCCCCCGTCGTTCGGTTCCACGCACACCACCTCGCCGATCGTGAAGGGCGGCGTGCGTGGAACCTACCCGCGCGGGGTGCCGAAGATCCTCAAGGGACGCTCAGAGCTCGCAGCCCCGAAGACTTCAGAACGTGACGTCCGAGCAGGCGTAGAACGCGTTGCCCGTGTCGGCGATCGTCCACACCGCGAGGATGACGTGGTGCCCGCTCTTGCCCGACGGCAGGGTGCCGCTGTGCGAGAGCGTCGCGGGCGGCTGACCGCTGTAGGGGACGGTCAGAAACGGCGTGGTGTTCAGGGCCGCCCGGGTGAGCGGGGCGTTCTGGTTCCAGCCGTTCTTGGTGACGTAGTACCTGAAGTCGGTCGTGGAGTGCCGCGCCGTGAACTGCCAGCGGAAGGTGTACCTCTGGCCGCCGGTGACCTTGGTGGTGGGCCAGGCGCCGCCGGACGGGGTCTTCGGCTGGTCGAGTGAGCCGAAGTTGCTGTGGCCCGCGGAACAGATCCTGCCGTCCGCGGGTCCGGCCGAAGGGAAGCCCTTGGGGCCCTCGACGCTCTGGGGCTCCCACTGGATGGCGCCGCAGTTGGTCACGGTGCCGTTCTGGCAGAGCTTCTGCCGGCTGATGGGGAGGTCGGTGTAGCCGTGGCCGCTGGCGCCGCCACTGGAGAGCACCAACGCTCCCGTGGTGGCGAGGCCGACCACGGCCGCGTACCACTTGGTCTTCTTTCGCATGCTGCCGCTCCTGAGAACGTGGGGAAGTTCCGTGAGCTGTGCGTGCGCATCGCGATGCGGTGAGCCTGTGATTCAGGTCTAGACCAAGCTTCAGATTATTGCGGGCCGTTGGACATGTCCATACCAATCGGGGAGATGTCCGCCCCCACCGTGGAGACGAGCCGGTGGCAGCGCTCCCGCGACTTCTCCACGAGCTCCCCGTTCGGGTCGTCGTTCGTCGCGACCCAGTCCCGCGCCGCCTCCTCGGTCCGTCCGCCCGCCAACTGCCGCTCCACCAGCCGCGTGTGGCGTACGTCCCCGGGCGCCTCCACGTACCAGCACTCCGCCATGAGCGCGTACGCGTCCCGCCAGCCCGGCAGATCGCAGGCGAGGTAGTTCCCCTCGGTGACGACCAGCCGGGCGCCCGGCGGCACCAGGTGCCGTGCGGCGACGGGCTCGTCGATCGTGCGGTCGTAGTCCGGTACGTAGATGTCGGCGTCGGTGTCCGTCAGGACCCGGCGCAGCAGCGCGACGTATCCCCGTACGTCGAAGCTGGGCTCCGATCCCTTGCGGGAGGTCAGGCCCAGCCTCTCCAACTGGCGGTTGGAGAGGTGGAACCCGTCGAGCGGAAGATAAGCGGCCTGTTCGCCGATGTGCGCGACCAGGGCGCGGGCGAGGGTGGACTTCCCCGCGCCGGGCGGGCCCGCGAGGCCCACCACGGCGCGCGGCACGTGGGCGGTCAGCTTCCAGGCGTCTGCGGCGAGCCTGGTCAGTGGGCGACGGTCAGCGATCTCCATGCCCTGTATAGAACGCCACTGTCAGGTCCTTCACCAGGGCCTTGCGCTCGAATTCGTCGAGCTCGATGAGCCCGCGCGTCGTCAGCTGCGTCACCGTGTCCTCCACGGAATCGACGACGGAGCTGAGGAACCTGTCGCGGTACTTGGCGTCCAGCGCCGCGATGCGGCGGCGCTGGATCCCGGGCGCGACCTCGGGGGCGTACTCGATCTGGGCCGGCTGTGCCGAGAACACCTCCAGCCCGATCGCCGCGGCGTCCGCCGCCACGATCCGGGTCAGCGCGTCGCCGACGGCCTCGACGTCCTTGGCCGCGGACACGCCGGCCATGTCGGCCGGCAACTGCCCGAGCACCCGGCTGAGCCCTGCCTCCACACATTCCTGCAGGTACCGCTCGTGGTCCTCGACCCCGAGCACGGCACGAGCGGTGTCCTCGACCCGCCACACGACGAGCACGACGACGCGCAGAGAGACCCCGTTCGCATCGACCGCGGCCATCGGCTCACTGCGCCAGTGCCGCAGCCGCACATCGATCCGGCGGCGCATCAGGAACGGGTTCACCCACATGAGCCCGGTACGCCGAATCGTGCCCCGGTAGCGCCCGAAGAGGTCGAGCACCCAGCCGCGTTCGGTCCTCCCGCGCGACAGCCCGGCGAACCCGAAGAGCCCCACCACCGCGGCACCGACGAGCGATGCCAACTGCGGGATACCGGGCTCGGCACCCGCGAGCACGGGCAGCCCCATCGCTTGCACGGCCTCCGGCGGCACCAGACCCGCCCACCAGGCCGCCACGGCAGACCCGGCCACCCCGGCGCCACCGGCCAGCGCACCGACCGCTCCGGGCAGCACACGCGCCGGATACTCAGCGAGGTCGGGGTCGACGACGGGCACGGGCCGCGGTGTCACCGGCGTACGCCAGGCCGTCCGCGGCTGCTCGCCGGTACCGCGCCGCCGCCCGATCACGGAGGCACCCGCCGGCATGGAGACGGGCTCGGGCTCGTCCCGGAACAACTGGTGAACCGGAATCTCTATGGTCACCTCGTTGTGGATCAGCCGAGCGCCCCTGGTGCCGGCCTCGGGAGAGCAGTCGGACGGCCGGGGCCCTTCAGGCCCTTGCCCACCTTGCTCGCCCTGCTCGTTCCTGCCGCTCTGCTCGACCGGGCCGCCCTGCTCGACCGGGCCGCCCGGGCCGGCTTGCTCGCCGTGCCCGGCTTGCTCGCCATACCGGGATTGCTCGCCCTGTTCGTACTGGTCGTACAGTTCGGGCTGTTGGGACTGCTGGGACTGTTGGGACCGTTGGGACTGCGAAGTAGTTGTGCCCATCCGTACCTCCATACCTCCGCACTAGGAAGAACCCTTTTGAGCCCGCGCAGAGCACGCGGAGCGAACCAGTGAGGAAAAACCGTCGGGAAAGCCGCCGGTCAGCCGCCGGTCAGCCCTCGGTGAGCCGCCGGTCAGCAGTCAGTGAGCCGCGGTCCGGCCGGCCGTGAGCCGCCCGGTCAGCCATCGGTGAGCCGCCGTTCGGCCCGTCAGTGAGCCGCCCGGTCAGCAGTCAGTGAGCCGCCCGGTCAGCCGCCAGTAGGCCGCCGGTCAGCAGTCGGTGAGTCGTCGGTAAGTCGTGGTCGAGTCGTCCGGCAACCGTCAGGAGAAGAGCCGCCGCCAGGTCTCGGGTCCCGGATAGCCGTCCGCCGCCCCACCCCGCCAGCCCTGTGAGCGCTGGAAGGCCTCGACGTTGCGCCGGTCGGCCTCGCCCCAGCGC
The DNA here is from genome assembly GCF_005768555.2 of Streptomyces sporangiiformans. GTDB lineage: Bacteria > Actinomycetota > Actinomycetes > Streptomycetales > Streptomycetaceae > Streptomyces > Streptomyces sporangiiformans. Next base: position 14,810 of record NZ_VCHX02000176.1, read on the forward strand.
GGTCCGGGACCGCTCGTGTAGTACTTGCTGAAACCTTTCTTCACGAGCTGCCGACCGAGTTGGGTGACGTACGCGTTGTTCGCCCCGGGACGGAACAGGCTCCGGCCCGGATAACCGGGAACGCCGTGCGAGGCGACGCCCCCAGCGGAAGGCAAGGGCTTCCCGGCGCTGCCGGCGCTCCCGGCCCTGATGTCCTTGCCCTTCCCGTTCACCAGGTACGACCACGTCGTCGGCCCCGGCAGCCCGTCGGCGTCCGCCCCTCTCCAGCCCTGAGCCAGCTGGAACGCCCGGGTGGCCCGCCGGTCCGCGTCGGTCCAGCGCGGGCCCGGCCCCGAGGTGTAGTAGGGACCGGCTCCCCGCTTGACCAGCATCCGGCCCAGCTGGGTGACGTACGCGTTGTTCGCGCCGGGGCCGAAGGCGGCCCGGCCGGGGTAGGCCCGCGCGGACGGAGAGGTGGCACCGGGGCTCGCGCCGCCCGTCCCCGCCGCCCGCAGCCCCTTGTAGCGGTACGCCACATAGCGGTTCGACTGGCTCCAGTAGGCGAACGGAGTGGCCTGCCCGCGGGCGCGCGGGCGGACCGCCTCGTACGCGAGGTAATGGGTCTGCGTGTAGTCCGTCCAGCCGCCGAAAATCACGACGTGCGAGCCTTTCTGGGGGTCCGCCGGATTGTGGAACAGCAGAATGTCGCCGGGCTGGAGCTGGCTCCGGGAAATACGGACGCCGTACTGGGCGAGGCTGCCCGTCCATTCGTTCGCGCCCAGATTCCAGGCCATCGAGACAAAGCCCGAGCAGTCCTGCCGGTAACCGTCGGACCAGTACGCCCTTATGTTGTACGGCACCTTCGCGGCGACCCATTTCTTCGCCCGGTTGATGATCTCGGCCCGCGTCGCCAGAGGTGCCTTGGCCGTTGCCGCGGCACCCGCGGGCCCGTGCAGCGGGGCCTTGCTGCCCTGCGGGGTGTCGGGCTCCTCAGCTGCGACGACGCCGGGGAGCAGCGGTGCGTGCGCGGCGGTGGCGGCGACGGCCGGCACCGTCTGCCCGGCACCGAGCGCCGTGCCCGCCACGGCCGCAAGGACGAGCGCCCGGTGGGCGGCCGGGTGCCCACCGAACGAACTGGGCAGGGAATGCGGCCTGACGCGTCGCCAGTGCACACATCCAGGGCAGTCGCAGTCACTCGCGGGATCGAATTCCTCGAATGCCGGAGCAGCCATGCGAAACCCCTCAAACTCCACGTGGAAATGTCCGCGCTTCTGCACGACCGTCAGTTTCTCAACGGTCCTCGCGCGTCGCATGTTGACGGTCCGAACGATGTACGCGCCTGCTCGCTCCCCCCGGCACACGTCGGGAGCGGCAACCCGCGAACGCCCGGTCCCAGGCGCCCCGCCCCCCGATACCCTCTCGCCATGGCGCGCGACCTGCAGGAACGGATCAAGAAGCTCATCATCGACCGTCGGCTGCCTTCGGGGGCGACCCTGCCGACCGAGCCCGAGCTGATGGAGCTCCTTGGCGTCAGCCGGAACTCGGTGCGCGAGGCGCTGAAGGCGCTCCAGGCGATGGGCATCGTCGAGATTCGCCACGGCTTCGGGACCTACGTAGGGCCGATGTCGATGGCGCCGATGATCGAGGGCCTCGCCTTCCGCACGGTCGCCGGGCACTACCGCGGCGAGGACAGCCTGCTTCAGCTCCTGGAGTTGCGCGAGGCCGTCGAGACCGGCCTCATCTCCCGGCTCGCGGGACGTGTCCCCGAGGACGATCTCGCCGAACTGGACGCGCTGGTCGACCGCATGGACGCGGAGGCCGCCGCCGGCACCGGTCTCGCCGAGACCGACCGCGCCTTTCACGCCACCCTCTACCGCGGCCTCGGCAACCTCCTCCTGAGCGAGGTCCTGGAGGCGTTCTGGGACGCCTTTCACCGTGTACGCACGGACCTCGTTGAGCTGCCCCAGGATCCGAAGGTCACCTGCCGGCAGCACCGGGAGATCCTCGACGCGGTGCGTTCCGGGGATGCGGTTCGGGCGGAAGAGGCGATACGAGAACACTTCGGCCACATCCGTACACGAGTGACCGCAACGGCAGCAAACGAGACCAACAGGCGCCCCAATTAGCGCGAATGACCGGTAAACACCGCGTTTCGCATCTTGCGATCATGACGAACGCCGTAGAACCCTGAACCCTGGATTATGAAGAGCTGCGGTGACACCGCGGTTGGGGGCTTGGAACCGGTTGCGGGATCGAGACGGGGATGGGGGCCCCGTTCATGAAGCGATGCCGAGTAGAAGCATCATGCAACCGGAAGGGCGCTGTCCCATGTCTATAGAGTGTGGGGGATGTGGTGGCGGGGGCCCACAGTTGATACGCCTGTGAAGGTCGAGGGGGACGCGGAGCGGGCGAACGGAACAACGAGCACGCGTGCTTTGCGTGTGGGGGGAATGACTCATGACGTCGACGCCGACGGGCGCCCGGCACAACTCCGACGCGTCTCAGACGACCCAGCTCAGGGTGCCGTCACACCGGACGGGCAGCTTCCGCAGAATCAAGAAGGCACTGCCGAGATACGACTACGAGCACTACAGCCGGCTCGCGGGTCCGCTCACCCAGCCCGACCCGACCAAGCCGTACAAGGTGCAGTACCGTTCGCTGCTCTCGCAGGAGCCGCACCGCCTGCGCGCGGCGCTCATGCTGGGCGCGGCACCGCTGCTCTCGCTCGTGCTGCTCGCCTGGCTGCTCCAGCCCACGCACTGGACCGAGCGCGACTACGTACCCAACGCCTACCTCGAGTACCTCGACATCGTCATGCTCGTCTCGATCGGTCTGATCGAGTTCTTCCGCTGCATGAACGTGCTGTCGAACGCGCACGCCACGCTGGTCGCCCGCGATCCCATCCCGGTCGTGCCCGAGACCGGCACCAGAGTGGCCTTCCTCACCTCCTTCGTGCCCGGCAAGGAACCGCTGGAGATGGTGACGAAGACCCTGGAAGCCGCGGTGAAGATCCGCCACCGCGGCCTCATGCATGTCTGGCTGCTGGACGAGGGTGACGACCCCGAGGTGAAGGCGGTCTGCGAACGCCTGGGCGTGCACCACTTCTCCCGCAAGGGCATCGCGAAGTGGAACCAGGCCAAGGGCCCGCACCGCGCGAAGACCAAGCACGGCAACTACAACGCCTGGCTGGACGCGCACGGTGACAACTACGACTTCTTCGCCTCCGTCGACACCGACCACGTCCCGCTGCCCAACTACCTGGAGCGGATGCTCGGTTTCTTCCGTGACCCGAACGTCGGCTTCGTGATCGGCCCGCAGGTCTACGGCAACTACGACAACCCCATCACCAAGGCCGCCGAGTCGCAGCAGTTCCTCTTCCACGCCCTGATCCAGCGCGCCGGAAACGCCTACGGCGCACCGATGTTCGTGGGCACCTCCAACGCCGTACGCATCAAGGCGCTGAAGCAGATCGGCGGTCTGTACGACTCGATCACCGAGGACATGGCGACGGGCTTCGAGATCCACCGCCACAAGAACCCGGCGACGGGCAAGAAGTGGCGCTCGGTCTACACGCCGGACGTGCTCGCGGTCGGCGAGGGCCCGAACGCCTGGACGGACTTCTTCACCCAGCAGATGCGCTGGTCGCGGGGTACCTACGAGACGATCCTCAAGCAGTACTGGAAGGGCTGGTACTCGCTGCCGCCGAGCAAGCTCTTCAACTACACGATGATGATCATCTTCTACCCGATGTCGGCCCTCAACTGGCTTCTGGCGGCGCTGAGTTGTGCGCTGTTCCTGGGCCTGGGCGCCTCGGGTGTGAACATCGACCCGGCGATCTGGCTGATGCTGTACGGCAACGCGTCCGCCCTCCAGATCGGTCTCTACGTCTGGAACCGCCGCCACAACGTCTCGCCGCACGAGCCGGAGGGCTCCGGCGGTGTGGCCGGCATGATCATGTCCGCACTGTCGGCGCCGCTCTACGCGAAGGCGCTGATCGACTCCGTACTGCGCCGCAAGAGCAAGTTCGTGGTCACCCCCAAGGGCGATTCGGCAAGCCCGGACACGTGGTTCGGGACCTTCCGGTACCACTGGTACTTCATCCTGATCTTCGGCGGTTCGATCGGCGCCGGCTTCTACTTCGGCCACTCCCACCCAGCGATGATCATCTGGGCGACGTTCGCGATGCTGATCACCGCGTCGCCGATCTTCGCGTGGCGCTGGATGATGCGGCAGGAGCGGAAGAAGCCGCCGGCCCCGGCGGAGCCGCAGGACGCCGTGACCCCGCCACAGCCGTTGCCCGCCCAGCACGCGCCGCGCCATGCGCCGCAGCACAAGCCCAGCTGGGCGGCCTCGAACGGGGGAAATGACCAGACCATGCAGATCGCCCTTGGGGGACGCAAGAAATGAAAGACCGTTCCAGCCACCGCCGCGCCCGGCGCATCGCGATAGGCGCGGCGGTGGTGCTAGCGCTGGCCGGGATGAACGGACCGGCGCTCTACCGCTTCGGGTCGGAGAAGTACCACGAGTACGCGATCAACCGGCCCGAGTACAAGGCGGAGAACGGCAGGTGGGAGATAGTCGAGTTCCCGGAGGAGTACCGGCTGAACACCATTCACGCCGCGCTCCTGCACACCGGGAAGATCCTGCTGATCGCGGGCTCGGGCAACAACCAGGACAACTTCGACGCGAAGAAGTTCGACACCCGCGTCTGGGACCCGGTCAAGAAGACGATCAAGAAGGTCCCCACGCCGGCTGACCTGTTCTGCACGGGCCATACGCAGCTGCCCAACGGCAATCTGCTGATCGCGGGCGGCACCAAGCGGTACGAGAAGCTGAAGGGTGACGTCACGAAGGCCGGCGGCCTGATGATCGTGCACAACGAGAACCCGGACAAGCCGATCACGCTGCCCGCCGGCACCAAGTTCACCGGCAAGGAGAACGGCCAGACGTTCGTGTCGAAGGACCCGGTCGTCGTCGAGCGCGCCGAGAAGAAGTTCGACCCGGCGACCGGCAAGTTCCTGCGTAATGAACCGGGTCTGGGCCGCATCTACGTGGAGGCACAGCGGAGCGGCAAGAAGTACGAGACAGGCACCGAGGACAACTACCGCATCCAGGGCCTGTCCGGCGCCGCCGCCCGCAACACGTACGGCATCGCGCAGAAGCTCGCCCTCGACAAGAAGGACTTCCAGGGCATCAAGGACGCCTACGAGTTCGATCCGGTCGCCGAGAAGTACATCAAGGTCGACCCGATGAAGGAGGCGCGCTGGTACCCGACTCTGACGACCCTGTCCGACGGCAAGATCCTCAGCGTCTCCGGTCTGGACGACATCGGCCAGCTGGTGCCGGGCAAGAACGAGGTCTTCGATCCGAAGACCAAGAAGTGGACGTATACGAAGAAGATCCGCCAGTTCCCGACGTACCCGGCGCTGTTCCCGATGCAGAACGGCAAGATCTTCTACTCGGGTTCGAACGCGGGCTACGGCCCGGACGACGTGGGCCGCGAACCCGGCATCTGGGACGTGGAGTCCAACAAGTTCACCAAGCTGCCGGGCCTGAGCGACCCGAAGCTGATGGAGACCTCCGGCACGGTGCTGCTGCCGCCCGCGCAGGACGAGAAGTACATGGTGATCGGCGGCGGCGGGGTCGGGGAGTCGGAGCGGTCCAGCGAGAAGACCCGCGTCATCGATCTGCTGGCCGACGACCCGAAGTTCACGGACGGCCCGTCCATGGAGAAGGGCACCCGCTACCCGCAGGCGTCGATCCTGCCCGACGACACCGTGCTGATCTCCGGCGGCTCCGAGGACTACCGCGGCCGCGGTGACTCCAACATCCTCGAGGCGCGGATGTACGACGCGAAGACCGGCAAGATGAAGCGGGTCGCCGATCCGCTCGTGGGCCGCAACTACCACTCCGGCTCGATCCTGCTGCCCGACGGCCGCCTGATGTTCTTCGGCTCGGACTCGCTCTACTCGGACAAGGCCAACACCAAGCCCGGCAAGTTCGAGCAGCGCATCGAGATCTACACGCCGCCGTATCTCTACGGGGACTCGCAGCCCACGCTGTCCGGCGGCCCCAAGACCGTCAAGCGCGGCGCCTCGGCGACGTTCACCTCGCAGCACGCCGCGGCCATCAAGACGGCGCGGCTGATCCGCCCGAGCGCCTCCACGCACGTCACCGACGTCGACCAGAAGTCCATCGCCCTGGACCTCAAGAAGACGGAGGACGGCGTCACGGTGACGGTCCCGAAGAACCGGAACCTCGTCCCCTCGGGCTGGTACATGCTGTTCGTGACGGACGAGCAGGGCACGCCGAGCAAGGCGCAGTGGATCAAGGTGCCGTAACGCTCCGCTCGGTTCTCCGACGGCCCTGAAATCCGACGGCCCTGAAAGGTGTGGCCCCCGCGCACAGCGCGGGGGCCAGCCTTTTTCCTGGTGTCAGCCGGAGGCCTTCGCCAGCTTCAGTGCGTACTCAGGCCACCACTCGCCCGCCTTCGGGCCGCCCTTGCAGGTGCCGTCGGACTCGCCGGGGCGCTTGACCCACAGATAGGCGTCGATCAGGTCGTCGCCCGTCTTCGTCGTGGGTGTCTCGCCGAGCGCGCGGCCCGGCGGGTTGCACCAGTTGTCCTTCGGATCGCCTTCCGTGTACGGCCCGTTGCCGTTGCGGCTGGTGTCGATCACGAAAGGCTTGTTGCCGACCTTCGCCGACAGTTCCTGGCCGTACTTCTTGCTGTCCGCCGTCGTGTAGAAGTTGGAGACGTTGACCGAGAAGCCGTCGGCCTGGTCGACACCCGCCCACTTCAGCGGCTCGAAGATCTGGTCGGGTTTGCCCCAGCCCGCGTTGCCCGCGTCGAGGTAGACCTTGGTGTTCTTCAGTGACTTGAACTTCTCGATGGCGCCCTTGAGGAGGTCGTAACGCTCCTCGTGGAACTCGTCGGGCGTGCAGCCGTCCACCATGTGCAGGACGGCGTCCGGCTCCAGGATCACCGTGGCGGCCCGGTCGCCGATGCCCTTGGCCACCTTGTCGATGAAGGCCCGGTACTCGTTGCCGTCCGCGGCGCCGCCGCCCGAGAACTGGCCGCAGTCGCGGTGCGGAATGTTGTAGACGACCATCAGCGCGTCCCGGTCGGCCTTCGCGGCGGCCTCGGTGAAGCCGCGGGCCTCCTGCTCGGCGTTCTCCGGAGTGAGCCACTGACCGACCGGCTGCTCCGCGATCTTGCGTATCAGCTCGGCGTCGTCGTCCTTGCCGTCCTTCTCGTAGGCGACCACCTGCTCGGCCGCGTTCCCGTCCGGGTTGACCCAGTACGGGTCCTTGCTCTTGGGCTGCTGGCTGACCTTGTCGGCCGACTCCTTTGGGTCATCGTCGCCCCCCGACGAGGAACACCCCGTGAACAGCAGCACCGCTCCGGCCACCGCCACGCATGCTCTGGCCCCGGCCCCCCTGCTCCCGTACATCCAACTCCCCCCATGGGCGCACTGTCCGAAGCACCAATCCTGACATACGTGTCGCCACGCCCACGAGTGCGGTCGAACCTTGTCGGGCAGCTGTTACAGCCTTCCGCGGGAAGGGTAGGCGCCGGACGGACGGGGGCGTGCCGACGCAGGCCTTGGGGAGGGCTCGACATGCACCACTGCATCCGGGAGACCCGGCTGGGGGTGGCCCTGCTGGAAGCCGCGGACACTCTGTCCGAGGCATTCGACACCGGGCTGTATCTGCAACGGCTGTCGGACCACTGCGTGGATCTCCTGGGTGCCTCGGCCGCCGGCATCATGCTGATCGAGGGCGGCGAGACCGTGTCGTTAGGTGTGAGCAGCCGCCGACAGCGGCTCGCCCAGGACCTGTTGGAGGTCCAGCACCACAGTGGTCCCTGCCTGGACAGCTATGGCACCGGTCAGCCGGTCCCGCCGATCGCGATCCTCGCGGCGCACGCGTCCTCCCGCTGGCCCGACTTCACGCAGCGGGCCCTGCGCCACGACATCGACGCCACGTTCGCGGTGCCCCTGCGCCGGAACGGGACGCGGCTCGGCGCACTCAACGTCTTCGTCCCCGCCGGCGGCGAACATCCGGCGCCCGACCGGGAGTCGGGACTGCGCCTCGCGCAGGTCCTGGCCGACGCGGCCGCCGTCGGGCTGACCAACCACCGCACGGTCGCGCGGCACCGCACTCTGACGAGCCAGTTGCAACAGGCCCTCTCCAGCCGCGTCCGCATCGAGCAGGCGAAGGGCATGCTCGCGGAGCGCTGGCGGACCGGCGCCGACGAAACGTTCACGGCGCTGCGCCAGTACGCACGCCGCCACCGCCTGCCCCTCCACGACGTGGCGACGACGGTGATCGAGGGCACGGAGGACGCCGAGGGACTGGCGCGCGAGCGCCCGGCACCCTCGTAGCCGACTGGGCGGGTAGGGGGTAGGGGGGTAGGCGGCTACTGGGTGGGGCGGGGCCGTACCCGGGGCAGGGCTCACGCCCTCGTCCCCGTGAGGTACGCGGAGACGACCACGTTCGCCGTATAGCCGCGGCGGGCCCCGTCGAACGTGCCCCCGCAGGTGATCAGCCGCAGCTCCGCACGCCCGGACTGCCGTACCCCGTATGCCTTCTGGGCGTCGAAGCGGTCCCGGGCGAAGACCTGTACGTCGTCCACGGTGAACTCGGCCACCGTGCCGTCGTCCCGGATCACACGGACCGTCGCACCGGGCCGCACCTCGCTCAGGTGGTAGAAGACCGCTGGCCTGGTCTCGGTGTCGACATGGCCCACCAGCAGCGCGGCCCCCTCGGCGCCGGGCCCCGCACCGGCTCCGTACCAGCCCACGGCCCCCGCGTTGCTGTACGGCGGTGGATCGATGGCCCCCTGCGGGTCGAGCCCGCGCGCGACCACCGGCGCCCGCACCCCCAGCGAGGGGATGTCCACGCGCTGCGGTCGCGCGTTGCTCAACGGCTGGGCGGCGGGGGGCAGTTCGACCCCCTGGGGACGCCCCACCGCCGCCACGTCCCCCGTGGTCGGCGCGGACGTCCCCGGGCGGATGTCGGTCACCTCACGGCCCCACAGCCACAGCCCGAGCAGCAACAGTGCCCAGGCCACGCCCATCATCAGGCGGCCGGTACCGGAGGAACGCTCCCGATCGGACTCGAACATGGCCGGTCAGTCCGTGCCGCCGCCGCGTCCCCGGCGGGCGCTGCGTACCGCCACGGCCACCGCGGCGACGCCCGCCAGGACCAGGCCGACCACCGCGTGCCAGGTGCCGGGCCCCTCCGACCGGTCCTCGACGGCGGACAGCTGTGCGGTTCCGCCGCCACCCGCGCGCACAGGCGCCACGGGGGACGCGGGCGCCCACACGTCCTCGTCGCTTTCGGATTCGTGTTCGTGGTCGGGCTCGGGCCTGGGTTCGGGTCTGTGAGTGGGCTTGTGGGTGTGTTTGTCCGGTACGACGGTGATCGTGCCCCTGATCTTGGCCCTCTCCTCGAAGTCACCACAGATGACCTTGACGTCGTATGCGCCCGGGGTGAGCCTCGAGCGGACCCGCGTCTCGCCGAACAGCAGACCGCCCTTCCCGACCAGCTGCGCCGGAGCGACGAATGCCTTCGACTTGGCGGTGGCCGACTTCCCCTCGCAGCCCCGCACCCGCAGCCAGACGTCGGTACCTGGGGTCGGGAACGACGGCGTCACGGAGACGCCCGTATCGCTCGCGTACGCGGCTGGGGCGGGGAGTGGGAGGGAGACAGGGCCGAGCGCGGTGGCGACCACCGCACCAGCACACAGAGTGAGTCGCAGTGAGCTCATCGTGAACCTCCAGACATCTGGAGACTCCTCCCCGGGGCGTGGCGGCGCATCCGGGGCGAGGGCTTGCTACTCCGTTCGGGTGGCTTGCGGGCCCACCCATGCCCAGAGATTCACAGGGGTTCAGATCCGGTCGACGAGGTCCGCGATCGAGTCCACGACCTTGGACGGGCGGTACGGATACCGCTCGACCTCATCGGGCGCGGTCAGTCCCGTCAGCACCAGGAAGGTCTGCATGCCCGCTTCCAGCCCGGCGAGGACGTCGGTGTCCATGCGGTCGCCGATCATCGCGCTCGTCTCGGAGTGCGCGCCGATGGCGTTGAGCCCCGTGCGCATCATCAGCGGGTTCGGCTTCCCCGCGAAGTACGGCTTCTTGCCGGTCGCCTTGGTGATCAGCGCCGCCACGGCGCCGGTGGCGGGCAGCGGGCCCTCCGAGGACGGCCCGGTCTCGTCCGGGTTGGTGCAGATGAACCGGGCCCCGCCGTTGATCAGCCGGACCGCCTTGGTCATGGCCTCGAAGGAGTACGTACGGGTCTCGCCGAGCACCACATAGTCCGGCTCGTGGTCGGTGAGCACGTACCCGATGTCGTGCAGCGCGGTCGTCATGCCCGCCTCACCGATGACGTACGCCGTGCCGCCGGGCCGCTGGTCGTCCAGGAACTTGGCGGTGGCCAGCGCGGACGTCCAGATGTTCTCGACGGGCACGTCCAGGCCCATCCGCTGGAGACGGGCGTGCAGGTCACGGGCGGTGTATATGGAGTTGTTGGTGAGGACCAGGAAGGGCCTTGCGGAATCCCTGAGCTTCTTGATGAAGGCGTCGGCGCCGGGAATCGGCACACCCTCGTGAATGAGCACACCGTCCATGTCGGTGAGCCACGATTCGATGGGCTTGCGCTCTGCCATGTGCCGTCTCCTGCCGTACGCGGTGCTGCGTGTCTGCGTGTGCCGTGCGGGTGTGGGGGCGCCGCCACAGCGGTGTGCCGACGCCCACAGCCTAGCCACCGGCCGGATCATGTCGGAGGGGCCGTCGCCCTTGCGATGCGGGGGCGGTCGTGCTTGCGATGCAGGGACCGTTGTCCTTGCGGTTCGGTCGGGCTCAGCGTCGGCGCCGGGCCACGAGCAGGACACCGACCCCGGCACCGATCAGCAGGAACGCACCGGCCGCCGCCCCGAGCAGACGGCGCGGCGAGTTCATTCCCGTACCGGCCATCTCCTCGGCGAACGGCACCGCGCTGTGCGCGGATTCGGGGGTGCCTTCCGCTTCGGTGGTGGGCTCACCTTCGGCGGTGCCCTCCGCTTCGGGAGTGGGCTCACCTTCGGGGTTGGCCTGCGCTTCGGGAGTGGTCTCCGCTCCGGGGGTGATCCCGCCCTCGGGAGTCCTCTGGGCTTCGGGGGTGCTCTGGGCTTCGGGGGCACCCCCGGCGACGATGCGGAACCGGTAGTCGTTCGATGCCCCGACCCAGTCGCCGTCGTCGTCATGCCGCTGCACGACGGCCGCGTTCGCCACGACGTCGTTGGGCACCGCGTCCGCCGCGATCGCCAGCCGCACCGTGACGGACACCTTCGCGCCCGGCGCGACGGTGAAGCCGGGGAACCCGTCGTCGAAGACGCCTACGTTCTCGGCCTCGCTGGTCCGCTGGAAACGGACGGGGTGCGGCCGCTCACGCTTCCCCGCGCCTTCCCCTTCGCCTTTCCCCACGCCCTCGCCGTCGCCCGTGGCCTCGCCCTCATAGAACTCGAGCCGCGCCTGAGCGGGCTTCAGCGCTCGCTTCTCGTCGACGAGTACGACGACCGGGTGGATGTTGCCGCAGACGTCGTCGGTGGTGTTGGTGAGGTCGAGGTACCAGGTCCGGTAACCGCCTCCGGCGCCGTACGTGTCGGGCCCACCGTGGATCCGCGTACGCACGGGGAATTCCCGGCTGCCGGAGCCGGCACAGGTGGGCTGACGATCCGCCCCCGGTGCGGCGAGGGCCTGCGCGGGCGCGACGGTCGCGAAGGTCGCGAGGGTGGGGATCGCGAAGGCGAGGGCGGCAGACGTGACGACGCGGGGGACGAGGGACACGGCCTTGCACAGTCGCATAAACACGAGACGTTGCCAGGGGTTGGGCGAGGTCTCGACCGCGCCACGCTCACCGGGCACCCGTTCGGCGACGGAATCCATCCCTTCGGCCCAGCGGCTCCCCCGCCTCGCTCACCCCTCCGCTCGTCCGAACAGCGGCGCCAGCAGGAGCTGGGCCGCGCCCTCCGCCACCGCTCGCGCCCCGCCGGAGGCGACCCGGACCGGTACGGGGCTGATCGCGCCCTCGCGCTGGGCGAGTTCGTCCAGGACGGCACCGACGCCCCGTACGAAGCACTCCGGGTGGGCGGCGACGGTACGGCCGCCGAGCAGGACGAGGTCGACGTCGAGAAGCACGGCGAGGTTCGCGGCCCCGGCGCCGAGGACGCGCGCCGCCTCGTCCATGTCACCCCGCTCGACCGCCGCGAGGCACAGCGCCTCGATGCAGCCGCGGTTGCCGCACGAGCACAGCGGCCCGTCCATCTGGATGACCTGGTGCCCGAACTCCCCCGCCCCGGTACGGGCTCCGCGGTACACGTCACCACCGAGCACGAGCCCGGCCCCGAGCCCCGTACCGAGGTGGAGATACGCGAAGGCCCCGACCTCGCCCGCGACCGCGAGACAGAGGGCGGCGGCATTGGTGTCCTTGTCCAGCACGACGGGCACGCCCAGCCGCCGCGCCAGCGCGTCCCGCAGCGGAAAGCCGTCCCACTCGGGGAACCCGGTGACCCGGTGCAGTACTCCGTGGGTGTGGTCGAGAGGTCCGGGCATCGCCACTCCGACACCGAGGACGGTGGAAGGTGCGTTGCGAAGTGAGACGTCGGGCGACGCCCCGTCCAGCAGTGTCTCCACACCCCCTCGGCTTCCGCCGCGATCAATTCCATCACGGTCTCCGCCCCGGCCCCCAGGTCCAGCGCGGACTGCCGCTCTCCCATCACCGCCCCCGTTAGGTCGACCAGCACCGCCCGCATCTCGTCCCGTTCGAGATGCAGCCCCACCGCGTGCCCGGCCTCCGGCACCAACCGCAGCACCGTGCGCGGCTTGCCGCCCGTGGACGGCTGCTGCCCCGCCTCCGTCGCCAGCCCGTCGAGCCGCAGGCGGGCGGTGATCTTGCTGACGGCCTGAGGCGTCAGCCCCGTACGCTCCGCGAGTTCGAGGCGGCTGATGCCCGCGCGGCCGGCGCCCCGCAGCAGGTCGAGCACCAGCGCCGTGTTGTGCCCGCGCAGGGAGAGCAGGTTCACCCCGGTGGCGCCGTTCGCCCCCGTCGCCCGGACCCCTCCTGCGCCCCCGGCGTTGGTCGCACCCGCATTCGTCCTGTTCACGTATCTATTGTCCACCCGGCTTGCCCTTCGGCAACAGCGTTGCTTAAGTGAGGGGGCGTTGTGGAGCGGTGGAGCAATGGAACAGACGGCGGAGAGCACGGTGAGGACCATGGCGGACACGACGGCGACGGGCACAGCCCCCGGCACACCCCTCCGCGTAGGCCTCGTCGGGTACGGTCTCGCGGGCTCCGTCTTCCACGCCCCGCTGATCGCCGCCACCGAGGGCCTCGCGCTCGACACGATCGTCACCGCGAATCCGCAGCGGCGCGAGCAGGCCGACGGCGAGTTCCCCGGCGTCCGCCTCGCCACCGCACCCGATGACCTGTGGGCCCGGGCAGGCGAGTTGGACCTGATCGTCATCGCCTCCCCGAACAAGACCCACGTCCCGCTCGCCACCGCCGCCCTCGAGGCGGGCCTCCCGGTCGTGGTCGACAAGCCGATCGCGGGCACGGCGGCGCAGGCACGCGAGCTGGCCGCGCTGGCCGACGCGCGCGGCCTGCTGCTCTCCGTCTTCCAGAACCGCCGCTGGGACAACGACTTCCTGACCCTCCGCGGCCTCCTCACCAAGGGCGAACTCGGCGACGTCCGCCGCTTCGAGTCCCGCTTCGAACGCTGGCGCCCGCAGCCCAAGGGCGGCTGGCGCGAGTCCGGCGACCCGGAAGAGATCGGAGGTCTGCTCTACGACCTCGGCAGCCACGTCGTCGACCAGGCGCTGGTCCTCTTCGGCCCCGCGGCATCGGTCTACGCGGAGTCGGACGTACGGCGGCCGGGCGCCGAGGCGGACGACGACACGTTCATCGCGATCACGCACCAGGGCGGCGTCCGCTCCCACCTCCACGTCTCCGCCACCACCCCCCAACTCGGCCCGCGCTTCCGCGTGCTGGGCTCGACCGCCGGCTATGTGAAGTACGGCCTCGACCCTCAGGAGGCCGCCCTGCGCGAGGGCGAGCGGCCGACGGCCGGTGAGGACTGGGGCGTCGAAGGCGAGGACCTGTGGGGCCGGATCGGCTCCGGCGAGTCCCCGCTGACCGGCGGCGGCCGCCCCGTCCCGACCCTGCCGGGTGCGTACCCCGCCTACTACGCCGCGGTCACCGCCGCCCTCCGAGGCACCGGCGAGAACCCGGTCACGGCCCTGGAGGCGGCTGGTGCACTGGACGTACTGGAGGCGGCGGGGAGGTCGGCTCGGGAAGGGGTCACTGTTCGGCTGTAGGAGCTGCCTCGGCAGAGTTGCCGGCCTGCCGCTCGTGCGGGAATTCATCCGTGGTGAGCGTGATACCGACCGGAGTCTGGGTGAGGTCGATCTCGTCTCCGAAGTCGAGAGTCAGGTTCGCGCGGTACTCCCCACCCTTGGGGCGCGTGTGGAGGTGCCACTCGCAGGTGTACGGATCGACGATCAGATAGACCGGCACTTCGGCGGCGGCGTAGGTCTCCAGCTTGGGCCCGTAGTCGTTCGCCGCGGTGCCCTTGGAGATCACCTCGGCCACGAACTCGACGTCCTGGTGACGCCATCGGCCCTTGTCGTCCTTGACCGCGCCTTCCTTGAGGGCGACGACGTCCGAGGCGAATCCGTTGAGGTGGCCGGGGTAGTCGATCCTGACGTCCGACTTCACGCGCTTGCGGGGGTACTTCTCCCTCAACTGCTCGACGATGTCCAGGATGATGTCCCAGTGGTTGTCCCGCTGCGGCGTCATGTAGATGGCCCCCCGGACGATCTCGACCTTGAATCCCTCGGGGGCGGGCTCAATCCACTCGAACATCTTGTCGAGGGAGAGCTCGTCGCTCTGCTCGGCCATCACGATCCTGTCTTCGAGAACAGTCACCGTTGCCGCTCCTCCCCGCTGCCGCACGGTTTGCGGGCAGTCGCGCAGTACAACGATACGCTCGGCATCCCGGTTACGCCGGGATGCCGAGCGCCGCTGTCATGCCGCCGCCGGAGGCGCCGGCTACGCGTCCTTGAACTCCTGCCGCTGCCGCCCCAGCCCCTCGATCTCCAGCTCCACCACGTCCCCGGCCCGCAGGAACGGCTTCGGCTCCGGCTGACCGAGGGCCACCCCCGCCGGCGTACCCGTGTTGATGACGTCGCCCGGGTAGAGGGTCATGAACTGGCTTACGTAACGCACCACTTCGGCGACCGGGAAGATCTGGTCGGAGGTGTTGCCGTTCTGCTTCAGCTCGCCGTTGACCCACAGCTTCAGCGCCAGGCTCTGCGGGTCCGCGACCTCGTCCGCCGTCACCAGCCACGGCCCCAGCGGGTTGAACGTCTCGCAGTTCTTGCCCTTGTCCCAGGTCCCGCCCCGCTCGATCTGGAACGCGCGCTCGGAGACGTCGTGCGCCACCGCGTACCCGGCGACATGCGCGAGCGCCTCCTCGTGCGAGCCGAGATAGCGCGCCGTACGCCCGATGACGACCGCCAGCTCGACCTCCCAGTCGGTCTTCTCCGAGCCACGCGGCACGAGCACGGTGTCATGGGGCCCGACGACCGTGTCGGCCGCCTTGAAGAAGATGACCGGCTCGGCGGGCGGCTCCGCGCCGGTCTCGGTGGCGTGGTCGTGGTAGTTGAGGCCGATGCAGACGACCTTGCCGATCCGGGCGAGCGGCGGCCCGATCCGCAGCCCCGTCGCGTCGAGCGCGGGCAGCTCCCCCGCCTCGGCCGCACTCCGGATCCGGCCGAGCGCCGCGTCGTCGGCGAGCAGCGCCCCGTCGATGTCCGGCACGAGCCCGGACAGATCCCGGACGGTCGTCCCGTCGGCGTCGAGCAGCGCGGGCCGCTCCGACCCCGCCGTACCGACTCGCAGCAGCTTCATTGGTCCATCTCCCAACCATGGGTACAGCCATAGGACAGCCATAAGACAGCCATCGGAGGTCTGGTCGATCCTCCAAGCTGTACGTCCACTCTGCAATACCCGGTTCACACCCTGGACCTACCCCCTGGACCTTCACCCGGCGGTAGCCGCCATCGCGGCGCCTCCCGCCCCCGGCATGTCCCGGTACAGCACAGCCCGCTCGACCGCACTCCACGTCGTACTGGTCACCACGTACAGCGCGGCGGCGAGCGGGACGACGGCGACCGTGAAGAGGGTCATGAAGGACATCAACGGCATGATCTTGAGGACCGCACCCATGCCGGGCACCTGCTGCTCGCCGCCGGCCGCGACGCCTCCGGTGGCGCCGGTGGCCATCTGCCGCTTGGTCCGCCGGTAGTTGAAGGTCGCGACGGCGGCGACGACGGCGAACAGCCCGAGGTAGACGAGCCCCTGCGCCCCGAACACCCCGCCCTCGCCGAGCGCGTCCGCCCACCGTCCCCCGAGCGGCGCCGCGAACAGCTTGTGCGCGAGCATCTCGTTCGCCTCGCCGCCGATCGTCGAGTTGGAGAACAGGTGGTAGAGCAGGAAGAAGGCCGGCAACTGGAAGAGACTCGGCAGACAGCCGGACAGCGGTGAGACCTTCTCCTTGGCATGCAGCTCCATGACGGCCTTCTGCAGCTTCTCGGGGTTCTTCTTGTGCTTCTTCCGCAGCTCGGCGATCTGCGGCTGCAGCTTCGCCCGTTCCCGCTGCCCCCGCGCCGCGGCCCGCGACAAGGGGTGCACGAGCAGCCGTACGAACGCGGTGAACAACACGATCGCCGCAGCCGCCGCGGACGCCTGGAACAACGGCTCGAGCAGCTCGGCCAGCCCCTCGACGAGGTCGGCGAAAACGGACATGAAAGCGGACATGGGTGAGCCCTCCGTGGGTCTCGTCGTGCCGGGAGATGTCCGTGAGATGCACGGACATGGACGTACGTCGGCGTGACGACCCGCGAAGGGTGATGGGGTGAGGGTGTGCTGGGGTGCTGCTGAGTTCCCCTACGCGGCCGTCAGGAGGAGACGGCCGGGGGCTCGGGGACGCGTACGCCCCGATGCGTCGGGGTCGCGCTGCGGCAGGAACGCCGTGCGTTGCTCACGGTCACGGATGGCCGTACGCACCCGGGTGCGCGGCACGGCGGGCGCGAGCCGCGAGGCGATGACGGAACAGGCGGCGAGCGCGGACCCGGCCGCGGCGGTCGCCGCGAAGGCGACGGCGCCGGCGAGGCTGCCGGTGTCGAGGAGCGCCACCTCGAGAAGGAGGACGAGCAGCACGGCGGCGGGCTTCAGATTCGCCCAGGTCCGCGGCATCGGCTGTACTCCCTCCCCGTGTGCTCCATGCTCCATGGCTTTCCCTGCGTACTCCAGGGCTTCCTGCCGTTATACAGGATCCGTCTCGATCGGCTGAAGCAGCCTCTTGGTCGCCGTACGGGCCGCGGCCGCCCGGCCGATGGTCAGTGCGGTCGGCGCAGTCCTGCGATGAGGAGCTCGACCAGTCGCCGTGCGTCGTAGCGGGGATCACTGTCCGCCCCGATGCAGAGGTTCCCGACGCCGCGCATGAGCTCGTAGGCCTCCAGGTCGGAGCGGATCTCGCCAGAATCGGCTGCGGCGTCGAGCAGTTGGGCGCACACCGGCACGAGGCGGTCGAGGAAGTAGGCGTGCAGCGTCTCGAAGCCGGCGTTGTCGGACTGCAGCACGGCGGCGAGTCCGTGCTTGGTGACCAGGAAATCGACGAAGAGGCTGATCCATTGCCCCAGTGCGGCGTGAGGGGTCGCGCTGGTGGCCAGCAGGGCTGGACCGGCCTCGGCGCAGGCGTCGACCTGGTGCCGGTAGACGGCGATGATGAGATCCGCCCGAGTCGGGAAGTGGCGGTAGATCGTGCCCACCCCGACGCCGGCCTTGGCCGCGATGTCGCGTACCGGCGCCTCCACGCCTGACGCGACGAAGACCGCGGCGGCCGCATCGAGCAGAGTCTCCTTGTTGCGCCGGGCGTCCTTCCGCTTGGACTGGGCCGCGTGCCCTGCGCCCTCGTCGCTGTCGTTCACCGCGCCGCTCCCTCCGCCACCGAGCTTGCCAAAGCGGAACAACGTTCCGTATCGTCGAACCGGAACGAGGTTCCGTTTGCCTCTTGCTCATGATGCCAGAGCACGGGCCCGGCAACCAAGCCACGCATCATCACCACGCTTTCATCCGCAATGGAGGAACACGGTCATGCAGTACCGCACCTTGGGCCGCACCGGTGTGCAGGTCAGCTCCCTCGCGCTCGGCGCGATGAACTTCGGCGAGATCGGGCGCACCACCCAGGACGAGGCCACCGCCATCGTCGACGCCGCCCTCGAGGGCGGGATCAACGTCATCGACACCGCCGACATGTACAGCGGCGGGGAGTCGGAAGAGATGGTGGGCAAAGCCATCGCCGGCCGCCGCGACGACATCGTGCTGGCCACGAAGGCGAGCATGCCCATGGGTGACGAGCGCAACCACCAGGGCAGTTCGCGCCGCTGGCTGGTCACCGAGCTGGACAACAGCCTGCGCCGTCTCGGTGTCGATCACGTTGATCTCTACCAGATCCACCGGTGGGACCCGAGCACCAGCGACGAGGAGACGCTGTCGGCTCTGACCGACCTGCAGCGCGCGGGAAAGATCCGCTACTTCGGCTCCTCGACCTTCCCGGCCTACCGCATCGTGCAAGCCCAGTGGGCCGCCCGCGAGTATCACCTGAGCCGTTACGTCACCGAACAGCCCAGCTATTCGATCCTGCAGCGCGGGATCGAGACCCACGTGCTGCCCGTGACCGAGGAGTACGGGCTCGGTGTGCTGGTGTGGAGCCCGCTGGCCTCGGGCTGGCTGTCGGGCGCGATCCGCGAGGGCCGGGACATCACCACCAGCCGCTCAACGTTCATGCCGGAACGCTTCGACACCACCCTCCCCTCCAACCGGGCGCGGCTCGACGCCGTCGAGCGGCTGGCCGAGGTCGCCGACGAGGCCGGCCTGACCATGATCCAGCTCGCGCTCGGATTCGTGACCGCGCACCCCGCCGTGACCAGCGCGCTCATCGGCCCCCGCACACTGGACCACCTGCACGCGCAGCTCGCCGCCGCCGACACCGTGCTCTCCGCCGACGTACTCGACGCGATAGACGCGATCGTCGCTCCCGGCACCGACCTGGCCGCGCACGAGAAGTACGACACTCCGCCCGCGCTGCTCGACCCGTCACTGCGACGCCGCTGATCGTCCGGGGGCCGGCGTCCGCATCCTCTCCCGCGGCTCCCGAGTTCCGCGGGAATCGCGCAGGTGCCCGGCGAACCGGGAGGTTCGCACGTACGGCATCGCGATCGGCGCGCCGCTGGGTGCTCCGACACCGCTGGTAGACGGCGCCGGAGCACTCACGGGTGGTTCACCGGTGCGTCAGCGCACCCAGAGCTCGTAGTCGCTGAAGGCGCCACCGCATGTGCACTGGTACTGCCTCCAAGCACCAGTGTTGATTCCGCCGTTGCCGGTGTTGGTGCAGGTGCTGGCCCAGTAGTACTCGCCGACATACCGCCAGCCGCGCCCGGGCGGGCACTCGGGTACGTCGTCCTTCGGGCTGACATCCTTGGCGAGCGCGGTGCGGACGCCGGACACCGAGCCCGATCCGGCCTTCGACGACGCGGAGACGGTGGAACAGGCCTTGGCTCCGGCCTTGTCGCCGCCCTCGGGCTTCTCGGCCGCCTGCGCGGCCGGCGTCATGAGTGAACCGACGACCAGGGCGGCGCCTAATACCGCGCTGGCCAGGGGCTTGCGAAGGTGCATGGTTCCCCCTAAACGGTGGTCAGGTGGAATGCCGGGAGTCGTCATCCCCGTACGACTGCCTGTGACGAATTCCGTGGCGAATTCCTGTGGGCACTCACCATCGCGAGTGGCCGCCGGAAAGTCCTCGGCACAGCGTGCACGGATCCTTAACCCTGCTCGCACACCGATGCGCTGAGCGTCGCTCGGCGGTAGTCCCGGGGTGGCACGCCGTACGCGGTGCGGAAAGCGCGGCTGAAGTCGGCCGGGTGGGTGAATCCCCAGCGGGTGGCGATGGCCTGGATGGCTGTGGCGCGCTGTGCGGGGTCGGCGAGGTCGGCGCGGCAGCGTTCCAGGCGCTGGGCGCGAATCCACGCGGCCACGGTGTGCTCTTGCGGTTCGAAGAGGCGGTACAGGTACCTGAGCGAGATGTGGTGGGCCGCGGCGACCACGGCAGGGCTCAGTTCCGGGTCCCCCAAGTGCCGCTGGATGAACGCCCGAACGTCCAGGATCAGCGCACGCTGCCGGCTCTCGGGCGGCACGGAACTCTCCGCTTCGAGTTCGTGGGCGAGCAGCGCGGTGACCAGATCGAACAGGACCGTACCCAGGCGGGAGGCGTCGGACGGCGGGTAGGAGTCCGTGTCTTTGATGAAGCGGGTGAGAAAGTCGGCGAGCAGGGCCCCGATCCCCTCGCGCCCGTCGAGACGTCGGGCCGCAAGCTCATCGACCCTGGCCTCCGGGAACGGCAGCAGTGCTCGTGGAAAGCGGACCACCGCCGCGTCGACCCTGCCCTGGGTGTTGGCTCCTTGGTAGGGCCGCGAGGTGTTGAAGAGCGCGAACTGCCGTACGCCGATCGTGGTCTCCCGGTTCACCTGGGACAGTTCCGTCTCTCCGCGCACGTTGAGCCGCAGGTGGTACAGCTCCGGATCTGATCGCCGAATGTGCCTCGGCGTTCGGTAGGCCCGCACTGACGGGATGGACGTGTAGCACACGTCGACGGCATCGAGGACCACGGTGCGTGCTGCCGCGCGGAAGTCGTCCCTGTGGTCGCAGCGGATCTCCATGGGCACGGACGCCTGGTCGGACATCTCACGCCATGCCTCGAATCGCTCTGCCGGCGGTAAGTCATCGTTCCGGAATACTGTCGCGATCATCATCCCCTCCGTATTGAGCGTCAGTCTGAACAGACCGTACTAAGTGCGCATAAATGTTCGATGAACGCGCAGATGTCGCTTGCTGAGCGGTTCGGCCCCCACCACCCCGGCGAACCGGCCTACGCCCCCGGCCGGCCGGCCGACCTGTGCACATGCACACCCTGTCTGGCCGCTTACGCCAAGTCGGGCGCCGCGTACGTCATGATCAGCACACCCGCGGCCACGACCGCGGACTGGAGGGCGAACTTCTGCCATCGCGAGGTCCGCCACCGGGGCAGGAGCGCCAGTACGCTCCTCCCCCACATCGTCCCGATGGCCGGCATGAACCGCGGTGACCCTAGCGGGGCCGCATGGACGCCAACTTCCCCCACACCACCAGGCGGTACTTGGAGGTGTACTCCGGAGTGCAGGTGGTGAGGGTGATGTAGTAGCCGGGGTCGGTGTAGCCGTACCGCGGGTGGACGGTGCTGCGGGGTATGCCGCGGATCACCCCGCCGTCCCGGGGTGAGGTCTGCGCGAGCGTCGTGTCGACGACGTACGTGTAAGTGGCCGTGCTGGTCTCGACCTTGAGCCGGTCGCCCCTCCGAAGCCGGTCGATATGGCGGAAGGGTTCACCGTGGGCGTTCCGGTGTCCGGCGAGCGCGACGTTGCCGGCCCGGCCCGGCTGGGCGGTGTCCGGGTAGTGGCCGACGTACCCCTTGTTGAGAACGTTCGGCTTGCTGATCCCCTCCGCGACGGGGACGCGGAGCCCGAGACGGGGGACGGTGAGGATGGCGTAGGCCTGGTCCCAGCGCGGTGGCGTGGCGGGGGCGGAAGCGGTGGCGGGGTCGGGGCCGGCGCCGGAGCTCTGGGCCCGACGGAAGGAGCCGCCGGAACCACCGGACCCACCGGACCCACCGGACCCACCGGAGCCACCGGAGCCACCGGAATCACCAGAACCACCGCCCGAATCGGCGAGGCCGCCGCTACCGCCGTCCCACTCCCTCTCCAGGGCCTGGACCTTCCGTTCGGCCCCCTCCCGCGCCTGCCGGTTGGTCCACCAGAGCTGATGGACGACGAGGAGCATGAGGACGAGGCCGAGGGTGACGAGGAGTTCGGCACCGGTCCAGACGGCGCGCGCGTAACGGGCACGCCGCCGCCGGTCCCGCTGACTGGTGACGGGAACCCGCATACGTACGCCTCCTGCCGCCGTCGAACGCCTCCCTGCCCGGTCCCTGGCTAGGCCCATGACCCGGCCTCGCGGGCGCACGATAAGGGCTGCCCCCACAACTCACCAGGCCCATGTACTCAGCCGTGCAGTATGCGGCCTCCGGCCGGGGCAGCCGTCGGCCAGAGTCGCCCTCACTCCGGGAAGGGAACGGCAGTACGGTGTCACCCATGCGCCCCGACACGTCTGCCGAACACGTCGACCACAACGCCGAAGCAGCACGCCTGGAGCGGACCGCCGGCCTCTATCCCGAAGACGCCGAACACCTGCTGCTGCAGGCCGCGGCCCACCTGGAACTGGCCGACGACCGCCCCCGGGCCTCGTCCCTCTACGACCGCCTGCTCGCCACCCCCTCCTCCCTGGAGAACCCGCTCCTGGTACGCGCCCTGAAGGCGGCCAACCTCTGGGAGTACGGCCACGAGGCGGAGGCCCGCGCGATCATCGACGGCGTCCGCGCCTCAGCTCCCCGCGACCCGGCCCCCTGGGTGATCGTGGCGGAGGCCCTGGAGGCCCACGACGAGTTGGAGGCGGCGCAAGAAACGTTCACGCAGGGCACGACCCTCCTGCTGACGGACGTGACGGACCCCCCGTACGCCACACACCCCCTGCTCTTCGGCCGCCACCGCGTCCGCCGCATGCTGGGCATGCCGCACGACGACTGGGACGCCCGCGCGGACACCCTCCACAAGGCCCCGGTGTCCCTGGACGAGCTCCACGACCCCAAGCGGGTATGGGCCCTCGGCTCCGACAATCCAGCGGAACTCCAGGCGGAGATCGCCCGCCTCCAGTCGGAACTGACGACGGCCCGCGAGGCCCTGTCCCGCCCCTTCCCGGTGGCGGTCCTGCACTGGCCGGCCGACGAACTGACCGAACTCATCGCCGCGTACCCCTCCCTGGAGTCGGAGTACCCGTCCCACGAGCAGCACCTGGCGACGATAGAAGCCTCACTGCGAGAGCTCGCGGCCTCCGGCACGGGCAACCTGGGCATAGTCCCGGGCACGGTCCCGTCGTACGAGGCCTTCGCGGCATCGGAACTCGCGTCACCCGCGGACGCGAGCCTGCTCCCCCAGTACGCGACCACCCTCGCGGCCCGCGGCCGAGCGGTCCCGTGGCCGCCCGAGCAGGGGACGGCATGCTGGTGCGGGTCGGGCCGGACGTACGGGGAGTGCCACGGGGACGCCGGCTGACGGGGAGGAGCTCGAGAACGGCCAAGCCTGGCTCGGCACTCGTTGGGCATGTGAACGGCGCTGCTAGATTCGTCCGCCATGCGCTCACGTGAGTTCGACCTCGACTTTCGCGACCGAGCCAGTCGAATACGCAGCTGGGGTATCGGCCTGTTGTCCCTCGCGGCGCTCCTGTGGACCTGGTGTTTCCTGTTGCTGCTCACGCCGTACGAGGTCGACGAGGAGCCCGACGACCGTTACCCCCAGGAGTGCGAATCACGGTTGCTCACCGAGCGCGGTACGGCCAACGATGGCCTGCAAAGGGGTGCTTGGTGTGAGAACGAACGTGACTGGCCCGAGGCCCTGGCCGTGCTCGGGCTGTCCGTGCCGGTATCGGTCGCCGGCGTGGCACTCTTCACGAGCGGCAGCCTGAGCCGCCGGATGAGCGCCCACGCCGAGGCAATGCGCGAGCTGGACAGGCTTGCCGACGCACGGAAGAACTAGTGGCGTGTCGCGCTTCCTCGGCCGGGTAATCGACGTGTTGCCCGGTGGTCAGCAGACTGTCTCCAGGACCTGATCTTGGAGGTGGAGCAGAGCGCCGCCATCGGCACCTACATCCGCTGGCGCAATACCCGCGCCGAGCCCAAGACCGACTTCGCGCCCGACTCACCGATCCGTCAGTGGACCGAATACCCGGCCAAAGCCGCGTGACAAGCCACTAGTCCTGCGGAGCGTGCCCTTGCGGCTCTTGCGGCGGCCAGGTCTGTCCGGCCGGTTCCTGTCCTGGCAACGGGGGTGCAAAAGGAGCCTGTCCGGGCAAGTGCGGTCCCGCCGTGATATTTCCGGCGTGGGCTCCCTGCCCGGTCGGGACCCGACCCCCGCCACTGCTGACGATCCGCCGCAGACCCGCGCCGTACCGCAGCCACACCACCCCGATGACGATCGGGAACGCCAGACCGCACACGACCTGAGCAATGGCGAGCGCGATCCCGGCCGCCCCGTACTCGTCGAGGTCGGGCTCGAAGGCGACGACGGGCACCCCGAGGAGGCCGACGGCAGGCGTCACGGCATGCCACTGCCACGCTTTGGGCGCGATGTGCCGGGCGGCACGGGCCTGCTGGAAGTGGCCGTAACTGTAAGCCAGCCAGGCGGTGGCCAGCCCGCCGACGGTGAGCTGTGTCGTCTCGTCCGACCAGGTCTCCCACCGACCGAACGCAAGCATCCCGGTCGCGGCCGAGGTGAACTGCAGCAGCCCGCCCGACATAAAGGCCCGCGCCGCCTTCGGCCCTTCGACAAGCGCGAGCGCCCGCCCCATGGCCAGCGAGAACAGCGCGTTGACCAGGGCGGCCCCACCGATCACGACGACGGTACCGATGAAGAAGGTCAACTTCTGCTCGGCGGTCACCGTCGCGATCCCGTCGCCGATGATGGCCGCGATGGCAGGCAGCAGGAGCAGCCACAACACGCCGTTGACAGTCACCAACCACGGCAGCGAACCAAGCCCACGGCCCAGTGGCGTGGGCGGTGTCGCCGAAACGGGTGGCTGCGTTACGGGTCCGCCTCCGTTGAACTCCATGTGCGTCCGCCTTCCCCCGGGGCGGCTCGCCCGCCCGTCGCCCGCGTCATCGTAGGCCCAACGTGCGCTGTGGACCCGCCCGGGCGGCACGCCGCTGGGCCTTGCGCCCCGCGCTGTGCCTTCCTCGGCACTGAGGACGCGCAGGCGGCAGGCGAGCGGGTCGCCGGAGATCCGCGTGGTGTGTGCTGACCGCCGAACAGCACGTCGATTACTCGGTCGAGGAACCGCGACAAGCCACTAGGCAGCTTCTGGTGGAACTCCTTCAGAAGCCCCCCGGCCCGTACGGCCGACTGCTACAGACCACGCATGGTGAAGGCACTCAAAGGGCGAGGCCACGATGCCCGATCGATGTCAGGGCCACGACCCCCGCCACTTCCAGAACGAAGGCGAGCGCCTCGGCGACCCAGGCGAACGGGGCGGGGGTCGTCATGGTGCGTGGCCTCCCGTGGCTGTACTCGCGCGGTGTCTCTGCCCAATGGGGACTTGTTCGACACAGGCGTACGGGTCGTCAGGGCCCTGGCAGCGGCAGACTGGGCAGCTCCGGCTGCCGCAGGTACTGACCGCCGTCGTCAATGTGCAGGGTGAAGGTCTCCGCCCCTGGCCGGTCGGCCGAGTCATAGGCATCAATGAGGCACTCGGCCAGCGTCAGGTAAGGGTGGCGGCGGAGCCAGTGACCACGTCGGCGATGGCTTGGGCGATGCCGTGGGCGCGAACCTGCTCCCGCTGGCGGAGGCGAAACAGCAACCACCCCCCGTAACTTGGCGCAAGGTACCCCCTCTGCTGCGCTTCCTCCTTGCGGAGCCTCAGACCAGTGGCATGATCTATACATGACAAAGAAGGAGATAGTCATAGCCCCCGGGGACGTTGTCACAAGAGCCCAGATCCGTGAGGTGTTTGGAGGCAGTGCACAGGGAGGGATTTGCCCCTCCGTTGAAATGCAGAGCGTGAACCTATTTTCCGACCCCTCCGTGGGCGAGAAGTTAGGTTACTACGATGGGTGGCTTGCCGAAGATGACGACCTGGGCCCGGTCTTCGAATACACCGGGGCCGGGATGTCAGGGAACCAGACTTTTGAAGGGGTCGCAGGAGCTGGGAATAGGGCGATCCTGAAGCACGCCGAGCAAGGTCGCGCACTGAGGACATTTACGCAAGTTGGTAAAGTGCCCGGGAGTGGCACAAAGACCCATAAATATCTTGGCGAATTCTCACTCGATCGACTACAGCCCTACGCTTGGCGCCAAATACATGGCGCCGACGGCCGCGATCGAAATGTGGTGGTTTTCCGACTGAGGCCGGATGGTGAGGTACAGCGTTCCGAAAAAGATATAATCCCGCCGGCAGAGGAAACCACCGCAGAGCTTGTGCCCTTTACCGTGGTCACAGCGGCGATGCTCCAATCCGCTCCCGCAACAGGTGGTGCATTGTCGCAGCCAAAGCAAAGAAGGAAGAAGCCAAGCTCGCGAAGTAAGCCTGTCAATGCCGCAACCAGCGGAACATTTGTTGTACCAGAATCTTTTAACACGAGAATGAGCCTTCGGTCCGCCACGGCATCTTTTATCGCTGTGCGGCGCGAAGCAGAATTAACCCAGGCATACAAGGATTACCTTGAGTCCCTAGGGCACACGGTTGGTGCTTTCCAAATAAAAGTCAGAGGCTTGAGCTCGACGCTTCGAACTGACCTGTATGACGCGACAGATCACATACTTTACGAAGTCAAAGGTGCGAGCGCCCGCGAGGACGTGAGAATGGCCCTCGGGCAACTTCTGGACTACAGCCGGTATGTGAGCACAGAAGCACATCCCGGGTCCCCCAAGCGGATCATCCTCCTACCTTCCGCACCTGACACAGATATGTACGACCTTTGCGAGAGGTACGAGGTCGGGTTAATCCATCGTTCAGAGAGCGGAAAGTTTACTGTCGGCTCAAATCCCCTGGAGGGCTCTAAGGTTTGTCCAGCGCCTTAGCCTGATGCTTGGCTTGACCCATTGGCCAACGGCGGACGGATGTACCCAAAGGCGTAGCATCCGAGTAAGGCACAAGGTCTAGAGGGTTCATCCATGCGTCCGAGAAGTGAATATTAAGGTGTAGCGCAAGGGGCAGCAAGATATCCTGGTTGGGTATTGCGTCGATCTGCAGAAGCGACGCCCCTGGCTCGGGAGACCTATCAATATATCCGTTTACCGGGCTCTGCCATTGCAGCTGCCCCTTGCCAAGCACCCAGACGCTATCTGGCCATTCAACGAGATCTCGACTGCTGCACCATTTCGCGAGGTGCCCACCGACGGTCTCCAGCTTTAGACTGTCAAAGGCAATAATGATCCCAGATGTCGGGAAGAAGTCGTGAGCCTTCCCGTATGCCGAGGTAGATCTCGGAATTAATCCAGGTGTGGGGCGATAAGAGTTTTTCGGCAGCTGTCGCAACTTACTGATCTTATTGCATGCGTCTGCGAGTTGGTCGCCGTCCAGCTTGGTCTTCACCTCAATCACCCCATATACACACTCATTCGGGATGATCCGGTAACCACTCAAGGTAGTGAAGGAGGGCGTTCCACGGTCAATGAGTACGATGTCACACTGGGGGGAAGTTTCTCCGGTCGCAGTCACGATTTCCGCGTTGTGTACTGCTTCAACATGAGGCGGTAGATATCCCGCTAGGAAGTCGCGAATAATTAATTCGCGCGACGTACCCGCCTCGCCGTTGTGATTGAAGGTCTTGGATTGCTCAAAGTCGGCTCGCATTCTCTTTGCAACTGAGCTGAGAATCTTGCCGAGCTTCTCCTGAGTCATGCCAATATCGTAGGTCATCTGGCGTAGCGCCGTGTCAGAACTGCTGCTGACGTTCCCGAAACAACCAGCGCTCAGCAGACAGCGCGCCCACCCTGCGCGTACATCATGAAGGCGCCCTACCGGCTCAGTCGCTCCGTGGCTAGGTGTCAGTGGCCTCTGTTAGACATGGCACAGCCGCCTGAGCGACCAAGGGAGCCACTGCGTGTCCGAGCCGACGGATGTGTCACAACCTGTCACGGGCTTGTACGAGCAGCTCATCACGCTGCGCTTCGAGCAGCAGCTCAAGGAGCTCACCGATCAGGGCTGGCATCCGATCAGCAACGCGGTAGGGGACGAATCCGTTCCGCACGTACTGACTGGCCATGTCGCTAACACAGTGAAGCGGGTGCTGCAGGGCCTGCCGGCCGAGGAGCGGGTGTACGCCGCGAATCACATCCTCGAGTCCATCAGTACGCTCGATGGAGCACGTGAGTGGGTGGATCTCGTGGCCGCAGGGCCTCGTCAACTCCTCGCTCTCACAAGGAACGAGGCGCCTGGTGTCTTCTCGGTCCGTCCAGTCACCCCACTCTCCGATACGGCTCTGATCACCAACTCGCCGGAAGATCCCAGCCTCGGCTTCGAGCTTCGCGCCGAGCTCGCCACGGCCGACCGCGTGGATTTGCTCTGCGCCTTCGTCAAGTGGCATGGACTGCGGATCATCGAACAGTCCCTGAGAGCCGCTCATGAGCGAGGCGTCCCCATACGCGTCATCACTACGACCTACATCGGTGCAACAGAACGGCGGGCGCTCGACCGACTGGTGCAGGAGTACAACGCTAAGGTCAAGGTCAACTACGAGACCCGGACGACACGTCTCCATGCCAAAGCCTGGCTCTTCCGCCGTAACAGCGGATACGACACGGCATACGTCGGCAGCTCCAACCTCTCCAAGGCCGCGTTGCTCGACGGCTTGGAGTGGAACGTCAGGCTGTCGTCCGTAGCCACGCCTGACGTGCTGCGGAAGTTCGATGCGACCTTCGATGCGTACTGGAACGATCCGTCATTCGAGACGTACGACCCTGACACCGACGGCACCCGGCTTCAGGAGGCGTTGGCCATTGCGGGCGGGACGTCGTCCATCACAGCCGCCGATCGCAGGATCAGCCTGTCCGGTCTTGAGGTACGTCCGTACCCGCACCAGCGCGACATGCTTGAACGGCTGGAAGTGGAGCGCGAGATCCATGACCAGCACCGGAATCTCCTGGTTGCGGCGACGGGGACCGGGAAGACCGTGATGGCTGCACTTGACTACAAGCATCTACGCAAGAAGCACGGCCGCGATCTACGACTCCTATTCGTCGCACACCGCAAAGAGATCCTTCAGCAGTCAATGCGGACCTACCAAGACATCCTGGTAGATGCGAACTTCGGAGAGGCGCTCTACAGCGGAGAGATTCCGGAGCGCTGGACCCATGTCTTTGCCAGCGTGCAGTCGCTCAACGCTCGGGCGCTGGATCGGCTCGACGCCAATCATTTCGACGTGATCGTGATCGACGAGTTCCACCACGGTACGTCACCAACGTACCGAAAGATCGTCGAGCACTTCCGACCGCTGGAACTACTAGGGCTGACGGCAACACCTGAGCGTATGGACGGCCGGAATATCCAGGACGAATTCTTCGACGGCCGCATCGCTGCCGAGCTGCGTCTGTGGGAGGCGCTGGAGAACGAACTACTCAGCCCCTTCCACTACTTCGGGATTAGCGACAACACCGACTTGAGCGCGGTGGAGTGGAAGCGCGGAGCCTACGACGAGACCGCCCTGAGTAACCTGCTGACCGGCAACGACGCGTGGGCGCGGCTCATTGTGAAGGCCGTGAATGAGAAGGTCGTTGAGCCGGGCGCAATGCGAGCGCTGGGCTTCTGTGTCTCGGTGGCGCACGCCCACTTCATGGCCAGGTACTTTCGCGCCGCTGGCCTGAAAGCCCTCGCCCTCTCGGGAGAGACTCGGGCCGAGGAGCGTAGGCAAGCCCTCGCTGATCTCAAATCCGGTGCTCTGCAAGTGATCTTCTCTGTAGACCTCTTCAACGAGGGACTCGACATCCCCGACGTAGACACCCTGCTTCTGCTGCGTCCAACGTCCAGCGCAACCGTGTTCCTCCAACAACTCGGTCGAGGTCTACGCCGGAGCGAGAACAAAGCGGTGCTCACCGTGCTCGACTTCATCGGCCAGCACCGCAAGGAGTTCCGCTTCGAGAACCAGTTCCGGGTCTTGACGAACCTCACCCGCAAGCGGCTCCTGGACAACATCGAGCATGACTTCCCGCAGCTTCCGTCCGGCTGCCAGATCATGCTTGAGGAGAAGGCAAAGAAGACCGTCATCGACAACATCAAGGACCAGATCGGCGTCAACGTCACCGCACTAGCCCGCGAGGTTGCGGCCTATGCCGAACCTAAGCTGAGCTCCTACCTCTATGAGAGCGGTCGGGAGCTGAAGGAGCTGTACCGCGGCAACGGCAACTCCTGGACAGGATTGCTACGACGTGCGGGGCTCCTCAAGGGTGAGCCACCGGAGGGTGAGGCTGCCCTCCTCAAGCGTGTGCCGGCCTTCCTCCATGTCGACGATCCGCTGCGGGTCGAGGCGTACACACGCATGTTGGAGGACGACGCCCCCTCCTACGTTGACCTCGATGAACGGGGACAGGCGTATGCCCGGATGCTCTTCTTCCAGTTCTGGCCACTAGGAGGCAGTACCCGCAAGGGTTTCAAGGATTACGACGCTGGGTTCGCAACACTCCGCAATCAGGACGCCGTACGCAGCGAGGTTCGCCAGATGCTCGAGTACAACCTCGCCCATACTGAGCACATCCCGATCCCTCTGTCAGGAATGGGCGGCCATACCGGTTTCCCGTTGACTGTCCACGCCTCCTACAGCAGAGAGGAGATCCTCCCTGCGCTCGGCCAGTCGTACATCGGCGGCTTCATGCCGGGCGACTTCCGTGAGGGCGTGAGGTGGTGCGAATCAGTGAAGACCGATGCTCTACTGATCACTCTGAACAAGGACGAGAAGGACTTCTCCCCGCAAACTCGATACCACGACTACGCCTTGAGCGAGTCCCTCTTCCACTGGGAGTCCCAGAACCAGACATCGGAGAGGTCCGCCACCGGCCTGCGCTACCAGCGTCATGCAGCTGAGGGAAGCCACATCCTGGTCTTCGTTCGCCGCTTCAAGAACACCGACATCGGTGGAGCCCAACCGTGGATGCTGCTCGGCCCGGCCGAGTATGTCGAGCACAAGGGGAGCAACCCGATGGCGATTACGTGGAAGCTGGCACACGAAATCCCGGCAGACGTGTGGACGTACTCCGCTATCGCTGCTGGGTGAACTCACTCCCCCTGCCGTGCCAGCTCCACCTCCGCTTCGAAGTGCATCTGAGCGCGATCGATGGCTTCATCAACATCAAGGCCATGGGCATGCAGCCAATGCAGAAGGTCTGCGATCACGTCGATCGCGGCTTCCTCTGCGATGGCCACACTCAGCGGGTTCGGAGCTGTAGTGCAGGGAAGTCGCGCCGCTTGATAGAGCCCGAGCACGGCTTCGGCTCTCGTCACGCGCGCACCGCCGCTATGACCGTCCGCGGTAGCCAGCCCTGTTTCTAGTTCGCACCAGGTCACTTTGCGGTCGGCGAGGAGTTGGACACCCCATCGGTCGGCGAGGGCATCGATGAGGGTCATTCCGCGACCGGCCTCGGAGTCGCAGTTGGCGGAAACGAGGGTGGGGAGTGCGCGCGTGTCAGGGTCGTGGACTTCGATACGTAGGTGCGTGCCACTCATCGAGACGGCGAGCGTAGTTGGGGTTCCGATGCCCACGTGAGTGATGACGTTGGATGTCAACTCGCTGACGCAGAGTTGGGCTGCGTCGATGAGCTCATGCAAGCCCCACAGGCCCAAGTGCAGCCGCACGGTTCGGCGTAGGCCCGCGACCTCCTTGGGCTCGGCCAAGAAGGAGAGGTCCCAGGGCTTCCTCAGCACGCCCGCGATGCAGTCCATCCTTCAACTCCTCTGATGTCACTCGAGTTCGTCGAGTTGCGGTACGCAATCGACCACACACCTAGAGTTGCAGTGGAACTCTCAAAATGGAACTCTCATTTTGAGGGGAACGAGAGTGCGTCTGCGTACCGCGCGCCCCCGGCGCGCACCACCTTGCCGTTGTGGTTAAGCAAGCCGCACGATCTGACAGATCCACATGAAGGGCTTGGGACATGGCAGTCGGACCTACTACTCGTAGGCGCCAGTTGGGCGCCGACCTGCGCCGCCTCCGCGAGCTCAAAGGCCTCACCCTGGAGGAAGCAGGCACACGCGTCGGCATCTCGAAGGCGACGCTGAGCCGGTACGAGACCAAGGAAGGCTCGGTCAAGTGGCCTGCCGTGGATGCCCTTTGTCGTGAGTACGACGCCTCGAACGAGGAACGCCTTGCCCTGGTTGAGTTGGCGAAGGGCGCGAAAATTCAAGGCTGGTGGCGGTCACTCGCCGACCCCATCCCTGAGTCAATGAACCTCATGCTCACGCTGGAAGACGAGGTGGTACGGGAGGACCACTACGCCTGCATGTACATCCCGGGGCTCCTCCAAACCCGTGCCTACGCCGAGGCGGTTCACCGAGCCTCGGAAATGCGGTGCCCCGAGAGGGAGGTGCAGCACATGGTCGACATCCGCATGAGGCGACAGGAACTCCTCCAGCGGGAGGAGCCACCGCACATCTGGTGCGTAATTGACGAGGCAGCGATCCGACGCACAGTTGGCGGACCAGAGGTCATGCGTGAACAGCTTCGGCACCTACTGACCGTCTCAGAGCTGCCCCATGTGACCGTACAAACCCTTCCTTTCTCAACCGGGGCTCATGCGGCGGCAGTTGGGAGCTTCGTCGTCCTGGGAGGTGAGACTCCCGAACTGGATGTCGTGTACGTGGACATCCTCGGGGGTGGGCTCTTCATGGAGAAGCCCGAAGAACTGGAGCGTTATAGGTTGGCGTTCCAATACCTTCGCGCACAGGCACTCGACCTCGAGTCCTCCGCGGCGCTGATCCATCGCATAAGCCAGGAGTCGTGATGGCCGTACGGTCCGAGCCCCACTGGTTCAAGTCCTCGTACAGCGGCGGCAGCGGCACCGAGTGCGTCGAGTGTGCCCACAGCGTGGACGGTGCGCTCGTACGTGATTCCAAGGTGAGCGGTGGGCCAGTCGTCGCCGTTCGGGTGCCGGCTTGGAGGGCTTTTGTACGGGGCTTGGCGGGCGGTGCTCTGGTCAGTGGGTCGTCCTGACCACGATCTTGCCGAACTGGGTGTGGGTTCCATGTGCTGATGCGCTTGGGCGATTCCACCGGCGGGAAGAGGCGGTCCACCACTATCCGGGCGGAAGGCTCCGCTGCGTAGGCCCACGGCGCCGACGGGTACAAGGGCACGCGAAGCCCCTGGTGAGCGTGGGTGGTCTTGGTTGAGAACCCGGCTACCAGGAGCTTCGTCGTTGAGTTTGGTCAGCCCTCAAATGGCCTGCCCCGTCAGCAGGTTGGTAACGCCGTCGGCTGACGTCAGGTGATCGGCGCGTCAGGCCTCTTCCCAGTTCACGCTGGCGACACCCGAGCTCCAGTACGCGCAGGTGGCTTTGGAGGTGTTTGTTGCACCGGGGGTGAGCGTTTTCCACTCCCCGTACTCGTCCCTGGACCAGCCGCAGGTCACCACGGCGCGGAAGGCGATCGTGCGGTTGGTGTTGTTCCGGCAGCCGACGGTGCCGGTCAGGCCCTCGGCACTGGTGAGACCCGTCAGCTCCTTGGCGGCGGCGTCCGGTGACGCCTGCGCTGCGCCCGCGCTCGGCGCCGACTCGGTCATCGAGAGGGCCGGACGCCGGACGTCGCCGCACCGGCGGCCAGTGTCTTCTTCAGGCTCATGATGTTCAGCCCTCCTCCCAGTTCACGCTGCCCACGCCCGTGCTGAGTTCCGGGCAGATGCCCGAGGAGGTGCCCCACGTTCCCGGGGGGAGTGTCAACCAGGCGCCGGCCGCGTCCAGCCCCATGCCGCAGACGACGGTCGAGCGGAAGGCGATGGTGCGGTTGGTGTTGTTCGTGCAGTTCGCGGTGCCCGTCCGGCCGTCGGGCGTGTACGTCGTGCAGGTGAGGACCTTGGCGGCGGCGTCCGGCGACGCCTCTGCCGCCGTGGCGCTCGGCGCCATGGCGACCATGGACAGTGCTGCCGCGGACGTCGCGGCACCGGCGGCCACGATGGTTTTCAGGGTCACGAATCGCTCCGAGTCAGTGCTCGTGGTGTCCCTAACGGGACCTTGCGCCTGGAACACGTGCGGGGTCGGGAGCCTGTATGACACATTCCTGCTGTGATGGGCGTCACTCGCTGGAAAGAGCTCAGTGTGGGTGGGTGCGTGGGTTTTGGTGGGCCTGGTGGTTGGTGAGCGCCGTGGGGGGCCGCCCGCTTCTTCGCCCGTGTCGTGCTTCCATGGCCCGAGTGAAAGGGCTCCAAGGAGCTCCCCGGCACGAGTTGTAAGAGAGCGGGCGGCCCGGTGTGATGCGGGACATCGGAACGGTTGACCAGGTGCGGGTACCGCTACGCCACCATCCAGCGCTGGTTCTCACCGCCGTGCCAAGTCCATTGAATGACGGATACTGCGTCATTCAGGGATCCCCCCTGCACATCGAGGACTTTGCCCGAGTGCCTGGCGATGATCTTGGAGAATCCGTCCGACTGGCGCTCGATCCTGAACTGCTGGTGCTCCCGGCCGTTCCAATCCCACTGCACGAGCTTCGCTCCGTCGGCTTTGGAACCCTCGGTAACGTCGAGCACCTTGCCGGAGTGCAGTGCCACCAGCCGCACGTATCCGTCTTCCAACGGCTGGATCATGAACCGCTGGTTGTCCCCGCCGGTGCCCGGGTATTGGATGATCTGAGCTCCGTTCGCCGTGCTGCTCTGGAAGACATCGAGCATCTTTCCCGAATGGTGCGCCATGATCGGCAGCGCGCGGAACGTCCAGATCTGGCTGGACCGGGCAATGCTGGGGGCCTTCTGCACGATGTGCTGGCCGCGGACGAGGGGTGGCCCGCCGACATCGAGCACCTTTTCGGAGTGAGACGCCGTCAGCGTGTAGGTGCCGGTGCTCGTCTCCAGGAGCTGGAACTGCTGGTGATCCCCGCCCACCCAGTCGGATTGCACGACCGGGGCGTTGTCCTCCATGGACGCGTCGAGGACAGTGAGTACCTTTCCCGAGTGCCTCGCCTCGATGCTCAGAGCGCCGCCACCGGCGGCACGCAGGATGAAGCGCTGGTTGTTCCCGGCCTGGTAGGGCCACTGGATGGCGTTCATCCCGTTCTGCAGGGACCCCTGAGCGATGTCGATGACGTGTTTGTTGCCCGGGTTGAGGGACATCAGCGGTCCCTCCACCTGCCAGCCGAGATGGCTTCGGGTGTACTCGCACAGGGCCAGGGCATCGAGCTTCATCACGCACTGCTTGCCGCCATGGAGAGCGTGATTCGCGCAGTTGCCGTTCGGGATTTTGAACCGGCCTGACAGTTCGCCGTAGTCGGCCCCCGCGAACGCGTACTCGTCCGGGCAGCCGAATATGTGCCCCGTCTCGTGCGCGATGAGTAAGTCGATGTTGTCGGGGCTGTAGGTGCCGCCTGTGGCATGGATCGCCGTGAAGGCGTCCTGCGGCTTCGCGTAGCCGTTCTTGTCTCCCTGCATGGGGTACTTGTGGACGAAGATGCAGTAGGCCCACCGCGTATCGAGACGGCGCTGCACCTCGTCCACGTAGGACAGGACTGAGGTGTGTCCCAGCTGTTCCAGAGTGGGCGTCAGCCAGAGGTTCTCCCTCTCTTGGCCGTCCCGTGTGGGGCTTTTCGGGACGTCGAGGGTGACCTTCGCGAAGGAGCCGGAGAACCGCGGTTTTGCGTCCGGGGGCGCTTCCTTCCTGAAGAATTCGCATGCCTCGATCGCCTCGACGCCGAACTTGCCCCACTCCTTGTCGGACACGGCAAGGTCACCCGGCCCGCTCACCACGACGAACCCGATGCCTACCGTTCCCTCCAGATACTCGTTGCGTGTCGCGGTCTCCGCGGCGGAGGGACGTCCGCTCTCCATTGGGCTGGTCGAGGCGATGCAGCCGCCCGCCCCCACGTTTTCGGCATCCAGAGTCCGGCGCTCCTTCGCCTCGCGAAACTCGTCGGACTCCCGCAGCCGTTGCGCTTCGACGACCAGCCGTTCGAAGGGCTCCAGATCGCGCAGTTCGGCTTCGGTGAAGCTGCTCGCCGAACGGATCCCGTCGCCCGTCAGCTCGTGTCCGGCACCGGGTTCCAGATGGACGATCCCCACCCGTCCGTACTGCTGGACGACCCGGCCCGCCTTCTCCGGCACTTCGAGTACCTCAGCCGCCCCCGGCTCGTGTGACTCCCTCGCCATCCCGTTTCCCGCGATGACGATGCCCGTGGTGATGTGCTGGCCGTCTGCCATGTCTTCGCCTCTCCGCCTCTGCGGCGGCCGCTACCGCTGCCGTCGTCCTTCGTTGGCCCGACGGGAGGCAGGCGTGCGCGACCAGGCCGACGGAAGATCGGTACGAGCGTGCGCACCTGTGCCGCGGGCGGCGCTCCCCCGGGCTGACCACGCCCTTACGATCCTCCCGCCCTCACCGCATGGCAACGCGATCGCATGCCTACTCCTGGTCATGCAGAAGAGGGATCGGCCCGAGTCGAACTGCATGACACGGCATCACACGACAGGCGGCAGGGGCGGGATGCGCGGCACGTCGCGTCGGCTCGGAGATGTCCGCCGACTACGCAGATCGGGCCCGGCCTCCAGCCACCGTCGGCGTACAACGGTCGGACCGACACACCCCGGAGCGGGCCCGATGTGTCGACGTCGACATCGATCTCCGACTCACCCCTTCGAGCCGCGGCGGCCGGGCTACACCTCCGGCTCGCCCCACAAGGTGACGTGCACCTCGTCGCCCACGGAGAGTTTGCCCGTGCGGAGCACGGCGTACTTCGTGCCGAAGGCCAGGCCGCCCTCGGCGGCTCGGCGGTAGGTGGCGAGGGTGCGGAGGGGTTCGGGGCCCACTTTGGTGCCGGCCTGCTGGTCGACCGTGGTGACGACGCAGCGGATGGCGAGCTTGGTGTAGCCGAGTTCCGTGTCGGCGACGGTGATCCCGCGAGCACGGTCCTCGGTGTGGGGGACGTCCCAGCCGCCGATGACGATGTTCGGGCGGAAGCGGTCCATGGGGAGGGCGGGCGCGCCGCGCTCGCTCAGCCGTTCGTTCAGCAGGTCCAGCGTGGACCGTGACAGGACATGGACGGCGGAGCTGTCGGCGTACCCGGAAGTGCCGGGAGTGCGACCGTCGGTGATGCGGTCGTGCTCGGGCGGTACCCGCACCAGGCGGCTCGGCTCGCCGAGAACCTCCGACAGCCATGCGGCGGCCTCGTCACCCTGGTCGATTCCCGTGAACGGCGCTCCGAACAGATCCACGTCGCGGCGAGGGCCCAGCGTGTCGACGTCGATGTCGATCTCCGACGAGTACGGGCGGCCGGAGGCCCGGAGGGTGAGCCGTTCGCCGTCGGCGCTGAGCCCAGGGTGGATCAGAGCCAGCCGCGGGTAGTGCCGCTGGGTGCGGTACACGCCGTCCTCACCGGTGACCATGAAAGTCCGGTCGTGGGCGAGACCTGCGGAGGTCAGCACCGCGTCGTGCGTCGAGACTCCGGCGCATCCCTTGATGGGGTAGTGCAACAGCTCCACGACCCTGGCCACGCGCTCCCCCTGCTTCCGCTGCTCCCCCAACGTTCCGCCACGCCGTTCGCCGTTCGCCGTACGCGACATGCGCACGCGACACGCGACACGCGACACGCGACACGCGAGCCAACTGTACGCATTGCACGATGACGGACGCCGATGTTCTTGCACTGCGTACAGGGACACGTGTCTGGTCCCGGCCATACGATCTGGGCTCCCACTCAGCAGGCATTGCACTACGAGGAGTGCGGCACAGTGGCGTCCCTGAACTGGCTCGACTGGTTGTTCATCAGCATCTACTT
This sequence comes from Streptomyces sporangiiformans, assembly GCF_005768555.2. Classification (GTDB taxonomy): domain Bacteria; phylum Actinomycetota; class Actinomycetes; order Streptomycetales; family Streptomycetaceae; genus Streptomyces; species Streptomyces sporangiiformans. The sequence goes on from NZ_VCHX02000176.1 coordinate 52,484, forward strand.
CTACTTCCTCATCGCGATTGGCATGCAGTCGGTCAACCGGGACAGCGCCGACGACTTCGCCGTCGCCGGCCGCAGGATCAGCGGTGGGGTGGTCTTCGCAAGCCTCGCCGCGTCCTTCATCGGGGGCGGGGCCGTCATGGGCACCGCGAGCAGCACCTTCAGCGATGGCTATGTGTTCCTGTTCGCGATCTGCGCCTTCTCCGTCCAGACGGTGCTCGTCGGTCAGTTCGTGGCACCGCGTCTGCGCCACTACCGAGGAGCACACACAGTTGGCGACGTGATGGAGACCCACTACGGGCCCGCCGCCCGGCTGTTGACCGGTCTGCTGTCCGTCACCGTCTGCGCCGGAATCCTCGGCGCTCAAGTGCTCGCCGTCGGCACGGTCTTCCATCTGCTGCTGGGCACCACGAAGCTGGTCGGCGTCCTCGTCGGGGTGGGATTCGTGCTGCTGTACGCCACCTTCGGCGGCATGTGGTCGGTCGTGAAGACCAACGTCGCCCAGTTCGTGATCTTCAGCATCTTTCTGCCCGTCATCCTGCTCTTCGAGGTGTCCCATGCGGGCGGCCCCGCGGCGCTGATGGCGAGCGTCCCCGAAAGTCATACGTCGTTGCTGGGCGGCTGGACTCCGCTGGCCTTCGTCGGGGTCTTCGCCTCGTTCCTGCTCGGTGAGACCCTGGTACAGCCGTACGCCCAGCGCGCCTTCGCCGCCAAGAACCCGTTGGCGTCCCGGAACGGCTTTCTGCTGGCCGGGATCTTCTCGGTCGGCTTCTACTTCGTCACCGCGTCCATCGGTCTGGTGGCGCGCGTCGTGTACCCGGACATCGAACCCGATCAGGCCCTGCCCACGGTCGTCTCCGAGCTACTGCCCGTGGGCATGAGCGGGCTCGTCCTGGCCGCCCTGTTCGCCGTGATCATGTCGACGGCGGACTCGTACCTCAACGCCACGGCGGTCTCCTTCGCCAAGGACATCTACGTCTCCTTCCTCCATCGCGGCGCCGGCGAGCGGCTGTTGCTGGTGGTGCAGCGTCTGGTCACGGTGGTGGTGGGAGTCGCAGCGGCGTTCTTCGCTCTCTCGGCACCGTCGATCATCGACGCGCTGCTGCTCGCCTACAACCTGTGGGCGCCCACCGTCGTCGCCCCGCTGATCCTCGGCGTGGTGTGGGGCTTCCGCAGCCACATCGCGGGGACGGCGGCGATCGTGGCGGGGGGCGGCGCCATGGCGATCTGGCGGTGGGAGCTGCATGAACCGTTCGGTATCACCGCGCTGATCGTCGGCGTGGCCGTCAACATCGTCGTCTACGCCCTCGCCTACGTCCTCGACCCGCGGGCTTATCGGCTTCACGCCCAGGCCGAGGCCGAGGCCGAGTTCGCGCGTACGGCGTCCGCGAACGGGGCCGGTGTCGGCCTCGGTTCCGGTCCCGGTCGCGGTCCCGGTCCCGGTCCCGGTTCCGGTTCCGGTTCCGGTCTGGGGTCCGGCCCCGGTCTCGGGTCCGGTCCCGGTCCATGGAGGTAACTGATCATGTACGTCCTGCTGTTCTACGGTGTTCCCCTGGCCGTCATGGCTGTGGCCCTGGTCGTCGCCGTCATCGGTCCCCGCTTCTACCTTCAGGAGTCGGAATAGGCGGGCGGCACCGCACACTCACGTACGGGCGTTTTCCGCTGGTGGGGCCCAGCCGCCGGCCGCGGTCGCCGGGGACCAGCTGCTCGGCACGGGGTGAGACCTGAAACGGCCGACTGTCGTCCGTGTGTCGGCGAGTTACTCTGCCGCTTGGTCCCGCTCCTGCTCGCCACGCTCGCTGCCCTCGCCGTGCACCTGATGGCCCTGGTCGAGGCCGCGTTGTTCGGCCTGTGCGACGAATGGCCGTCTGCCGGCTGACTGACCGGCTGCACCGGCAACGCCGACTGCATCGTCAGTACGGTGTTCTGAACCGGCGCCGGGCTCTTCGCCCGCGCCGTGGTTCCGTTCCTGCCGACCCCGTTCCTGCCGACCCCGTTCCGGGCCCCGTTCCGGCCGACGGCGAAGACGAACAGGCGCAGCACCAGGAAACGCCCGATGCCGGCGAGCGCGGAGGCGCTGAGGTAGACGATCTGCTCGCAGAGCACCCCTGCCGACGGCTGCACCACGTGCAGGACGAGCATCGCCGCACAGGTCACCGCGTACGCGGCCGAGGCCGACCCGGCGGACTGGAGGTGCCGGCGCCATCCGGCACGCCCCCCGGCGCCGAAGGTGAAGCGTGCGTGGAGCTCCGTGCAGAGCAGGGTGGAGGCGACGGTGATCAGTGCGTTCGCCACCACCCAGGGCAGCAGCGTGGCCAGCAGTGCCACGGCGGCGCTGGAGGCGAACCCGACGCCGCCGCCGCAGAGTACGAACCGGGCGAAGGAGGCGAGCGGGCCGGGGGCGGCCGCGGCCGGGGTCTGGTGTACGCCGTCCAGGTTGGTCCCGCCCAGAGTGGTCCCGTCCAGGGCGGTGTCCATCCGCTCCGTGCGCCGTGTCTCGCGCGCCTTTCCCGGCTTCGACGAGAGCAGCGACTTCATGGGAGTTTTCCTTCCGGATGGAGGTTGTGAGCCTCTGGATCGGCTGAGTTGAACGATGCCGTGGCCCGCTCACCGGCACGAGGACGTACGCCCCCGAACTCGGGGTATGGCTGGCCCCACCGTGGGCCGGGGGCTAGTGGGGCTGAGCTGCGCGTCAGGCGAGGGACATCACGGTCAGGGCGAGGATCGAGGCGCCGAACACCACCGCGTGCCGGACGTTCTGGAGGGCGCCCACCCAGGAGGGGAAGCCGTTCTCGGCCGCCTTGAGGAGGGCCGGGACGTCGATGCGCGCGAGCATCGGGTCGCCCTTGCGAGCGAAGGCGGTCTGTACGGACTTCACGGCGGTCAACTGGCTGTGCAGGATGAGGCAGTTGCCGACGAGGACGATGGACTGGAAGACCCAGGTCAGGGTCTCGGCCCAGGGGCCGCCTGAGAGGTTGAGCGCGGCCACGGCCGCCATGACCGCGGCGACCGAGGCGGGGATCGCCGTCTCGTGGCCGCCGGCGTCGAACCGCATCCCGTTCTCGGTCAGGACGGTGGTCCGTATGCCCTGGCGCTCCAGCTCCGCCTCCGCGCCCGCCATCGCGGTGGGTCCGTAGCGGTGGCGTACCAGCGGGATGCTCAAGAAGGCCGTGGCGACGAGCAGCTGCAGTGCGGCAACGAAGGCGTTCATGGTCGGGTTCTCCTCCCCTGGCGGTGCCACTTCGGCGCCGGCTCCGGACTTGGGACTTGGGACTTGGGACTCGTTGCACTTAGTTCAAGTGGAGGCCGCAGCGCGACCTGAACTAAGTGCAACTCCAAGGTAGAGCATCGCTTGAACTAAGTGCAAGGGATTTCTTGAACTAAGTGCAAGGCGCGGCCGGTCGTCGGCCGAAGGGCCCCGACCGTGGGCCGGTCGAGGTTAGGCTCTTGGAAGATCGCGCCACTGAAGAGGGGGACCACATCATGACCGGGGCCGTGACGGCAGTCAGCAGCAACGGTGTGTACTCGTTCAGCAAGCCGAACCGGGACAGCATCACCTTGCTCGCCGGGCTCGGTGTGGAGGGGGACGTCCACGCGGGTGTGACGGTCAAGCACCGTTCGCGCATGGCGCAGGACCCCACTCAGCCGAACCTGCGCCAGGTCCACCTCATCCACGAGGAGCTCTTCGCCGAAGTGGGTGGAGCGGGGTTCCAGGTGGCGCCCGGCGAGCTCGGGGAGAACATCACGACCCGCGGCATCGACCTGCTCGGGCTGCCGGTCGGAACCCTGCTGCGCATCGGTGACGGCGCGGTGGTGGAGGTGACCGGCCTGCGCAACCCCTGCCTGCAGATCGACAACTTCCAGGACGGTCTGTTGAAGCAGGTCGTCGGCCGTGACGAAGCCGGGGCCCTCGTGCGCAAGGCCGGAATCATGGGCGTCGTGAAGGAGGGCGGTGTGGTGCGCCCCGGGGACGTGATCGACGTGAAGCTCCCGGACGAGCCGCATCGGCCGTTGGATCGGGTCTGATCTCCCTCCGACCGTCCACAAGCGCCGGTTCAAGAACTCCTGTGCCGGTTCAGGAACTCCCGTATCGCTTCGTGTAGTCGCTCCGGCTGGTCCAGGTGTACGTCATGGCCCGCGTCCTGAATCGTCTCGGTTGTCGTCGAGGACGTCGGGCGGCGGGATCGGTATCCGGTTTGGTCTCGGGTTCGGTGTCGGGTTTCCATCTCGGTCATCTCCGACGCCCGCATGGAGCCCTTCGCGCCGCGTAGGACGAGGGTCGGGCAGCGGACCTGCTCCCACTCGTCCCAGTACGCCCGTTCGGCGAGTTCCGCCACCGCGGCCACCATCGTGTCGCGGTCCACTCGGGCGTACCAGCCGTCGGGGCGTTGCTCCAGGCCGCGCGCCCAGGCCTCGTGGCCGAGGAACTCCTCCGCGTCGGCCAGGGACTTGAAGGGCAGCGGCCAGCCGTCCAGCCAGTTTCCGATTTCCTTGGGGAGGTCGGGGCTCGGTCCGGCCGGTCCCGCTTCGACGAGGATCAGGCCCTGGATCAGGTGAGGGTGGGCGGCCGCGGTGAGCAGGGCCGTGTGGCCGCCCAGGGATTGGCCGGCGATCGTCACGGGGGCCAGGGCGAGCTGCTCGATCACCGCGGTCACGTCGGTCACCGAGGACGCTCTCGTCATGTCCGGTGGGCGGCGCGTGCTCGCGCCGTGACCTCGGGCGTCGTACGTCACCACCCTGTGGCCGTCCGTCAGGAGGCGCTCCGTCAGGTCGTCCCACTCCCCCATGTGGCCGGCGAGGCCGTGCAGGAGGAGGAGTGGAGGGCGAGGGGCGTGCGTCGGGGGCGGCGGGTGGTGGTCGCGGTATGCCAGTCGGGTGCCGTCGGGGGTGGTGACGTGGCCGGTGGGGGCACGGCCGGGGTGGGTGGGGCCGGTCGGGGTGGGCGGCCGGGTAACTGTCATGACCTGCGGGTCGGTTGAGGGGCCGTTCGGCGGTGGATGGGGCCGCCGGGTGCGTACCAGCCGGCCTTCTTGCGGACGGCTGGGGACGGGTCGGCGTCGTGGGCGTGGGTGAGGGCATCGGCCGCTTCGGGGCAGGTGTGCACCCAGAGGCCGACCAGTTCGGCGGCCCTCGCGCGGACGTGGGCGTCGGGGTCGTGGTGCAGCATCCGGATGGCCCGCGGCAGGACCACCGCGCGGTCCGGGCTGCAGGCGTCGGTCTTGCATCGCTCGCAGGACAAGGCGTGCAGGGCCGCCACCCGCACTCCGGCGTCGGGGTCGTCGAGCACGGCGAACAGGTCGTCCAGGGCCTCCTCCACGAGGAGGTGGTCCAGCAGAGCGCAACACTGCTCGCGCACGCGGGGGTGGGTGTGCCGCAGGCCCTCCCGGATGGCGGGTACGGCGGACGGGCCGCGGCGGAGCAGGTCGCGGAAGACTGCGGGGCGCCGGGGTTCGCTGCCCAGCGCGTGTATCAGCGCCTGGAGTGGGGCGTCCTGCGGTGACTTCGCCATCGTCATGGTCCCTCTTTCCCGCCATGACGAGTCTGCGCGCCCGTTTTCACCGCCGACAACTCGTTTTTCCCGCCCGGCGGGGAGGGGAGGGAGGGGCACGGCCGGGCCGCCGCCCGCTCACGTCATGGGTGCCCGCTCACGTCATGGGTGCGAGTTCGGCTCGGCCGAACAGCAGGGCGTAACCGGACGGGAGTTGCCGCAGGACGCGGACCACCAGTTCGTCGCCCACGGTGGAGGCCAGGACGCTCAGGACGGAGCTGACGTCCCATCGGGCCGTTACCGGAGTGGCCCCTTCGATGCGGGCGGCCACGTCGTCCACGAACTCGGCGGCGGTCAGCTGCCGGGTGGCCGGTATCCGGGATGCGATGACTCGCGCCGCTTCCTCGGGCATTCGGCGCGCCAGGTCGACGCGTTCGTCGCCGACGACGTGGCCGCCGAGGGCGGACAGCACGATGCGGGCGATACGTTCCGCCTCCGCCGCGGTGGTGTACTGGCCGGATTCCCGTACGGCGTCGACGAAGCCTCCCCAGCTCGTCGTGCTCCGGGCGCCCGGCCTGGTCATGTTCGTTGCGTTCGCCGTGCTCATCGCGGTCGTCGCGCTCATCGCGCGTGTTCCTCCTCCGAGTTGGGCCCGGACATGGGCATAGGTATGGGAAGGGGTATGGGTATGGGTGTGCGCCCGCCCCGCCCCGCGGACGGGGCTGCGGGGCGGTACGGCGCAAGGGCGTCAGCCGGCGAGCTGCTTGCGGTCGCCGCCGCTGATCTGGATCCGGCGTGGCTTCGCGCGTTCGGCCACGGGGATGCGCAGCGTCAGGACTCCCGCGTCGTACGCAGCGTCGATGCGCTCCGTGTCGAGGGTGTCGCCGAGGAACAGCTGACGGGTGAACGTGCCGGTGGGACGCTCGGCGACGATCACGCCCGCGCCCTCGGGAGCGGGGGAACGGCGCTCGGCGCGTACGTTCAGCACGTTCTGCTCGACGTCCAGGTCGATCGACTCGGGGTCGATGCCGGGGAGGTCGAAGTGGACGATGAGGTCGTCGCCGGCCCGGTAGGCGTCCATCGGCATCGCCGCGGGGCGGGCGGAGTCGAAGACCTGCTGTGCGAGTCGGTCGAACTCGCGGAAGGGGTCGGTACGCATGAGCATCACGGGTCACTCCCTTCGTGCGGCACTGTGTGCGATGCCCTACGACTTCTTATATAGCGCGTGGGAGGAAAGTTGACAACCTTCGACTCACTTCTGGGCCTGGCCTCCCGATTCGTTAGCCTCGGTTCGTACGTACGCCCCAGACGTACGTACGAATCGGGAAGCGAGGCAGTGATGGCGAAGGTACCGGCCGCGGCGGTGGCGGCGAGCGGGCTCATCGGTGGGTACGGGGTCGCTCGCTGGACCAGGAAGCGGCAGCTCGGCGGGGCCGTGCTCGCCGTCGCCGGGGCCGCGGCGGCGCGGCAGTGGCGGCAGCAGGCGGGCGGGAAGGCCGCGGGGGCACTGACCGTCGGGTACGTCGCTGCCTTCGCCGGGTCTCATCCGCTGGCCAAGAAGGTGGGGGCCTGGCCCGCGGTGTTCGGGGCCGCCGGGGCCGTCGCGCTGGCCTCCTGGGCGGTCGCCGACCGGCGGGGCTGAGCCACTCAGCCACTCAGCCACTCAACCTCTCAGCCACGCAGCCGGGCAGCCACTGAACCACTCAGCGGCTGAACCACTCAGCCAATCAGCCACTCGCCCACCCACCCACTCACCACTCCCCCTCGCCCCCCACGGTCAGTCCGCAGTCGCGCCCTGGAACGCCCTCCGGTAAGCCTGCGGACTCGTACCCACCACCCTCTTGAAGCGGTCCCGGAACGCCGTCGGGGAGCCGAAGCCCGCCTGCGCGGCTATCCGTTCGACCGGGTGCGTGGTGGTCTCCAGGAGGTGCTGGGCACGGCGGACCCGCGCCCGGTGGAGCCATTGCAGGGGCGTCGTGCCCGTCTGTTCGCGGAAGCGGCGGTTGAGGGTACGGGCGCTGGTGCCGGCCTGGGCGGCGATGTCGTCCAGGGTCAGCTCGTGCTCGGCGTTCTCCTCCAGCCAGCGCAGGAGGGGTTCCATCGTGGCGCCGGCCGGGGCCGGAGGCTGCGCGTGGATGATGAACTGGGCCTGCCCGCCCTCCCGTTCCAAGGGCATGACCGAGAGACGGGCCGCGTCCGCGGCGACGGCCGAGCCGTAGTCCTTGCGGATCATGTGCAGACACATGTCGAGCGCGGCGGCGGAGCCCGCCGAGGTGAGGAACTGGCCGTTGTCCACGTAGAGGACGTTGGGGTCGACCGTCACGGCCGGATACATGTCCGCCAGATACGGGGCGGCGATCCAGTGGGTGGTCGCCCGCAGCCCGTCCAGGAGACCGGTCGCGGCGAAGATGAACGCGCCCACGCAGACGGAGGCGATACGGGTGCCGTTCGCGGCGGCGGCGCGCAACGCCTCGGCCACACCGGGCGGCAGCGGGACGCTGGGCTCGGCGACGCCGGGCAGGATGATCGTGTCGGCCTCGGCCAGGGCCTCCAGACCGTACGGCGCCCGCAGCCTGAACGAGATCGCGCCCACCTCCTCCTCCGCCGCACAGACCCGCACCCGGTAGGCGTCCCGGCCGTCCGGCAGCCGGGCGCGCGAGAACGTGTCGATCGGTGCGGAGAGGTCGAAGGGGATGACCTGGTCCAGGGCGAGTACGGCCACGGTGTGCATGGCGAAAGAGTAGGCAGGGAACGGGTTCTGGCCAACGGGCGGTAGTCGGCCGCGACTGGTTCAACGCCACATGATCCATGACCACCACGTGGCGAGAAGCCATGGCGAGAGGCCTGGCGAGAATCCGTTGACCTATGGCAATACCGCCGCTTCTACGCGATCCCGTCGCCGCCTACCGTCCCTTCGTGACCAAGTTCCTTCTCGCCGTCCACGTCATCGCCGCGATCATCGCCATCGGGCCCGTCACCGTGGCCGCCAGCATGTTCCCGCCGAGCGCGCGCCGTGCCCTCGCCGAGCCGCACGACCCGCGAGCGGTGGAGACCGTACGTCTGCTGCACCGGATCTGCCGGGTCTACGCCACCGTCGGCGTCGTCGTCCCCGTCTTCGGCTTCGCCACGGCCGGCACCATGGGCGTGCTCGGCGACGCCTGGCTGATCGTCTCCATCGCCCTGACCGCACTCGCGGCCGTCGTCCTCGTCGCCGTGGTCCTGCCCCGGCAGACCGCGCTCCTCGAAGGGGCGGAGGCGGGTGAGGGCGCCGAGACCGGCAAGCGCCTCACCGCTCAACTGGCCATGTCCACAGGCATCTTCAACCTGCTCTGGGCCACCGTCACCATCCTCATGATCATCCGCCCGGGTTCCACCACGGGCGCCTGACCCGGCGAAAGGGTCTCGTCACACGGGCACCGTGAGGGTAGCCGTGTACCCCTTCTCAACGCTGCCTTCCACCGTGGCCATCTGCTGGTCGTAGCCGTCGCTGAAGATGTTGTCGGTGTCCAGGGACAGCTGACTCAGGTTCTGGACACTGCGCTCGTAGCCGTCCGTCGCGTACACGACGTCGCAGACCTTCTCCGGGAGGGCGAGTTGCGAGGTGGACGTGATGGACGTGGCGTTGGTGCCGTCTTCGAGACTGCCGTAGACCTCGAAGTGGATGTGGGGCCATCGTCCGCTGTAACAGGCCGGGAAGATGCTCGTGAACGTGACCTGGCCCTTGGCGTCGGCCTCCTGGACGCCGCGCAGGTAGTTCTCCTCGGTGACGCCCTCGGAGTAGAGGGAGTAGTTGCCGTCCCGGTCGCAGTGCCACAGGTAGACCGCCGCGCCCTCCTTCGGGGTGCCGCAGCCCGAGGCGGCGTCGACGACGGTGAGGGTGATGGTCAGCGGAACGCCCTCCGCCTTCCCGCTCGCGGAGCCGAAGCTGGAGGTGATGTCCTTGCGGACCACGCCGGATTCCTTCAGGACGTTCACGCCGTTGGAGCCGTCACCGGGGTACGGGCCGGCCGTCTCGCCCGGGATGGTTTCGCAGCTCGCGTCGGAGGTTCCCGAGGAGGACGACGACGAGGACGAGGAGCTGGACGAGGAAGAGGACGCGGTGTCCGAGTCCTCGCCCGAGCAACCCACCAGGGGGACCAAGGACGCGCCGGCCAGCAGCCGGATCATCTTGCGGCGTTGAAGGGTGGGGAGGTCGAAGGAGAGACCTCTGTCGTGGTCGTGGATTTCCTCGCGCATGGCTGCTCACCTTTGTTCTCTCTGTGTCGCCCGCTGGATTCGAGTGACACTAAGGGCGCTCGCTGTGGAGCATCCACGAGAAACCTGTGAGGTTCCTGAGCCAGGGCCCTCGTACGCCTACAAGGGTGGTTCAGGGAGTCACGAAGGCGACGAACAGGGCGAGGGGCAGAAGCACCGTGCCGGCGGCCATCAGCCAGCCCACCTTCCATGACGTCTTGTCACCGACTTTGACGCACAGCAGCGTCACCAGGCCGAGATAGAGGAACAGCGGCAATCCGACGATGACAGTCGCGCCAGACCCCATGATGGATTCCTTTCCGTGCGGTACCGGGGCCGCCGTGCGGCGGCCCCGGTGTGGTGCGGTTTACGGCGTGATGTTCTCGGCGAATCGAGCGGTCGGGTCGTCGCAGTGCGCGACATCGCCCGGACGCTCACCCGGGCCGTCACCGATGACCGGAACGGGCGCGCTGATCTGCCAGGGGTTGCCGCCACTGCCCCGCTCGGTGGCACTGCACGATCCGTACGCGTGGCCGTTGCCGGCTGGGAGGTTGGAGAAGTTCTTCCAGTCGCCCAGCTTGATCCTGCTGTTCGACGGACGGCCGAGGTTGTCGGTCATCTTGTCGTCGATGTAGAGGTACAGGTCCGGCATGTAGCTCTGGTAGACGATGCCGTTGGCCGGGACCGCGTCACGGTTGTCGCTCTTGTGCGTCGGCTTGACGCTGCCGTTCGCACAGAACGCGGCCGCGATGTCCTGCCAGATCGGCGGAGCGTTGCCGATCATGCTGCCGAAGGCGTTGTTGCCGCCGTCGTTCTTGAAGAACATCGAGTAGACCTCCCCGGCGAAGTTCCGGACACCGATGTTGGTCTCCGTATGCCCCTTCACCTTGTCCACCCACGCCTTGACATTGTTGTTGACGTGCTTGTTCGCGACCATCGGCCGGTAGCCGTGGACGCCGCCGCCGACGGCACGGAAGTCCACACACGTGTTGTCCGAGTTCACGCGCGCGCCCCGGAAGTGCGGGAAGTACGCCTGGCCCGGGGTGTCACCGTCCGTGTACGGGCGCACGCGCTGATCGCGGCCGAACTCGAGGGCGTCGTACGTGGTGTAGTCGATGTTCGGCGCCGTGATCCCGTAGTCCGACTCGATCGCCTTGATGATGTCGGTCACGAAGTGCGGCAGGTGGGCGTTGCCGACGCGGACCCGGTAGCCCGCCGACTCACTTCCGGAGACGATCTTCCCGGTGGAGTTGTCGACGATGAAGCTCACGTCGACCTCGCTCTTGATCTTGTAGCTGTTGTCACCCTTCAGCGCGACGCTCGCGGGCTGCGACGAGTCCGGCCGCTGGTTGGACATGGCCATCCACACCGGGATCGACATGGCGGGCGCCGAGCCGTCCGACCGTGGCGTCTGGCCGCCGGCCTTGATGTCCTCGTACCACTTCTTGGCCGCGTCGTAGGTGTTCTGGCCACTGCACTCACCCACCGCTGTCACGGTGGGACAGCGGGCCGCGCCCGTGATGCCCATGACATCGGCGTTGTCGGGGTTCTGCCAGAACGGACCCTTGTACGCCAGACCCATGCCCCAGTCGTACAGCGTCTTCATGGTGCGCAGCGGTGTGTTCAACTCCTCCGGCATGTTGGAGTTGAGGTTCTGGTTCGGGTCGAAGATCGCCGCGGCGGTCAGGCTCCGCTCGACGAACTTGCCGTTGATCGGCTCGACCGCGATCGCGTCGTAGGCGATGTCCTTGTCGCCGGTTCCGTCCGGGGTGATGGTCGACAACGACACCTTGGGCTTGCCGTCGAACATGAACCCGCCGATGGACACCCACCGGTTCTTGCTGCCGTTCTGGTTCACCACCCGGGTCTTGACGCCCTTGGAGGTGTGGACCTTGTACGCGGCGTACTTGGCCTGCGCTCCGTGGTCGGGCAGGTGGACCCAGATCTTCGCCGGACCGGTGACGGCCTTGTCCAGCGTCCACGACCCGGTCATCTTCAGCCGCTGGCCCTTGGCGTCGTCCGCGCGGGTGTGGCCGAAGTAGAAGTGGCCGCCGAAGCCGGCGCCGAGCTGGTGCAGGTCGACCTTGGAGGGCCACACCTTGGAGATGGTCTGGCCGTCGTGGGCCAGGCCCGCCTCGCCTTCACCGAAGTCGAGGCTGAAGCTGCCCTCGTTGTGCCAGGCGGCGTTGGCGCAGTTCGGCCGGATCGACGGGGTGCCCTGGGGCACATCGTCGACGATCATCGCCTTGTCGGGCAGTCCGGTGCGCAGACAGGTGGGCGGGTAGGCCGTGCCGTCCGCCTGCTCGGCGTCGAAGTCGGGCGAGGTGAAGCGGAAGAACTCGTTGCCGCACTCGTAGGCGCAGTCCGTCTTCCACTGGACCGACTGGTTGAACCAGCACTTGAAGTCGGCGTGGGTGCAGGGGCCTTGTCCGGCCTCGTTGCTCGTGCCGTCACCGATCTTCGAGGGCTCGCACCAGTTGTAGGGGCCGCAGAAGAGGTCCTCCGGCGGCTTCACGCGGGCGCGGTTGTACTTCGCGGAGCCCTTGATGGTGGCGTCCCCGTCGGTGCCGTTCCACCAGGCGGCGCGGAACGCGGGCACCATCGTGCCGGGTGACTCCAGGAACGCCGGCGGGTGCGCGGCGAAACCGAGGACCTTCTCGGGGTAGGGCCAGTGCTGCGGGCGGGCGGCGGCGGAGGCGTCCTCGTTGCCGAGGCGGTCCTCCATGAACGGGGTACGGCCCGCGTCCCACTCGGGGTTGGCGGGGTTGTTGGCCCAGCCGACGCCCCAGGGGCCGTTGCCGTTGACGTTCTCGTAGAAGCCGCTGTTGTAGGCCCACAGGGCGAAGAACCAGTTCTCCAGACGGTTGGGGTTGCCGTCGTGGACGGCGAGCCCGGCCTTCCTGGTCGTGTTCCACTTGTCGACCAGGATCTGCAGGCCGGCCGCGACGTTGGCCGCGTAGTCCAGGGCGACGGCGCGCTGCTTCTGGTAGTCCCAGGCGGTGCCGCCCTTGCCGTGCTCACGCCCGGCCAGCCGCATGTGGTCGGTGACCTGGGTGATGCCGTAGCCGCAGTCGGCTTCCGACCAGTCGACGTCCCAGTCGTTGTCGGTGTTGCCGTCGTAGTAGTCGATGCCGTAGTAGTTCCCGATCAGCGGGCTGCCCGTCACGCCGGGCACCGCGGAGCGGTTGGCCTGCCACATGTTCGACTCCTGCGCGGTGATGCCGAGCATCACCTGCGCGGGAACGCGGCCGCCGCCTTCGAGCGCGGGGTTGGTGAAGAGGGTCTGCGGCGCGTAGGCGGGCATGCCCAGGTACTTCCAGTTCGCCGGGCGTGAGGCACCGAGGTTCAGCTTCCCGGTGATCGCCTTGTTGACGGCCCACTCGACCTGGCGCGGCTTGGGCTGCATCGCCTGGTTGCGCGGATCGTTGCGCGGCACGGAACAGGTGCGCTCCGACTCCACGATCTCGGTGCGGGTGCCGGCCACGTCGTCCGCGTCCGCGGGCGCGGCCAGCGGGCGCGTCCCAGCGGAGTTCGTCCGCATCCCGCCGCCCGCATCGGCCCTGCTCGTGCCCTTGCTCGTGCCCGTGGGCTTGCCCAGCAGGGGGGACGGGGTGCGGGAGGTCTCCCACTGCGGGGACTTGGCCTTGAGCGGGGTCACGGTGAAGTCGGCCCGCTCCTTGGTCTCGCGGACCGTCGCGGTGATGTCGACGACGCGCGCGTCGGTGGCCTTGTCGGGGTGCAGGTACTTCGGCGAGCCCTTGCCGTCCGCCCAGCGGGTGTGCTGGACGACGGTGGCGCCCTTGGTGGAGAGCGTGGCGTCCTTGCGGGTCCCGGCCAGCCGCGTGACCGCCTTCGGCAGACTCTTCGCGGTCTTGACCTCACCGGTCAGGTAGACGTGTCCGCCACGCCGCGTCAGGCCGGTGGCACCGAGCGGTCCCGAGCCCAGCTGCGACACCTTCTTGTCCGCCACGCGGCGCACCAGCGCGGTCTCCCGCTGCCGGAGACTGTCACGCTGCACGCGCTCCAGGAACACGTACCCACCGTCGCTGTCCTTGCTGACGCGGTAGGGCACGGTGTCTGTCGTCGCGAGCTTCTTCTTGGCGCCCTTGCCGTCGATCTCGACGAGGGTGCGACCGGCTGCCGCGGCGATCTTCCCTCCGCCGGCCGGGACGGAGGAGGTGATCTGGCCGTCCACCGCCACCGGGGAGCTCAGCGCGCCCGTGGCGGCATCCAGGCGGATCAGGCGGGTCTGCTTCTTGTCCTCACCCGGAGACTGCGTCAGCACGGCCTCCTCACCGGTGCCGCAGCCGGGGTTGTAGTACGACAGCGACGCGTTGACCTTCAGCTTCGTCACCGCGCCGGTGGCCAGATCGACCACGGCCGTGAACCCGCCGCGCGCCATCAGGTTCGGGTTGTTGGTGAACGTGCGCGGTGCGTACACGACGACGGCGCGCTTGCCGGAGCCCGTCACACACGCGTTGCCGATCCACTGGTCCGCGTCGAACCCGGGCTCGGCCAGGGAGGCCAGGGTCTTCCACGCATAACCGCTCTTCTCCGTCGCGGTCAGCAGATGGAAGCCCTGGGCATCGCCGGTGGTGGTCCAGGCGATGTCGGCCGATTTCTTGTAGTCCTCACCGAGGATGTCGGTGCGCTCGCCCGCGGGGACCGAGTCCGGCGTGGGCTTCTCCGACTTCGCCGACCCTGCCGACGCCGCCGCCGAGGACATCGCCTCGCTGCTCCGCGCGGAGGCGTCGGCCCAGGCGGTGCCCTGAACCAGCCCCGTCAGCATCCCGCCGGCCGCCAACACGGCCAGCGACGCCTGTGTTCGTCTTCGTAACCTCAACGTCTGTCCTTCTGACTGGAGGGTGTCCCTCGCGCCTGTTTCGCGGCACGAGTCGACCCGCCCCGGCAGACACAGAGCTTCAAGGCACAGGGCATCGACGCACAGAGCGTCGAGGCACAGCGCCTGTCGGGGCGGGAGTTGGAGAGATGGGGGTGGGCAGGCCGGTGCCGGGTTATCGCGCGGCAGGCCGCCGTGTGATGTCGACGACCGTCGCCGTGGGCTCGGTCGGTACCGGAGCGCCGTCGCGGTCGGCGAAGAGAAGGCCGCCGCCGCCTTGCGCCTCGGGCGCGAGCCGGTCGGCCCGGAACTTTCCTTCGGCCGAGAATCCCCCGGGTCCGGTCACACGGACCGTCACCTCGTAGTCCGCCGGGCCGTCTCCGTGGTTGGTGATGGCCGCGGCGACCCAGACGCCCAACTGCTGCGGCGTCGCTTTCAGCCGTACGTCGCGAGCGACGGCCCCATGCGAGCCGGGTTTGCCGGCGGCCGCCGGATCAGCCGCCGCGTGCGCGGCCGGACTCTGAGGCGACTTACTGGAATCCGGCTTCCCGTCCGTGCTTTTCGCTCGGCCGGCGCTCGACGCCGACTCCGGCGCCGCGGTCCCCCCGGGTGGTGCGGGCGTCGCTCGCTTCGCGGGCGTCGCGGTGAGCGCCGCCGCACTGGCTGACGTCCTCGCCGCCGTCGTGGCCCGCGCATCAGCTCCCTCGTTCCCCCTGTTCCCGTCGTCCCCCTCGTTCCAGACGAAGGCCCAGGCGAGAACAGTGCCGAGGCACAAGGGCAGTACGACAGACAGGACGCGTACGCGCAGAGGCCGCCCTGTGCGGCGATGGTTCGTCATCATGCGGCAGATCTAGTTGCAGGCACCGACGGTGATGACGTGGTCGACGACCACCCTGCCCGACATCTTCATGTACGAGTAGACATCGCCGCAGTAGCCCTTTTTCTGACGGACGGGGCCCGCGTAGGTCGAGAAGGTGCCGAAGTCCTCGTCGTCCGCCGTGGCGGTGTAGTTGTCGCTGAGGCGGATGCCCATGGACTGCGCCGAGCCGGTCTCGTTGTGCAGGACGCCGCAGGTCGGCTTGTCGTAGTAGTTCGGTCCGGTCGTGGTTCCGTTCGTGTACACGTACACGGTGGCGTAGCGGCGCGCGTCGGGAAGACGCTCGGCGACGATGATCTTCGTGTACCCGGCGCCGCACACGGTGGCCGCGGCGGCGGCCGCCTGCGGGTTGCTCTCCACGATGCTCTTGGTCTTCGCCGAGGCCTTGGCGGCCAGCGTGACCTTCGCCGTCGGCCCGTCGACCGCCGACGCCTGCGGGGCGGCCAGACCGAAGGCCGACATCGCGACCGCGGCGACGGCACAAGCGGCCGCTCTCTTGGTGATGGACATACGGATCCCCTCCCAGTACTGCACATACGGATGGGGGGGCAGCTCGGGCGACCCGAGCTCAACCCCCGCTTCGTACAGGACACCTGAGTTCCCGTCAGCGAAGCCGTCACAACTTATGCACAGTTCCCACACAAAGGGAAAGGTTCACACCAATCAGGGAGAGGTGGACTGTAAAGCGCTTTCCATGATCCGTAGCGAGGAGTACTGAGCGGTAGTCAGAGATGTGCGGTTCTGTCGCATCTCCTCCCCGCGCGTTTCCTTACGGAAAGTGAATCGTGTGACTCCAGTCATATGACGAGCGGGACCCCTGTCATGGGCGTCCCGCTCCGTCAGAGAACCGCTGTTCCCGGTCATTTGGCCAGTTTCTTCCCGCGCCGAGGAGAGGGCCGCGGCGCGCACGGACTAGCGATGGGCGTAGATCAAGCCGTCCATCGAGTCGCCCGTGTCCTGGCGGAACCGGCGCGCCACCGAGGTCGCGACCATCACCCCTGCCGCGATCAGCAGCGTGCAGAACGCCCAGGTCAGGGACCACGGGGACGCGTCCGCTTCGGGGTGGGTGCGGAAGGAGACGTACATGAGCGTCGCCGGAGGTGCCGCCACCAGCAGGAGCGGCCAGGCCAGGGCGTCCCGGCGGCCGAAATAGGCGGCCAGGAGGAGCAGGGTCACGGCGAGGAGCGCGACGCCGAGACCGGTCACCGGGGTCGTCTCGCTCGTGGAGCCCGGCGACTCGACACGGTTGCGCAGATCCCAGGGGAGGCAGAGGAGGTAGGCCGCCGAGGACAGGGCGGCGCCCAGCAGGCGCGTCAGCCAGCGTTCCGTCCAGGGGCGGTCCGAAAGGTGTCCCATCAGCTTCTCGGTCATGGGTTCGAGGGTTCCCTGGCGCCTGCGGAGCCGACAGAGTACGCGTACTCAGATCCGCGTACTCAGATCCCCTCGGGTCCCCCTGGGTGGTACGACGGAGCCGCGGAACGTCGCCCGGTACGTACCCGGCGACACCCCCAGCGTCGCCTGGAAGTGCTGCCGCAGGGACGCGCCGGTGCCGAAGCCCGCCTCCGCCGCGATGCGGTCGACCGTGTGGTCGGTCTGTTCCAGCAGCTCACGGGCCCGGTCGACGCGGCGCTGGGTGATCCACTGCATGGGCGTGAGGCCGGTCTCCTCGCGGAAGCGGCGGCTGTAGGTACGCACGCTCATCGAGTCCCGCGCGGCCAGGTCGCGCAGGGTCAGCGGATCCCCCAGCCTGGCCAGCGCCCAGGCGCGTGAGGCGGAGGTGGTCGACCCCGTCAACTGCGCGTCCGGAACCGGGCGTTGGATGTACTGCGCCTGTCCGCCCTCCCGGTGCGGCGGTACGACGGTACGGCGGGCCACGGCCGCGGCGACCGCCGAACCGTGGTCCCGGCGGATCATGTGCAGGCACAGATCGATGCCGGCCGCCTCTCCCGCCGAGGTCAGCACCCGGCCCTCGTCGACGTACAGGACGTCGGGGTCCACGGTCACCGCGGGGAAGGTGCGCGCGAATTGGTCCGACGACAGCCAGTGCGTGGTCGCCCGCAGGCCGTCCAGCAGCCCGGCCGCCGCGAGCACGAACGCGCCCGTGCAGATCGAGGCGACGCGCGCGTCACGGGCGGAGTCCAGCGCCGCGGCCAGCCCCTCGTCCAGGCCGCCGGGCTTCAGGTCCTCGTCCTGTTCGTGCGTGGACGGGACGATCACCGTGTCGGCCGACGCAAGGGCCTCCGGTCCGTGCGGCGCGTAGATCGGGAAGTCCGCGTCCGTACGGATCATGCCGGGCGTGACGGCGCAGGTCAGGATCGTGTAGAGCGGCCTGCCCGACCGTGTGGTCGCGTTGCCGAACAGCTGGTGGGCCAGGCCCAGTTCCATCGGAAGGACCCCGTTCCGGACGAGCACCGCCACACGGTGCGTCGTCTGGTCCCGGACACGGCTCATGGCTAGATTCTTGCACATCATGGCCATCTGGCCACTCGTTGCGGTGCCGGCGAAAGCGGAGGGTCGAGGTCATGACCAGTCACCGCCACCGCACCCCCTGGATCGTCGCGACCGCCGCCGCCCTCGCCATCGTCACCTCCGGCGCCTTCACCACGCTCGCCGGGCTGCTCGTCGGGCCGTTGCACGAGGAGTTCGGGTGGTCGCGGGGCACGATCGGGCTCGGGACGTTCGTGAACATGGCGCTGTACGGGGCGACGGCGCCGTTCGCCGCCGCGCTGATGGACCGGTTCGGGATGCGGCGCGTCGCGGCCGGGGCGCTGGCGCTGGTCGCGACGGGTGCCGGGCTCGCCACGACGATGACACTGTCCGCCCAGTTCGTCCTGTACTGGGGCGTGTTCGTGGGGCTCGGCACGGGTGCCACGGCGACGGCGTTCGCGGCCACGGTCACCGAGCGGTGGTTCGTGGCGCGGCGCGGCCTGGTGACGGGTCTGCTGACGGCGGCGAGCGTGGTGGGGCAGTTCGTGTTCCTGCCGGTACTGTCGGAGGTCATCGACGCACACGGCTGGCGGGCCGCCGCGCTCGCCCTGGCCGTGGCGGCCGCGGCCACTCTGCCCCTCGTATGGCTGCTGATGCGGGACCATCCGGCGGACGTGCGGCAACTCCCCTACGGCGCGACGGAGTTCGTACCGAAGCCGAGGCCCGTGCCCGGTGCCGTCCGGCGTGCGTTCCGGGTCCTCGCCCGTTCCGCCCGCACGGCGCCCTTCTGGCTCCTCACCGGCACGTTCGCCGTCTGCGGGGCCTCCACCAACGGCGTCATGTGGACCCATTTCGCGCCCGCCGCGCACGACCACGGGATGTCGGTGACCGTCGCCGCCTCGCTGCTGTCGCTCATCGGGATCTTCAACGTCGCCGGGACGGTCGCCTCCGGACTGCTGACCGACCGCGTCGACGCGCGCCGGCTGCTCGCCACGTACTACGCCCTGCGCGGCCTCACCCTCGTCGCGCTGCCGCTGCTCCTCACCGCGACCGTCGGGCCGCCCCTCGTCACCTTCGTCATCGTCTTCGGGCTGCTCGACGTGGCGACGGTCCCGCCGACCCTCGCGCTGTGCCGCGCGCACTACGGACCCGACGCGCCCGTGGTGTTCGGCTGGGTCGGCGCCGCCCACCAACTGGGCGCCGGCCTGGTCGCGTTCCTCGGCGGCACGGCCCGGGACGCCTTCGGGTCGTACGACTTCGTGTGGGTGGCGGCGGGAGCGCTGTGCGCGACGGGGGCGCTGATGGCGCTCACGATCAGGTGGCCGGATCGGGCCGCAGCCGCCGAAGCTGGAGGAAGAGGATCCGAAGCTGGAGAGCCGGTCACGCCCCCAGCGCCCGCGACACCGTATAGATGACCAGTCCCGCCAGCGAGCCCACCACCGTGCCGTTGATCCGGATGAACTGCAGGTCGCGGCCGATGTGCGCCTCGATCTTCCTGGTGGTGTGCTCCGGGTCCCAGCCCGCGACCGTGTCCGTGATGAGGGAGGTGATCTCGTCCCGGTACGTCGTCACGACGTACACGGCCGCGCCCTCGACCCAGCCGTCGACCTTGGACTGGAGCTTCGGGTCGACGGACATCCGCGCGCCGAGCGAGAGCAGCGACGCCCGTACGCGCAGCCTCAGTTCGCTGCGCTCGTCCTCGGCGGCGGCCACGATCATCTGCCGTACGGCGGACCAGGCGGAGGCGATGAGGTCCTGCACCTCGCCCCGGCCGAGGACGTCGCGCTTGAGGTTCTCCACGCGCGTGCGAGTGTCGGTGTCGGACTGGAGGTCGGAGGCGAAGTCGGTGAGGAAGCGGTCGAGGGCGCCACGGGCCGGGTGGGCGGGCATGTCGCGCATCTCACTGACGAAGCGGAGCAGCTCCTTGTAGACGCGCTCGCTGACCTTCCTGTCGACGTACCGCGGGGTCCAGCCGGGGGCGCCGCCCGTCACCGCGTCCATCACCTGGTCGTCGTGGAGCACCAGCCAGTCGTGGGCGCGTACGCAGATCAGGTCGACGACGCGTTTGTGGCCGCCGTCCGCGACGACCTTCTCCAGCATCTTTCCTATGCCGGGCGCGATCTCCTGGGCGTCGGCGCGACGGTTGATGGCCTCGCCGACGACGGCCTGCACGTCGGAGTCGCGCAGCACGGCGAGGGCGCCCCTGAGGGCGGTGGCCAGTTCCGCCGTCACCCGGTCGGCGTGCTCCGGATGGGCCAGCCAGGTGCCGAGGCGGCTGCCGATGCCGACGGCGCGCAGGCGTCCGCGTACGACCTCCTTGGAGAGGAAGTTCTCGCCGACGAACTCCCCCAGGGAGATGCCGAGCTGGTCCTTCTTGGTCGGGATGATCGCGGTGTGCGGGATGGGCAGGCCGAGGGGGCGGCGGAAGAGGGCGGTGACGGCGAACCAGTCGGCGAGCGCGCCGACCATGCCGGCCTCGGCGGCCGCCGCGACATAGCCCGCCCAGGCTCCCGCTCCGGAGCTGCCGGCGACCTTGGCGAGGACGTAGACGACCGCGACCAGGAGCAGCATTCCGGTGGCGGTGACCTTCATACGGCGGACGCCGCGGCGCTTCTCCTCGTCCGCGGGGCTGTAGTAGCCCATGGCACGGTTACTGGCGGAGACCGGCCGGGCATGCTGCTCTACAACATCCACTTCGCCCATTTCATCCGCTTTCGTGCGTTCCATCCACTCCACCTGTCCGCATATCCCGTACCCATTGTCCCTTTCCTACTTCTTTCCTGACTGACTCATGGAACGGAACAGGAGTTCCCTGCGTCTGTCCGGTCGGGGGAGTTCAAGGGGGTCCTGTCGGGTTCCTCCCGCGTCATACCCCATCATGGGGTCATCACATCGGAGCCTCGGGCTCCCACTGCTCGAGGAGACATGCACCGCATGACCAGGCGTCACGGTTATGCCCTGCTTTCCGCGATCGTCGCCATGATCGTGGCTATTTCCGCCGCCATATACGTCGGAGTCGCGTCCGACGACGGCGATGCCCGGAACACGCTGGCCAGCGGCAGCACACCACACAACTCGGCGGCGCCCGCGTCCGCCGCCATCTGGGTCGGCGCCTGGTCGGCGTCGCCCGTCGGGGCCGAGCCCGGCACCGAGACGAACGGCATGGCCGGCCGCTCGGTACGCAACGTCGTGCACGCGGGCGTGGGGGGCACCGCGGCACGCATCACGCTCTCGAACCTGTACGGACAGCAGCCGCTCAACATCACACACGCGTCGATCGCCGTGGCGGCCTCCGCGAACAACGCGGCCGCCGCCGCCGACACCATGCGCCGCCTCACCTTCGGCGGCAGCAGCTCGGTGATCGTCCCGGCCGGCCAGCAGGTGGTCAGCGATGCCGTGCGGGTGCTGATCCCGCATGACACGGACATCCTGGTGACCACGTACTCGCCCACGTCGTCGGGTTCCGTCACCTACCACCCGCAGGCGCGGCAGATCTCCTACGCCGCGCAGGGCGACCGCACGGAGGACGTGAGCGGGGCCGCGTACACCGAGCAGACGCCGTACTGGCGCTATCTGACGGCGGTGGACGTGCTGAGCAACGAGTCCCAGGGCACGGTCGTCGTGATCGGCGACTCGCTCACCGACGGCGTGAGCTCGACCACGGGCGAGAACCGCCGCTGGACGGACGTCCTCACCGACCGGCTGCGCGAGAACCGGAGCGCGCCCCGCTACAGCGTGGTCAACCAGGGCATCAGCGGCAACCGCGTCCTGACCAGCGGCATCGGCCGTCCCGCCGAGAACCCGAGCGGCCTGACCCGCTTCGACCGCGACGTCCTCGGCCGCACCAGCGTCAAGGCCGTCGTCGTCGTGCTCGGCGTCAATGACATCCTGCGCACCCCGCACCAGACCGACGCCGGCAAGATCACCGCCGGACTGCGCGCCCTGAAGGAGCAGGCCCACGCCCGCGGCCTGCGCGTCATCGGCGCGACCCTCATGCCCTTCCAGGGCCACCGGGGCTTCCAGCCCGACCTCGAGGCCACCCGCCAGGCCGTCAACGCCCTGATCCGCTCCGGCAAGGTCTTCGACGACTACGTCGACTTCGACAAGGCCCTCCGCGACCCCTACGACCCCCGCCGTCTCCGCCCCGAGTACGACTCGGGCGACCACCTCCACCCCAGCGACAAGGGGTACGAGCAGATGGCCGAGACCTTCGACCTGAGCACCCTGAAGGGGACGGCACCGGCGCAGCTGTGACCACCCGGGGTGTCGTCTGTGATCAAGACGACACCCCGACGACCCCCCTGGCTCCTACCGGGCTCCTGGGGCCTGTCCGGCGGATCATGCCGACCCCAGCTGACGGCGCCTGATAAGCACGGGTGAGCGGGGTCTGGTGCGTGCAGCTGCA
>NZ_VCHX02000179.1 GCF_005768555.2 Streptomyces sporangiiformans
CGTCGGACGAGCAGCCCGCCCATCCCGCCACCTGGCTTGCACCCGTCATACGGCGATGGCCGCCCCCCTTCGAAGGGGGGCGGCCATCGCCGTTTGTGTCCGGTGATCAGTCCTTGCTGATCTCCCAGAACCGGAACACGGTCGACGGGTCGAGGCAGTTCTCCAGGCCGTACACGTTGTCGTGGACGACCGCGTACTGCTTGGCCTGCCAGATCGGGATGACCGGGAGCTGCTCGGCGACGATGTCCTGGAGTCGTCCGTACTGCTGCTCGGTCGACGAGCGGTCGCTCTGGGCGGCGGTCTCGGGGATGAGCTGCCCGGTGACGGTGCTGTTGGTGTAGTTGTTGCCCAGCACGTTGCCCTTGCCGAAGAACGGGGCCGTGAAGTTGTCCGGATCCGGGTAGTCGGGTACCCAACCCTTCACGTACACGCCGTACTTGCCGGCCGCGATGTCCTTCTCGTACTGGCCGTAGGCGACGGACTTCACCGTGGCGTCGAACAGACCGCTGGCGTTGAGCTGCTTGGCTATCGCCTCGAACTCCTGGTCCGTGGACGGGCCGTAGCGCGCCGGTGTCGACCAGAGGGTGAGCTTCACCTTGTCGGTGATGCCGTCGGCGCGCAGCGCGGCCTCGGCCTTGTCGCTCGACGGGCGGGAGCCATAGGTGTCGAAGAAGGCCGTGTTGTGGGCCGTGATGCCGGCCGGGATGATCGAGTACAGCGGCGTCGCCGTGGACTCGTAGACCTGGTTGACCAGGGCCTCACGGTCGAGCAGATAGGCGATCGCCTTGCGGACGCTCAGCTTGCCCGCCACCGGGTCCTTGGTGTTGAAGACCAGGTGCTGCACCTCGGCGCTGGAGCCCTCGATGACGTCGATG
This sequence comes from Streptomyces sporangiiformans, assembly GCF_005768555.2. Taxonomy (GTDB): domain Bacteria; phylum Actinomycetota; class Actinomycetes; order Streptomycetales; family Streptomycetaceae; genus Streptomyces; species Streptomyces sporangiiformans. The sequence continues at coordinate 876 of NZ_VCHX02000179.1, forward strand.
TCCTGGCTGTTGGTCGTGTCCTTCTGGATGTCCGCGATGTCCTGGGCGGCGAGGCCGCGGTAGGCGACGTCGATCTCCTTGTCGAGGAGTGCCTTCTTCAGGCGGTTCCGGTCGCCGTGGAAGAACTTGAGGGTCACGCCGTCGTTCTGCACCTTGGCGGTGCCCTTGTAGTTCTTGTTGACGGAGAAGACGGCCTTGTTCTTGTCGAAGGAGTCCAGCGTGTAGGGGCCGGAGCCGACGGCCTCGCCGTCGGCGTTCAGTTCGTCCTCCGAGTAGGACCGGTGGTTCACGATCGAGCCGGCGCCGGAGGCGATCTTGCTGGGGAAGGTGGCGTCGGCGACCTTCAGTCTGAAGACGACCGTCTCCTCGTCCGGGGTCTCCACCTTGTCCAGCATGGGGAACATGATCGCGGGGCCGTTGGCGTCGTCGATCTTCATCATGCGGTCGAAGGAGAACTTGACGTCCTCCGAGGTGAGCGGGTCACCGTTGCTGAACTTCAGACCGTCGCGCAGGGTGCACTTGTAGACCTTGGTCTGAGTGTCCGTGAAGGAGCAGGCCTGGGCAGCCTCCGGCTCCGGCTCCGTGCCCCCCTTGGGGAAGCTCAGCAGGGACTGGAAGACGTTGTTGAAGAGGAGCCAGGAACCAGGGTCGTAGCCCGATGCGGGGTCCGTGGCCTGCACGGCGTCGGTCATCCCCATGACGACGGACGAGCCGGATTCCCCGGAGTCGTCCGACCCTGAGCCGCAGCCGGTCAGCAGGCCGGCGGCCAGCCCCGCCGCGACGGGCAGAGCAGCCCTCTTGGTGCGCTTGTTCACGTGCGTGTGCCTTGTCGTTGGTCTCGAAGTCCGGTCAGTCGCTGGCTCTGCAGTGGTCAACTGCGGACGCCTTGGCCGAGCTCCCACAGCTGCAGCGTCGCGGAGGAGTTGAGGGCCCGTTCGGCGCCGGTGATGTCGCTGCGTGCGGCGACGTACTGGTTGCCCTGCCACACCGGCAGCAGGGGAACGTCCTGGGCGACGATGGTCTGGATCTCCTCGATGCTCTTCGACGCGCTGAGCCGGTCGGCCTCACGGCGGGACTGGGGGATCAGGTCGTCGCGGATCTCCTTGTTCGCGTAGGGCGAGTTGATGGTGTTGTTCTTGTCGAGGAACGGCGCGAGGTAGTTGTCGGCGTCGGGGAAGTCCGGGAACCAGCCCATGCCGAAGATCCCGTACTCGCCTTTCTGCTCCTTCGGGCGGTACGTCGTCCACTTCTCGCCCTTGATGTCGACGTCGAACAGACCGCTGTCGTTCAGCTGCTTCTGCAGCAGCTCGAACTCGTCTTTGGTGGCCGGGCCGTAGTGGTCGGTCGTGTAGTGCAGCGTCAGCTTCACCGGCGTGGTGACGTTCGCCTTGGCCAGGAGGGCTGCGGCCTTGTCGGTGCTGGGGTTGCCGTACTCGTTGAAGAACGAGTTGGAGTGGCCCGTGAGGCTCGCCGGCACCATCGAGTAGAGCGGGTCGGCGCCGGTGCCGTACACCTTGGAGACGATCTCGCCCCGGTTGATGACCTGCGCCACCGCCTGACGGACCGCCTTGGTCTTCACCTGTGGGGCGTTGGTGTTGAAACCCAGGTAGCGGATCTCCAGGCCGGGCTGCTCGATCAGGCTGATGTCCGTGGACTTGTCGTTCTGGAGCTTCTTGATCTGCTGGGGCGACATGGTGCGGGTCATCATGCTGATGTCGCCCTTTTGGAGGGCTGTGCCCATCGCGGTCGAGCTGCCGAAGTAGCGCAGCTCGACCTTGTCGTTCCTGACGTCCAACTGCCCCTTGTAATGGGGGTTCTTGGTGAAGACGGCCTTGACGATTTCGTCGTTCTTGACCGTGGCGTCGAGGGTGTACGGACCGGAGCCGTCCACCGAGAAGCCGTCGCGCAGCCTGTTCTTGTCGTAGTCGTCGGGGTTGATGATGCCCGCGACCGGTGTCGACAGCTTGAACGGGAACGTGGCGTCGGCGGTCTTGAGGTGGAAGATCACCTCACGGTCGCCGCGCGTCTCGACGGTGTCGATGGTGGAGAGCAGCGCGAAGACACCGCTGTCGGCCTTGAGGCGCAGTGCGCGGTCGATCGAGAACTTCACGTCGGACGCGGTCACGGGGTCGCCGTTCGCGAACTTGAGGCCCTCGCGCAGGGTGCAGGCGTAACGCTCGCTGCCGGTGTCGGTGAAGCCGCACTTCTGGGCGGCCTCCGGCTCGGGGTCACCACCGCCGTCGGGCGTGGCCATCAGCGTCTGGACGGTCTGACGGAGGACGTTCCAGGGGGCGTTGTCGTACGCGTACGCCGGGTCCAGCGGCGCCGGCGCCTCCTTCGAGGCGGCGAACCGGTCGGTGGTGCCCACGACGATGGCGTCGTCGCCCTGAGCCCCGCCGCCGGACCCGCCGCACGCGGCAAGGACCGGCGCGAGCAGGCCCATCACGGCCGGCAGCACCAAAGTCTTACGGTTCATGCTCGAAGTTCTCCAGAGCTGTCGATCCCGAGAACCCGGCGGGCTGGGGTGGCGCTCGCGGATCGTCAGGGTTACGGCGATGTTCTCGCGAACGAGATTAGTCCGCGGCGGCAGAACGTCTCGCAGGCACTGGAGTTGACTTCCCATCACGCTTTGGAACCGGGCGTGGACGCACCGGAACCCGGCAGCGGAAGGATTCGTTCAGTGCCTCCCGAAATGGGACACAAGGGCACGCCGAACACCCCCGGAAAGGGCGTCACTGCACACCGCACCTCCCCTGTCGACCCGCCGGTGGGTGGTGAACGTCACACCGTCGACAGGGTGGAGAGGTTGTGGAATTCAGCCATCCGGCGAGGATCGAATTAATCCGATGGCATGACCATGCAGTTTTTCGCATATTCAACTGTTTACCCTGGGTCAACGTTGAGCGCTTTTCCGTCGTCAGGCGCTCGGCAAAGCCTCAATGGGCCTCATCACGGCGCCATCAGACCGCGTAGAAAAGGCAGGTCGACCTCTTCCAGGGAGGTCACGACGGTACGCCGGTGGGCGGGAGCGATCGGCGCCACGGAGGGCACGGCCACCACATGACAGCCGGCGGCCTCGGCGGCAGTGACACCTGTCGCGGTGTCCTCGACGACCGCGCATCTGACCGGATCGGCGCCGAGCCCCGCGGCTGCCAGCAGGTACGGATCGGGGTGCGGCTTGGTGCGCTCGACCTCGTCGCCCGCGATCGTCAGGGCGAAGTTCCGCGGGCCGAGCGAGGTCAGTACGCGGTCGATGATGCGGCGGTGCGAGGCGGAGACCAGGGCGGTCGGGATGTCGTGCGCGGCCAGCTCGGCCAGGAGCCGCGCGGCGCCCGGCATCAGCGGCAGGGCGCGGCCGATTCGGTCCTCGAACCCGTCGTTCAGCAGCACGGTGAGTTCGGCCAGGGTGATGTCGGCTCCGGTGGCCTCGATGAGGAACCCCGCGCTGCGGGTCATCGGACCGCCGACCACGACATGGCGCCATGAGTCGTCGAGCGTGTGGCCGAGGCGCGCGAACACCTCGACCTCGGCGTCCCACCAGAAGCCCTCGGTGTCCACCAGGGTTCCGTCCATGTCGAGGAGCACGGCCTGCAGGGCTGAGCCTTCGGCCGTACGGGTACCGAGTGCGGGGACCGTACTGGTCATCCGGGCACACCTCCAAGAGGGACGAGAAGGCCGGCTCCCCAAAGGGAACCGGCCTGCGCTGGACCGACCAGTCTACGACTCTCGTCGGGGAAGTGCTCGGTTTAATCGCCTTGCACGAGGGCACACTGAGAATCCGGCGCGGGGCCGTTTCAGCGTGCCCTCGCAAGGCCGCCTCAGCGTGAACTCACCCTTAGCGGGCGTTGAAGTACTTCGCCTCGGGATGGTGAATCACGATGGCATCCGTGGACTGCTCCGGGTGCAGCTGGAATTCCTCGGAGAGCTCCACGCCGATCCGCTCGGGCTCCAGGAGCTCGGCAATCTTCGCGCGGTCCTCCAGATTCGGGCAGGCTCCGTAGCCGAGCGAGAAGCGGGCGCCGCGGTATTTCAGCGCGAACATGTCCTCCATCTCGGCTGGGTCCTCACCGGCGAAGCCGAGTTCCGAGCGCACCCGTGCGTGCCAGTACTCCGCCAGTGCCTCGGCCAACTGCACGGACAGGCCGTGCAGTTCGAGGTAGTCGCGATAGGCGTTGGACTCGAAGAGCTTCGCCGTCTCCTCGCCGATCCGCGAACCGACGGTGACGACCTGCAGCCCGACGACGTCCGTCTCGCCCGACTCCTCGGGCCGGAAGAAGTCGGCGAGACACAGCCGGCGGCCGCGACGCTGACGCGGGAAGGTGAACCTGGTGCGCTCGTTGCCCGCCTCGTCCAGGAGGATCAGGTCGTCGTCCTTGGACACGCAGGGGAAGTAGCCGTAGACCACGGCCGCTTCGAGGAGGTTGTCGGTCTGCAGCTTGTCGAGCAGCCCGCGCAGCCGGGGGCGGCCATCGGTTTCGACCAGTTCCTCGTACGTGGGTCCGTCGCCCGTGCGTGCCTGCTTCAGACCCCACTGGCCCTTGAACAGCGCACCCTCGTCCAGCCAGGAGGCGTACTCCTTGAGCTGGATGCCCTTGATGACGCGGGTACCCCAGAACGGCGGCTCGGGGACGGGGTTGTCGACCGCCACGTCCGAGCGGACGGCGCCTTCTTCCTGCGGGCGTTCCTCGACCTGCGCGGAGGCCGCCCGCACCCGGCGCTGCTTGAGCTCCGGCAGCGTCGCGCCGGGTACCCCGCGCTTGACGGCGATCAGGGCGTCCATCAGGCGCAGGCCCTCGAAGGCGTCGCGGGCGTAGCGGACTTCGCCCTCGTAGATCTCGTGCAGGTCCTGCTCGACGTACGCGCGGGTCAGGGCCGCGCCGCCGAGGATCACCGGGAAGTCGGCCGCCATCTTGCGCTGGTTGAGCTCCTCCAGGTTCTCCTTCATGATCACGGTGGACTTCACCAGGAGACCGGACATGCCGATGACGTCGGCGCGGTGCTCCTCGGCGGCCTCCAGGATCGCGGAGACGGGCTGCTTGATGCCCAGGTTCACCACGCTGTAGCCGTTGTTGGACAGGATGATGTCGACGAGGTTCTTGCCGATGTCGTGCACGTCGCCGCGCACGGTCGCCAGCACGATGGTGCCCTTGCCCTCGTCGCCCTCGACCTTTTCCATGTGCGGTTCGAGATAGGCCACCGCGGACTTCATGACCTCGGCGGACTGGAGCACGAACGGCAGCTGCATCTGGCCGGAACCGAACAGTTCACCGACGACCTTCATGCCTTCGAGGAGGGTCTCGTTGACGATGTCGAGCGCCGGGCGGTCCTTGAGCGCGTCGTCGAGGTCGGCTTCGAGCCCGTTCTTCTCCCCGTCGATGATGCGCCGCTTGAGCCGCTCCTCCAGCGGCAGCGCGGCCAGCTCCTCGGCCCTTCCGGCCTTCAGGGACTTGGTGGTCGCGCCCTCGAAGAGCTCCATCAGCTTCTGAAGGGGGTCATACCCCTCGGAGCGACGGTCGTAGATGAGGTCGAGGGCGGTGGTGACCTGCTCCTCGTCGAAGCGGGCGATCGGCAGGATCTTGCTCGCGTGCACGATCGCCGAGTCCAGGCCCGCCTTGACGCACTCGTCGAGGAAGACCGAGTTGAGCAGGATGCGGGCGGCCGGGTTGAGGCCGAAGGAGATGTTGGACAGGCCGAGCGTGGTCTGTACGTCCGGGTGACGCCGCTTCAGTTCGCGGATCGCCTCGATGGTGGCGATGCCGTCGCCCCGGGACTCCTCCTGGCCCGTGCAGATGGTGAAGGTCAGGGTGTCGATGAGGATGTCCGACTCGTGGATGCCCCAGTTGCCCGTCAGGTCGGCGATGAGCCGCTCGGCGATCTCGACCTTCTTCTCGGGCGTACGGGCCTGGCCCTCCTCGTCGATGGTCAGCGCGATCAGCGCGGCGCCGTGCTCCTGGGCGAGCTTCGTGACCTTCGCGAAGCGCGACTCGGGGCCGTCGCCGTCCTCGTAGTTGACGGAGTTGATGACCGCGCGGCCGCCCAGCTTCTCCAGCCCCGCCTTGATGACGTCGACTTCCGTGGAGTCCAGGACGATGGGCAGCGTGGACGCGGTGGCGAAGCGGCCGGCCAGCTCCTCCATGTCGGCGACACCGTCGCGGCCCACGTAGTCGACGCACAGGTCGAGCATGTGCGCGCCTTCACGGATCTGGTCGCGGGCCATCTCGACGCAGTCGTCCCAGCGGGCGTCCAGCATGGCCTCGCGGAACTTCTTGCTGCCGTTGGCGTTGGTGCGCTCGCCGATCGCCATGTACGCGGTGTCCTGGCGGAACGGGACAGTCTGGTAGAGGGAGGCGGCGCCGGGCTCGGGCTGGGGGTGCCGCTCGGTGGGCGTGGCACCGTGGACCCGCTCCACGAGCTGCCGCAGATGCTCTGGCGTCGTACCGCAGCAGCCGCCCACCAGGGACAGCCCGTACTCGCGGACGAAGTTCTCCTGCGCGTCGGCCAGCCCTTCGGCGTCCAGCGGGAAGTGCGCGCCGTCCTTGGTGAGCACCGGCAGGCCGGCGTTCGGCATGCACAGCAGCGGAATGCGGGAGTGGCGTGTGAGATAGCGCAGGTGCTCGCTCATCTCGGCGGGACCGGTCGAGCAGTTGAGGCCGATCATGTCGATGCCCAGCGGCTCCAGCGCGGTCAGCGCCGCACCGATCTCAGAGCCGAGCAGCATGGTGCCGGTGGTCTCGAACGCCATCGAGACGAGCAGCGGCAGGTTCGCCCCGGTCGCTTCCAGGGCCCGCCGCGCGCCCAGCACGGAGGCCTTCGTCTGCAGCAGGTCCTGCGTGGTCTCCACCAGCAGGGCGTCCGCGCCGCCGGCGATCAGGCCCTCGGCATTCGCCTGGAAGCCGTCGCGCAGCGTGCCGTAAGCGACGTGGCCGAGGGTCGGCAGCTTGGTGCCGGGACCGATCGAGCCGAGCACCCAGCGCTGACGGCCGTCACGACCGCCGAACTCGTCCGCCGCCTCGCGGGCGATACGGGCTCCCGCCTCGGACAGTTCGAAGACACGGTCGGAGATGTCGTACTCCGCCATCGCGGAGTGGTTCGCCCCGAAGGTGTTCGTCTCGACGCAGTCCACGCCTACGGCGAAGTACTCCTCGTGGACGGACCGGACGATGTCGGGGCGCGTGAGATTCAGGATTTCGTTGCAGCCCTCGAGGTTCTCGAAGTCCTCGAGTGTCGGGTCCTGGGCCTGGAGCATCGTGCCCATGGCGCCGTCCGCCACCACCACGCGGGTGGCGAGCGCATCTCGGAGGGCGGCGGCACGGGTCCGGCTGTCAGCGGAAGGGGTTGGCGACGAGGCCATGAAGAGAGCTCCCTGGGGTGCGACGGCTGTCGGCTATGCGTCTTCTTCCGGTGGAAGGCGCACCTCGCCAGGGTAGCCGGGAGCGGCGCCGGATGGTCGGGGGGTCCACGAGGCGGACGGGTGTGGCGGACGCGGCGGAGAGCTTGGAGGGACGCGGTGGAGGTGTTGGGTAGGCACGGCGGACACCGCGCCGGTGGATATTAGGCCGAAACCTGGGGGCCACCTATTAGCGGGAGGTCGGCAACGACCGATAGTGTTCAGCATTGTCGAACGGCGCCACGGGAGCCCGTAGTCGACAGCCGAAGGGGACGGAAGGCAGGACTGCGATGGCACGGAACATCCAGTCGCTCGAACGGGCGGCCGCGATGCTGCGGCTGCTCGGCGGCGGTGAGCGACGGCTCGGTCTCTCGGACATCGCCTCCTCGCTCGGTCTCGCCAAGGGCACGGCCCACGGCATACTGCGCACGCTCCAGCAGGAGGGCTTCGTCGAGCAGGACGCCGCTTCCGGCCGCTACCAGCTGGGCGCGGAACTGCTGCGGCTGGGCACCACGTATTTGGACGTCCACGAGTTGCGCTCGCGTGCCCTCGTATGGACCGACGACCTGGCCCGCTCCAGCGGCGAGAGCGTCTACCTCGGTGTCCTTCACCAGCACGGCGTGCTGATCGTGCACCACGTCTTCCGGCCCGACGACAGCCGTCAGGTGCTGGAGGTGGGCGCGATGCAGCCGCTGCACTCCACGGCCCTGGGCAAGGTGCTGTCGGCCTACGACCCGGTGGCGCACAGTGAGCTCATGGAGGCCGAGCGCAAGGAGTTCACGGCGCGCACGATCAGCGACCTGGACGCGCTCGAGGGCGTCCTCGACCTCACCCGGGCGCGCGGGTACGCGGCCGATGTGGAGGAGACCTGGGAGGGCATAGCGTCCGTCGCCGCGCCCATCCACGACCGGCGGCGGATGCCGGTCGGTGCGGTGGCCGTCACCGGGGCCGTGGAGCGGGTCTGCGCGGACGGGGAAATGCGTGCCGGGCTGATCGCGGCGGTACGCGACTGTGCCCGCGCCGTGTCGCGGGACCTGGGCGCCGGTTGGTTCTGAGCGACCGGGGCGCCGCGCGCCCCGGAATCGCTCGCCCGCCTCAAGATCGATAGCTCGCGACGATCAAGAACGATCGTTTTTTCGATATCGGGACCCTTGACGTGCCACTGCCCCCGGGGCAAGACTCCCGTCCATCGGTCGGCATTGTCGAACACCTACCGGCAATAAGCGCTAGAGTGTGGCAACGCCACGGGCCGGCATCGCCCTCAACCGAGGGCACGGACCACCGGAGGGACCCGGGGTTCGCCTTCCCCTGGACGAAGGACAAAGGAGTCGCGGGTGTCCAGCTCCGACATCTTCATCGGCGAGACCATCGGTACCGCCATACTCATCCTGCTCGGAGGCGGCGTCTGTGCCGCCGTCACGCTGAAGGCCTCGAAGGCACGCAACGCCGGGTGGGTCGCCATCATCTTCGGGTGGGCCTTCGCGGTGCTCACGGCCGCCTACACGACAGGGCCGATCTCCGGTGCCCACCTGAACCCGGCCGTCACCGTCGGCATCGCGATCAAGGACGGTGACTGGGACAACGTCCCCGTCTACTTCGCGGGCCAGATACTCGGCGCCATGATCGGTGCGGTCCTGGTCTGGATCACCTACTACGGCCAGTTCCAAGCCCACCTCACCGACCGCGAGATCGTCGGCGGCCCCGGCGCCCAGGACACCAAGTCCGTCGAGGCCCAGGAGGCCGAGGCCGGCCCGGTGCTCGGCATCTTCTCCACCGGCCCGGAGATCCGGAACGCGGTGCAGAACCTCGCCACAGAGATCATCGGCACGTTCGTGCTGGTGATCGCGATTCTCACCCAGGGCCTGAACGACAGCGGCAAGGGACTCGGCCCCCTGGGCGCGCTGATCACCGCGCTCGTGGTCGCCGGCATCGGTCTCTCCCTCGGCGGGCCGACCGGCTACGCGATCAACCCGGTCCGTGACCTCGGTCCCCGCATCGTGCACGCGCTGCTGCCCCTGCCCAACAAGGGCGGCTCCGACTGGGGCTACGCCTGGGTCCCGGTCGTCGGTCCGCTGATCGGCGGAGCGATCGCCGCGGGCCTCTACAACGTCGCTTTTGCTTAAGGCCACACGTCCGCTCGGAGCCATACGTCCGCTCGGAGCCATAAGCCCACTCAGAGCCACACGCCCGCTCAGAGCCGCAGGCAGTACGCCGTAAGCCGGCCCTTTACCACGGACTTCAGGAGCACACCGTGACCGACGCGCACACCGCCGGGCCGTTCATCGCCGCCATCGACCAGGGCACCACCTCCAGCCGCTGCATCGTCTTCGACCGGGACGGCCGCATCGTCTCCGTCGACCAGAAAGAGCACGAGCAGATCTTCCCGAAGCCGGGCTGGGTCGAGCACAACGCCGCCGAGATCTGGACCAACGTCCAGGAGGTCGTCGCCGGAGCCATCGAGAAGGCCGGCATCACCCGAGACGACATCAAGGCCATCGGCATCACCAACCAGCGTGAGACCACGCTGCTCTGGGACAAGAACAGCGGTGAGCCGGTCCACAACGCCATCGTCTGGCAGGACACCCGCACCGACGCCCTCTGCAAGGAACTCGGCCGCAACGTGGGCCAGGACCGCTTCCGCCGTGAGACGGGCCTGCCCCTCGCCTCGTACTTCGCGGGTCCGAAGGCGCGCTGGCTGCTCGACAACGTCGAGGGGCTGCGGGAGCGCGCCGAGGCGGGCGACATCCTCTTCGGCACCATGGACTCCTGGGTCATCTGGAACCTGACCGGAGGCGTCAACGGCGGCCACCACGTCACGGACGTCACCAACGCCTCCCGCACCCTCCTCATGAACCTGCACACGATGGAGTGGGACGAGAAGATCTGCGACTCCATCGGCGTGCCGCGGCAGATGCTGCCCGAGATCCGCTCCTCCGCCGAGGTGTACGGCGCGGTCACGGGCGGCAAGCTCGGCGACATCCTCGGCGGCATCCCCGTCGCGTCCGCGCTCGGCGACCAGCAGGCGGCCCTGTTCGGCCAGACCTGCTTCTCCGAGGGCGAGGCCAAGTCGACGTACGGCACCGGCACCTTCCTGCTGATGAACACCGGTGAGAAGCCGGTCAACTCGTACAACGGCCTGCTGACCACGGTCGGCTACCGGATCGGCGACGAGAAGCCGGTCTACGCCCTGGAGGGCTCCATCGCCGTCACCGGTTCGCTGGTGCAGTGGATGCGTGACCAGATGGGCCTGATCAGCACCGCCGCCGAGATCGAGACGCTGGCGCTCTCGGTCGAGGACAACGGCGGCGCCTACTTCGTGCCGGCCTTCTCCGGCCTGTTCGCCCCGTACTGGCGCTCCGACGCCCGCGGTGTGATCGCCGGCCTCACCCGGTACGTCACGAAGGCGCACCTCGCGCGCGCCGTCCTGGAGGCCACCGCCTGGCAGACCCGTGAGATCACCGACGCCATGACGAAGGACTCCGGCGTCGAGCTCGCGGCCCTCAAGGTCGACGGCGGCATGACCTCCAACAACCTGCTGATGCAGACGCTCTCGGACTTCCTGGACGCCCCCGTGGTGCGCCCGATGGTCGCCGAGACCACATGCCTCGGTGCCGCCTACGCCGCCGGTCTCGCCGTCGGCTTCTGGTCCACCACCGACGACCTGCGCGCCAACTGGCGCCGCGCCGCCGAGTGGACTCCCAACATGGCCGCGGAAGCCCGCGACCGCGAGTACAAGAGCTGGCTCAAGGCCGTGGAACGGACCATGGGCTGGCTCGAAGACGAGAACTGACGAGGAGTAAGAACCCGTATGACCAGTCAGTCCACCCTGCAGTCCGTACCTGCCCCTGGTACGCACCCGGCCTCCGGCTCCGCTGTGTTCCGTACCAGGGCAGCGAGCCGCGCCGAGGCCCGGGAGCAGCTTTCCCAGGCGGCGTACGACCTCCTCGTCATCGGCGGCGGCATCCTGGGCATCTCCACCGCCTGGCATGCCGCGCAGTCCGGGCTGCGGGTGGCGCTGGTCGACGCCGGCGACTTCGCCGGTGCCACCTCCTCCGCCTCCTCGAAGCTCCTCCACGGCGGTCTGCGCTATCTGCAGACCGGCGCGGTGAAGCTGGTCGCGGAGAACCACTTCGAGCGCCGTGCGGTCTCCCGCCAGGTGGCCCCCCACCTGGCGAACCCGCTCACCTTCTACCTCCCCGTGTACAAGGGCGGGCCGCACGGCGCGGCGAAGCTGGGCGCCGGTGTGTTCGCGTACTCGGCGCTGTCGGCCTTCGGCGACGGTGTGGGGCATCTGCTGAGCCCGTCGAAGGCCGCGCAGGACGTCCCCGAGCTGCGGACGGACAACCTCAGGGCCGTGGCCGTGTACGGCGACGACCAGATGAACGACTCCCGGATGGCCCTGATGACGGTCCGCGCTGCCGTCGAGTCGGGTGCCGTCGTCCTCAACCACGCCGAGGTCACCGGACTGCGCTTCACCCGGGGGCGGGTGACCGGTGCGGAGCTGCGCGACCGCCTCGACGGCAGCGAGTTCGGGGTCTCGGCGCGGCTGGTGCTCAACGCCACCGGCCCGTGGGTCGACCACCTGCGCCGAATGGAGGACGCGAACGCGGCGCCGTCCATCCGCCTGTCGAAGGGCGCGCACCTGGTCCTCAAGCGGACGTCGCCGTGGAAGGCCGCGCTGGCGACTCCGATAGACAAGTACCGCATCACCTTCGCCCTCCCCTGGGAGGACATGCTGCTGCTCGGCACGACCGACGAGGCCTACGAGGGCGACCCGGCGGACGTCGCGGTCGACGAGAAGGACATCGCACAGATACTGGACGAGGCCGCGTTCTCGATCCGCGACCAGCAGCTGTCCCGCGATCTGATCACGTACTCGTTCGCGGGTCTGCGCGTCCTGCCCGGCGGCCCCGGCGACACGTCGACGGCCAAGCGCGAGACGGTCGTCACCGAAGGCCGCGGCGGCATGCTGTCCGTCGCGGGCGGCAAGTGGACGACGTTCCGTCATATCGGCCGTACGGTCATGAAGAAGCTTCAGGCGCTGCCTGGCCGGCCGCTCGGCGAGGACTTCGAGCCGATCTCCGCGCTGCCCAAGAGGCTGCCGCTGCCCGGTGTCGCCAACCCGCGCGCGGTCGCGCACCGCCTCCTCGTCGACGGCCCGGCCCCCGGCCCGCGCATGGCCGCCGACACCGCCAGGCATCTGGCGACGCACTACGGTTCGCTGGCCTTCGACATCGCGCGTCTCGCGAACGACGACCCGCGGCTGGGCGAGCGCGTCCACCCGGATGCCCCGGAGATCTGGGCGCAGGTCGTCTACGCCCGGGACAACGAGTGGGCCGAGACGGCGGACGACGTGCTGCGGCGCCGCACGACGCTGACGATCCGCGGGCTCGCGACGGACGAGGTCCGCGCCGAGGTGCAGGATCTGCTCGACAAGAAGTAGGCGCAGGGAGTAGGAGGCGCGAAGAAATGGGCGCGGGCACGGCGAGTGCCTCGCCGGAGGGGCGGCTTCCCCGCGGTGGAGCCGCCCCTCCGGCATGCAGGGGTGATCACCCGCACGGGCCTCACCTGTACGGTCGAAGCCCCCATAATGAGACATCGGATGTCTGAGCGACAGGGAGGCCCGCCATGGCAGTCACCGATGAGGCGATCGAGAAGATCAAGGGAATGATCGTCTCCGGCGCGCTGAGCCCCGGCGACCGGCTCCCCAAGGAGAGCGAGCTCGCCTCCGATCTGGGCCTGTCCCGCAACTCCCTGCGGGAGGCCGTCCGCGCGCTCTCCCTGATCCGCATCCTGGACGTACGGCAGGGTGACGGCACGTACGTCACCAGCCTGGACCCGCAGCTCCTGCTGGAGGCGCTGAGCTTCGTCGTCGACTTCCACCGCGACGACACGGTCCTGGAGTTCCTCGCGGTACGCCGCATCCTGGAGCCCGCCGCGACCGCGATGGCCGCCTCGCGCATCAGCGCACAGCAACTGGACGCGCTGACCGCCCAGTTGGACGCGCTGGGCGACGAGCCCTCGGTGGAGGAGCTCGTCGCCTGCGACCTGGAGTTCCACCGGGGCATCGTGCAGAGCTCCGGCAACTCCGTGCTCTGCTCGCTTCTCGACGGCCTCTCCGGTCCGACCACGCGGGCCCGCATCTGGCGCGGCCTGACCCAGGAGGACGCGGTCAGCCGCACCCTGCACGAGCACCGCGCGATCCTCACGGCCCTGCGCGACCGGGACGCGGAAGCGGCCCGCTCCTGGGCGACGGTGCACATCGCGAGCGTGGAGCAGTGGCTGCGCAGCACCTTGTGAGCGCGTCAGAGACAGCTCGGACCACTGGGAAGGGTGTTCCGGGGTGGCTCTTGGGGCAGTGATCCGTTCACTACCCCGCGCAAGGGGGATGCGGGAGCCCCGTCCGTACGCCGTAAGGTTGGGGCGTACGCGAGGGCACGTCGGAAGGAGGCGCTGGGTGATCGAGCTCGAGGGGGTTCCCGAGCTGGTCGACCCGGTCATGGTGGCCGCGTTCGAGGGCTGGAACGACGCCGGCGACGCCGCTTCCACCGCGGTCGCGCATCTCGACAGGGAATGGAAGGGCGAGGTCTTCGCGGCTCTGGACGCCGAGGACTACTACGACTTCCAGGTGAACCGTCCCACCGTGTGGCTGGACGGCGGCGTTCGCAAGATCACGTGGCCCACGACCCGGCTCTCGGTGGTCCGGGTCGGCGGCGACAAGCCGCGGGACCTGGTACTGGTCCGCGGTATCGAGCCGTCCATGCGCTGGCGCTCGTTCTGCAACGAGTTGCTGGGCTTCGCGCATGAGCTGGGCGTGGAGCTGGTGGTGATCCTGGGCGCCCTGCTCGGTGACACCCCGCACACGCGTCCCGTCCCCGTCAGCGGGGTCACGTCCGACGCGGACCTGGCCCGCACCATGGAGCTGGAGGAGACCAAGTACGAGGGTCCGACGGGCATCGTCGGCATCCTCCAGGAGGCGTGCACACACGCGGGCGTACCGGCGGTGTCGTTGTGGGCGGCCGTGCCGCACTATGTGTCGCAGCCGCCGAACCCGAAGGCGACGCTGGCCCTCCTCAACCGTCTGGAGGACCTCATCGACCTGCGCATTCCGCTGGGCGAGCTGCCCGAGGACGCGCGGGCGTGGCAGCTGGGCGTGGACCAGCTGGCCGCCGAGGACAGTGAGGTCGCCGAGTACGTGCAGTCGCTGGAGGAGGCCCGGGACACCGCCGAGCTGCCCGAGGCGTCGGGCGAGGCGATCGCCCGCGAGTTCGAGCGCTATCTGCGCAGACGGGACGGCGGCGGCCCGGCCGGCCAGACCGGCGGGCACGCCACGGAGAGCGGCGACTCCGCCTCGTACCTCCGTGACAACCCGACCGACCGCACCCGGCCGCCGAAGCCGCAGCGGCCGGATCCCGCCGACCCCACCGACGACGGCTCCGCCGAGGGCTCTTCGGAGGACTGAAGCGACCGAGGGTGGTGCGCACCGCGCGCACCACCCTCGGTCGGTTCCGCTCGGTTGCTTCCGCTCGGTCGGTTCCGCAGCGGTCGGTTCCGCAGCGGTCGGTCCTTCGACCAGTCAGGCCTTCGGCACCGCCACCACGTCGTACTCCGTGTCCGGGGTCGGCACCTCGACGTCGAAGCGGGCGTTCGGCAGATACAGCCGGTCCCCCCAGGCCGCGACCGTCGTCGGGATCCTGAAGCGCGGGTCGGTGATCCGGGTGATCGCCGTGCCCTTGGTCCCGGAGGCGTTCAGCCGGAACACGTCGATCGCGTTCTGCTGCTGCTGAACGACGTAGAGGATCCGTCCGAGAAGCAACAGGCCATCCCCGTTGGGCAGTTTGGCCGCGCCCAGGTCGACCGCGCGGGCGGCCCCGGTGCCGGGGTCGACCCGCATCAGAGTGCCGCCGTCCGCGAAGGCGTTCACCACGAGCAGGGCGCTGCCGTCCGGCGTGCGCTCGACGCCGTTGGCGGTGAAGTCGGTTCCCTGCTCCCAGTCGCCGCTCAGCGGCACGGTGGTGACAGCTCCGGGCGTGCCGTGCCTGCCCAGCGAGAGCCGGTAGAGCCGTGGCGCGAACGAGTCGGTGAACCAGGCGGCATCCGGCGTGAGGATCACATCGTTCACAAAGGTGCCCCCGACGGCGTACACCTTCTCGAGCTCGCCGCTGCGGGCGTCGACGGTCCGTAGCTCGCCGCTCGGTCCGCCGGCGACGAAGAGCCTGCCGTACCGGTCGATCTTCAGCCCGATGGAGGGGTGTCCGGCCCCGAGGCCCTTGCTGATGACGGCACCGCGCCCGGTGGCCAGGCTCGCCCGGTAGATGTCGCCGTTCGCGAGGGATCCGAAGTACCCGTAGGGGCGGGAGCCGATGGCTATGCCCTCGGGCTGGAAGCCACCCGGCAACAAGAACCGGGTGGGCCAGGGCTGTTCGGCTCCGCGGGTCGTGCCGGCGGCGTGTGCGGTGCCGCCCAGGAGTGCCGCGCCTCCCACGGCCGCGGCTGTGGTGAGAAGTCTTCGACGTGCGAAGGAACGGTCCATGATGCGTCCTTACGCAAAGGGGCCGACCCGGGGGTCGGCCAGATGGTCAACAGACCTTGTCACCCCATCACATAAAGGTCCTCTCCGCAGGCCAATATGCCTGCAGTCAAACCCAGTTGGCGAAGTCAGGGGTGGGAGAGGAGGGGCCAGGCGAGGCGGCTCGGACGCACGGGCGCCGGGCGGGAAAGGTCCCACCCGGCGACCGGCCGCGTGCGGCGGCTTACAGGGCCACGCCGAGGAGCGCGTCCACGGCACGCGATACGACACCGGGGGCGCCCTCGTCGGTACCGCCCTGTTCCTGCTGGCGGGCGGCCCAGCGGTCGACGGCCCTGAGCGCCGCCGGGGCGTCCAGGTCCTCCGCGAGGGCCTCGCGGATCTCCTCCACGAGCGCCTCGGCGGGCGGCCCGTCGGGCCGTGACACGGCGGCGCGCCAGCGGCCGAGCCGCGCGAGAGCCTCCTCCAGGACCTGATCGGTCCACTCCCAGTCCGCCCGGTAGTGGTGCGCGAGCAGGGCGAGCCGGATGGCGGCCGGGTCGACTCCGTCACGCCGCAACGTCGACACGAAGACCAGGTTGCCCTTGGACTTCGACATCTTCTCGCCGTCGAGCGCGACCATGCCCGCGTGCACATACGCCTTGGCGAAGGGGAATTCGCCGCTCAGTGCCTGCGCGTGGGAGGCGCCCATCTCGTGGTGCGGGAAGACGAGGTCGGATCCGCCGCCCTGCACGTCGAAGCCCATGCCCAGGTGGTCGAGCGCGATGGCGACGCACTCGATGTGCCAGCCGGGGCGGCCCCGGCCGAGCGAGCCGCCGTCCCAGCTCGGCTCGCCCTCCCGGGCGGCCATCCAGAGCATCGGGTCGAGCGGGTTCTTCTTGCCCGCACGCTCCGGATCGCCACCGCGCTCGGCGGACAGCAGCCGCATCGCCGCGGCGTCCAGACGCGAGACCTCGCCGAAGTGCGGGTCGGCCTCGACGGAGAAGTAGACGTCGCCTTCGAGTTCGTACGCGGCGCCGGCGTCCCGCAGCCGCTCGACGAGCGGGATGATGCCGGGTATCGCCTCGACGGCGCCGATGTAGTGCCGCGGGGGCAGCATCCGCAGGGCGGTCATGTCCTCGCGGAAGAGGGCGGTCTCCTTCTCGGCGAGCGCGGCCCAGTCGATGTCGTCCCTCGTCGCACGCTCAAGAAGCGGATCGTCGACGTCCGTCACGTTCTGGACGTAGTGAACCTGCCGCTTGGTGTCGAGCCACACGCGCTGCACGAGGTCGAACGCGTTGTAGGTCGCCGCGTGACCGATGTGGGTCGCGTCGTACGGGGTGATGCCGCAGACGTAGATACGGGCGACGGGGCCGGGATCGAGGGTGACGAGCCCCTCGGTCGCGGTGTCGTGGATCCTCAGGTCGCGGCCCTGTCCAGGCAGGGCGGGGACCTCGGAAGCGGGCCAGGCATGCATGTCATGAGCCTAACCGGACGGATGTTCCGCATACGAACCGGTCCAGGACCGTTGTCCGGGAAGGCGTTCTTGCGTGTGCGGCCGCGATCTGCTCGCCCTACACGGGCGGCCACGGAATCGCGGGCCACTCCCCCGAGGGCTCCGGGTGCCGTCCAGTGGTGAGCAGATCGGTGACACGCGCGCGCGTGGCGTCCAGTTCGGCCGCCGTGATGAGCTCGCCCAGCCGCAGGCCCAGCGCCCCGTCCAGAGCCTGTCTGAGCCGCCCGAGAGCATCGAGGGCCTCAGGGGTGAGCTTCTCCCCCGCCCAGCCCCACAGCAGCGTCCGCAGCTTGTTCTCGGCGTTGAAGGTGACCCCGTGGTCGATTCCGTACAGCCGGCCCTCAGGGGTGGGCAGCAGATGCCCGCCCTTGCGGTCGGCGTTGTTGATCACCGCGTCGAGTACGGCCAGCCTGCGCAGCCGCTCGTCGTCGGCGTGCACGAGCAACGCCGTACGCCCCTCACCGACCTCGGCGAACCCGACGGCCTTCCAGCCGTCGCCGGGCTCCTCCGCGTCGACCAGCGCGAGCAGCTCGGCGCCGGGTACCGGCTCGATCCACAGCTGGCACATGCCCTCGCCGTACGGCCCCTCGCGCAGCACGGTCGTGGGGACGAGCCCCCAGCCGGTCGCCTCGGACACCTCGTACGCCGCGACCTCCCGCTGCGCCAGCGTCCCGTCGGGGAAGTCCCACAGCGGGCGCTCGCCGGCGACCGGCTTGTAGACGCAGGAAGCCGTGCGGCCCTCGTACGCCACGTCGCACAGCAGCACCGCGTTGGAGGCCTCACGCACGCGACCGCGCACCGTCAGCTCGCCCTCGGCGAGCAGCTCGGCCGTGGTCACGTCTCGCGACGGTATCCGTTCTGGCGCGGACATACGTGTCCTTCCGGGTCGAGCGGGAGGCTGCACAGCGGACACGGCGGCCGGCCCGCGTTGACGACGTCGAGGGCGCGCTTGGCGAACGCCCTGGCCTGCGCACCGGTGAGGCGGACCCGCAGCATCGGCGGACCGTTCTCCTCGTCCTGCAGAAGCTGTTCCTCGGCGGCGGCCAGGTCCTCCTCGGAGTCGGCGTCCAGCTCCACGAGCGCCTGTGCCTCGACGATCATGCGTTGTTCGTCGCCGTCCCAGGCCAGCGCCATGGTGCCGACCCGGAACTCCTCGTCGACGGGAGTCTCGAGCGGGTCGGTGTCGGAGACCTCCGTCGGGGCCATCGCCGGGACGGCCGCGCTGCCTCCCGTACGCCGTACGACCTCGTCCAGAAGCTCATCCATCCGCTCGGCGAGCGCCGCCACCTGCGTCTTCTCCAGGGCCACGCTGGTCACCCGGGGTCCGGCCGAGGCCTGCAGGAAGAAGGTACGGCGCCCGGGCAGCCCGACCGTACCGGCCACGAAACGGTCCGGTGGGTCGTAGAGGAACACCTGACGGGACACGTCCTGTCTCCATTGGATCGAATGCTGTCATCGACTGCGCTTGCTGCTGGCAACTGCTGCCCTGCTTCAACCGCTTCACCCTACTGCGGGCGACGATCACGGTGCGCCCGCACCGCCACCGACCGGGGCCTGCCCGCCGGGGGGCTCCTCGCGCGGCGCCAGGGACGCGAGATCGCCGGTGTCCCCGAGGCGTACGAGAAACGGCCGCAGCCGTGTGTAACGGATCGCGGTGATGGAACACGGTTCTACAGAAATCCGCTGGAAGAGGTCCAGGTGAAGTCCGAGTGCGTCCGCCACAAGGGATTTGATGACGTCGCCGTGCGAGCACATGAGATAGACGGCGTCGGCTCCGTGATCGCGTTCCACGCGCGCGTTCCACTCGCGTACCGCTTCGGCGGCCCGCGTCTGCATCGCCCGCATCGACTCGCCGCCGGGGAACGCCGCGGCGGACGGATGCGTCTGTACGACCTCCATCAGCGGCTCGTCATTCAGCTCGGCGAGCTTGCGGCCGGACCAGTCCCCGTAGTGGCACTCCCCGATGCGCTCATCGCTGTGCGCCCGCAGCCCGGGCCGGGCCTCGAGCAGCGGCCGCACCGTCTCCTGGCAGCGCTGCAGGGGGCTGGTGACGACTTCGGAGATCGGCAGCCCGGCCAGCCGCCCGGGCAGCGCGGCGGCCTGTTCGGTGCCGCGCTCGTCGAGGGCGACGCCGGGCGTCCACCCGGCGAGGAGTCCCGCGGTGTTGGCGGTGGAACGTCCGTGCCGGACGAGGATCAACGTGGGCATGCGGCCCAGCCTAGGCCTCTGCCCCAGCACGCCCCGGGCGGGGCGTCGGGAGGGTGTGCCCCGTGATCGTCGACTGTGCCATCTACCGCGACGGACACCGGACGGAGGGGCCCGATGACCTCTCCGACGCTCTCGACGCGGCGCGGGCCACGCGTGAGGCGTTCGTCTGGATCGGGCTGCACGAGCCCACGGAGAGCGAGTTCGGCCTCGTCACCGAGGAGTTCGGGCTGCATCCGCTGGCGGTCGAGGACGCCCTGAAGGCTCATCAGCGGCCCAAGCTGGAGGTGTACGACGACTCGTTGTTCGCGGTCCTCAAGCCGGTGACGTACGAGCCCGACAGCGATGTCGTCTCCTCCGAGGAGCTCATGATCTTCCTCGGTGACTCCTTCGTGGTGACCGTGCGCCACGGTGAAGGATCGCCGCTGGGGGCCGTGCGGCGCCGCCTGGAGGAGGATCCGGACCTGCTCCGGCACGGCCCGACGGCGGTGCTCTACGCGATCGCCGACGCCACCGTCGACCACTACCTGGTCGTGGCGACCGAGCTGCAGACCGACCTGGAGGAACTGGAGACGGAGGTGTTCTCGCCGAGCAGCGGCGGTACGCGGCACACCGCGTCCCGGATCTACACCTTCAAGCGGCAGATCCTGGAGTTCCGCAGGGCCACGGGCCCGCTGGCCATGCCGCTGACCCGGCTCGCGGGCAGCGGGCAGTCCAGTACGGGGCTGCCGTTCGTCGACGACGAGGCGCAGCCGTTCTTCCGTGACGTCAGCGACCATCTGACGCGCGTGAACGAGTCGGTGGAGGGCCTGGACCGGCTCGTCTCGGACATCCTGTCGGCGCACCTCGCGCAGACGAGCGTGCGGCAGAACGACGACATGCGGAAGATCTCGTCGTGGGCCGCGATGGCGGCGGTCCCGACGATGATCGCGGGGATCTACGGAATGAACTTCGAGCACATGCCGGAGCTGCACTGGGGGTGGGCCTATCCGGCGATCATCCTGCTGATGGCGGTGCTCGAGGTGTTCCTCTTCCGGCTCTTCAAGCACCGCGGCTGGCTGTGAGCCGCACGCGCGCGCGGATCACGGGCTACGCGAACTCGGGCGCCGACGACGCGGGGCCGCCGAGGGCGTCGCGCCGCTCCGGCATCTTCAGCGAGACCATCCGCCGCCAGCCGGCGAGGCGTTCGTACACGTACACGGCGTGGATGGCCGCGGCGAGGACCCACCTCTTCGCGCTGGGCCAACCGAGGATGCGCCCCATGTGGTCCATCACGGCGAGGCTGACGTTCCGGTACATGCGGATCTCGGCGAGTGCGGCCTCGCGCAGCGTCCGCTGGATGGCCCGGCCGTGCCCGGCGGCCGCGAAGCGCAGCAGCTCCTCGTGGCAGTACGCGAGGTGGTTGTCCTCGTCGTCCGAGATCATCCTGACCGCCCGGCCGATGTCGGGGTGGTCGGCGAAGTGCTTGCGCAGCAGCTCCATCTGCTCGGAGGCGCGCTGCTCGGTGACTCTGCTGTGCGCGAGGTAGGTGACGATGTCCTGCACGGTGAGCGCCTGGTCGCTCTTGAGCTTGTCGTGGGCGAGACCGATGCCGTGCTTCTCCAGGAGCATCGTGTAGTCGGTCTCGGGCGGGACCTCTACGGGCTGCAGACCGCGCTTCTTCATGAGCGCGTTGAAGATCCGCCCGTGCTTGTCCTCGTCCGCGCCGTGCCGGGTGATCTTGGGCGCGAGTGCCCGCTCGTCCTCCGGCACGAGAGCCGCGATGCGCGCGTTCTCCCAGCCCCCCTGTGTTTCTCCGCTGGCGGCGATGGAGCAGAAGAGCCGGAACGACTCGTCGTTGTCGAGGATCTCCTGGAACAGACTCTTGGCCGAAAGCATCACTGCCACCTCCATGCAGGACTCCGCAAAGAACGAGTCAAATGCGCTGTCCGGCGTGCGGCAACATCTGTGTCGGACAATTCCGCCGAACGGTGGACACCAGGGCCCGTGGGGCGCGTAACCGAGTGGGCCGTTGCGCGTTGTTCCCTGCGACGGCCGTGGCGGGGAAGACCCCCCGAGCCCCCACCACGGCCGCGGAACTTTCCGCCCGGCGTTCTGCCGGGTTACGCGAGGCCGGCGCGCTCCAGGGCTTCGGTGCCGGCCCTCAGCGAGGCGAGCCGGTCGTCCAGTGTGAAGCCGGCGGGCGCCAGGCTGAGCGTGGTGACCCCGGCGGCCGCGTAGGCCTTCATCCGGTCCGCGATGCGGTCCACGGAGCCCAGCAGCGAGGTCTGGTCGATGAGTTGCTGCGGAACGGCGGCGGCCGCGCCCGCCTTGTCGCCGGACAGGTACTTCTCCTGGATCTCGGCGGCCTCCTTCTCGTATCCCATGCGCTGGGCGAGCTGGTTGTAGAAGTTCTGCTTGGGGCTGCCCATGCCGCCCACGTAGAGCGCGGTGTAGGGGCGGAACGTGTCGGCCAGGGCGGACACGTCCTTGTCCCCGTCCTTGGGGCCCACGGCGAGCGGCAGTGTCGGGCAGACGTCGAAGCCGTCCAACGTCGCGCCGGCCTTCTCGCGGCCCGCGCGCAGATGCCGGAGCGTCGTCTCCTCCAGGTGTTCGGCGGAGGGGAAGATCAACAGGGCGCCGTCGGCGATCTCGCCGGTCTGCTCCAGGTTCTTCGGGCCGATCGCCGCGATGTAGAGCGGGATGTGCTCCCGCTGCGGGTGCACGGTCAGCTTGAGCGGCTTGCCGGGGCCGTCCGGGAGCGGCAGCGTCCAGTGCGCGCCCTCGTACGACAGGCGCTCGCGGGTCATCGCCTTGCGGACGATCTCGACGTACTCGCGGGTGCGGGCCAGCGGCTTGTCGAACTTGACGCCGTACCAGCCCTCGGAGACCTGCGGTCCGGAGACGCCGAGGCCGAGGCGGAAGCGGCCGCCGGAGAGCGAGTCGAGCGTCGCGGCGGTCATCGCGGTCATCGCGGGCTGGCGGGCGGGGATCTGGAAGATGGCGGAGCCGACGTCGATGCGCTCGGTCTGCGCGGCGACCCAGGTGAGTACGGTGGCCGCGTCGGAGCCGTAGGCCTCGGCGGCCCAGCAGACCGAGTAGCCCAGGCGGTCGGCCTCCTTGGCCACGGCGAGATTGTCCGCGTCCATTCCGGCGCCCCAGTAGCCGAGGTTGATCCCGAGCTGCATGGCCGATTCCCCTTACTGATCAGTAACGTCCTTTGTGGGCACCCTAGCGCGCCAGTGCTCCCAGCGGCAGGGACGGGTTGGACCGGGAGAGGTGGGGCGGGTTGTCCACAGGCCCACCACACACTGACTGACGGCCAGTAATCTCAGCCCACATGGAGCAGAGGCATCTCGGCCGTACCGGCCTGCGCGTGTCCAGGATCGGGCTCGGCACCCTCACCTGGGGGCGGGACACCGACGAGCACGACGCCGCGGACCTGTTGAAGGCGTTCTGGGAGGCGGGCGGAACCCTCGTCGACACGGCGGACGTGTACGGGGACGGGGAGGCCGAGTACCTGCTCGGACAGCTCATGGAAGGGCTGGTGTCGCGCCGGGATCTGGTGATCTCGACGAAGGCGGGCAGCGTGCCGGATCCCGACCGGCGCTTCGACGGTTCGCGCGGACATCTGCTCGCCGCGCTCGACGCCTCACTCGCGCGGCTCGGCACGGACTATGTGGACCTGTGGCAGATCCACGCCTTCGACCCCCGGACGCCGCTGGAGGAGACGCTTCAGGCCCTCGACCTCGCCGTCAGCAGCGGTCGGGCACGGTACGCCGGGGTGTCCAACTTCTGCGGCTGGCAGCTGGCCAAGGCGGCGACCTGGCAGCTCGCGGCGCCCGGGGTGCGGACCCGGCTCGCGAGTACGCAGATGGAGTACTCGCTGCTGCAGCGCGGCGTCGAACGCGAAGTGCTGCCCGCGGCTCTGGACCTGGGGATAGGCCTGCTCCCGTCGTCCCCGCTGGGCCGGGGTGTGCTCACGGGCAAGTACCGGCACGGGACGCCCGCGGACTCCAGGGGTGCGTCGGAGCATCTGGCGCCGTTCGTCGCGCCGTATCTGGACGATGCGGCGAGCAGCATCGTGGACGCGGTGACGACCGCCGCGGACGGGCTCGCGGCGACGCCGCTCCAGGTTGCCCTCGCATGGGTCCGCGACCGGCCCGGAGTCGCCGCCCCCATCATCGGCGCGCGCAACGCCCTGCAGCTCACGGCCGCGTTGTCAGTGGAGAGCCTTAGTCTTCCTGACGAGATCTGCCGAGCGCTCGACGACGTGTCAGCGCCGGTGCACCACTATCCCGATCACGACTGGAGCACGCTGTGACCACGGATCCCGCTGCCGCGGAGGAACCCGAACCGGGGACGCCGGGCGACGGCGCCGGCGGGGACGCCGGGGACCCAAGCGCTACCGGGACGGGCGACGCTGCCGACGGCGGTGAGGGCTCGGCCGCGGCGAGCGGTGAGGAGAGTTCCTCGGCCGGTGAGGGGGATGCCGCCGCCGGGGAGCTGTCCGAGGCCGAGGCCGCGATGGCCGCGCAGCGGGAGCTGCGGGAGCGGATCGAGCGGCGGAAGGCCGAGAAGCAGGGGCCTGTCGAGGCGGGCGGGAAGCTGAGCGGGAAGGCGGCCGATCTCCTCGCGGCCGTACGCGCGGTGGAGAGCGGGGAGAAGCCCGCGGCCGGCGTCTTCGGGGAGCAGGAGCCCGCCTCGCGCAGGCCTGCCCCGGAGCCGGTGCGGCGGCCGCAGCTCGTCACCTCGTCCGTCGCCGCACCGGTGGCGGCCGAGACCGTCGACGCCGTACGGGCCGTACTCGTCGAGGGCGGCGCACCCGACGCCCTCGCACCACAGGCCGCCGCGGTCCTCGGCGAGGGTGCGGACGCGGCGCTGCGCGAGGACCCCTGGCAGTTGCTGCGGCTGGCCGGGGTGCGGCCCGAGCAGGCGGACGGGTTCGCCCGGGCCCTGCTCGGCGCGGAGTGCGGGCCGGACGACGAGCGGCGGGGCCGGGCGGTCACCGTATGGCTCCTAGAGCAGGCGGCCCTCGTCGGCCACACCGCTCTGGAGGCCTCGACGCTCAGCACCGCGCTCGCGCAGCGCTCGGTCCCGGACCCCGACGCCGCCGTGCAGAGCGCCATCGCCGAGGGCGACGCCCTGGTGTTCCAGGACGCGCTGGACGACACCGGAGCCCCCGCGCCCCGCCGGCAGCAGGCCGACGACGAGGCCGAGGAGGGCGAGGGGGGCGAGCAGGAGCGGCCGGTCCGCGTCCTCATCGGCCTCGAGCGGAACGCGCTCGCCGAGGAGAGCCTCGCCGACGGGCTCGCGCGCGTGGTCAACTCACTGCCCAAGGAGGACGGCTCGGCCACGGACTGGGAGTCCGCGGCGACCGGCCCCGCCACCGAGCTGATCCGCGCCGTCGCGGGCCACGGCCTCGTCCTCCACACCGGCGGCGAGGCGTCCCGCGCGGAACCGGCCGCTCTGGTCGCCGCGGCCCGGGCGATGGGGCTGCGGGTGTGCGCGGCCACGCACACCGTGGACGGGCGGAGCCGGTTCGCCGCGCTGCTCGCGCCGGCCGAGACCCGGGACGAGGCCGCCCGGCCCGAGGAGAGCGTGACCACCGTCGCCGGACTGTTGTCCGGGGCCGAGGGGCCCGGGCGGGACCCGGACGGGATGCTGCGGACGGATCTGCTGGTCGTGCTCGACGCGCCGCAGCTGGATGTGGAGAGCGCGGCGATGCTGGCGGAGTCGCTGCCCGACGGGGCGCGGCTCGTGCTGAGTGGTGACCCCGGTGGGCTGTGGTCGGCCGGTCCCGGGCGGGTCTTCGCCGATCTGCTCGCTGCGCGGGTGTGCCCGCAGGTCGCCTCGCGGACGCCGGACCCCGGCCCGATCGGTGAGCTGGTCTCCGGCATCGGTGTGGGCGAGCTGCTCCAGGTGGACGCACCCGGCAAGGAGGTGGTGATCGTCCCGGTGCGTGACGCGGGCGAGGCGGTGCACCGCACCGTGCAACTGGTCGCGGACTCGGTGCCGCGGGCGATCGGGATTCCGGCCGAGCAGACCCAGGTGATCACTCCGGGGCACGGCGGCGCGGCGGGCACACGGGCGCTGAACGCCGCGCTGAAGGAACGGCTCAACCCTGGGCCGGGCCGCTTCGGCGGCTTCGACCCGGGCGACCGGATCGCCTACACGCCGACGCCGGGTCGTACGGTGCCGGGCCGCGTGGTGAAAGCCGATGCCGAGGGGCTGCATCTGGAGTGCGTGGGCGCCCCCGTCGTCGTACCGAAGGAGCGCGTCGAGCAGACGGTGCGCCACGGCTGGGCACTCACCGCGCACCAGGCCGTCGGACTGCGCTGGCCCGCCGCGGTCGTGGTCCTCCCCGGCGACGCAGTCCAGGCCCTCACCAGGCCCTGGGTCTACACGGCCTTCAGCCGGGCCGAACATCACCTCTCCGTCGTCCACGGCGTCGAGCAGGCCCTGCCGCGCGCGGTGGCCGAACTCCCCGCCAAGCCCCGCACGACCCGCCTGCCCACCCTGCTCACCGCCCAGGTCCCGGCAGCCGGCTGACAAAGCGGTGGCGGCCACCGGGCCTCTCGGCCCCGTGACCGCCACCGTGGGAACTGCGGCGACTTCAGCGATCCGCGTCCAGCGGCTCGAGGTCCTCGTCGTCGTCCGGGTCGCCGTCGAGGTCGGGATCCAGGCCGTCCCGGGTGGTGTCGTCCAAGTCGTCGTCGATCTCGTCGTCGAAGACGGCGCTGACGTCGAAGCGGCAGATGATCCGCTGGGGATCGGCCCCGTCGAAGGGGGCGTCCAGCCATTCGCCGGGCTCGGCCGGTTCGTCCGCGGCGGTGACCCAGAGCGTGGAGTCGCCTTCCTCCAGACCGAACTCCTTGTGCCGGGTGGCGATTTCATCCGGTTCGAACTCGCCGAACAGCACACCCAGCGCCCCGTGCACGGTACCGGCGGCCGCGTCGAAGCCCGCGCCCGCCGCCCCGGATTCCTCCACGGCCTCCACGCGCTGGGCCTGCGCCAACAGTCGCTGCGGCTCCACCACGGCGTAGTCACGGCGGATCAGGACGCTGAGCGCGTTCGGCTCCTCCGGGCCTGTGTACGGCGGCAGAGTGTCGTCCGTACCGGGGATCTCGAAGGGCGTGACCTCGTCATAGCGTTCGTACAGGAGCTCGTCGTACTCCTCGGCGGCCGCGGCCATCTGGTTGAACGCCTCGTAGACGGCCGGGTCGTCCTCACCCGACCTGCGCTCGACCGCCGCCAGGTGACGGTCGAGCGCGGCCTTGACCGCCTCGGCGGCGGCGCGTACCTCGGCAGCGGTGGGCTGCGCAGCATCAGACATAGTGCAGACGCTATCCGTATACGGGCTCTGGCCGCACAATAGATGCGATGCCGGAATACGAATTTGTCGACGTGTATGTGCCGCGTGGGGTCTCCCGCAAGGAAACGACACGCCTGCTGACGGACCATGCGGAGTACGGACACTGGGAGCTGGATCGACTCAGCCTGCACCCCGACGGCAGCCGCAGGGTGCGGTTGCGCCGGCGGATCATCCGCCAGGTGCGTGCCACGTGGTGACGGGGAGTGGCCGAAACGGAGGGGGTCCCGCAGTCGCCGCCGCGGGACCCCCTCCGTTCACGTATGACGTCCTTTACGCCGCGGCACGTGCCTTGCGGTAGAGCACGGCGCCCATCAGCAGCGCGCCCGCGCCCACCGGCAGCGCGAGGCCGATCGGCACCTCACTGCCGGTCTTTGCGAGCTGCGGGGTCTCCTTGAGCGGCGTGGTGGCCTGGACCGCCGGGTGGCTCCGGCTGTCGTCGCTTCCGGCCTCCTCCTCGGGGAACACCGCCGTCTCCGGCGTCTGCGGCTCAGCGGGCTGTGCCGGAACAGCCGGCGTCTCCGGCACCTGAGGCTCGCTCGGAGCCTCCGGCTCCTCGTTCTCGACCGGCGTCGTCACGGTCCCGTCCGAGGCGTCGCCGCAGCCGTTGCTGTCGGTCGAGTTGCCGAGACCGACGACGTTGACGCTGTTGCCGCAGGCGCTGACGGGCACGTCCACCGGGACCTGGACGTTGTTGCCCGAGGCAACGCCGGGCGAGTCACTGGTGCTCCCGTCGGCCTGCGCCCCGCCGTCCGACGCGGTGCTGGAGGCGGAACCGCCGCCCTGGTTGGCGCAGCTGTTGCCCGCCGCCGCGTTGAGCAGACCGATGACGTTCACGGTGTTGCCGCAGACGTCGACCGACGTGTGCACCGGAACCTGCACCGTGTTCCCCGAGAGGACTCCCGGAGAATCCGAGGCGGCACCGTCCGCCGCGGCGTCGGCGTACGCGGCGCCGCCGGTGACGGCCAGAACTCCAGTCGCGGCCGCCACGGTCATCAGGCCCTTGCGGGTGACCTGTCGCATAGCTTTTCCCTGCCTTGCTGCTTCAGGAAGATGCACGCGCGGATATGCGCGCACATCGAATAGGAATGTCGTAGGAATATCGACGACCCCGGAGCGCATGGCGCGCGCTCCGGGGCCGCGAATTCAAACCCTCGCGGGGTGAGACACGACGTTACACGTTAGTGCAGGAATTGCCGAAGGCGGGATTCAGCAGCCCGATCACGGAGATCGTGTTGCCGCAAACATTCACCGGCACGTGAACGGGCGCCTGAACGACGTTGCCCGAAAGCACGCCGGGCGAGTGTACGGCGGCGCCCTGAGCACCGGCGTCGGCAGCCGCGACTCCCGCACTCGCGAGAATGAGGCCACCCGTGGCAGCCGCAGCGGCGACGACCTTCTTGATCATTTTTCCTCCTTGTTGGCAATGCGACCCTGGTCATGGATCTCATCACTTGTAACGAGGAGGGAGTAATAGGGCTACGAGCCTATGAGCGCATTCACTCTTCTCAGTCGAACCCGCACGCATTGACGATTATTGGAGTTTCGTTTCAGCGCGTGAATTCGGGACGCTTCGACGCTCAGGACACCTCGATAAAGCGGTCGAGCACTCGAACTCCGAACTTCAGGGCGTCAACCGGCACCCGCTCGTCGATCCCGTGGAACATGCCCGCGAAGTCCAGCTCCGGCGGCAGCTTCAGCGGAGCGAAGCCGAAGCAACGGATGCCGAGGTCGTCGAAGGACTTGGCGTCGGTGCCGGCCGAGAGCATGTACGGCACGGCGCGGGCGATCGGGTCCTCGGCGGACAGCGCGGTCTGCATGGCGTCCACGAGAGCCCCGTCGAAGGTGGTTTCCAGGGCCTTGTCGGCGTGCACGTCCTCGCGCCGCACCCGCGGGCCGAGGATCCGGTCCAGGTCGGCGAGGAACTCCTCCTCGTAGCCCGGCAGATAGCGGCCGTCGACATGCGCGGTCGCCTGGCCCGGGATGACGTTGACCTTGTAACCGGCGCCCAGCTGGGTCGGGTTGGCGGTGTTCTGCAGCGAGGCACCGATGAGCTTGGCGATCCCGCCGAGCTTGGCGAGCGTCTCGTCCATGTTCTCGGGGTCGAGCTCGGTGCCGAGCGCGTCGCCGAGCTCGTCGAGGAAGTGGCGGAGCGTCTTGGTGACCCGCACCGGGAACTTGTGCCGGCCGAGCCGTCCGACGGCTTCGGACAGTTCGGTGATGGCGTTGTCCCGGTGGATCATCGAACCGTGACCGGCGGTGCCGTCCACGGTCAGCTTCATCCAGTGCATGCCCTTCTGGGCCGTCTCGACGAGGTACAGCCGCAGCTTCTCGTTGACGGTGAAGGAGAACCCGCCGACCTCACCGATCGCCTCGGTGACGCCCTCGAAGAGGTCCGGGTGCTTGTTCACGAGGTGCTTGGCACCGAACTTTCCGCCCGCCTCCTCGTCCGCCAGGAAGGCCAGCACGATGTCCCGGGGCGGCTTGCGGCCGCTGCGCAGGCGGTCACGGACCACCGCGAGGGTCATCGCGTCCATGTCCTTCATGTCGACCGCGCCGCGCCCCCACACACAGCCGTCCGCGATCTCGCCGGAGAACGGGTGGTGGGTCCAGTCCGCCGCGTTGGCCGGTACGACGTCGGTGTGGCCGTGGATGAGCAGAGCGGGCCGCGAGCGGTCCTCGCCCTCGATCCGGGCGACCGTGGAGGCGCGGCCCTTGTGCGACTCGAAGATCTGGGGCTCGAGTCCCACCTCGGCGAGCTTCTCGGCGACGTACTCGGCGGCCTTGCGCTCACCTGGACCGGAGTGGTCGCCGTAGTTGCTGGTGTCGATCTGGATGAGCTCGCGGCAGAGGTCGACGACCTCGTCCTCACCGGTGATGCTCCTGGCCGTGTCCGACTCGCTCACAGGGCTTCCTCCCACGGTCACTGCTGGTGGTGGTCCCCCTCATCCTCCCTCTCCGGCCCGCCCGACCCCAAGGGCGGACTCGGCCCGTCACACAGGGTTCACACCCGGCAGCCCCGTGATCGGGAGCCCTCGGAAGCCTGGTAATGTTTTCTCTGTCGCCGCGGGCGAAACCCCGCACGCGATACACCTGGTCCGGGTGGCGGAATGGCAGACGCGCTAGCTTGAGGTGCTAGTGCCCTTTATCGGGCGTGGGGGTTCAAGTCCCCCCTCGGACACCAACGAAATCCCTGCGGTCGGCCTTCGACCGTGGGGATTTACCGTTGTNCAACGAAATCCCTGCGGTCGGCCTTCGACCGTGGGGATTTACCGTTGTGCGGGTCGATGGCGAGCTCGAGGTGGTGAACCCGCAGGCCGACGTTCAAGCGGCACAGGTCTCTTTGGCCAGCAGCCCCTGGGGGGCATGTCGCAGCACGGTCTCCACCGCCTCGTCGCCCAGGCGTCGGCGCAGCCGCGGGACGAAGTCCCTGCCGAGCACGTCCATGCCCGGACCGCCGCCGTAGGCACTGAGAGAGGACTTGCGTCCCACGTCGGTCCCCAAGCAGATCCGGCCCAGTTCGCCCGCCTCGGCCATACGCTCGATGAGGTCGAGGACGACCGAGTCCGGCCGGTACTTGATCCGCCCGATCGTGTCGTAGACGAGGTGGGCGCCGCGGGCGATCAGATCGAGATGGAGTTCCGGGTCGGGGTTGCGGTCGGTGTGGGCGAGCAGGACCCGTCCGGCCGGGATGCCGTGCCTGTCCAGAAGGTCCAGGGCGGCGTGTGCGGCGGTCCCGACCTCGGTGTGCACCGCCACCGCCACTCCGGTGTCCCGGGCCGCCGCGGCTCCCGCGGCGAACCAGCGCTCCTCGTGGCGGTCGATCCGGTGGTACGAAGCCCCGAGCTTGATGATGCCCGCCCTGTGGGGGCTGGGCAGGGGGCGCGGGAAGTCCCAGTCGTAACGGTCCATGCCGACCTGGAGGTCGTCCAGGAGTACGTCGAGAAGCGTCGCGTCATCGGCGTGGCGGGCCCAGTGAGCGGCCGGATAGTGCGCGCTGCGGTGGAACCCGGTCGCGGCGACGACGTGGACCCCGCTCGTCCGGGAGACCTCGGCGAGTTGACCGGGGCGGCGTCCCAGACCGACCGGCGTCAGGTCGACGACCGTGCGAATGCCGCTTGCCGCCACACGCAGGAGCTCGTCAGCCGCCTTGTCGGTGTCGAGGAACTCGTCACCCGGGTTGACCGGGGTGCGCAGGAAGACGTGCTCGTGGGCATCCACGTCGCCGAGTTCGTCAGCGGCGACCGGGCCCAGGACGGTCTCGACGAGAGGGGTCTCGACGACAGCCAATGCTGTTTCTCCTTCCGGTTCTCCTTCCGGGTGCCGCCCTCCCGGGCGGCAGGCGCCACTTTCGGCACAGGCTTTAGGCGAGTTCGATGTGGAACACGAACCGGGAACCCGCGTAGCGGGATTCGGTGAGTTCGACGGGTGAGCCGTCGGCGGTGGTGACCAGCCGGCGCTCGACGAAGATGGGCGCACCGATGGGCAGGTCCAGGAGGGCGGCGTCATCCTCGGTGGCGATGGCCGCTATCTGCGTTCCCGTCGCGCGGGTGGGAGCGAATCCCTTGCCGGTGAGCGCCTGGTGGAGCGAGCCACGGGCCAGATCCTCGCCCAGCAGCCAGGCACAGGAGGGCGGCAGGACGACGTTCTCGATCGCCATCGGCTGGTCGTCGGCCAGCCGCAGCCGTCGTACGTGAACGACGTTGGACTGGGGTGCGAGCCTGAGCGCGGTGATCTCCTCCTGACTGCCCGCGCGCAGTTCACTGGTCAGGACGGTCGATGACACGGTCATCCCGCGCAGAGCCATCTCCTCGGTGAAGGAGCGCAGTTGGCCCATCTGTCGGTGGACCTGCGGTTCCCCGACGAACGTACCGACACCGGAGATCCGGTAGATCACGCCTTCGGCGACCAGGCGCTGGGTCGCCTGCCTGACGGTCATCCGGCTGACCTGGAACAGGTCGCACAGTTCCGCGTCGGACTCGATCTGATCCCCAGGGCTCAGCCCCGCGATCCGGCTGCGGATGTGCCGTTCGACCGCTTCATGTCGCGGCATGGGCCGCCGAGCCACGGCTTCCTCCTTTGTCTATACCGGTATGCCCCACGCAGCATAGGCCGCCCTTCGACATGCGTCCACACCCGGCGCACTCGGCCGGAACCAAAGATCAGCCAGCACTGGTTCTTGACGTGGTATCGATCGGCGTCCTAGCTTCATGCCCGTACTACCTGTCTATACATACTCCCCGTCACACACAGCCCTGTCTCCGCCCTCGCACCGAGAGGTTTCCGCACGTGCCATCGTGGATCCGTACCGCAGTCGGGATCGTCGAGGAGATTGCCGAATCCCAGGCCGACGCCATCGAGGCGGCGGCGCAGATCGCCGCCAGGTCGATCGCCGACGACGGCGTCGTCTACACCTTCGGCACCGGTCATTCACGCATGCCGGTGGAGGAGATCTTTCCCCGCTACGGCTCCTACCCCGGCTTCCAGCCGCTGGTAGAGCTCTCGATGACGTTCCACACCCAGGTGGTGGGGGCCAACGGACAGCGGCAGGCGATGTTCATCGAACGCGTCGAGGGGCTGGCCGAGCAGATCCTCGCCAACTTCCGGCTGCGCCCTTCGGACAGCATGTTCATCTTCAGTGTCAGCGGACTCAACGCCGTCCCCATCGAGATGGCGATGGGCGCGAAGAAGGCAGGCCTGCCGGTCATCGCGGCCACGTCGCTGCGGGAGACGAACGCCGCCGAACCACGGCATCCGAGCGGATCCCGGCTCGCCGACCACGCCGATGTGGTGATCGATCTGGGATCGCCGGTCGGCGACGCCATCTGCCGGGTCCCCGGCCTGGACGTCCCGGTCGGCCCGGTGAGTACCTTCACCGCGATCGCCGTGGTCAACGAGATCAAGGTCCGGGTGGCCGAGTTGCTGGCCGAGCGGGGCGCCATGCCGCCGGTCATCACCAGCTCCCGCCTGGTCGGCGCGGACCGCAGCAATGAGCTGTTCGAGGGCGCCTACCTCGAATTCGCCCGCCGCTCCGCCGCCGCTCTGCGCACCGCGGACGGCGCACGATGAAGCGCCTGCTGGTGGCCGGCGCCCGGGGCGGAATCGGCGCCGCGTGCGTCAACGCCGCGCGGGCCGCCGGTGCTCAGGTGTTCGAGGCCGACCGCGATACGTACGACATCACGGTGTCCGCGGGCGCCGACGCGGCGGTGACACGAGCAGCCGAGGCTCTGGACGGCCTCGACGGCATCGTGCACGCGGTGGGCATGTCCGGTCGGCGTCTCGGCGACGGGCCGGTCGACGAGTGCGGCGACGAGGCGTGGCACGAAGTGCACCGGGTCGACCTCGACTCCGTGTTCTACCTGCTGCGCGCCGGCATACGGCAGTTGTCCGGCTCGGGCGGGTCGATCGTCGTCATCGGCTCGGCCCTGGCGAGCACACTGGACGAGGACTTCCTCACCGCGGCCTACGCCAGCGCGAAGGGCGCTCTGGCCCCCCTGGTGCGCTCGGCCGCGTTCACCGGAGCCCCCAAGGGTGTGCGCGTCAACATCGTGGCGGCCGGCCTGGTGGACACACCGATGGCCGCACGTGCCATGGCCGATCCCGCGATCCAGGGCCGGATGCCGCGGTTGATGCCGCTCGGCGCACGGGCCTGCAGCCCCGAAGAGATCGCCGACACCGCCTTGTGGCTGCTGTCGGAGGCCTCCTCCCGCACGACCGGTGCGGTGGTCCCCGTAGACGGAGGGTGGCACCTGAGGTGAACGGCACACGCGTCAGCCAGGCGGAGGCCGGTCGCCATCCGCTGCTGTGGGACGGT
Organism: Streptomyces sporangiiformans; assembly: GCF_005768555.2. GTDB lineage: Bacteria > Actinomycetota > Actinomycetes > Streptomycetales > Streptomycetaceae > Streptomyces > Streptomyces sporangiiformans. The sequence goes on from NZ_VCHX02000179.1 coordinate 34,655, forward strand.
GATGTGGTGGTCGTCGGCGGCGGGTCGGCGGGCTGCGCGGCAGCCGTCGCGGCAGCTCGCCGGGGCGCTTCCACCCTGCTCGTGGAGGCTGCCGCTCACCTGGGCGGCACCGGGGCGAGCGTCCTGGACACCTTCTACGGCTTCTACGCGCCCGGCACGGGTGATCGCGTGGTCGGCGGCGTCGGATGGGAGGTGTGCCAGGCGCTCACCACTCGCAAAGCGGCCTTCGAACGCCCCAACACCTACGGCGCGGGCACCGGCATCACCTACGACCCGGAGACGCTCAAACTGGTCTGGGACGAAGTCACCGGCTCCGCCGGGGTGCGGGTCCTGTTCCACGCCGGCGCGTCACGGGTGGTGATGGAGGGTCAGAACGTTCTGGGGGTAGTAGTCGAGACGGTCGCCGGCCCTGGGCACGTGCGCGCCGGAGTCGTCATCGACGCCAGCGGTGACGCCGACGTGGCGTGGCGTGCGGGGGCGGCTCTGGAGCGGCCCGCCGAGGACCGTGTCGTGCAGCCACTCACCCAGACGTTCCGGCTCGCCGGCGTCGACGCCGCGGTGACACCGACGGCTGAGCTGCACCGGCTGATGGCTCTGCACGCGGACTCGGGAGCGTATGAGCTGCCCCGGCGCGAGGGTTCCGTCCACCGGACAACCGAACCCGGCGTCGTCCACACCAACGTGACCCGCGTGAGTGGTATCGACCCGACCGACCCGTGGCAGCTTTCGGGAGCCGAGCAGGAGGGGCGCCGCCAGGTCGTCGAGTACACACGGTTCCTCCGAGAGCAAGTCCCGGGGTACGAGCGGGCTTTCCTCATCGCGTCCGCGCCGCGCATCGGCGTGCGGGAGAGTCGCCGCCTGATCGGAGAGTACGTCCTGGACAGGGAAGACGTGCTGAGTGCGCGCCAGTTCAAGGACGCCATCGCGCTCTGCGGCGCTCCCATCGAGGACCACGCCGCCGGACACAGGACGATCTGGCAGTACGTCGGCTCCGGTGACGAGACACCCACCGGCCGCACCTACGGGGTGCCCTATCGATGCCTGCTCCCCCGCGGCGTCGACGGTCTGCTCGTCGCGGGCCGGTGTCTGTCGGCCACCCATGACGCCCACGCCTCCGTCCGTTCCATCGGACAGTGCATGGCGATGGGGCAGGCCGCGGGGACGGCGGCGGCGCTGACGGTCTTTGCCGGACACCGGCCCCGCGATGCGGACATCGGCGCACTGCGCGAACAACTCGCAGCCGACGGCGCCCTGATCTCACCCGGTCGACTCGCTCCCTCGGCAAAAGGCTAGACAGGTCGCCGTCCGACCCATGGTTCTGGTTGACCGCCCGTCACATCGACTCAATCAGCCGAGATTTCTGATTCTTTACGCCTCGACTGATTGACTAGACGATTTGCCCGGGCCTAGCTTCCCCTTAAGTCTATACAGGTAATACTGATCAGGAGATCGCATGGTCGCGACCAGGAGCGGTCCTCGCCCCGCAGGTTCCGCCCTGGGGGTGGACATCGGGGGCACGAACATCAAGTGGGTGCACCGGGCCAGGGCGGCCGTCGTCGAACAGGGCACGCTGCCCACCCCCGCCGGCGGCCCCGTGCAGATCGTCGCCGCGATCGCCGAGCTCGCGGTCGCCCGCACCGTCGAGGCCATCGGCGCAGCACTGCCCGGCCACCTGAGCCCGGATATGCGATCAACCACCACCATCCCGAACATCGACGGCGACTGGCAGGACTTCCCGCTGGCGGACCTGCTCGAGCGCGCGACCGCGAAGCCCGTACTGCTGATGAATGACGCACGCGCGTTCGCCTCGGCGGAACTCACGCTCGGCTCCGCCCGCACCCACACCGACGTGGTGTTCATGACCATGGGCACCGGGATAGGCGGTGCGATCGCCCTGGGTGGCACCGTCCTGAGAGGGCCCGGCGACCGGGTCGGCGAGATCGGGCACATGGCCGCCGCGCCCGGCGGCGACCTTTGCGGATGCGGGGCTCGTGGCTGCCTGGAGACGGTGGCGGGCGGCCGGGCGCTGGCGGCCAGATGGTCCCAGGCCCTCGCCTCTCGCGGGACCGGGACCGGGACCGGGACCCAGGATCGGTCGGCGACACCCGAGGACCTGGTCAGGGCCGCCCGCTCGGGCGACACCACGGCCCTGGAGATCCTCGGCACCGCCGCCACGGCCGTAGGCACGGTCCTGGGGAGCGTGCTGGCCCAACTCGGCCTCTCGACCGTCGTCGTCGGCGGTGGCGTCGCGCCCGCCTTCGAAGTGATGCGACCGGCCGTCGAGCCGGCACTCGGCGACCGTCGGCGACTGATCGGCCCAGTGACGATCCTGGCCGCCGCGCTCGGCCCGTACGCCGGCGCGATGGGCGCGGCCCTGAACGCCACGGCGCAGCCTCTCGCCGTGCCTTCGGCACGCCCTCAGTTATCCGGGATCTGACGGCCTTTCGCACCCGCCGACGGGCATCGCGTCCGGCGAACGGCCTTTCGTCCCCACCGGCGCGCGGTCACGCCCGGCGGCCCGGATCCGCCCACGGAAAGAATCCGTGCCCTCCCCCTCAACTCCTTCGCCCATTCCTGCCAAGCCGCCTCCCGAGCTGCCCTCCAAGCCGCCCCCCCCAAGCCGCCCCCCCCAAGCCGCCTCCCAACGCGCCTTCTGTGGCGCAGGATCCGGCGCCCTGTCCACCGGCCGTCGCTCTCCCCGCTCGGCGGCCGGTTTCCATCACGCCCCTCCCAGGACGGTTTCCCGATGATCGACGCGTTCGTCGAAGACGGCCCGGTACCGAACGAACCGCGCCCCTCTGAGCGGTCCGAGCACACGGCCAGGCAGCAGTGGTGGCGCACGGCCGTCATCTACGAGGTGTACGTCCGCAGTTTCCTCGACAGCACCGGGGACGGCATCGGCGACCTCGCCGGTGTGCGCGCGGGCCTGCCGTACCTCAAGCGGCTCGGTGTCGACGGCATCTGGCTCAACCCGTTCTATCCCTCGCCGCAGTACGACCACGGCTACGACGTCGCCGACTACTGCGACGTGGACCCGGTCTACGGAGACCTGGCGGAGTTCGGCCGCCTGGTGGATGACGCGCACCGCCTGGGGTTCAAGGTGCTCATCGACATCGTCCCCAACCACTGCTCCAGCAAGCACCCTTGGTTCCTGCAGGCCCTGGCAGAAGGCCCGGACGGGCCTGCCAGATCCCGCTTCCACTTCGCCGAGGGCCGTGGCACAGGCGGGGAACTGCCGCCCAACAACTGGCACTCCATGTTCGGCGGACCCGCCTGGACCCGGGTCACCGAGCCCGACGGCACGCCGGGCCAGTGGTACCTGCACCTGTTCGGGCCGGAGCAGCCCGACCTGAACTGGCGCAACCCCGAGGTCGGCGGCTACTTCGAGCAGGTGCTGCGGTTCTGGCTGGACCGCGGCGTCGACGGGTTTCGCGTCGACGTGGCCACCGGCCTCTTCAAGCGCCCCGGGCTGCCGGACTCCCCGGACCCGGCGGCCGACGCGCGGGCCCGCGACACGGTCAACCCCCTGGCGTGGAACCAGCCCGAGACACATGGTGTGTGGCGCACTTGGCGCGCCGTCTGCGAGGAGTACACCGCCCGGGACGGCATCGACCGGCTGCTCGTCGGAGAGGTGTCCGTACGCACCCCGGCCGAGCAGGCCGCCTATGTCCGCCCGGACGAACTCCATCAGGCGTTTTTCTTCCACATGCTGACGGCCCCGTGGGACGCCGCCACCTTCCGCGGGGTCATCCAGGACGCTCTGCAGGACATAGCGGGCACCGGCTCGACCATCACCTGGGTGCTCAACAATCACGACCAGGTCCGTACCGTCACCCGGTACGCGGCCGCCGCCCGCGCTCGCGCCGCCGCGCTGCTGATGCTCTCGCTGCCCGGCGCCGCCTACATCTACCAGGGCGAGGAGCTCGGTCTGCCGGAGGTCGTCGACCTGCCGGACGAGGTGCTCACCGACCCGATCTTCCATCGCAGCGGCAGCCGCGTCGGAATCCGCGACGGCTGCCGCGTGCCACTGCCGTGGTCGGGGCACATGTCCCCGTTCGGTTTCACCTCGGGCGAGGGCATCGTCAAGCCGTGGCTGCCGCAGCCCGACTGGTTCGCCGCGCACACCACCGAACGGCTCATGGCCGACCCCGGTTCCTTCTGGCACCTCTACCACGACGCTCTGCGGTTGCGCGCGAGCCTGCCGTCGCTCGGCAACGGGACGCTCCGCTGGCTGGAGTCTCCGCCACAGGTCCTGGCCTTCGTCCGCGGTGACGGGCTGGTGTGCGCCGTCAACTTCGGCGACGTCCCTTGTCCCGCCCCGGTCCCCGGCACGCCGCTCCTCGCGAGCGGTCCCTGCCCTCCCGGGACCCTTCCCGGCAGCACCGCCGCCTGGTGGGCGTCCGACGGCCTCACAGGCTGACTGACCCGGTATCTCCCGCTACCGGTTCCGTCCCGCTACACGTCCGCCCCTCGCTTCATGTTCCGCCCCTCGCTTCATGTTCCGTCCGTCTTTCACAAAGGAGTGACCGAATGAATGGCAGAGCGGCAGCACTGACGGCCGTCGCCGTCCTGATGATCGGGGCCGCCGGGTGCGGCTCCTCGGACAAGGACGCCTCCAGCAACCCGGCGGCCACCGGTGCCAAAGACGCCTCCACGCTGAACCTGCCCCGGCTCGACGGACAGGACCTGCAGGTGGCCGGCGTCTGGACGGGCGCCGAGCAGAAGAACTTCCTCAAGGTACTGGCCCGCTTCGACAAGCTGACGGGAGCGAAGACCACCTTCGTGCCCACCGGTGACAACGTGTCGACCTTCGTCGGCAGCAAGATCCAGGGCGGCTCTCCGCCGGACGTCGCTCTTCTCCCCCAGCCCGGCGTGCTCCAGCAGTTCGCCAAAGCCGGCTGGCTCAAGCCGCTCCAGCCCGCCGTGACCAAGGAGTTGGACCAGAACTACAGCCAGGCCTGGCGTGACCTCGGCACGTACAAGGACAAGCAGTACGGCGTGTTCTTCAAGGTCACCAACAAGTCCCTGTTCTGGTACAACACCGCGGCCTGGGAGCAGGCCGGACTGACCACCACCCCCACCACCTGGGAGCAACTGCTCAAGGACGCTCAGACCCTCGCCGACTCCGGCACCCCTCCGTTCTCCATAGGCGGCGCCGACGGCTGGCTCGTGACCGACTGGTTCGAGAACATCTACCTCAGTCAGGCCGGCCCGGCCATGTACGACAAGTTGACGAAGCATCAGATCAAGTGGACCGACCCCTCGGTGACCAAGGCCCTGACCACACTGGGCCAGATCTTCGGCAGGCCCGATCTGATGGCCGGAGGCACGCGGGGAGCACTGCAGACCGACTTCCCCACCTCGGTCGGCCAGGTCTTCGCCAAGCCGCCCAAGGCCGCACTGGTCTACGAGGGCGAGTTCATCGCGACGAACATCACCCAGGAGACCACGGCCGAGGTCGGCACCGACGCCAAGGTCTTCCCCTTCCCCGCCGTGGACGGCGGTAAGGCACCAGTGCTGAGCAGCGGCGACGTCGCGGTCGCTCTCAAGGACGGCGAGGGCGCGCGGGCGCTGATGCGGTTCCTGGCCTCCCCGGAGGCGGGGGGAATCGCCGTGCAGCAGGGCGGTTTCCTGTCTCCGAACAAGGCGGTCGCCTTCTCCAACTACCGCGACGACACCGTGCGGGGCATCGCGAAGAACCTGATCAAGGCAGGCGACAACATCCGGTTCGACATGTCCGATCAGGCACCGGCCGCCTTCGGCGGGACCAAGGGGCAGGGAGAGTGGAAGGACCTGCAGGACTTCCTCGCCAAGCCCTCCGACGTCGCCGGCGCGCAGAAGCAGCTCGAGGCGGACGCCGCGAAGGCGTTCGCCAAGGCGGGCTGAGGCAGTCGTCATGTCACGGACCCTGTCACCGCCGTCCCCCGCCGCCCCCGCGGCGGCGGGGGCACCCGCCCGTCGCGCGAGGCCGCCCCTGGGCCGTGCGTGGATCGCGGCATTCTTCCTGCTGCCCGCGCTGATCCTGCTCGGCGCGCTCGTGGTGTATCCGATCGTGTGGTCGGCGATACGAAGTCTCTTCGGCCCGGACGGCTTCACGGACTTCGTCGGGCTGTCCAACTACACCGGTGTCTTCACCGACCACCAGACCCTCGTCGCCCTCAAGAACAACGCGATCTGGGTCGTGGTCGCACCCGTCGTGGCCACCGGGCTGGGCCTGATCTTCGCCGTGCTCACCGAGCGGATCCGCTGGGGCACGGCATTCAAACTGGTCGTCTTCATGCCCATGGCCATCTCCATGCTGGCCGCCGGCATCATCTTCCGGCTGGTGTACGACCAGGACCCCGGCAAGGGCGTGGCCAACGCGGTCGCGACCGGCGTCCATGACACCTTCTTCAAGGCATCGGCCTATCCCGGAGCCCACCCCCGGGTGGCGGGTGCGGGCAGCGGCACTCTGGCCGGGCCAGTCGGCGGCCCCTACACCAGCAAGCCCGTCAGGCCCGGCAGCGGCCCGGCCGCGCTGGCTCTGGTCGGAGTGCAGCCCAGTACCCTGACCGACGCGACGCAGGCCGCTTCGCCCAGTGGCTGCCCGCAGGGGGCGCTGTGCGGCACGGTCTGGCTGGACTTCCAGCCGGGCGGCGGCACCCCCGGGAAGATCGACCCTGGGGAGAAGTCGCTCGCCGGCGTCCGGGTCGAGGCCGTGCGCGACGGGCACGTCGTCGCCACGGCCACCGCGGCCAAGGACGGCACGTTCGCCCTGCCCGCGTCCCGGATCGGGGCCGCACCGCTGCAACTGCGCCTGCCCGCGACGAACTTCACTGCCCAGTACGCGGGTGTCAACTGGCTCGGCCCGACCCTGGTCACCTGGTCGATCATCGGTGCCTACGTCTGGATGTGGACCGGCTTCGCCATGGTCCTCATCGCCGCCGGGCTGGCCGGGATCCCCCGGGAGCTGCTGGAGGCCGCCCGTGTCGACGGAGCGCGGGAGTGGCAGGTCTTCCGCCGCATCACGGTGCCGCTGCTGGCGCCGGTGCTGGGCGTGGTCCTGGTCACGCTGGTGATCAACGTACTGAAGATCTTCGACCTGGTGTACGTCATCGCCCCCGGCGCCAGCCAGCAGGACGCCAACGTACTGGCCCTGCAGCTCTATCTGTCCTCCTTCGGCGGCGGCAACGACCAGGGCACCGGCAGCGCGCTCGCCGTGCTCCTGCTCGCCCTGGTCGCGCCGGCCATGTTCCTCAACATCAAGCGGTTCCGAAAGGAGAAGTCACGGTGACAACCCTTCAGACCGCTCAGGACGCCCAGTTCGCCGCAACCGCCCGGACCGCCTCCGGCCGCACGGGACGGGGCGCCGCCGCCCGCGCGGCACGTCGGCTCGCCGGCGGATCCACACGGCTGGTCCTGCTGGCCGTCGCCCTGTTCTGGCTTCTGCCCACCGTCGGCCTGCTGCTTTCCTCCCTGCGCGGGCCGATGGACATCCAGTCGTCAGGCTGGTGGACGGTCCTCACCAAGCCCGCGCAGCTGACCCTGCACAACTACACCAACCTGCTGGACAACTCGACGATCACGCAGTCGTTCCTGAACAGTCTGCTGATCACCGTCCCTGCCACGCTGCTGGTCGTGGTCGTCGGCTCACTCGCCGGATACGTCTTCGCGTGGGTCGAATTCCCGGGCCGGGACTGGGTCTTCCTGCTCATCGTCGGCCTGCTCGTGGTGCCCCTGCAGGTCGCGCTGGTGCCCATCACCAGTCTGTTCGGGGAGATCGGGATCTTCGGCAGCATCGTCAGTGTCGTCCTCTTCCACGTCGCTTTCGGCCTGCCGTTCGCGATCTTCCTGCTCAGGAACTTCTTCGCGGGCATCCCGCGCGAACTGCTGGAGGCAGCCCGTCTCGACGGAGCGGGCGAGTTGTGGCTCTTCGTCCGAGTGGTGGTTCCGCTGGGCGGGCCGGCGATAGCCTCGCTCGGTATCTTCCAGTTCCTGTGGGTCTGGAACGACATGCTCGTCGCGCTCATCTTCGCCGACCCGGGCTCGGCCCCGCTCACTGTGGCCCTGCAACAGCAGACCCGTCAGTTCGGCACCAACATCGACGTCCTGTCCTCCGGCGCCTTTCTCTCCATGATCATCCCGCTGGTGGTCTTCTTCGCCTTCCAGCGGCAGTTCGTCAACGGCGTCATGGCAGGAGCCCTGAAGTAGCCGCCCTCCCCTTCGCGGGACGTGATCGTGGACACTGAGGGGGTGACCCCGCACGAGGCAGCGGAACCTGTGCTGACGCTCGCCAGTCCCTGCCCGGTACGGCCCTGACCGTGGGCAGGGAGAACGAGGTGCCGTTGACCGGCGGGCGGATCACCCCCGGCGTGGTCAGGGTGGGCGGTACCGTCCGGCGGCCGGTCACGCGGGCGTCGCCGTTCGTCGCGGAGCTGCTCGGTCACCTCAGGCGCCAGGGATTCACCGGGGCCCCGCGTCACCTGGGGCTCGACGCGGTCGGCCGTGATGTGCTCAGCTACCTGCCCGGCTGGGTGCCCGCGCGCTTCCAGCGCTGGGCCGATCCCCAGATCGCCGCCGCCGGCGCCCTGCTCCGTGCCTTCCATGACGCCACCCGTGGTTGCGGCTTGGCCGGCCGGCATCCCGTGGTCTGCCATCACGACCCGGGGCCGAACAACACCGTGTTCTCCGGCGCCGTTCCCGTCGCCTTCATCGACTTCGACACCGCGGCCCCGGGCGACCCGCTCGAAGACCTCGGCTACATGGCCTGGACCTGGTGCGTCTCCTCCAAGGCCGACGCCCGGCCCGCCCGCGCGCAAGCCGCCCAGGTACGCGTCCTCGCCGACGCCTACGACAGCGACGCCACCACCCGACGAGGCCTCGTGGACGCGATGCTCGAACGGCAGGCCCGTAACGCCCGTTGGTGGCGGGAACAGCTCGACGCTCCCGGGCCTCGGCTCGCCGACCGTGGACAGATCCTCGCCCGCGTCGCCTGGTCCGAGCGGGAATACGCCCACACCGAAGCCCACCGGGATGCCTTCGCCGCCGCCCTGCGCTGACGTCCGATCGACACCCGCCCGGCATCCACGCGCTCCTTCCCGGTCGGCCAAGATGGCTGAAGTTCGCCCGTCAGTGGGTGGATTCGCCCCTGCCGTGCGGCGTCCCGCGCTCGGAATTCCGCTTATTTGTCGCGGGTGTCGAGGCATGCCGAAAACGTCTGCTCCACCCCTTCCTGTGGGGTGTTCGACGGGGTTCGACGGCGGTTCGGCCGACGTTCATCGGCGCTCGGGGCGTATCACAGGCATCGCCACCGCGGCCCACTATGCGACGACGTGTTCCGGCGCGTGTCGGCGATGGGAAGTTCGCGCTCCGGGCGAGGAACGCGTGGTTAGCATGATTCGCAGGACAAACGCCTTTGCTCATAGGCGACTTGGGGCACACGCGTGCGCGTGGGCCACCGTAGGCACGGACGGCCGGACAGCCCGGCGGGGCCCCGCGTCCGCGGCAAGCACACCACTTCCGACAAGCATCGAGGATCGCGGAATGGCACATCCCGACGCGTCCCGCCCGCGCCCGAAGTCGGCGTGGCGGCATCTGCCGATCGCCACCCTGGTGGTGACCGCTGCGCTCGGCACGCCTGTCGTGCTCGCCGCACCGGACGCCGCACGCCCCTGGGTGGCGGGCACCGTGGCGGCCGCAGGTGGCTGCCTCGTCCTGCTCGCCTCGGCGGCCGCGCGACTGCACCGCCGGCTCACCGCTCAACTGGACAGGACCCTGGCGGAGTCGGCACGGCAGCGCTCGGAGGCGGCGTACCTGGCCGGCGCGGTGGTGCCGGAAATGACCGCGGCGCTGAAGGACCCCACGACCGCCGCGCCGGGAGCGGCCGGTGCCGTGCGGGGACCGGCCGGTGCCGTGCGGGGACCGGCCGGTGCGTGGCATCCCGCGGAGCCTCAGCTCCTGGCGGTGCAGCGCGCCGTGGAGGAGGCCGTGGGCGTGGCGCAGCGGCGCGCGGCCGCGGTGGACGGGGAGCGCCGGCAGGCGGTGCGGGCCCTGGCGAGCATGTCCGACGATCTACGGAAGGCCATGGCGCAGACCCTGCCCACGGCGGTGCGGAGACTGGGCGAGGGGGCCTCGCTGGAGACGGTCCGCGCGGAGCTGCGGCTGTCCCAGTTCGCCAACGCCCACGTGCGCGAGCTGGTGGAGGCCGGTGTACGGGAACTCGCGGTCAGCGAACGGCGTTCCGCGGCCGCCCAGGCCGCCAGCGCGAAGGCGCTGAGCCGGGTGCAGGCCCAGGCCGTGAGCATCCTCGCGGACTTGCGGGGGATGCAGGACCGGCACGGCGAGGCGGTCCTCGGCGACCTGCTCGAGCTGGACCACAGCACCTCCCAGCTCGGCCTGCTCACCGACCGGCTGGCGCTGCTCATGGGCGGGCGGGCGAGCCGGTCGTGGAACAAGCCGATCCCCATGGAGAGCGTCCTGCGCGGCGCCGTGGGGCGGATCGCCGCGTACCGCAGGGTCAGAATCAACTGCTCCAGCAACGCGGCCGTGTCCGGGTTCGCGGCCGAGGGCGTGATGCACCTCCTGGCCGAGTTGATGGACAACGCGACCAGCTTCTCCGCACCGATCGACCAGGTCCATGTCTACGTGGAGGAACGATCCGCCGGCATCGTCGTCACCGTCGAGGACAGTGGCCTGAAGATGGCCGACGCCGCGCTGCGTCGCGCCGAGGAGGCGGTCTCGGGTGCGATGAGCGACCTCGCCTCCCTCCAGGGGACTCGGCTGGGGCTGGCGGTCGTCGGGCGGCTCGCCGTCAAGTACGGCATCTCCGTCAGCTACCGCCCCTCCTCCCGGGGTGGCACGGGCGTCGTCGTACATCTGCCGGCCCAACTGCTCGCCCAGCAGCGCACGGCTCCTCGCCGGACGGCCCACGAGTTGTCGGCGCCGCCGCTCGGGCGTGCGGTGGCCGCCGCCGAGCGCACCCCGTCGCCCCGGTCGCAGTCGGCCGACGCACCGCCCTCCGAGACGACCGACGCACCGACCGCCGCACCGGCCCCCGCCCCTGCCGCGCCTTCGCCGACGGCTTTCGCCCCGGCCGGCGACCAAGGTACGGGCGACAACGGCTCGGTGACGGCCAACGGTCTGCCCGTACGTCCCCCCGGCCGCACGATGGCGGCCGCCGACCGTGCTCGTACGCGGACGAAGCGTCCCGCGGACGACAGGCCCACCCGTGACGCGGGGAAGAGCTTCGGCGCCTTCCACCGCGCGCGCCTGGCCGCGGCGGCCGGTGAACCGGCCCCGTCCGCCGAACCGGCCCCGTCCTCCCCTCCGGTCATGCCCTCCCCCGAACCAGCCCTGCCCTCACCCGAGCCGACCCCGCCCTCCCCCGAACCGGCCCCGTTCGCCGATTCGGCCGACCCGCGCCACGCCGACTGAGCCCGGCCGCCCCCTCTTCTCTCGGGACGCCCCGACCCGGCGCGCCCGATCCGCCCCCAGACCGGAGATTGGAGGAAAGGGCCGGTGGCCGAGCGTCCACGGATCACCAGCTCTTCACCCACCCATGCAGACCACTGACAACACCCTGACCTGGCTCCTGGAAGGCCTCCTTGAGCGCGCCCCCGGCACCCGGCACGCCCTGGTGCTCTCCCGCGACGGGCTGAAACTGTGCTGGACCGAGCGGTTGGGGGTCGACCAGGCGGACCAGCTCGCGGCCATCGCCTCCGGGATGCAGGCCCTGGCGCAGGGCGCCTCGGTCGAGTTCGGCGACGGCAGCGGAGGCGTGCGCCACTCGATGACGGAGTTCTACGGCGGACTGCTGTTCATCGTCGAGGCCGGTCAGGGTGCGCACCTCGCGGTGATCGCGGACGACGGCGCCGACCCGGGCGCCGTGGGGCACCACATGACCGACCTGGTGGAGCGGATCGGCCAGCACCTGCGTGCCGAGGCCCGTGCCCGGGCAGAGGAGAGCTGATCCGATGAGCCGACGTCCGGTCGACACCGGGGACCCGGACCGGCTGTACACCATCACCGGCGGCCGCAGCGAGGCCCCCGACGATCTCGACCTCGTCTCACTGATCGTCAGCGAGTGCGAGCCCGCGCGCGGCATGCAGTCCGAACACGTGCGGATCCTAAAGCTGTGCCGTCGCCCGGCCGCCGTGGTCGAGATCGCCGCCGAGCTGGGGCTTCCGGTGGCCGTCGTCCGGATCCTCGTGGGGGACCTGCTGGCGATGGAGAAGGTCACCGCGCGCCATCCCCGGGCCGCTCCGGCAGTGGCCGAACTACCCGAATCCTCTCTTCTGCTGGAGGTTCTCGATGGACTCCGTAACCTTTGAGCCTTCCGCCCGTACGCCGTTGAGCGCGGTCGCCGAGACCGGACTCAAGATCGTTGTGGTGGGCGGGTTCGGCGTCGGCAAGACGACACTGGTCCGCTCGGTCAGCGAGATCCGGCCGCTGAACACCGAAGAGGTCATGACCGAGGCCGGCGTCGGCATCGACCGGACGGCCGGCCTGCCCGACAAGTCGACGACGACCGTCGCCTTCGACTTCGGCAGGATCAGCCTGTCCGAGCGGACGGTCCTGTACCTGTTCGGCGCCCCGGGCCAGGAGCGCTTCTGGTTCCTGTGGGACAGGCTCTTCTCGGGCACCCTGGGCGCCGTCGTCCTGGTGGACACCCGGCGGATGAGCGACTGCTGGTACGCGATCGACCGACTGGAGCACCACAACACGCCCTTCCTCGTCGCGGTCAACCGGTTCGAGGGCGACACCAACGCCTTCCCCCTGAGCGAGATCCGCCAGGCGCTCGCGCTGCCCGACCACGTGCCTCTGATCGACTGCGACGCGCGGGTGCGCGCATCCGGCAAGAACGTCCTGATCACTCTTGCCGACCACCTCTACGAACTGGCCATGGCCCGGGAGACCCCATGAACGACGACGCGACCGGCTCCGACTGGCGCCCCGCCGACCCGCCGCCTGCCGCCTCGGGCTGTCCCGCGCATACCGACGCGGTGCCGCTGAGCGGCCTGGAGTACCAGCAGAGTCCGGCCACGGTGTACCAGGAGCTGCGCCGCGCCCATGGCCCCGTGGCGCCCGTGCTGCTGGACGGGGACGTGCCCGCCTGGCTGGTCCTGTCCTACCCGGAGGTCTCGTTCGTGACCTCCCACGACGATCTCTTCGCCCGCGACTCCCGGCGCTGGAACCAATGGGAGAACATTCCCGCGGACTGGCCGCTGCTGCCCTTCGTCGGCTACCAGCCCTCGGTGCTGTTCACCGAGGGCGCCGAGCACCAGCGGCGGGCCGGCGTCATCACCGAGGCTCTGGAGGGCGTCGACCAGTTCGAGCTGGGCGTCAACTGCCGACGTATCGCCGACGAGCTGATCGACGCCTTCGCCGGCAGCGGCGAGGCCGAGCTGATGAGCGCGTACGCGCACCCTCTGGCCATGCGGGCCGCGGTGGAGATGTGCGGCATGGCGGCCCACAGCACGGACACCGACGACCTCGTCAGGGACCTGCGGATCTCTCTGGACACGGCCGAGGGCGAGGACCCGGTCGCCGCCTACGTCCGCGTACAGGAACGCATTCAGCGGCTGGTGGAGGACAAGCGCGAGGGGCCCGGCGCGGACGTGGTGTCCCGCATGCTGTCCCACCCCGAGGGCCTGAGCGACGACGCGATCGTGCAGGACCTGATCTCCGTGGTCGCGGCGGCCCAGCAGCCCACCGCCAACTGGATCTGCAACACGCTGCGGCTGCTGCTCACCGACGACCGCTTCGCGCTCAACGTCTCGGGCGGCCGGGTCAGCGTGGGCGAGGCCCTCACCGAGGTGCTGTGGCTGGACACGCCCACCCAGAACTTCATCGGCCGCTGGGCGGTGCGCGACACCCTGCTCGGCGGCCGCCGGATCAAGGCGGGCGACTGCCTCGTCCTCGGGCTCGCGGCGGCCAACACCGATCCGCAGATCTGGCCCGACGGTCATGTCGGCGCCGAGGGGAACGGCGCCCACCTGTCCTTCTCCAACGGCGAGCACCGCTGCCCCTACCCCGCTCCGCTGCTCGCCGACGTCATCGCGCGTACGGCCGTCGAGACGCTCATGGAGCGGCTGCCCGACGTCGTCCTGTCGGTCGAGCCGGAGGATCTCGTGTGGCGGCCGTCCATCTGGATGCGGGGGCTGACCTCGCTGCCGGTGGAGTTCACGCCCACACTGCGCTGAGGCAGCCCGTCCTCAGTGCGTGGCCGGTGTGAAGCGCACCGGCAGCGTCTGCGGTCCGCGGGTGAACACGCCCTGCTCGGTTGGCCGAAAACCGTCGGCGAACTCCATGTCGGGCATGGCGTCGAGGAGTTGGCCCACCCCGATCTCGACCTCGGCACGGGCCAGCAGGGAGCCCACGCAGAAGTGGCGGCCCAGGGCGAACGCGAGATGGTCGGCCGCGGCGGAGAAGGCCGTCGTGGTCGTCAGATCGTCGCGGAAGATGTCGAAGCGGTCGGGCTCCCGGTAGCGTTCGGGGTCCCGGTTCGCCGCTCCGATCAGGCAGGTCACCGTGGCTCCCGGAGGGACGGTGCCGCCGCTCAGCGTGACCTCCGCGGCCGTCTGCCGCATGATCATGTGCACCGGCGGGGTGTACCGCAGGGTCTCCACGAAGGCCCGCTCGATCAAGTCGCGGTCCTCGCGCACGGCTTGGAGCTGTTCAGGGTGGGCCAGCAGGTTGGCGAAGATGCCGGCCAGCGCCTTGTCCGTGGTCTCCCCGCCCGCCGCGAGCAGCAGACTGCAGAACGCCTTGATGTCCTCGTCGCTCATGCGCACGCCTTCGACCTCGGCGGCGCAGAGGGTGGACAGCAGATCGTCACCGAGGTGGTCACGGCGGTGCCGGATGATCGGGATCATGTACTCGGCGAACTCGACGCGGGTCCGTTCACCGGCCGCGGCGACCTCCGGATCGCCCGCGAGATTGCCGAGGAAGGCGATCACCGAGGTGTACCAGCGGTGGAAGCGGTCGTGGTCGGCCTTGTCCAGTCCGAGCATGTCGGCGATGACGTTGACGGGAAAGCGGGTGGCGAAGTCGGCGACTAGGTCGGCGCTGCCCGTGTGACGGAAGCCGTCGATGAGGGAGCGGGCGTTGTCCTCGATGACGGGCAGGAACTTCTCCTGGAGGTCCCGGCCGCGGAAGGCCGGGGCCACCAGGGCCCGCCGCACCGCGTGCTCGCGCCCGCTGAGTGTCAGGATCGTCCTGCCGTGCACCGGCTCGATCTGCCATACGTAGTTGTCGGTGGTGAACTGTCCTTCGCGGTCCTTGAAGACCCGTTCGACGTCTTCGTAGCGGGACACGATGTAGCTCTGGGTGGCCTCGTGCCACATCAGCGGCGCGCTCTCGCGCATGATCCGGTATGCGGGGTAGGGATCCTCGGCGAATTCGGTCGACAGGATGTCGGGCAGGTCCGGTGCGGTGGTCACGAGCGGGACTCCTTGAGTCGTCAACCGGCAGACCGTTCCAGGCTATTGATCATGCAGGGCCGCGGCACAGCCGATTACCGGCCCCTGGATCAGGCCCGCAGGTAGGCGAGGACCGCCAGCACCCGGCGATGGGTCTCGTCCGCCGGAGGCAGGTCCAGCTTGGTGAGGATGTTGCCGATGTGCTTGCCCACGGCGGCCTCGGACACCACCAGTTCGCGGGCGATCGCACCGTTCGACTTGCCCTCGGCGATCAGGGCCAGGACCTCACGCTCACGCGGGGTGAGCCGCTCCAGCGGATCGCGGCGGCGGCGCAGCAGTTGGCGTACGACTTCGGGGTCGACGACGGTGCCGCCGTCCGCGACCTCGCCCAGGGCGTCCACGAACTGTTCGACCTGCCCGACCCGGTCCTTCAGCAGATAGCCGACGCCCGATCCGTCGCCGGAGTCGAGCAGTTCCGCCGCGTACGTCCGCTGCACGTACTGGCTGAGGACCAGGACGGGCAGTGCGGGCCGCTTCTCGCGCAGGCGCACCGCCGCGTGCAGTCCCTCGTCCTGGAAGCCGGGGGGCATGCGGACATCCGTCACGACGATGTCGGGGGTGTGCTCCTCGACCGCGGCGACCAGGGCCTGCGCGTCGCCGACGGCCGCTACCACTTCATGGCCGCAGCGGCTGAGCAGACCGATGAGCCCTTCCCGCAGCAGCACACTGTCCTCGGCCAGTACTACCCGGAGCGATCGGTCCACTCGCAAGGAAACTCCACACGCAACAGGGTCGGTCCGCCCGGCGGACTGGACAGGGAGAGTCTGCCATCCAGCACCGACACCCGGTCGGCGAGTCCGGTCAGCCCGCTCCCCGCTCCGGCGTCCGCGCCGCCCCGGCCGTCGTCGCGCACCTGAAGGAACAACCGTCCGTCGCGGTGCCCGCCGCTCACCTCCGCGCGGGTCGCCCCACTGTGCTTGGCGATGTTGGCGAGTGCCTCGCAGACCACGAAGTACGCGGCCGCCTCGACCGCTTGAGGCAGGCGTCCGCTCAACTCCAGGTCGACGTCCACGGGGACCGCGGAGCGGTCGGCGGCGTCGGCGACCGCCGCCTGCAGCCCGTAGTCCGCGAGGACCTTGGGGTGGATGCCGTGGATGAGCTCGCGCAGCTCCGCGAGTGCCTTGCCCGCCTCCTCGTGGGCGGTGGCCAGTTGGTCGGCGAGCGCCCCGGGCGGGGCGTCGAGGCGGGCAAGACCGAGCGTCATCGTCAGCGCCACCAGCCGCTGCTGCGCCCCGTCGTGCAGATCCCGCTCGATGCGCCGCCGTTCCGCCTCGAAGGCGTCCACCAACCGGACGCGGGATCGCGCCAGTTCGACGACCCGCACCCCCAGATCGCCTTCGCGTGAGCCGATCAGCAGGCGGGTCAGTTCGGCCCGGGCACCGGCCACGACCCCCAGGACGTACGCGCACAGGCCCAGGAGGACGAGCCCGAGCACGGCGACCGCGAAGGCCGTCGGCCAGGTGGTGACCATCCACTGCTTGAGCACCTTCGTCTCCTGCCCGTCGCCGACCGTGGCCATCAGCAGCGGTGTCGCGACCACAGACAGCGGCAGGAGCAGCGCGACCGTGATCGCGAGGGCGTCGACCGGCCACAGGAGTCCCGCGAACAGCAGGGCGTACAGCAGCTCCCGCCAGGTCGCCCGCTCCTTCAGACGCGTCGTCAGCCAGGCCCTCAGGCCCACGGCGGCGGGTGCCCGGTGCTGGTCGGGTGCCGGTTCCAGGTCGACGAGGCGCAGCCTGCGCCGTTCCACACGGGCCACCGGTATCCCGGTGAGGGCTGTCGCGACGAGCAGGGGCAGCCCCACGAGCACAAGGGCGAGGACCCCGCCTGCCACCGCCATGAGCACGATCGCGACGAGGACGACGACGCCGGTCGCCGCGCCGGTGAGCAGGTATCCGGCCGAGCGCCAGGGCCACGACGACAGGAGGAAGCCCGGCCTGGACATGGCCTGCCACACGTTCCGGGGATGCATGGGGATCACCGTAGGAGGCCCGCCGCGTCCGCGGCCATCGGTCCAGGGGGCGGATCGAGGGTAGGCCTGGCCCTACCCCAGGTCTCGGTTCTGCCGCACTGCGCCGTGGCGGTCCCTCGCGGTTTCTTGGAGTCACCAGGTTCACCGGACGAGTGGGGACAGATGAACGAGCGAGGACAGACCACCGACGACGCGATCCAACTGCGCTCCGTCAGCAGGCGGTACGGGTCGGGCGCCGACGCGGTGACGGCGCTCGACCAGGTCTCGCTCGCCTTTCCCGGGGGGACGCTCACCGCCGTCATGGGCCCCTCCGGCTCGGGCAAGTCGACCCTGTTGCAGTGTGCCGCCGGGCTTGACCGGCCCACGTCGGGGTCGGTCACGGTGGGCGGGACCGAGCTGACGAAGCTGAGCGAGCGGAAGCTGACCCTGCTGCGCCGCCAACGGATCGGGTTCGTCTTCCAGGCGTTCAACCTGCTGCCGTCCCTGACCGCCGAGCAGAACGTGGCGCTGCCGCTGCGGCTCGCCGGCCGCCGTCCCGCCAGGGCCCGGGTCCGCGAGGTGCTTCGGCAGGTGGGGCTGGGCGAGCGGGCAGGGCACCGGCCGACGGAGCTGTCCGGCGGACAGCAACAGCGTGTGGCCCTGGCCCGCGCCCTGATCACCCGCCCCGAGGTGCTCTTCGCCGACGAGCCGACCGGCGCCCTCGACTCGGGGACCAGCCGCGAGGTGCTCGCCCTGCTGCGCGGCATGGTCGACCGTGAGGGTCAGACGGTCATCATGGTCACGCACGACCCGGTTGCCGCCTCCTACGCGGACCGCGTGGTCTTCCTCGTCGACGGCCGGATCAACGGGGAACTCGCCGGGGCGTCCGCCGACGGCATCGCCGCGCGCATGACCCAGCTGGAGGCCGTGCCGTGCTGAGTGTCGCCCTGCGCACCCTGCGCACCCGCTGGGTCACCTTCGTCGGCAGTTTCGTCGCGCTCTCGCTGGGCGTCGCTCTCCTCGCCGTGATGGGCCTCGCTCTCGCCTCGTCGACGGACGCGCCCGAGCGGAGGCCCGAGCGGTTCGCGGCCGCGCCGGTCGTGGTCAAGGGAGCGGACACCCTGCGCGTGCCCACCTCGACCGGCGACGAGGTCCGCGAGCTCGCACACCCCCGTGCCGTGCCGGCCGAACTCGTCGCGCGGCTCAGGACTCTCGGCACCGTCGTCGAGGACCGGTCGTTCGCCGTACGGGCTCGTGGTGGGCCCGGCGACCTGGTCGGCCACCCCTGGTCCACCGCCGCCTTCGCCCCGTACGAGCTGGACGCGGGGCGCGCGCCCCGTGCGGCCGACGAGGTCGTCGTCAGCGGCGACTGGGCGAGGCCGGGCGAGCGGGTACGGACCGACCGCGGCGCGGTACGGGTCGTCGGAACCGCCACCGCGCGTACGGCCGCAGTGGCGTCGGTCTTCTACACCGACCGGCGCGCCGCCCAACTGTCGCCGATGAGCGTCCAGTTGGTCGTCGACGCCGACGCGGCGGCCGTACGCGCGGTGGTGCGCGGCCACGACGGCGTGCAGGTGCTCACCGGTGACGCGCGCCGCCTCGCGGACGCCGACCCCGACCGGGACAGCGAGGCCCTCACCGCGATGAACGCCCTGTTCGGCACGGCCGGCGGCGTCACCGCCTTCGTGTCGGTGTTCGTGGTGGCGTCCACCTTCGCGTTCGCGGTCGCCCAGCGGCGCCGGGAGTTCGGGCTGCTGCGCACCGCCGGCGCGACCCCGGGGCAGATCCGCCGCATGGTGACCGCCGAGGCCCTCGTGGTCGGCGTGCTCGCCTCGGCCGCGGGCTGCGTGCTGGGCGCGTACGGTGCGCCGCGGCTGGCCGAGTGGGTCGTGGACGGCGGACTCGCGCCGGACTGGTTCACCATCGGCGCGTACACCTGGCCGTACCACATGGCCTTCTGGACGGGGCTGTTCGTCGCGCTGTGCGGTGTGGTGGCCGCGTCCTGGCGGGCGGGGCGCACCGGCCCGGCTCAGGCACTGCGCGAGGCGTCCGTGGACACGCGAGCGATGACCGCGGGCCGCTGGGTGTGCGGTGTGGCCCTGCTGCTGACCGCCGCGGTGACACTGGGCGTGGCCCTCGTCGCCGACCCGGGTGACCTGCTGCACCGCAAGACGTACGTCAGCCGCCCGATGCTGCTGATCACCGCGGTCGCACTGCTCGCACCCGTTCTGGTGCGTCCGCTGACCCGGTTGATCGCCTGGCTCCCGGCCCAACTGCCCGGTGCCGGCGGCATGCTGGTGCGCGAGATCGCGGCCACCGGTGTGCGGCGCACCGCCGCTGTCGCGGCGCCCGTCCTGGTCACGGTCGCGCTCGCGGGCTCGTTGCTGGGCGCCACCGCGACGCTGAACGAGGCGGCGGCCACCGAGACGCGCGAGCGGACGGCCGCCGACTTCGTGGTCGTCCCGGCGGGCGACGCGGGCTTCGACGCGGCGACGCTGCGGAAGCTGCGCGACGTGCCGGGCGCCGAGGTGTCCGCGACCTCGTCGAGCGCCGTTCACGTCCTCGAGGACGGCGTGGCGCTCGTCAAGTCCGAGGCCCGCGCCGCCGATCCCGGCCCGCTCGCCGCCACGACGCGGCTGCCGCTCGCCGCCGGGAAGGTGACCGGCCTCGACGACGACTCGATCATCGTCAACGAGGAGTGGCAGCGGCACACCGTGGGGCAGCGGGTGGACGTGTGGCTCGGCGACGGCACGAAGAAGTCGCTGCGGATCGCCGCGGTGATGACCACCGGCACCGGCGACAACGGCGTCTACGTCACCCCGCGCAACGCCCCGGGCGCGGTCGTCGACCGCGTCGACGTCGCGCTCGCGGACCGGTCCCACGAGGCCGATGAGACGAACAGAGCCGACAGGGCGAGCAGGACCGGCAGGGCGGCCGGCGCGGACGCAGCCGCCGTGGCCTCCGGGCTGCGTGAGGCGGTACGCGCCTCGGGCGGGCAGGTCCTCACCAAGGACGAGTGGGTGCGGGCGAGTCACCCCGAGACCAACCGGCCGACCCGGCTCGGCCTGCTGCTGGTGCTGGGCATAGCCCTCCTCTACACCGGCATCGCCCTGGCCAACACCATGGTCATGGCGACCTCGGACCAGGTGCGCGACCTGGCCGTACTGCGCCTGGCCGGGGCCACCAGGTGGCAGGTGCTGCGCTGCGTGGGCGCCCAGGCGTTGCTGGTGGTCACGGTCGGCGGGGTGCTGGGACTCCTGGCCGCCGGGCTCAACCTGACGGGCATGTGGGGTGCGCTGCGCCTGCTGTCGGTGCGGACGACGATCGAGATCCCGTGGACGACACTCGGCGCGACGGTGGGCGCCTGCGCGGTACTCGCCCTGGTCTCGTCCGTCGCCCCCGCCGCACTCGCCCTGCGCCGCCGGGCGGTGGAGCTCGCAGGCGTACGGGAGTAAGCCCTGGCGCGGCGCCGGACGCCCCCCCCACACAAAAAGGACCGGTCCCCAAGGTCCGGCCCCCGGTTTCGCTGCGAAGTGTGGGGGACATCTCTCCGGGCGGACGAAGTCCCAGCTCAGGACTGCAGGTCGGCGTCCTCGGACCACCCCGGTGCCACGTCCGTTCGGCCGATCGGACAGGCCGAAAGCCGCTCGCGTACTAAAGTAACTGGGCTTGTTTGGAGCTGGAACGGAACAACCCCAGGCAGACCTGCGGGACCACCAGCGGCCCGGAGGCTCCGGGTACGAGACGCGAGGATCCGATGGCCGCCGTACACGAGAGCCCGGCACTCCACGAGAAGCTCCCTTTCCTCGACGCCGAGTTGAGCGAGCTGGGCGAGTTGGGCGAGTTGGGCGAGTTGGGCGAGTTGGGCGAAGGGTTCGACGACGCGGCGCGGTTCACCGGCGGACCCGCGTCCTCGCCGCGCACCCTCATCGACGTCTTCGAGGCGTCCGTCCGGTCGTACCCCGGTGAGCTCGCCCTGGACGACGGCCACCGCCCTCTCACCTACCGCGCGCTGGCCGCCGAGGTCGAGGCCCTCCGGCGCAGGCTCGCGGCGGCCGGCGTGGGGCTCGGCGACCGGGTCGGCGTCCGTGTCCCGTCCGGCACCAATGACCTGTACGTGGCGATCCTCGCGGTCCTGGCCGCAGGCGCCGCCTATGTGCCGGTGGACGCGGAGGACCCCGACGAGCGCGCCGAGCTGGTCTTCGGTGAGGCCGGGGTGCGGGCGGTAGTCGGGGCCGGGCACGAGCTGACCGTCCACGGCGCCTCCGAGGTGTCCGCCGGGCGGCCCGGTACCGGGCACGACGCATGGATCATCTTCACCTCCGGCTCCACCGGGAAGCCCAAGGGCGTGGCCGTGAGTCACCGCAGCGCCGCGGCCTTCGTGGACGCCGAGGCGGAGCTGTTCCTCACCGAGGACCCGATCGGTCCCGGCGACCGGGTCATGGCCGGGCTGTCCGTCGCCTTCGACGCCTCCTGCGAGGAGATGTGGCTGGCCTGGCGGTACGGCGCCTGTCTGGTGCCTGTGCCCCGCTCCCAGGTGCGCAGTGGTGCCGATCTCGGACCGTGGCTGGTGGAGCAGGAGATCACCGTGGTGTCCACGGTGCCGACGCTGGCCGCCCTGTGGGAGCCGGAGGCGCTCAACGACGTCCGGCTGCTGATCTTCGGCGGCGAGGCCTGCCCGCCCGAGCTGGCGCAGCGCCTGGTCACCGAGGGGCGCGAGGTGTGGAACACCTACGGCCCCACCGAGGCCACCGTGGTCGCGTGCGCCGCGCTGATGACCGGCGAGGAGCCGATCCGGATCGGGCTGCCGCTGAGCGGCTGGGAGCTGGCCGTCGTCGACGAGGCCGGGGAGCCGGTACCGATGGGCGGCAGCGGGCAGCTGGTGATCGGCGGCGTAGGGCTCGCCCGCTACCTCGATCCCGAGAAGGACGCGGAGAAGTACGCCCCGCTGGAGTCGCTCGGCTGGGAGCGCGCGTACCGCAGCGGTGACCTGGTCAAGGCCGAACCGGAGGGGCTGGTCTTCCTCGGGCGGGCCGACGAGCAGATCAAACTGGGCGGCCGGCGGATCGAACTCGGCGAGGTGGACGCCGCGTTGCAGGCCCTGCCCGGGGTGGCGGGCGCCGCGGCCGCCGTGCGCAGCGCGCGCAGCGGCAACCAGCTGCTCGTCGGTTATGTGGTGACACAGGACGGCTGGGATCCCGCCGCGGCCGTCGAGAAACTCCGCGCCGAACTGCCCTCGGCCCTGGTGCCCCTGCTCGCGCCCGTCGACGACCTGCCCACCCGCACCTCCGGCAAGGTCGACCGGGGCGCGCTGCCCTGGCCGCTCGCGGACCTGGAGACCGGTGGTCCCGCCGAGGAGCTGTACGGGACCGAGGCCTGGCTCGCGGAGCAGTGGAGCGAGGTCCTGGGCATCCCCGTGAGCAGCGCGAGGGACGACTTCTTCGCCATCGGCGGCGGCAGCCTCGCGGCCGCCCAGCTCACCACGCGGCTGCGCACCCGCTATCCGAGCGCCGCCGTGCTCGACATCTACCAGCAGCCGACGCTGCGCAAGCTGGCCCGGCGGCTGGAGAAGTCGGCCCAGGACGACGGGGCGTCCCGCAGTGTGACAGCGGTCCCGCTGCGCGCCAAGGTGGTCCAACTGCTCCTGCTGGTCCCGCTGTTCATGCTGCTCGGGCTGCGCTGGACGGTGGCCTTGTGCGCACTCGGCAACGTGCTGCACTGGTTCGGCCCGTATCCGTGGGCGCCCAGCGCCTCCTGGTGGCTGGTGGCCGCCGGGGCCGCGCTGCTCTTCAGCCCGCCGGGGCGGCTCGCGATCGCCGCGGGTGGTGCGCGTCTGCTGCTGCGCGGGGTGAAGGCCGGCCGGTATCCCCGTGGCGGGAGCGTGCATCTGCGACTGTGGGCGGCCGAGCGCCTCGCTGAGTACAGCGGCGCGACCTCGCTGACCGGCGCCTGGCTGGAGCGGTACGCGCGTGCGCTCGGCGCGAGTATCGGCCCCGACGTCGATCTGCACTCGCTGCCGCCGGTGACCGGCATGCTCAAGCTCGGCCGTGGCTGTGCCGTCGAGTCCGAGGTGGACCTGTCCGGGCACTGGCTGGACGGCGACCGGCTGGAGATCGGCCCGGTCAGGGTGGGCGGCGGCGCGGTGGTCGGCACCCGCAGCATGCTCTTCCCGGGTGCCCGCGTCGGCAAGCGGGCCGAGGTGGCCCCCGGCTCCGCCGTGTCCGGGCGCATCCCCACCGGGCAGCGCTGGGCGGGTGCTCCCGCGGTCAAGCTCGGCAAGGCGAAGCGGGACTGGCCCAAGGAGCGCCCGCAGCGCGGGACGTACTGGCGCGTGATGTACGGAATGACCGGCTTCGCCCTGACGGCGCTGCCGCTGCTCGCGGGTGTCGCCGCCCTCCTCGTGGCGAGCGTCTTCGTCACACCGGACGCCGGGCTCGGCGGCGCGCTGCGGGGTGCCGTGCTCGCGCTGGTGCCGGCGACGCTCGCCTTCGGCTTCGCGTACGCGCTGCTCCTGCTGGTCTCCGTACGTCTGCTCAGTGTGCGGTTGCGTCCGGGCACGCATCCCACCCACAGCCGGACCGGCTGGCAGGCCTGGACGGTCACGCAGTTGATGGACCGCTCCCGGGAGACGCTGTTCCCGCTGTACGCCGGGCTGGTCACGCCGGTGTGGCTGCGGCTGCTCGGGATGAGGATCGGGCGGGGTGCCGAGGTGTCCACCGTCCTCGCGCTGCCGAGCCTGACCACGGTCGGCGAGGGCGCGTTCCTCGCGGACGACACGCTGACCGCGCCGTACGAGCTCGGGGGCGGCTGGCTGCGGATCGGGCGGGCGGAGATCGGGCGCCGGGCGTTCCTCGGCAACTCCGGTATGACCGCTCCGGGCCGCTCCGTGCCGGACGGCGGGCTGGTCGGGGTGCTGTCCGCCACGCCGAAGAAGGCCAAGAAGGGCAGCTCGTATCTGGGTCTGCCACCGGTGAAGCTGCCGCGTGCGAGCGAGAGCGGCGATCAGAGCCGTACGTACGACCCGCCCGCGCGGCTGCTGTGGGCGCGCGGGCTGGTGGAGGTGTGCCGGATCGTGCCGGTGTTCTGCTCGGCCGCCCTCGCCGTGCTGACCGTGGCGGCGCTGAGCGCGCTGGGGGTCTGGGCCTGGGCGCTCGCCGGTGTGGTGCTGCTGGCCGCCGGTGCGGCTGCCGCGGCGCTGTCCATCGCGGCGAAGTGGCTGCTCGTGGGCCGGCACCGGGCCGGTGAGCATCCGCTGTGGAGCGGCTTCGTGTGGCGCAACGAGCTGGCCGACACCTTCGTCGAGGTGGTGGCCGTGCCGTGGCTGGCCGGTTCCGTGCCGGGTACGCCGCTGATGAACGTGTGGCTGCGCGGCCTCGGCGCCCGGATCGGCAAGGGTGTCTGGGTGGAGAGCTACTGGCTGCCCGAGACGGACCTGGTGACGCTGGAGGACGCCGCCACCGTCAACCGCGGTTGCGTCCTGCAGACCCACCTCTTCCACGACCGGATCTTGCGAACGGATACTGTGGTCCTCCGTGAGGGCGCCACCCTGGGCCCGGGCGGAATCGTCCTGCCCGGCAGCACCGTCGGGGCACGCAGCACGCTGGGGCCCGCGTCTCTCGTCATGGCGGCAGAGTCCGTTCCCGACGACACCCGTTGGCTGGGCAACCCGATCGAGGCATGGCGTTCCTAGGCGCGGCGCGTACGGCGCCGCCCGCCGAAGGGGCGCGCCGGTGTCGGGAGGCAGTCGGTGCACCGGCACGTCGTACGAGCACAGCGCAGGGAGCAGAGACAGTAGTGGCTGAGCGGACAGCGGGAGCGGGAGCGGACCCGTACTTTCCGGCGAACGGCGATCCCCGCTACCGGGTGCACCGGTACGAACTCGCCCTGGACTACCGCCCGGGACCCAACCGGCTGTCCGGCACCGCCCGGATCAACGCCATCGCGGGCCGGGCGCCGCTCGCCGAATTCCTGCTGAACCTCGCCGACTTCAAAGTGGGCCGGGTCCGCGTCGACGGCCGGGCGCCGCACTACACGCACCGGGGCGGCAGGCTCCGGGTCCGCCCCGCGAAGCCGATCCGCGCCGGGGCCGCCTTCACCGTCGAGGTGCAGTGGTCGGGCAACCCCAAGCCGGTGCGCAGCCCATGGGGCGGGCTCGGCTGGGAGGAGCTGGAGGACGGAGCACTGGTGGCCAGCCAGCCGGTGGGCGCCCCGTCCTGGTACCCGTGCAACGACCGCCCCGCCGACAAGGCCTCGTACCAGCTCTCGATCACCACGCCGTCCGCGTACTCGGTCGTGGCGGGCGGCCGGCTGCTCACGCGGACGACGAAGGCGAGCACCACGACGTGGGTGTACGAGCAGTCGGCGCCGACGTCGAGCTATCTTGTCGGGCTGTCCATCGGCAAGTACCAGACGGTGCTGCTCGGCGACCCGGGTCTGGGCGGCGTACCGCAGGCCGGACACATCCCCGCGCGGCTGCTCACCGAGTTCTCCCGGGACTTCGCCCGGCAGCCCGCGATGATGGAGCTGTTCGAGGAACTGTTCGGCCCGTATCCGTTCGGCGAGTACGCGGTGGTCGTCACCGAGGAGGAGCTGGACGTCCCGGTGGAGGCGCAGGGACTGTCCCTGTTCGGCGCCAACCACGTGGACGGGGCGCGGGGTTCGGAGCGGCTGGTGGCGCACGAGCTGGCGCACCAGTGGTTCGGCAACAGTGTGAGCATCGCCGACTGGCGGCACATCTGGCTGAACGAGGGATTCGCGAAGTACGCGGAGTGGCTGTGGTCGGAGCGTTCCGGCGGCCGTACGGCGCAGGCGCTCGCGGGCATCGCCCACCGGAAGCTGTCCTCACTGCCGCAGGACCTCCGACTGGCGGACCCCGGCCGCAAGCTGATGTTCGACGACCGCCTCTACGAACGCGGCGGACTCACCCTGCACGCGGTCCGCTGCGCGCTGGGCGACGACGCCTTCTTCCGGATGCTGCGCTCCTGGGCCGCCCTGCACCGGGGCGGCACGGTCACCACGTCGGCCTTCACGACCCACGTCGCCCGCTACACGGCTGCCGCCGAGCCGCTGGACGACGTGTTCGCCTCCTGGCTGCATGAGACGGCGCTCCCGCCGCTGCCCTCCCTGGGCGCGGCGATCCCGGCTCGGCCGCCGTACCCGCCCTCCAACTCCGGCTCGGCGTAGAGCGGCGGGCGGCGGCCGAGTGGTTTTTCGTCAGCGTCCTGACCTGGGCACCTTCAGCCTGTCCCAGCTGACCTTGCCCGGGATGCCGTCCGCGTCCTTGCCCTTGAAGCCCTGCCTCTGCTGCCAGAGGGCGTAGGACTTGCGGTCGGCGTCGGTCCACTCGGGGCTGGGACCCTCCTCGTAGCGGCCGCAGCCCTCGGCGACCAGGCGGCGGCCCATGGCCGTGATGATCGGGGACTTCTGGCCGGCGTGGAAGAAGCCGCTGCCCGGGAACGGCTCGTACGACGGCTTGGGGTCGGGCTTCGGCTCGGGGGCGGGTTCATTGCCGCCGCCCTTGCCGCCGAGCCGCTCCCGGATGCGCCGCCGCATGCCGTCCATCGTGAAACCGCGGGGGTCCTGCTTGCCCGGCTGCCACTCCTTGTGACCGATGACGGAGCGCTCGCTCCAGCCGTGGGCGCGGCAGATCGCGGCGGCGACCTTCTCGATGGCCTCCTTCTGCGCCTCGGGCCAGGGGTCCTTGCCGTTGCCGAGGTTGACGCACTCGAAGCCGTAGAAGTGGCGGTTGCCGTCGGTGTCGGCCTCGTTGTCCGGCGGGAGCTTCGTCTCGTTGATCACGGCGCGCAGCACGTCGCCGTCACCGACGCCGGCGTGGTTGGCGCGGCCGTTGCCGACCAGGTGGACCTCGCCCTTCTTGTCGATGACGCCGTGGCACAGGGGCCCTGGCAGGCTCGAGTAGCCGTCGTAGCAGATGTCCACGGAGGCACTGGTGCCAGAGGTGACGGTGTGGTGGATCATCACGCCGTTCATCGGGCCCCAGGGGCCCTTCGAGTTGCGGTTGTGGCGTCGCCAGTTGCGTACCTCGTGGACCGTCAGGCCCTCCGCCCGCAGGATCTGCACCATCTTGGACGCAGTCAGTGGGGTAGCCATTACTTGTCTCCTTCCAGGGCGGCCTCCGCCTCGGCGGTGGTCTGCGACCTGCTCCCGGAGGCGGAACTCTCGGCCGCGATCTCCTCCTCGCGCGCCCGTGCCTCCGCCGCGAGCGTCGCCTCGTCGGCCGCCGGGATGCTGCTCGCCAGCGGGCCGAAGGCGAGGCGCAGGTCCACGGCGCCGGACTCGCCCTTGACCAGGGCCAGCGGGGCGAAGTGACGGGCGATGCCGGCCGGTGCCTGGAGCAGGGGCTTGCGCGCCGCGTCCACCGGCCATTCGACGCTGCCGGTCGCGGTGCGGGCGGGGACGATCCAGTGGTCGCCGGTGCGGTACGTGCCGCCCTTGGCGAAGTAGACCTCGACACCGTCCTCCAGGGGCAGCCACTCCCCCTCCTCCACCGGGACCGCGCCGCCCCGCGGGGCGGCGGAGCGGCCGCGGCGCTTCGGCCCCTCGTGGTGGTCCCAGCGCCGCAGGAACGGGTGCAGGTGGGGCAGACGTCCGACGCCCTGTTCCGGCTCGGCGGACAGGCGTACGCGGCGGCCCGGCAGGTCCAGTTCCTCGACCCTCAGCAGCGGCAGGGGTTCGAGACGGGAGGCGTAGGCCGTGTCGGTGAACTCCACACGGTCCCCGACGTTCAGGTCCAGCTTGTCGTCGTGGCCGAGGGACGCCAACTGCACCCAGGTGCCGTCGAGTTCGTCGACCGGGAAGACCACGGAGCCGTTCTCGCGGGACCACTTGAACGTGGCGTCCTTCGCCTCGCCGCCCTCGTGGACCTCCACCCGGTACAGCTGGTTCTCCGGGCCCCGGTAGCGGGCGTCGGGCTTGACCAGGCACGGGTCCTCGTCCGCGTGGTCCGGCCGCTCGCTGCGCGCGGCCAGCCGCGCCGAGGGGGCGGACTGGCGCTTCGCCCATTTGTCGAACGCGGCGCGGACGACCTCCTTCGACAGGTCGGCGTCCTCGATCTCCAACTCGTCGAGGGCGAGCGGCAGAACCTGCCAGACGACCTTGGCGCGTGCGGCGGTGTCCGGCATCGCCGCGCCGAGCGCGACCTCGCGCAGCGCCGGGTCCTCGGCCGCGGTGACCGAGCGCTCCCAGACCAGCAGGTAGACGAGGAAGGGGTTCGCCGCGGGCGAGGGCAGCCGGTCGCCGGGCTTCTCCGGGTCGCGGTAGCCGTCGGGCTGGTCCCAGTAGGTCCAGTGGGTGGGCGGCTGTGCGGTGTCCTGTTCCGCGGAGTCCTCGGCGTCCTCGTCCGGTACGGGTGTGCCGGGCGCCGGGCGGAACGCGTCGCACAGGATGCCGTCCACGTAGTAGCGGCCGCCGTGGATGTGAAGGGTGTCGATGTCGTGCTTGCCGCCGACGTACTCGATCCGGAAGCCGGCGGCGTTGCGCGGCCCGCCGTGCTGTCCGATCAGGTCGGCGGTGAGGGCGCGGGACTGGTGCAGCTGGATGGCGGTCTGCTCGTTGGCGTCGGCGTCGATCTGGACGCGGCCCTGCTGGGCTATGACCGCGGAGTAGTGCCGCTCCGGGCGGAAGGTGGAGCGGGAGAGATCTGCGTGCATGAAGGGGGTCCCCCTGGTTCGGAGAAGTGCGGGTTCACAAAGTCGTTGTCGGCGCCCGTCACGAAGGCCAGTACGAGGCTCAGCTCGCGAGGACTCAGGCCACGAGGACTCAGGTGATGGGCTCAAGTCATGGGGCTCAGGTCACGAAGAAGATCCCCGCATCCGTGCCCGCGGGCGTGTACTCGGCCAGCCGCGCCCGCAGACTGTCCTCGCGCTGCGGCCGGTACAGGTCGTGGAAGGCGCCCGGCTCGGCCCCGTCCTCCGCGCCGCGCCGGATCTCCTCCGCGCAGCGGTCCGCCAACTGCCCGTACCAGGGCGTCCCGTAGCGCTCGGACGTGAACAGCGGACGTACCCGGGAGGCCTGCGCGGGGCCGGCCAGATCCGGCTGGCAGCGGTAGCGGCGCGGCGTACGGGACCCGGTGGGGACGTAACTGAAGCGCAGACAGCCGATGCCGCGCCGGGCCACGTGCAGCTTCCCTGTGAAGACGGAGTTCTCGGCGATCCGCACCGCGTGCGTGTGCACCTCGCCGATCACGGTCGTGCGGTGCAGGTGCAGCACGGCGTGCGCGTGCCGGCAGTCGGGCGCGGAGAGGGCCTCGCGGTCACTGCCGGTGGCGTCCAGGACGCTGTCACGCAGGTGGATGTCCAGGGGCTCTTCGGAGACCTCGTCGCCGATGACCTCGATCGTGCCGAGGATGCTGTGCTCGATCTGGAGGCACGCGGTGGTGCGCTCCAGGACGATGCTCGGCTCCTCCGGCGAGTGCGGGTCGCACTCGGGCTCCAGGGACCAGCCGGGCACGAGCGTGGAGTGGCGCACCACGACGGCACCCATCGGGCCGGTGACGTTGATGCCGCGCCCGGCGACGAGCAGTCCGTCGAGGACGATGCGCGGCCGGTCGCCGGGAGCGCGGTCCTCCGTCACGGCGCGGACGTTGAGGGCGTCGGGGCGGTTGCTGTACCAGTCGAGCAGCCGGATCACCGGCCGGGCGCCCTCGGCCGCGCGCAGTTCGAGACGGTCGCCCGGGTCGAGGTCGAAGTCCAGCTGCTCCTGGTAGGCACCGCTGTGGGTGATCTCGATGATGCCCTCGGGTCCGCAGCGGCCCGCCCGGCGGTCGTGCTGCCAGGCCCGGAAGGCGTCCATGATCTGCCGGTACGTCTCGCCGGGGCCGACCGGGTAGACGGCGGCGTCCGGCCGCGGCTCGCGGTCCCGTTCGTACTCGCCGCCGCCCATGTCCGCGCCGAACGCGTAGTGGTAGTCGACCCACACACCCTGCCGGGGCGCGGACCGCGAACCGAACGCGATCCGCCCGAGCTCCGGGTCGACCGCGACCTGCCCGCGCCTGGGCCGGTAGCGCCAGTCGGAGAGGTCGGCGACGACGATGTCGGAGAGCGGTACGGGGCGGTCCTCGCCGTCGCGCCGGATCACGAAGCTCTTGCCGGGGCCGTAGTAGTCGGCGAGGCGGTCGTGGAGCCGGCGGCGCCCGATGAAGGCGGGGACGTTGTCGATCGTGGCGATGTGCGTGGCCGACGGCTCCGGGACCGGCTTGGTGACCAGCGGGGTGTCGTTGCCGAGGATCGAGAAGGTGTAGAGGTTGCGGGCGCGGTCGATGCAGTACGCCGGTGCGGACGTCAGCGAGTACGCCTTCAGCCGCCATACGAAGAGACCGACGCCGGCGGGGGTCAAGCCCCCTTGCCGGTAGCGGGAGTCGGCCCTGCGCACATCGGCCGTGCGGGCCACGGCCCCGAAGGGTCCGCCCGCCAGGTCGAGCGCGGAACCGTCCCGGAGGTCGGCGAGACGGCCGCGTGCTCCGCGATGGGCGCCTCCGGTCGCTCCGGTCGCTCCGGTCGCTCCGGTCGCTGCGGTCCCTCCGGTCCCGTACAGCTTCACCGGCTGCTGGTGGGAGACGTGGCGGGACAGTTCCACGGCCCGCGCGGGCCAGTGGGCCACCTGCTCCGAGAGCTCCTCGAGGAGGTGGAGGGTGCCCTTGCGGCGGCGGTTGGCGACGGTGGCGGCCACATCGCGGCGCGGTGCGACGGCCTCCGCGAGCTCGGCCGAACTGCCGTCGTGCAGGCCGGTGGTGAGGACCCTCTCGTAGCCCGGCAGAGTGCGGTAGCCGACGAGGTCGCCGAGGTACGGCAGCACCCAGGGGGCGGCCGTCTCGACGAACAGGTCCTCGTAGCCCTGCTCGACCCCGCCGCGTACCAGGTCGATCTGCTCGGCCATGACCGCGAGCAGGGCGCGCAGCGCTTCCCCTTCTTCCGCGTCCCGCAGCCGGTGCCACTGCGGCAACAGCTCGGCGAGTCCGTCCGGTTCCCTGGACATCACACGGCCTCCCTCTCGAACTGGACATCCGTGGACATCGCGGCCATCACTTGACCTCCGTCAGAATCAGGGTGTCCGCGGCCTGCGGCGACAGCAGCGCGAGCTGTGCCGGGCGGATGCCGCGGAAGACGAACACCGACCGGCCCTTCGCCAGGCGCCGGGTGTCGGTGATGTCGGGGTTGAGGCGCAGGAGTTCGGCGAGGGGGATGCCGTAGCGGGCGCAGACCGCCGACAGCGTCTCGCCGTCCTTCTCACGAACGGTGTGGATCTTCTCGTCGTACGTCGCCGTACGCGCCGGGACCGATGCCTTCGGAACGCCGGGGTTCGCGAGCAGCCTCGTGAGGTCGCCGGCGGTCGCCGAGGCGGGTACACCGGTGAAGACGTCCACGTCCACGTAGTCGACGCCCGGCACCTGGTGCGCCGTGGCCAGTATCTCGGAGAGGTGGGCGGGTGTGCCCAACTCCCGGCCCTCGAAGCCGAGGCGGCGCAGCAAGGCCTGGCGCAGGCGTGGTTCGACGACCTCCCAGGTGTGGTCGCGCGCCACCTTCACCTTCGCGGCCACGAGCAGCGCGACGAGTTCGCGGGCGTCCACGCGGACCGGGAGGCTCGGGTCGCCGTACTCGGTGAGCGCACCGCGCAGTGAGCGCAGGAGGGCCGAGTTCTCGCCGTCTTCCCCGATCGGCACGTCGTCCGTGCCCGCGACCGTCACATGCAGCACACGGCGCCGTCCGTCGAAGAGTTCGCGTGCGGCGGCCCGGCCGATGCCGGCCCGGGAGCGGGCGAAGTCCTCGTAGTCGGCCTCCGACACCAGGCGGTCCAGCGCGGAGACGGCCAGCGGGACCGTACGCCGGGTCAGCGCGGGACCGTCGGCGTCCGCACCGCCGGTGGCAGGGCGCGGGTTGGTGACCGCGGTGACGCCGAGCGGCCGGGTGAGGGGCTGGGTGACGCGGCCCGAGGCGACGTTGGCGGCCCTGCCGGTGCCGAAGCGGTAGCGGGCGCGTACGTTCTCGTGACCGCTGGGCAGGCGTGCGCCGTGGACGCCGTCGCCGAAGGTCACGGTGGTGCGGCCGTCGGCGGTGCTGCCGGTGATGTAGACGCGCTCGCGCGCGCCGCGTCCGGCGAGACTGTCCACCTCGTGCCAGAGCACTCCGTCGACCCGGATCTCCAGGACGGGTGTGGCGCCGAGGGGGTTGTCGTCGGCGAGCCAGGTGAGGGGTGACTGCCAGAGCGCGAACGTCTGGTTGGCGCGGTCCGAGTCGCCGCTGCCGATCGGCTCGTCCCGGCCCTCGCCGTGCGTCGCCTCGACCACGTTGCCGAGGATCTTCACCGTCCCGCGGCGGTAGCGGTGGGCGAGATCCGTGGTCAGCGTCAGCCTCGTGTGGACATGATCGCCCGGGAGCTGCGGGTCGACCGCCGGGTCGGCCGCGGCGATCACCACGACCTCGGTGGCCTCGACACCCGAGGTACCGGGGATGTCGCTGCGCTCGCCGGTGACGATCAGTGTGCGGCCCGGCTGCAACCCGTCGTACAGCTCGGCGAGTTCGATCTCGTTGCCGTGCACGTCCTCGCCGAGCGGTTCGTCGGCCAGGCGCAGCGGCCCGCCCCCGGCGTGCACGGTGGTGTCGCGGACGTGCGAGAGCAGGACGTCGAACTCGTCCAGCCACGGGTCGGCCAGGACGAGTTCGGTGCCGCGTCCGGTGATGCCGTAGTTGGTGTACGCGGCCGTGCGCGCCGCCACCACCTTGGTGGTGACGAACGCGAGCTCGGCGTCGCCGGGGATGCCGTTCTCGGCTCCCTTGGCGGGCCGCTGGATCGCGACCCAGCTGCCGACGGTGATGCCGTCGTGCACGGTGTCCAGTTGCAGTACGCGGCGGTCGGTGGGCGCCGGCTTCGAGGCGATGACGATCTCCACGTTGGGCGCGCCACTGCCCACCGTGTACTTGAGGCTCACCTCGTACTCGCCGTGCGTGAACTGCTCCGGGATGCCCGGCCGGAGGGAGACCTGCTGGGACGTGCCGTTGTGCACGCCCACCTGGACGAGGCCGTCGTCGTCGGGGCGCGACACGAAGAGGGTGCGTTCGGGCAGCCCGGAGTGGAGTCGGGCGGTGACTCCGGGCTCCTGGGAGTCGGCGGGTCGGCGGTTGAGCCAGCTCAGTTCGCGGTCCTGGCCCGATCGGGTGGACAGGTCCACCTGGCCCGCCCCGAGGCGGAAGTTGACGGGCTGCTGGACCGGCAGGTTCTCGGCCCGCTGGTCGGAGCTGCTGCCCTCGACGTACTGGAACTCCGCCCGCACCGGGATCCTGCCCGCCGTGTCGTACACGACGCGCATACTGGCCAGGGCGGCGCCGGTGAGCGGCCAGTCCGCGGTGCGGATGACGCGGCCCCGGTCGTCCTGGACCGGCTTGAGCGGGGCCATGGCCCCGAAGGGTGCCGCGGTCACGCGCATCGCGAGGAGTTCCCGCAGGAGCTGCGGGGTGCCGGGGGCGGCGGCCGTCCGCCAGGCCGGGTAGAGGCCGCTCAGCCCGGGGTTCAGGGCCGAGAGCAGCCGGGCGGCGTCCGCGCCGGGACGTTGCGGCTGTGCGCCGGCGGGCGGTGCCGGGGCCTTGCCGCGAAGTGCGGGCAGGACGGAGCTCAGGGCCTGGAGGGCGGCTTCCTGCCGGCCCAGTGGACCGGATGCGGCCGTGGCCGTCTTCGGCGAGGTCTGCGCGGCCGTGTCCGGCGCGGGCTCGACGGGCTCGACGGGCTGGGAGGGCGCCGACTCCCGTGCGCGTTCGGCCAGTTCGGCCAGTACGGCCTCCAGCTGCTCGAACCACGCCGCCACGTCCTCGTACGCGGTCGCGAGGACCTGTGCCTCCCCCAGCCGCTCGATCGGCTCGGCGAGGCGGGCCGCGAGGAGCTCCGGCGTCTTGGCCTTGTCCAGGTCGGCGCGCAGCGGCGCGAGGACCTGCTCGTCGAAGTCCTCGATCAGGCGGCTGACCGGGCGCGGGCCCGGGACCTCGGGCGTGGGCGGCTCGTCGCCGGGCTCGCCGGGGGCCTCGGGTTCGGCGGTCCACCGCCGCACCTGGTCGACGAGTTCCTTGAACGTGGGCGGGGCCGACCTGGGCAGGCTGATCGCGGTGATCTCGTCGTCCCGGTCGATCCGTACGCCTGCGACGGGCAGCAGTTTCCGCTCGGCGCGCGCCCGCTCGCCGAAGACGAAGAGCAGCTGGTCGCCGGTCTGCAGGGAGTGGGTGGTTCCCTCGACGAAGAGCTCGGAGCGGCGCTGAAGGTCCTCGGGGGTGACGAGCGAGGGGCGCCGGCGCCGGACCTTGAGCTCGTTCCAGTCCCAGCGGGCCGTGAGGTCCCGGCTGGTCTCGAAGGTCTGCGACTCCTCGTCGGCGGACGCGGGCACGCTGTGGCTGCGGGCCCCGCGCGGGATCACCACGGGCAGGGTCTCGGCGCGCCGATCCCGTTCGAGCGTGTACGCGAGGTGGGTCGTGGCGGCGACGCCGGGCCGGGGCCGGTGGCCGACGAGCCGGCCGAGCAGCACCAGGGAGCGGTGCTCGTTGGCCGTGCGGACGTAGGCCTCGTCGGCGATCCGCTCGGAGTGGAAGGTGAGCAGGTCGCCCAGGACGGCGGTGGCGTCGAGCAGGCCGATCGCCGGGTCGTCGGGGGTACGGACCGTGAGTCCTCCCCCGGCCCCCGGCCGGGGGGACCGCCCCTTCGCTTCGCTCAGCGCCGGGTACGCGGGCGAGGCGAGCCGGTCGAGCAGGGCGGCCCGGAAGGAGCCGTACTCGCCGACGCGGTAGTCGAGGGCGGTGCGGCCGGGCGGATTGTGGAGCGGGGTGGGTGCGAGGCGCTCGTCGTGGCCGCCGCCGCACGCGCCGCCGCAGGCGCACTCGTCGCTGTCGGTCATCGGGCACCTCCGAGGGATATCGCCAGCAGGCCGTTCTCCGGCCGGTCGGGGTCGTTGTCGCAGGTGGCGATCTCCAGCGGGCCGAGCCGCAGCACGCCGTCCTCCCTCTCTCCTCGGTCCTCGTGGAACAGCCTTCGCAGGCGGGTGACATGGACGCTCTCGACCCCCGGCACCGCCGCCGCGACGGCGACCAGGCGGCTGAGCCCGACCGCTTCGCCGAAGGTCAGCGCGTCCGGGTGGAAGAAGCCGAGCCGTCCGCCCGGGAGGCGGCCGCTGCCGAGCACGCGGTACAGCTCGGCAAGGATCTGCCCGTGCTGGTGCCCCGGCTTGGCGCACACCTCCAGCGCGATGTCGAGCGGCACCGGGCGGGCGGGCCCGACGACCAGGTCGTGGCCGATGCGCCGGTACGCCTCCAGGGACTGCGCCACCGCGTCGAGCAGGGCGTCGGAGGGGGCGCCGGTGCCGTGCGCGTCGATCGCGATGTGGGCCTCCTGGACGCTGCCGGTCCAGCGGATCTCGGCGGCGGCCCGCTGCACTCCGGGCAGGGCGCGGGCGAGGGCCGCGTAGTCGTCGGCGGTGACGGCGCGCAGGCGGGTGCGGCGCAGGTCGAGCGGGGCCAACTGGCGGACCTGCTCGATCGGCTCGGGCCCGGTGCCGCCCACGGCGGGCAGCGGGTTGCGTACGCCGGCCACCGGCGGCTGTTCGCCGTCGCCGCAGAGGACCAGGTGGTTGATGGCCTCCGCGCCGACGTTGCCCGCGGTGCCGCCGCC
The DNA here is from genome assembly GCF_005768555.2 of Streptomyces sporangiiformans. Taxonomy (GTDB): domain Bacteria; phylum Actinomycetota; class Actinomycetes; order Streptomycetales; family Streptomycetaceae; genus Streptomyces; species Streptomyces sporangiiformans. The sequence continues at coordinate 70,721 of NZ_VCHX02000179.1, forward strand.
GAGCCGGTAGCGCAGTTCGAGGCGGGCGCCGGGCGTCGGCCGCGCGCCGTGCCGGCCGTCGCCGAACCGCAGCGCGAGGCGTCCGTCGTCCTCGAGTTCGCCGACGAAGTGCCGGTCGCGGGAGGCGCTTTCGAGCAGGTCTCGGCGCGGCTCCCAGGTCACGTCGCCGTCGAGGAGCCGTACGGCGGGCAGTGCCTGCCGCGGGTCGTGCCTGAGGGCCGCCGAGGCGGGGCCGCGGAGCACATGCTCGTCGGGGTGCAGTCCGGCCGCGTACGCCGGTCCCCAACTCTGCGCGATCTCCCACGCGATGTGTCCGTCGAGGACCGTGCCCGCGCGGGCGCGTGCCGTGAGCACCTCGGCGCGGCGCAGCTTGGCGTCGAGCAACGTGTCGCTGCGGTGCAGGAGTTCGCGCAGGGCGCGGACCGGGTGGGCGTGCAGTTCGAGCCGTTCCAGGGTTTTCAGACCGTAGATGACGGTGAGTTCGGCGATCTCCTCATCGCTGAGCCCGTCGCGGTCGCGTGCGCTGCGCCACAGCTCTACCAGGCGCTGCTTCACGCGGCCCGGGATGGCGCCGATCCGCTCGGCCTGGCCGGCGGCGACGGTCCGCTGCCGCGGGAACGGCACGGCCTGCGTCACGGGCGAGCGGCCGAGGACCGGCCGGAAACGGGGCGCGATGCCCGGGTAGACGGACTGGGCGAGCAGAGTCCTGAGGGCCGCGGCCTGGGCGTACGCGGTGCCGGGCACCACGCGATCCTGGCGCTGCCCGGCGAGTTCCAGGCCGAGTCCGGCCCGTACGGTCGCTTCCTCACCGACGACCTCGAACAGCTCGCGGACGTCGTCCGCGGTGAGCGCGCCGCCGCGCTCCGTCCGGTCCGTGAGGGAGGTGATGAGGCGAGCGGGCGCGTTGCCCTCGTGCCGGTCCCAGCAGCCGAAGGACGGAGGATCGCAGGGGCTGACAACGGCGGGCACGGGCGGCACGGTCACCGTCTCCGCCAGACCGTCGCCGCACCAGTTCAGCGAGCGGCCGTGGTCGACGAGAACGACGTTGCCGCGCGCCACCGTCACATCCTCGACAGGTTCGCAGTCGCGTCCGCCGCGAGTGGTGAGGCAGAGCGGGAAGCGCAGCGCGTCCTCGGCGGCCCAGGTGACCTCGAGGACCGGCTGGTCCTCGATCCGGTCGATTCCGGGGGTGACGGAGGTCAGGCGCACGACCTGCCGGTGGGCGGGGTCGGCGTCACCCGGGGTCCCGGTGCGCGGCCCCTTCACCTCCTCGAAGACGATCAGGTCGCCCGGTTTCAGGTCGACCCGGCGCTCCTCGCAGGTCTCCGCGTCGCGCCACTCGTCGCGCAGGGTCGCGGCGGTGGCCCCCTTGGGCAGGGTGCACACCTCGCCGCCCCAGGTCCACAGGCGGATGGCGTTGTGGGCGGCCCGCAGCTCCAGCGGGTCGGCGGACGCGACCGGTTCGAAGACCTCCACGGATCCACGCTCGTCGAGTTCGGCGAGGTCTCCGTCGCCGATGACCGTGCCCGGCTCCGGGCGGTCGTGCGGGTCGAGGGTGCGTACGTCGACGGAGGCGAAGCGGTACGTTCCCGGGAGCAGCGTGTGCTCGCCGGCGGTCTCCACGGTGACGTACGCGCGTGCGTTGCAGCCGTCGTGCATCGCGTAGTCGATGAGCCGGACGTGGCGGCGTACGGAGACCCGGCGGCGCGCGGTGTCGAGGTACGCCTCGGTGGCGACCGCGTCCTGCTGGTAGCTGATCTGGTCGCCGGTGTACGCCAGCAGCTCGACGAGGGTCGTGCCCAGGTCGGCGGGGTTGCGTTCGACCCAGTCGGGGGTGGTGAGCGCGAGCCGGTCGAGGAGCAGCTTGCGGATGGTCTCGTAGTCGCGCGCTGTGTAGTCGATGACGGGCGCGTCGGGGAACTCCGGCGTCTGCCGCGAACCGTCCTTGCAGTCGAAGGGCGTCGGGCAGTCGGGCCGGAAGGAGAAGGACGCGCTGTGGTACCGCTGGTCGAAGCCGCGGAAGGGCTCCGTGCCGGGGCGGCCGTACGGGTCGGTCTCCACGACGGAGAGCCGGTAGCGGGAGCTGTCGCCGGCCTTGTCGAGGGTGACGTACAGCAGGTCGTCGAGCTCGGGGTCCTCCTCGCGCTCGACGCTCACGTCGACGGCCTCCATGCCGGTGACGCGGCGGCCGCCGTCGATGCGTATGTTCTCGGGGCGCAGGCCGTGCGGGGCCTTGCCGAGGAACGTGACGGTGAGCACGAGCCCGTCGTCGCTGACCTCGACGGCGTCGACTCCGTTGAGCTGAGCGGCCCTTACCTTGGCACGCCGGGGTGTCGTCGTTGTCGTCGTACTCGTCATGCCGCGGCCCTCCCCTCGAAGACGTCGTCGCGGCGCGTCCCCGTGGAGCGCACGGCGTACGAGAGATGCACGCGGACGGCGTTGTCCTCGCTGACCACGTCCAGGGCCTCCACTTCGATGAGGTCGCCGAGCCAGCGCTGCAGGGAGGCGTGCACGGTCAGTTCGAGGGTGCTGGTGAGTTCGGGGCTGTTGGGCGCGAACACCAGGTCGAGCAGTCCGCAGCCGAAGTCGGGGCGCATCACGCGCTCGCCGGGGCTGGTGAACAGCAGTTGCTCGATCAGGTCGCGGACGTGTTCGTCGCGGTCGGCGTGTGCGGTGCGGCCACGACGGTCGGCCCGGAAGGGGAACGCGATGTCGGTGCGCGGGCGGTTGCGCCCGTGGGTGCGTGGGCTCATCGGACGGTCACCTTTCGCTGCGCGGTCCGGACGACGGGCGGCCCCTGCGGCACGGAGGCCGCCGTGAAGCACTGGGCCGATGAGGTGTCGAGCAGCACGGGCGCGCCGTCGACGGTGATGCCGGTGCCGTCCGCGGTCCAGCGGACGGAGACGCACGGCACGGGCACACCGTCGACGGTGTGCGGGCAGCCGGTGACGACATATCGGTGTGCGGCCGTGGCGACGGGCATGCCGTCGACGAGCGCGGTGCCGGCCGATGTGGTGGTGGCGGCACGACCGCCGTGCGGGCAGCTGATCATGGCAGCCGCGCCGAGCAGATTCCCGGATATCCCGGACACGTTCTTCCTTCCCCCGGTTTCTATCGCTTCGACGCGACGGTCAACTGGCCCTCGTTCACGTCCACTTGGTTTCCGCGCAGCACGACCTCCGCGCCGAGGCCGTTGGAGATCACGATGGCTTCCTTGGTGATGCGGATGTACGCGCCGCCCTGGGCCTGCAGCAGAATCCCCTGATCGGCGCCGGGCGGATCGCTCATCACGATCTTGTGCGCCCCGGGTGTCTGCACCACGACGGGCTTGGCCTGCGAGGCGGGCTGCACGAGACGGCGGGCGTCGGGCGGCAGCTCGGCCTGCTCCCCGTACCAACACCCCGTCCACACCGGGAAACTGGGGTCGCCCTGCTCGAACTCGACCCACACGCCGGTGCCGGGTGCCGGCACCACGAACTGACCCGCCTGCGGCCCGGTGAACGGCAGGCAGGGCAGCGCCCAGGTCGACGGCTCGTCGCCCAGGACGTCCGGGACCTCGACGGTGATGCGGCCGATGTGCAGCGGATCGTCGTTGTCCACGACTCGGCCGCGGAACTTGCCGAGGTAGCGATTGCTGGGTGCCGCCATGCTGAACTGCTCCTGGTCTGTGGGTGTCGCGTGGTGAGTCCGAGTCGCTGGGCCTAGGGCCGTACGTACGCGCTGCGCGCCTCGAGGCCTTCTCTGCTCAGCGTGAAGTTCTGCTGGAAGGAGCCCGGCCGCAGGTTGTGCGTGACGGACTTGACGTAGTAGTCGCCGTCGTACGCGCGTCCGGAACCGCGTACGCCGACGAGCTGGCGTGGCTGCAGGATGTAGCCGTGCCGGTTGACGTCGAGCGAGCCGGAGCCCGAGATCACGTCGGCGGAGACGGCGGCGCGGGCGAGGAGTTCGGCCTCGGCCTGCTCGCGCTGCTGTTTCGCGGTTCCGGACAGCGTCCTGCGCTTGAGGGCGGGTGTGGGCCGCTTACCGAGGGGCGGGCGCAGTGGGCTGATCGGCGGCTGCGGGAGGAGCGTGGACTGGCGGGTCCCGGGGTCCTGCCAGCGTGCCTGCGGCTCTTCCCTCGCCGTCCCGTCGTACGCGAACGTCAGCTGGTCGACGGTGGAGTTGGCGTCCATGTTGACGTTGAGGGCGTGCTGGCGGATGCCGAGGCGGACCTCGGGGCCCCAACGGGCCGAGGACTGGCCGGGGTTGGGGCCGGGCTCCAGATAGAAGGTGTAGCCGTTGGCGCGCGCGAGCTCGTTGACGTACTGCAGGTCGGTGCCGGTCTGGTAGTGCACCCTCAGGTCCTGGTGCGGAGGCTGGGTGATCTTCTCCGCGTACACGTCGGGGCGGATGCCGTAATCGGAGTAGCGGCGCAGGATGGCCACCACGCGCTCGGACGGCGGCAGATTCGGATACCGGTCCGTCCGCTCCTCCAGATCCATGAGGAGCGTCAGATCCTCACCGGTGACGGTCAGGGTGGAGTGTCCCGGCTGATTGCTGGCTCCGACCTCCTGGCGCACGATGAGGCCGTCGAAGAGCACTTCGGGCGTGCCCTTGACGCTGACGGTGACGATGACCCGGGTCTTCGGGTCGAAGAAACCTTCGGGGAGGAGGCTGCGACTGATCAGCCCGTTCTTCGTTAGATCGAAGGCCAGCTGAAATCCGCTGCGTTCGCCCGCGGTCGCGGTGATCTGGGCGGACAGCAGCGCTTCGGTCACCTCGGCGGGAACGGGCCGGGCGAGCTGCGGCCCCATGTGAAGGGTGATGTGGAGGGGGCCCTGCCCCACGGGCACCTCAGCCACGCCGGTCTCCCCGCGGGAAGCCGCCGGCCAGCGGAATGTCGATCTCCTTGCCCGCGTCGTCGGTCAGCTCCCGGGGATCGAGGACCGGGTTGGCATCGGCGATCTGCCACCACTGGGCGGGGTCGCCGATGTAGCGCTGCGCGAGGAGGTCCGGGCGCTCACCCGCGCTGACGGTGTGCGTCTGCGTGTCGTTCTCTTCCTGGAGCGGGGGGAGCAACCGGCGCTTGGTGTACCGGACTTCGGTCCCGTCGGGTTGTTTGTGGATCCCGATCTCGGCATCGTGGTAGCGGCTGGACCGTGGGTAGGGGTGCGCACCCGGTATCGCGTCCAGCGCGTTCTCGTACGGCTCGATGTCGGCCATGACGTTCCTCTCAGCCCCTTCCCGTCCCGATGTCACCGGCGTTGAGCCCCAGCGAGCCGAGCCCCGCGGAGCGGGCCGCGCCGGCGAGGCGTTCCTTCTGCGCGAGGTGCGCGTAGTAGAGCTCGGCGCCGCGATGCCCGAGCGGCAGATCGCTGACGGTGAGCACCTTGAGCCCGATGCTGAGCGAGGCCCGGATGGGGTTGAGGTTGACGTCGAAGGCGGACTCGTTGATGGACAGCTCCGTCAGCCGCACGGGCATGACCCGCTTGCTGCCCCATGTGAAGAGGGTCAGCGGCATCTCGATCGGGCTGATCTCGATGGTCCCCTTCTTGGACAGCCGGCTGGCTTCCCGCAGCTGCGACGACGTGGGCTGCACGAGCATCTCGAGAACGGCCAGTTGGGGATGGATCCCGTCGGGCGCCGGTATCTCGAACTGGTCGGTGGCGTCTATCTCGGCGGTGAACTTCCAGGTCTCCTGGGCAGGGCCCTTGAGCCGCAGGGCCTCGTTTCTGTCCCCTCCACTCCCCCCTCCGCCGCCACCATCGCCTCCGGCGGCTTGCGGCGCGACGGAACGCTCCAGCGTGTCCGGATTGAACTGCAGCACGATGATGCGCTGGGGGGTGCCGCGCTCGGGGTCGACTATGACTATGCCGGAGCGGATGGGCTTGGGGATGTTGGCGTAGCGGGTCATTGATGCTCCCCCAAAGTCTTCAAAACTGGAGAGATTTGTTCCAATGAAGCTCCGGTGGACAGGGCTTCGAGAATATAGTCAATGCAATCGCGGATAACGTACTGATCTGGATTCTCGACAACGATGACCACGTTGTCCCATGAGCCGCGCAGCACACACAGACGATAGAAACCGTCACCCCTCGAAGGGGCATACCATCCGAGGTCGATGATCAACGAGTCGGGCAACGTGCGCCAATGATCACCCACAAAAGAAGTGGAAACCATGGAGAGGATATCTTCGGTAAGATACGCTTCGCGTTCCTCTGCTGTAATTCTCCCCGACTCAGGTAGCTCCATGAACTTATTGAAGGCAACACTCCACCCGGAAGGAACCCTCAGAGGAATTAGTCTTACCATATCAGTCCATCTCCAATCGCGGATGAGAGTGAATGAAGGGAGGATTCGTCTTGGTCATCTCCGCCCGAAGGACGTAAGCCGGCTTACCGTTAGCCCAGCCTATCTGGCGGCCAAACCTCTTCCAGCCATAATAGACCGACGGCTTCTCCACCCTTTTGCCATCGAGTAGGGCTTCACGCTCCAGTTGTTTCACTTCCCCTTCGCCCATACTCTTCATGAATTGACCCGCACCCCCGTTCCTGCTGGCGTTCCGCCGCTCATCTTCCGAGGTGCCCTTCCAGTGCTTGCCGCCAGAATATGAGCGCGGAGGTATGTGCGTAGCCTTGTTCACCTTGGCACGGAAGCCTTCCTCTTCCTTCTTCTTGCGTTCACTCTCCTTCTCGTCACGCTCCTTCTTGGGGTCTATCTCAGAGCGCTTGTACCCAGAAGAGGAATATGCTTCCAGCAGGTCGTCCAGATCCCGCCGCTCATCCTCTCTCAGGTCCGCCAACTCGTCGTCCTTGTCGGCCTCTTCCGCGTTTTTGGCCTGCCTTGCGATCTGCTCCAGGAGCGCCCTCTTACCCACGTCGCCTTCCCCTTCCCGGTCCATCCTCTCCAAAGCCGCCCGAGCCCTCCGGTGCACCTCACCCGGGTCGGTAGATTCTTGATCCTCGGCAGGCTTTCGAGGTGGACTGTAAGCGGTTGACTCTTTACCTGAATACTCGCCATTCGGCCCCTTGCCTTTTGGATTGAGGGTGCCGATCACCTGGAACCTGGGAGAGCCCTCAGCCACCAGACCAGTGAGGCGGTACCACACCTTCATGGCGGCCAGCGTGGCTCGGAATGTCGGCTTGAGAATTCCCTTCCTGAGCGGCGCCCTGAGAACCGACGTAATGCGGGCCATGATGACGTCAATGCGCCGCTGCTTTGAACCTTCTGAATTCTCCTTCCCGCGCCTCTGGTCGCGACGTTCCTGGCGCTGTCGCTTCTGCTCCTGGCGGCGCTGCCGCTGCTTGTGGAGAAGGTCGCGGCGGCGCTTGTACGCGTCGCGCATGCGGCGGGTGCTGTTGTTCAATTTGCGGCCGAGGTTGCGGCCCTTGCCCAGGAGCCTGCGGCCCGCTCGACGAGCCCTGCTGAGCGCCGACTTGACCGTTTGGCGGGCGCGGCGGAGGGCGCGGCCCGGGCGGGATTCGGTATCGCGGCGGGGCTGCTTCTTGCTGCCCTCGGTCTCGCGGCGGCGGCCGTCGTCCCTGCGCCGGTCGGCGTCGGGACGGTCGCGGTCGCCGTCTCTCCTGCGGTCCTCGTCCCTCCTGTCGCCGTCAGGGCGGCGGTCGCGGTCCTGGTCCGGGCGGCGGTTGCCGTCGCGGCCCGGTGCGCCCGGGCGGTTGTCCGTGGGGCGGCGGGAGTCGTTGCGGGTGCCCGGGCGGGTGGTGCCGCGGTCGTCGCGTTGGCGGCGGCCGGGGCGGCGGAGGGTGTCGCGGGCGACGCCGCGGCGCG